>NZ_JBPFSF010000012.1:0-135722 GCF_051106045.1 Paenarthrobacter sp. FR1 | reverse complement strand
CACCACAGGAACCGAAAACGGCACCCTGCTCTGCAGCCACCACCACCACCTCATCCACAAAGAACAATGGCGCATCGACACCACCACCGGCGTGCCCTGGTTCATCCCCCCACCCCACATCGACCCCCACCAAACACCCCGACGCAACCACCACCACACACCCCAGAGAATGTAGAGACTGTTGAGGCGTTGCCGCCGATCGGGACCTGGAGACTGTTGAGGCGTTGCCGCCGATCGGGACCTAGAGACTGTTGTGGCGTTGCCGCCGATCGGGACCTAGAGACTGTTGTGGCGTTGCCGCCGATCGGGACCCGGAGACTGTTGAGGCTTCGCTGCGCCCGGAATGTCGCAGTTGTTGTGACTGTCCGGAAGCTACCGCAATACGATCACGGCATCGCCATGCCCTTGGGTCGTTCCCATTTTCCTAGGACTCACAGGGCCTGCCTCGGGGGCTGTACTCGGCAGTTCTGCCCCTTAGGCTGGAAAACCGAACCCCTGCTGAAACCGGCGACGTACCGCAGGTTAGGTCCAGCCACTATCAAGGAGCGCACCATGAGGATTGCTGTCACCGGCGGAAGCGGGAAACTGGGCAGGAGCGTGGTCCGCCGACTCACGCAGGATGGCCATCAGGTCCTCAACGTGGATCGTGTCGGCACCCGCGGACGGGGCTACGTCAGCGTGGACCTCCGCAACTACGGACAAGTCCTGGACGTCATCATGGGCTTGGACGACCAACACGACGGCCTGGACGCAATCGTTCACCTCGCCGCGATACCCGCGCCGGGGCTGGCCCCGGACGCAGCGATCTTCGAAAACAACATGGTCTCCACGTACAACGTGTTCCAGGCAGCTCGGCGGGCAGGCATCAAGAAAGTGGTCTACGCCTCCAGCGAGACCGTTCTGGGCCTCCCCTTCGACATCGATCCTCCCTACATCCCCGTGGATGAGGAGTACACGGCGCGACCGGAAAGCACCTACTCCCTGGTCAAGCATCTCGAAGAGCAAATGGCCATCCAGCTCACCCGCTGGGACCCGGACCTAAGCGTTACGGCCCTGCGTTTCTCCAACGTCATGGACCCCGCGGACTACGAAGCTTTCCCTTCCTTCGACTCCGACGCCACACAGCGCAAATGGAATCTGTGGGGCTACATCGACGCCCGGGACGGTGCACTGGCAGTAGTAAGAGCTGTGGAACATGCCGAACCGGGCTTCGAGACCTTCATCATTGCCGCCGCAGATACCGTGATGAGCCGAAGCAGCGCCGAACTGGCAGCGGAAGTCTTCCCCGGCGTCGAGGTCCTCAAGGAACTGGGCGAACACGAAACGATGCTCTCCATCGACAAGGCGCGCAGGCTGCTGGGTTTCGAGCCGGAGCACAGCTGGCGCAACGTCCACTCCAACCGCACCACGCCCACCGAAGATTAGCCCTTGCTGACCGCTGACGTGCGACGGCCCACCCCTTAGCTGCAGTTTCCTGCAAGCACTCGTAAAGGGATGGGCCGCGCAGCGTGGAGCGCGTCAGATCATTGTCATGACCATGGCGGGGTCGGACAGAATCGCTCCCAGATCCGCCAGGAACCGCGAGCCCTGTTCGCCATCCACCAGACGGTGGTCGAAGGACAAGCTGAGCGACATGACCTGGCGAACAGCCAGTTCGTCGTTAACCACCCACGGCGCCTTCCGCACCGCGCCGAGTGCCACGATGGCGGCCTCGCCGGGGTTGAGGATTGGCGTCCCGGCGTCGATACCGAACACACCAATGTTCGTGATGGAGATGGTACCTCCGGACAGCTCAGCGGGCGAGGTCTTGCCTGCCCGTGCGGTGTCCGTCAGCTCAGTCAACGCCGTGGAGAGCTCACGCAGCGTCATCCTGTGGGCGTCCTTGATGTTCGGGACGGTCAGGCCTCGGGGCGTTGCGGCAGCGATGCCCAGGTTCACATAGTTGAACTGGACGATCTCTTGGCTCGACTCGTCCCAGCGGGAGTTCAGCGTGGGACTGTTCCGCAACGCCACCAGGACCGCCTTGGCCGCGATGGTCAGCGGCGTCAGCTTGTAGCCTTCGAACGCCCTGTTGCCCTTGAGCCTGGCCAGCAGTTCCATGGTTGCCGTGACGTCCACCGTAAGGAATTCCGTCACATGCGGTGCCGTGAACGCACTCTGCACCATGGCAGCGGCCGTGAACTTCCGAACACCCTTGATGGCTGTTCGTGTCTCTCGCTCGCCAAGTTCTGCAGCAACAGGAGCAAGCTCGGCCGGGGCTTCCACCGCGCCGGAGAAGTTCTGGACGTCCTCCCGGGTGATGAGCCCGCCCGGACCGGTTCCCGGAACCAGTTGCAGGTCGAGCCCCAGGTCGCGGGCCAATTTTCGCACGGGCGGCGTCGACCGCGGACGCTCAACGTCGGCTTCTGCTTGCCGCGCCACGACGGGCTCGGCGATCGCAGC
This sequence comes from Paenarthrobacter sp. FR1, assembly GCF_051106045.1. Lineage (NCBI taxonomy): Bacteria > Bacillati > Actinomycetota > Actinomycetes > Micrococcales > Micrococcaceae > Paenarthrobacter > Paenarthrobacter sp. FR1. The sequence goes on along the minus strand of NZ_JBPFSF010000012.1, from coordinate 133,280 downwards.
AGCCTCCGGCGTTACGGACTTCACGTCCTGCACTTGCCCGCGGGCACGGCGGGTGGGCCGCCCGGAATGCTCGACGACGGCGCCATACCCCACCAGGTTCGGCTCGCGTTTGGCGGGGGCGCCCACCGCTTCAGTTCCGCCAGCGGTCGGCGCGCCTTTCACGGAAGCCTCGACGGCAGACCGGTCAACAACAGCCGGCGCACCACCCCCGTTGGAGGATCCGGCGTCGTCCACCTCGAACGAGACGATCGGCTTGCCGACCTCCACAACCGTTCCCGGCTGCTCGTGAAGGGCAGCCACGGTTCCGGCAAATGGCGACGGCAACTCCACCACCGCCTTGGCTGTCTCAACTTCGGCGATGACCTGGTTCAAAGTGACCGTGTCCCCCACGGCCACCTTCCAGCTCAGGATTTCCGATTCAGTCAGGCCCTCGCCAAGGTCCGGCAGCCTGAATTCCTTGATCATGGTGGCGGTCATCCTTCCAGTCCACTCAACGAGTTGCGGCGTCCCAGGGCGCGGTCCACGCCGTCGAGAATCCTGTCCAGATCCGGCAGGTGGTGCATTTCGAGCTTCGAGTACGGGTACGGAACGTCGAATCCGGTGATGCGGACGGGCGCGGACTCAAGGTAGTTAAAGCAGCGTTCAGTGATGCTGGCCGCGATTTCCGCGCCGAGGCCACCGGATTGCCCGGCCTCGTGAGTGATGACCAAACGACCCGTTTTACGGACGGATGCTTCCACTACGGGATAGTCCACGGGAGCCAACGAGCGGAGATCGATGACTTCCACCGAAATACCTTCGTCGGCCGCGGCCATGGCGGCGTCCTTGGCAGTCTTGACCAGGGGCCCGTAGGCAACCAGCGTGACATCCGAGCCGGAACTCACCACTGCAGCCTTGTCCAGAGGAAGGGCCGTGGACAGATCGATGGTTTCGTCTACGTCGCCTTTGTCGTGATAGCGGCGCTTTGGCTCGAAGTAGAGGACCGGGTCGTCGGAGGCAATGGCCTGCTGAATCATCGCGTAGGCATCTTGGGGATTGGAAACGGCCACTACCCGCAAGCCCGAGGTGTGGGTGAAGTACGCTTCAGGCGATTCGGAGTGGTGTTCCGGGGAGCCGATGCCGCCGCCGAAAGGAACACGGATGGTGATGGGCATCTTGACACGGCCCTGTGTGCGGTAATGCATTTTGGCGACTTGGCTGACGATCTGGTCGAAAGCCGGATAGATGAACCCATCGAACTGGATCTCGCACACCGGGCGGTAGCCACGGTAGGCCAAACCAACCGCGGTGCCGATAATGCCGGACTCGGCCAGCGGCGAATCGATCACGCGGTGCTTTCCAAAGTCCTTTTGCAGTCCGTCCGTGACGCGGAAAACGCCACCCAGTGCGCCGATGTCTTCTCCCATGAGGACCACTTTGGGATCGTTTTCGAGCGACTTCCGAAGTCCGGCGTTGATGGCTCGGGCAAATGTGAGCTTGGACATCAGAGTGCACCTTCCTCGACGGGCTGGTTGAAGCTGTTCAGGTAGCGCGAGTAATGATCCTTCTGGCGTTCAATCCAGGAATTCGGAGTGCTGTAGACGTGGTTGAACACGTCCAGAGGCTGCGGATCCTGCATGTCGATACAACTGGACCGTAGCTCCGCGGCCACAGCATCGGCCTTGGCCTTGACGCGTGCTTCCACGTCGTCGGTCAGCAGGCCCTTGGCCTCCAGCAGCTTGCGGAGCCTGAGGATCGGATCCTTGGCGGCCCAATCTTCCAGCTCGATGGGGTCGCGGTACCGGGTGGGATCATCGGCAGTGGTGTGCGGACCCATCCGGTAGGTGACGGCCTCGATGAAGGTGGGCCCACCGCCCTTGCGTGCCCTGTCCAAAGCCACCCGTGTGGCTGCCATGACAGCGAGGACATCGTTGCCGTCCACCCGAATGCTCGGGATGCCGAATCCGGTAGGCCGGTCAGCCAACTGGACGTGCGACTGGATACGGACGGGCTCGGAGATGGCCCAATGGTTGTTCTGGCAGAAGAACACCACGGGAGCCTGGTAGCTGGCGGCGAACACCATGGCCTCGTTCACATCGCCTTCACTGGTGGCACCGTCGCCGAAGTACGCAAGGACCGCGGTGTTGGCGCCGTCCAGCTGGACACCCATGGCATAGCCGGTGGCGTGCAGGCTTTGTGAACCGATGATGATCTGGGGCGTCGCGAGGTTGATTCGCTGCGGGTCCCACCCATAGGAGGCGTTTCCACGCCACACCCTGGCAATCTCAGACAGATGTGCGCCGCGCACATAAGCAACACCGCTTTCGCGGTAGCTGGGAAAGACGAAGTCGTCGTCGCGCAGCGAGCGGCTCGAGCCGATCTGGGCTGCTTCCTGGCCGAGGAGCGGGGGCCACAGCGCCAGTTCGCCTTGACGTTGGAGTGCCGTGGCTTCAGCATCGATGCGGCGGATGACGGTCATGTCCTCATAGAGGGAACACAATTGCTCGTCGCCGATGTCTTTGACCCAGACATCGAATTCGGGATGGCTGATTCGCTCGCCTTCCGGCGACACCAGCTGGAGCAGATTGCCGCCAGTCCGCAGGGGATTTTGTGCACTTTGTCCTGGGCCCGGAGTGTCTTGGTGCACTCCCTTGCCCGCCTGATCCGTCAACACAGGTGATCGCAACCTTCCGGCTCGTTTTCGTCGGCGCTGGCTGGACTTGTGATCCCGCCGCAGACCGGCCCTCCGGCACCTTCGCCGGAGTTAACTGTGACCCTACTCACAAGACGCAGGGGGTACAACTACCTCGGATGAAGTTGAGCATTTTGCCCTGTTTCAGTCAGCGCTACCGTGCTAATCTTGCGCATTATGCAACCCTTGGATGGCACTGATACCCGGCTCCTTTCGGCAATGGCCAAAGATCCCCGGGGAACAGTGGTGGCCTTGGCCCAGAAGCTCGGTCTCTCCCGGAATACCGTCCAAGCCCGTATGGCACAACTGGAGAAGAAACACGCTTTCCTCTCGTTCGAGCGGCGCATCAATCCGGCAGCATTGGGCTACCCGCTCACGGCCTTCATCACCGTCCATGTACAACAGCAAAAACTGGCCTCACTGGCCGAAGATCTTGCCGACATCCCGGAAATCCTCGAGGGATTCGGACTCACCGGTTCCGCGGACCTGCTGCTGCGGGTGGTTGCCCTCGACGCCGAGGACCTCTACCGCATCAACGGCAAGATCTTGTCCTGCGACGGGGTGGACCGCACGGACACCGCGTTGGCTATGCGCGAGATGATCCCCTACCGTGTCCAGCCATTGCTGGGCCGGCGTTCGGACGCCTGATACCGCTGTCACCTGCAGCTATTCCCCGGGGCCTCTTGCCCGCGCAATGCCAGATGCGATTTGATGCAAGTGGACGCATCGGGGGTCGGCCAGAGGTCCCCGTCCAGGTGGTGGCGCTGCCGAAGGCTGCCGAAAGGGGCACTACCGTGAGCAATCCGCAAGAACCCAACCAACCCAACCAGAACCAACCCGGGTACAACCCGCCGCCGGTTCCACCAGGACCCGGGTACCCCCCACAGCCCGGAGCGTCGCCGCAATGGCAACAGCCGCCGTCGTCCTCTTCTCCCCAAGGTTCTCCCCACGGCGGCAATTCGCCGTACCCGAACCCGGGTCAATACCAGCAGAACCCCTACCCGCAAGGTCAGTACCAACCTGGTCAGCCACAACCGGGCCAATACCCACCGGGCCAATACGGCCAGCAACCACCCAGGAAGAGCAGGAAAGTCCTGTGGATCGTCCTCAGCATTGTTGCGGGGGTGATCGTGCTGGCGGTGGTGGGCGTGCTGATCCTGGTCAACGTCGTGGGCAACGCGACGTCCAAGGCCAGGTCCTTGGCGGACGAGTTCACAAACCTGGTGGTCTCCGGGCAAACAGAGCAGGCCTACGACAACTACCTCAGCCAGCCGCTGAAGGACGAGCTGGACAAGCAGTCGTTCGTGGACGGCATTGCCAGCCTGGAACTGGACAGTTCGTGCAAGCCCAACTACAACTCCGTAAACGTCGACTCGAGCAACGGCAACAACAAGGCCGACCTCGCGGGCAAGCTGCAGTGCGATGGCAAGACGATCGACCTCCAGTACGTCTTCGAAGGCACGAACGACCTCAAAATGAGCAGCATCCGCCTCCGCCCATAAAGGTCGAAAAAATAATCGGGCTCACACCCATCCGCCCCACTGCATGGTCCGAATCACTGCTTGAGAGTCCCACCCGGGGCTCAGCAGGACGGCCGGGACCTCCCGGCCATCATCGGAAGGTTCGGACCATGCGTACTTCGCCCAATCGCCTGATCGCCACCATCTTCGGAGCCGTGTACCTCTTGGTAGGCGTGCTCGGTTTCTTCGTCACCTCGGGAATCGGCTTCTTCGCCACCGAAGGTGCCAACCTGATCATCTTTGCCGTGAACCCGCTTCACAACATCATCCACCTCGCCATTGGCGCTGCACTTCTCTACGCCGGCATGAACAGCGTCACGCTGTCCAAGTCCGTCAACACCGCCGTTGGTGGTGTCTACCTGCTGGTGGGTATCGTCGGCCTGTTCCTCGTTGGCAGCTCGCTGAACATCATCGCCCTCAACGGTGCGGACAACGTGCTGCACCTTGCCAGCGCCGTGGTCCTGCTGGGTGTCGCCCTGTCCCAGGACAAGGCAGCCGTAGCTTCAGCCCGCGCCTAGTCACCGGCTTCACATTCACCGGTTACCAAACGAGAGGACGGCGAGAGCCATGGAGCGCCATAACCACCCAACCCTTAGCGCAGCAACCCTGCTGTTCATCTATTTCGCTGCGATGGCAGCCGGGATGGTTGAGCTCTCCTTGGCCGCCGGATACCTCACCGGGGCAGCATCCCTGACACCCGGATTGGTACTTGCCGGTGTGGGAACCCTCGCGGCAGGCCTGGCCTTCCTGGCTTGGTCGCTGTGGGGGCTCCACCGCAACTCGCTCGTCTTCCCCCGGTACGCCATTCCGGTCCTGGCCGCGGCAGCGGCCGCCCATGTGGCAGTCATGGCAGCCGGGGTCACTATCCAACGCTCACTCGACGTGAGCCACTTTGCCGCCCTCGGCCTGACGCTCATGGCACTTGCCGGAGCGGGATGGTTGAAACGGCACCACAAGACCAACGACGGCGGCGCCCACGGCCAGCCAAGGACCGGGCGGCTTCTGGCAGCCGCGTTCGGAGCCGCCGTCGTTGTTGCAACAGTTGCTACACCCGGACTGGCCGCATCGATGGCCGGACAGTATGCAGTCCCGCACGGAGAGCACGGCCAGGCACCCAGCGGAGAAAGCGGCCAGGGCTCCAATCCCGCCCTGGATCCAGGTCACCACCACTAGGCGGTGATAGGACAGGCGCACCATCAACACTGCCCACTGTTGATGGTGCGCCTGGTTCGTGGATCATGGAGCCATGGATCCCATCGAGGCGCTCGACGAAATTTCCTTCTGGCTGGAACGAAGCCAAGCCCCTGCTTTCAAGGTCCAGGCCTTCCGCAAAGCTGCCGACGCCGTTCGGCAGCTACCGCCCGACGAGCTGCTGAAGCTTATACGGGCCGGCAGGCTTACCGGAATCAAAGGCGTGGGGAACCGCAGCGCCGAGGTCATTACGCAGGCACTGGAAGACAAGGTCCCGGACTATCTGGCGGATCTTCGGGAGCGGGGTACAGAAGCCTTGGCATCAGGCGGTGACACCCTGAGGTCAGCCTTGCGGGGAGACCTGCACAGCCATAGCAACTGGTCCGACGGCGGCTCCCCCATCGAATCCATGGTGGCCGCCGCACGGACACTCGGCCGCGAATACCTGGCCCTCACGGACCACTCCCCCAATCTCACCATCGCCAACGGCCTCAGTGTTGAACGGCTTGAGAAGCAACTGGGTGTGGTGGAGGGCATCAATTCTTCCCAGGATGGATTCACGCTGCTCAAGGGCATCGAAGTGGACATCCTCGAGGACGGAACACTGGACCAGACACCGGACATGTTGGACCAGTTGGATGTAGTGGTGGCAAGCGTCCATTCCAAGCTTCGCGCCGACAAGAAGACCATGACCACCAGGATGCTTGGTGGTATCAGCGATCCCCATACCAATGTCCTGGGGCACTGCACCGGCCGTCTGGTCCAAGGATCGCGTGGGACTCGGCCTGAGTCTGAGTTCGACGCCGCCAAGGTGTTCAAGGAGTGCGCCGAGTGGGGAGTCGCCGTCGAAATCAATTCCCGGCCCGAACGGCAGGATCCGCCGGACAACCTCATCACCATGGCCCTGGAAGCGGGATGCCTCTTCAGCATCGACAGCGACGCCCATGCTCCTGGCCAACTCGACTTCCTCCAGTACGGTGCGGCACGGGCCGAAGCCCTCGGCGTGCCGAAGGAACGGATCGTCACTACCTGGCCGCTGAAACAGCTGACGGAATGGCTCAGCCTGAAGAAGTAGCCCATGGGATAGAGCTCCAAGGACAGCAAGGGCTCCTCCTGCGATTGACGCAGGAGGAGCCCTTGTGTGCTTCGTGGAACCGCTGTCCTAGTGGTCTACGGCCTTTTCGGCACCGACGCCGGTCAGGGAACGCACCTCCATCTCCGCCTGCTTGGCAGGATCTTCACGCCGCTTGTCCAGCACGGTTCCGAGCCAGCCCAGGAAGAAGGCCAACGGGATGGAGACGATACCGGGGTTGCTCAGCGGGAAGAACGCGAAGTTGGCTCCCGGGATCATGGACGTCTTGGCACCGGAGACCACGGGTGAGAAAGTGATCAGCAGGATGGCAGCAGCCAAGCCGCCGTACATGCTCCAGACCGCTCCCTGCGTGGTGAACTTCTTCCAGAACAAGGAGTAGACAATGGTGGGCAAGTTCGCGGATGCTGCGACAGCGAAGGCGAGTGCCACCAGGAAGGCCACGTTCTGACCGTTGGCGAAGATGCCACCGAGGATGGCAAGGACACCGATCACCACTACGGTGCGCCGTGCGACCTTGACCTCGGTGGTTGCGTCGGCCTTGCCCTTGGAGATGACATTCGCGTAGATGTCGTGGGCGAACGATGCCGCTGCCGTAATGGTCAGGCCGGCCACCACCGCCAGGATGGTGGCGAATGCCACCGCCGAGATGAAGCCAAGAAGAAGCGGACCGCCCAGGTGGAAGGCCAGCAGCGGGGCCGCCGAGTTGACGCCGCCGGGTGCGGACTTGATGGTCTCCGCACCCACCAGGGCCGCTGCACCGTAGCCCAGTACCAACGTGAAGAGGTAGAACAGACCGATCAACCAGATGGCCCAGACAACCGACTTGCGCGCTTCCTTCGCCGTGGGAACCGTATAGAAGCGCATCAGGACGTGTGGCAGCGCGGCTGTTCCCAGGACCAAGGCCAAGCCCAGGGACATGAAGTCCAGCTTCGAAGTATCGGACTTGCCGTACTGGAGGCCCGGGTTGAGCACGGCAGGGTTGTTGGCGGCCTCAGCTGCGGAACCCAGGAGGCTGGACAGGTTGAAGCCATAGATCGCAAGCACCATGGCCGTCATGACGGCAGCACCGGCGATCAGCAGGATTGCTTTGATGATCTGCACCCAGGTGGTGCCCTTCATGCCACCGATGAGCACGTACATGATCATCAAGGCGCCGACGACGATAATCACCAGGGCTTGACCGCCCCAGTCGCTGATTCCCAGCAGGAGCGAGATCAGGCTGCCTGCACCGGCCATCTGGGCCAGAAGGTAGAAGAAGCAGACAGCGAGGGTGGACAGTGCTGCCGCAATGCGGACAGGACGCTGACGCAGGCGGAACGACAAGACATCCGCCATGGTGAACTTGCCGGTGTTGCGCAACAGTTCGGCCACAAGCAACAGGGCCACAAGCCAGGCAACCAGGAAGCCGATGGAGTACAGGAAGCCGTCGTACCCGTTAATGGCGATAGCGCCGGTGATGCCGAGGAACGATGCCGCGGAGAGATAGTCACCGGCAATCGCCGTGCCGTTTTGGGAGCCGGTGAACGATCGTCCGGCGGCGTAGTAGTCTGCTGCGGTTTTGTTATTTCGGCTGGCTCTGAAAACAATCACCATGGTAACTGCGACGAACAGGGCGAAAATTCCCATGTTGAGAAGCGTGGTGTCCTTCAGGGCTTCGACATTGACTGCTGGGACCATCGTGTTCATTTGTTGACCCCGCTGATCACATTGCCGTCCTTATCAAATTCGTGGCCCTCGATCTCGTTGCGGATGTCTGCAGCGATGGGGTCCAGCTTCTTGTTGGAGTAATTCACGTACCAGGCCGTGATGCCGAAGGTGGTGACGAACTGGAGCAGGCCGAGAATCAGGCCGACGTTGATGTTGCCCCAGACCTTGGTGGACATGAATTCGACCGCATAGGCAGCCAAGAGAACGTACGCGAAATACCAAAGCAGGAATACAACTGCCATCGGAAAGACAAAGCTGCGATGCCGCTTGCGCAATGTCTTGAACCGTTCCGTCTGTTGGACTTCCTGGAAGTCCACGGACGCCGTTGCGTCCTGGGGTTGGGCCTCATTACCCATGGTTCCTCCTGGTTGTGATGTGTCCACATCAGCTCCACACGCCTTGCCAATGTGACTGCAATCACTATCGAACGGCGTCCGGTGCCGGTTCCAGAGGTTCACCCGTTGCCATCGCTCAACGGTCCCTGCCCTGCGCCAAACGGCATGTGAGAGAGCGATCAGGAAAACCCGGCGGCATGTGAGAGAGCGTCCCAGTCCCACCCCTTCGGTGAGGAGGGCGAACATCCCGCTACGCTGGCCTTATGCCGGACTCCCCACTTTTTACTGCAGCCGCGATCGCCGTGATCGTGCTGGCCATCGCCGTCGTCGTGGGTGTTGGCCTAAAGGTGATCCGTTCGTTCCGCGACCTTGGCACGGACGCCGAACGTGCAACGTACAACACGCTGCACGCTGCATCCCGGGCGGGGCAGCATCTCAGGGGCGGCCTCCAACCTGCCGGCGCAGCCAAGGCGAGCAAACAACTGCGCGCGCTGCTCGCGTGTGAGGCCCTGGCCATCACCGACACGGACGCCGTGCTCGCCTGGGACGGTGCCGGCGAGGAACTCCGGCCTTCACTGATGCGGCTGGCTGCCGAGGTGCTGGCCACCGGGCGCACGGCAGTGGTGCCCCACGCAGGGAATCCGCACCATGAAAAAGCCGAGCACGATTTCAGTGCCGTCATAGCGCCGATCAGGGCCGGGTCCAGGGTGGTTGGCTCCGTGGCCGCACTGGCACCCGCTGCGGGAGCGGGGCTGGTGAGGGCCACCACCGAGGTGGCGGACTGGATTGCCGCGCAGCTGGAATTGGCGGAACTCGAGGCCTCACGGACGCTCCTGATGGAAGCGGAAGTCAGGGCATTGCGTGCCCAGATCAGTCCACACTTCATCTACAACTCGTTGAACGCGATTGCCTCGTTCATCAACACGGATCCGGCCCGGGCCCGTGAGCTCGTGGTGGAGTTTGCCGACTTCACGCGCTATTCGTTCAGGCGGCACGGCGACTTCACTACTGTGGCGGAAGAACTGCGCTGCATCGACCGCTACCTGCTGCTGGAACGGGCCCGGTTCGGCGAACGCGTGCAGGTCAGCTTGCGGATCGCTCCCGAGGTCCTCAGCACGGTCATTCCGTTCCTCAGCCTCCAACCGCTGGTGGAGAACGCGGTCCGGCACGGGTTGGAGGCCAAAGAGGGGCCGGGACACATCACCATTTGCGCCAACGATTCCGGCGCCTTCGCTGAAGTCACCATCGAAGACGACGGCGTGGGCATGGACCCGGAACACCTGCGCTCGGTGCTCGCCGGACATACCGACGGCGACCATGTGGGACTCCGCAACGTGGACGCCCGGCTTCGGCAGGTTTACGGGGACGAACACGGACTCGTGATCGATACAGCCCCGGGCGAAGGAACCCTGATCACCATGCGGGTCCCCAAGTCCCAGCCGGGCCACGACGCCTGACGTGCCGGTTAGTCTTTAATCATGATCAACGTGCTCGTCGCTGATGACGAACTTCCCGCCGTGGAAGAGCTCGCTTTCCTGCTGGGCAGGGATGAGCGGATCGGCACCATTCACCGGGCGTCGTCCGGAGCCGAGGCGCTGCGGACATTGGAAACAGAGTCCGTGGACGCCGTTTTCCTCGACATCCACATGCCGGCCCTTTCAGGCTTGGACATAGCACGTGCCATATCGCGCAGCACCAGCCCTCCTGCCGTCGTGTTCGTCACCGCCGACGAAGACTGTGCGCTGGAAGCCTTCGACCTCGCCGCCATCGACTACCTGCTCAAGCCGCTCCGGGCGGAACGGCTCTCCCGCTCCGTGGACCGGATCAGCGAGCTCATCAAGGACGGAACTCCCGCGCCGGAAATGATCACGGTGGACCTCGGCAGTACCACCCGCATGATCCGCCGCGACGATGTCACGTATGTGCAAGCACAAGGCGACTACGCCCGGTTGCACACTGCCGAGGCCAGCTATCTCATCCGGGTGCCCCTCAGTGACCTGGAACAGAAATGGGCGGAGGCGGGGTTCATTCGAATCCACCGCTCATATCTCATCGCGCTGAACCACGTGCAGCACCTCAAGCTCTCCGCAACCGGCCCCAGCGTAGCCGTGGCGGGAGCTGAACTGCCCATCAGCCGACGCCATCTTCCCTCCGTCAGGGACAAGCTGCAGTCCACCCGCATCCGGCCGCAAGGATGACTCGTGTCCGCGTCACGGCACCGCGCCAATCGGCCACCGCAGCTCCGGGCCGGTTGCCGTACCCACGCGAGGTGCCCGAGGACTCCGACGCCGGCAGGGTCTTTATCCGCTCGCTGATCCGCTCGCAGTTGCGCCTGGCATTGGTGGTGGCCTGCGGCTTCCTGGTCATCCTTACAGTGCTCGCGCTGATCCTCGTGTACGGACCGGGCGTTGCAGAAACCCGGGTCCTTGGCATTCCCCTGGTCTGGCTGGTGCTTGGCGTTGGAATCTACCCGGTGATTGGCTTGAGTGCCTGGCTTTACACCCGCGCCGCCGCCCGCAACGAGGCCCGCTACCGGGACCTTGTGGAGGACAAATGAATCCCGCCGTCGGCCTGTTCGCGTTTATTGCCGTGTCCATCGCGACGGCGGTTATTGGCTTCTATGGTTTGCGCATCTCCCGCACTACCGGCGACTTCTACGTCGCCTCGCGTACGGTCCCGCCGTGGTGGAACGCCTCGGCGATCGGTGGAGAGTACCTGTCCGCCGCCAGCTTCCTCGGAGTCGCAGGGTTGATCCTGCTCTCCGGAACCGATGCCCTCTGGTTTCCTATCGGCTACACCGCCGGTTATCTGATGCTGTTGTTGTTTGTTGCCGCTCCACTGCGGCGCTCCGGGGCTTACACCATCCCGGATTTCACCGAAGCACGGCTGGACTCGAAACTAGTCCGTCGCGTGACCAGCTTGGTGGTGGTGGCCGTGGGGTGGCTGTACATCGTCCCGCAACTCCACGGCGCCGCGCTCACCATCCGGATCACCACGGGTTTGCCTTCGTGGGTAGGTTCGACGGCGGTAGTCCTGGTCGTGTGCCTCACGGTAGTGGCAGGTGGCATGCGCTCCATAACCTTTGTCCAAGCCTTCCAATACTGGCTGAAGCTGACTGCACTGGCTGTGCCCGTGGTCTTCGTGCTGCTGGTACTGGCAGGCAATGGTACTCAGCCGCAGGCTGCACTCCCGGTCAATCCGACCAGCCAGGCCGCTGCGGGCGCGTATCAACACATCTCGCTTCTGGTGGCGTTACTGTTTGGAACCCTGGGTTTGCCCCACGTGTTGGTGAGGTTCTACACCAACCCTGACGGGCAGTCGGCGCGCCGGACCACGCTTATTGTGCTGGGACTGCTCTCGGTCTTCTACCTGTTCCCCACAGTCTCCGGTGCGCTGGGAAGAATGTTCGCTCCTGAACTGGCTCAGTCCGGGCAAGCCGACGCCCTGGTGCTGCTGTTGCCCGGAAAGCTGGTGGGCGGGACGGCCGGCGATCTGTTGTCTGCCTTGGTGGTTGCCGGAGCGTTCGCCGCGTTCCTGTCCACCACCTCCGGGCTGGTGGTGTCGCTGTCCGGCGTCATCAGCCAGGACCTCTTTGGCGGAAGCGTGAGGGGCTTCCGCCTCGCTGCGGTGCTCGCCGCCGTCGTACCTTTGGGTTTTGCTTTCATGACCGACACCCTGGCCCTGGCCGGCAGTGTTGGCTTGGTCTTCGCGTTCACGGCCTCCACTATTTGCCCGGTTTTGCTCCTGGGGATTTGGTGGCGGGGGCTGACGGACGCCGGTGCCATTGCGGGCATGCTGACCGGGGCCCTGCTTTGTGGAGGTGCCATGGTGGTCGGGACCTTGATGGGGCCGGCGAACGCCCCCGCATGGCTTGCCCAGCCCGCGGCCTGGAGCGTCCCGGCCGCATTCGCTGTGACGGTTGCCGTCTCCATGGTGACGAAGAACCGTGTGCCCGCCTCGGTGAACCGCGTGATGTCCCGTCTGCATGTCCCGGAGCGCCCGGTGGTGACCGAGCGATAGCAGGCGGCCGCCTGTTGTGACCGAATCCGCCAGGGTGGACAATGTCGCCATGTCAGAGGAACCGGGCGCAACCAACCCTGAACCGCCTGCGCCTCCGGCGGAGCTGTCGCCCAGCGTCCGTGCCCAGCTATTGGCTACGGAACATTGGAGCCTGCTGGCCTCGCGAAGCACCACCCAGGGCGAAGTCCTCACCCGCATCAGCATGTTCCTGACCTTCACCTCGGCGAGTTTGCTGAGCGTGGCCTTGGTGGGTAACGCCACCCAGTTCTCGGATGCGTTCAGGGCCTTCGCCCTGACCATCCTGAGCATCGATGTGGTGGTTGGGCTGCTCACGCATATCCGCGTCATGAGCGTAGGCATGGAAGACCTCATGTATGTCATTGCCATGAACCGCCTGAGGGCTGCCTACGTGGATCTCGATCCGGGCGTTGCCCCATACCTTATGGCCGCCTACACCGACGACGAGGAAGGGGCGAAAAAGACCTACTACTTCCTGGGAGGCCGAAAGGACTTCAGCCAAGTAGCCGGAAGCAGCATGGTATTCATGGGAACCGTCAACGCAGCCCTGATAGCGCTCCTGGTGGGATCGGCACTGCTGGCTGCCGCGGTTCCGGTGCCGTTGGCAGTGGGTGTGGCCGTGGTGGCTGCACTGGCGTTCTTCGGCACATCCTTGGCTCGCGGCAGGCGCCGTTACCTTGACGTATGGAAGAACAATCCGCCGCGGTCCCCCACACAGCGATAGTCCGCGCAGCGAACTAGTCGATCGCCGCCATGAGTTCCACGACGCGTGCCAGGAAGGCGTCCACCTGGGCTTCTTCGTAGCCCTCATCGCCTTTGGCAGCACGGAAGACGGCGCGGCGGACGGCGTCCACGCTCAAGGGCTGATCGTGCTCTAGGTATCCGATCAAGTCGGCGCACAGGGCATCGACGTCCTGGACGTTGTAACTGCGCGCCCGTTTCTTGGATGGTCGGCGGAAACGCTCACCGTCGGGGCGGTGAAGCCTGCCACGCAGGATGCCGGAGAGCTTGCCAATCTGGCGCAGCCAGGCCTCTTCGCCTTGTTGACTGACCAGATCGTCACGTTCACGGCGAGCGAAGGCGTCCTCCAGGCGGTCCAATGCGGCATCCACGCTCTGAGCGTCATAGCCACCCTTGACGGGGTCGAAAGCCACGTCCCGGACATCGACGCTGGCCACTTGGTCTGCCGCGCCAACGGGATTTTCAAACGACGTCCTGGCGCGCTGGAGGAACTCGTCCACCTGTTTGGCGTTGTAGCCGTACTTGCTGCGCTCCACGCGGTCGAATGTTGCGGGAATCTGGCGTTGAATATCCACTGCCACTAATTTTCCTTCATTGGGTTGTCAGACGCCGCTCAGCAGCGCGAACAGAACATAGGCTACAGGGGCCGCGAAGACAATGGAGTCCAGTCTGTCCATCACGCCGCCATGGCCGGGAAGGATGCTGCTCATGTCCTTGACGCCAAGTTCGCGCTTGACCATGGACTCGGCGAGGTCTCCAGCGGTGGCTGCGGCCACCATGCCAACGGCCAGGATCAGCCCCACCCACCATGGCTTGTCGAGCAGGAAGATGCAGGCCAGGACACCAATCACCATGGCCCCGCCGACAGATCCCGCGAAGCCCTCCCAAGACTTCTTCGGGCTGATCTTGGGCGCCATGGGGTGCTTACCGAACGAGGCGCCCACGATGTATCCGAACGTGTCATTCGAGACGACCAGCAGCAACATCGATGCAATCTGCCATGCGCCATCGGGGATGCCGTCCGGCCAGAAGCCGATGGGGGTGGCCCCTCCTGTGGCGTGCAACGGCAGGGCCGCGAAACTGATGAGGAACGGAATCCACGCCAGGGTGAAAACCCCGGCAAAGACGCTGCGGGGCGCCCCCGCGGCACTCTCGATGGAACGCCACAGCAGAACGGCTACGGAGCTCGCCGTCATGGTGAACAGCAGACCTTCCAGGCCGCCGAAGTAGGCAGATACCGGCATCACCAAGCTGCCGATCATCACGGGAATGATCGGCATCCGGGTGCCCTGGGCCTCAAGCGCCCGAAAAACTTCCCAGACACCCAGCACCGCAAAGGCAGTGGTGAGGAGGACGAATCCCAGCGGGAGGAAAAGCAATCCTCCCAGGACGGCCAGGAGCATGGAAAGCCCGACGCCGATGGCCGCCGGAAGGTTCCGGCCCGCCTTGGGTGTGGGGTTCTCCCGCACGCGCCTGGCGCGTTTGGGGGTATCGCGTGTCGGGACCCGCTCAGCGGGCGCCGGCTCAGCCTGGTTCATCAGACCTCGAGCAGCTCGGCTTCCTTGCGCTTGAGCAGCTCGTCGATGCTGTCGACGTGCTGCTTGGTGAGGGCGTCGAGTTCCTTCTCGGCGCGTGCGCCTTCATCCTCGCCGGCTTCGCCGTCCTTGACGAGCTTGTCCAGGGTGTCCTTGGCCTTGCGACGGATGCTGCGGATGGAGACCTTTGCGTCTTCACCCTTGCCCTTGACGATCTTCACGTATTCCTTGCGGCGCTCCTTGGTGAGCTCCGGGATGGTCACGCGGATAACGTTGCCGTCGTTGGACGGGTTGGCGCCAACCTCGGAGTCGCTCAGGGCTTTCTCGATGTCACGCAGTGCGGTTTTGTCGTAAGGCGTGATGAGAATGGTCCGGGCGTCGGGCACACCGAAGGATGCCAGCTGCTGGAGCGGAGTGGGTGTGCCGTAGTACTCGACGATCACCTTGTTGTAGAGACCGGGGTTCGCCCGGCCCGTACGGATCGTGGCGAAATCGTCCTTGGCTACCTCAACCGCCTTGTCCATCTTCTCGCCGGCTTCGAGCAAGGTCTCTTCGATCACGGGTTTCTCCTCAGAAAATAGTTGCCGCCCAACTGCAGGCCGCAATGCACGGTAAAGAAATGCACAGTAAAGATCCGCCATGGGAGGCGGACGGTCCTAGAAATATCCTAGCCCTTGCTAGGGAGTAACCAGGGTTCCCAGCGTTTCGCCGAGGATGGCACGGGTAACGTTGCCTTCGCCTTCCATGCCAAAGACCACCATGGAGAGGTTGTTGTCCTTGCACATGGTCATGGCTGTCTGGTCCATGACCCGGATGTCGCGGCGCAGGGCGTCGTCGTAGCTGAGGACATCCAGCTTCTCGGCGGTGGGGTCCTTCTTGGGATCGGCGGTGTAGACGCCGTCCACACCGCTCTTGGCCATCAGGACGACGTCCGCGTGGACTTCAAGCGCACGCTGGGCGGCTACGGTGTCGGTGGAGAAATAGGGCAGGCCAGCGCCAGCGCCGAAGATGACGACGCGGCCCTTTTCCATGTGGCGGATAGCGCGCCGCGGGATGTAGGCCTCAGCTACCTGGCCCATGGTGATAGCGCTCTGGACGCGGGTTTCAACTCCGGCCTGTTCGAGGAAGTCCTGCAGGGCGAGGCAGTTCATTACTGTGCCCAGCATGCCCATGTAATCGGCGCGGGAGCGGTCCATGCCGCTCTGGGACAACTCTGCTCCGCGGAAGAAGTTTCCGCCGCCTACGACGATGGCGACTTCGACGTCGGACACGGCTGCCGCGATCTGCTTGGCAATGGCCCGGACGGTCTCGGGATCGACGCCGAGCTTACCTCCGCCGATGACTTCGCCGGAAAGTTTCAGAAGTACACGTCGACGGGTCTTCTCGGGCTGGATTGCAGTGTTGACGGTTTCCATGGTGCCTTCCCGTTGGTGGACTCTGGCTAGATTATCGTGCTGTGGGTCCGCGCAGGTACTGCCCCGGACGGGTGCATGAAAAAGGGGCGGCCACCGAAGTGACCACCCCTTTTCATGAATTACTAGTTTCCGACGCGGAAACGGGTTACTGCGGTTGCCTTGACGCCGGCTTCTTCGAGGACCTGTGCAACAGTCTTCTTGGAATCCTTGGCGAATGCCTGGTCAACCAGAACTTCACCCTTGTAGAAGCCCGTTACGCGGCCTTCAACGATCTTCGAGAGAGCAGCTTCGGGCTTGCCTTCAGCCTTTGCGGTCTCTTCGGCGATGCGGCGCTCGGACTCGACCAGTTCGGCCGGGACGTCTTCGCGAGTCAGGTAGTTCGGAGCCATGGCTGCAACGTGGACAGCGATGTCGTGTGCGGCGGTTGCAGCGGCTTCGCCTTCACCGTCAACAGCGAACAGGACGCCGACCTGGGCCGGGAGATCCTTGGACGTCTTGTGCAGGTAAGCGTCAACCGTGGTGCCCTCAACGCGGGAGATGCGACGGACAACAACCTTTTCGCCGAGGACAGCGCCCTCTTCGACGACGACCTCGGACAACGGCTTGCCGTCGACCTCGGTGGCCAGCAGGGTTTCGAGGTCGGCTGCGCCGGACTCGACTGCAACGTTGAGGACCTTGTCAGCCAACTGGATGAACTTGTCAGCCTTGGCGACGAAGTCGGTCTCGCAGTTGACCTCGATCATTACGCCAACCCCACCGTTGACCTTGGCAGCAACCAAGCCTTCAGCCGTGGAACGGCCTTCGCGCTTGGTGGCACCCTTGAGGCCCTTGATGCGGATGATCTCGATGGCCTTCTCAGCGTCACCGTTGGCTTCGTCAAGAGCCTTCTTGACGTCCATCATGCCGGCGCCGGTACGCTCGCGCAGGGCCTTGATGTCAGCAGCAGTGTAGTTCGCCATGTGAACCCCTCTGTCTAGAAATTTGTGTGTTTACGGACTGACAGGACGGCAGCCCACCGTGTGAGCCGCCATCCTGTCAGTTGCCCCCGACGCTGTTTCCAGCATCAGGGAAGGTCCAGATTTACTTGGCTTCGGCTTCGCCGGCTGCAGCTTCCGTTGCTTCCGGAGCTTCTGCTGCGGGAGCTTCTGCGGCCGGAGCCTCAGCTGCTGCCGCTTCTTCAGCCTTGCTGCCTTCGAGGAGCTCGCGCTCCCACTCGGCCAGCGGCTCTTCCGGAGCTTCGGTGGTGCCGGTTGCGCGCTGGTTACGGGCGATGAGGCCCTCAGCTACGGCGTCGGCAACAACGCGGGTGAGCAGGTTGACGGAGCGGATGGCGTCGTCGTTGCCCGGGATCGGGAAGTCAACTTCGTCGGGATCGCAGTTGGTGTCCAGGATGGCAACAACCGGGATGTTCAGCTTCTTGGCTTCGTCAACAGCAAGGTGTTCCTTCTTGGTGTCAACAACCCACAGAACCGAAGGAGCCTTGGTCAGGTTGCGGATACCACCGAGGTTGGACTCAAGCTTGGTGAGTTCGCGCTTGAGGAGCAGGAGCTCCTTCTTGGTGTAAGCCGAGCCTGCGACGTCGTCGAAGTTGATCTCTTCGAGTTCCTTCATGCGCTGGATGCGCTTGGCGACGGTCTGGAAGTTGGTGAGCATACCGCCCAGCCAACGCTGGTTGACGTACGGCTGGCCAACGCGGGTAGCCTGCTCGGCAATTGCTTCCTGAGCCTGCTTCTTGGTGCCGACGAACAGGACGGTGCCGCCGTGGGCGACAGTAGCCTTGACGAACTCGTAAGCGCGGTCGATGTAGGACAGCGACTGCTGGAGGTCAATAATGTAGATGCCGTTGCGCTCCGTGAAGATGAAGCGCTTCATCTTCGGGTTCCAACGACGGGTCTGGTGTCCAAAGTGGACGCCGCTGTCAAGCAGCTGGCGCATAGTTACGACGGGCATGCCGACGCTCCTTCCGGCAGGTCATTCATGAGAGAGCCCATGGGGCTGCTCTTACCCTGCCAATAGTTGACGGTTGTTTAGCCTTTGCCCGGACGGGCGCGGCTCCTGGCATCCATTGCGCTTCTCATCCGGCGGGAGCCTGAACTCAGCCGGACCGCAAGAGGCACAATCCTCCGCAGCCTGAAGCCAAGAAGCTTCGCTGGTGGAGGGCTGGATACGCGTAGTCAGCTTGGGACCCCCACATATCTGAATGAGACATGTTCCTGAACAAGCCTGAGGGCACAGCAAACTGCTCCACCAAGTGTACTACAGCGACCCCACCGGTTTGACCGCGTGAGACCACCGGTTGTCCACATACAGGGGGCTGGGGATCCTCCTGGCTTTGCCACCAAGGCAGGCTGGGGTCATGGTCCTTTTGAAGCTCGCAGCGTCCACGATTCTTACCATTGTTGTGCTGGGTGTTGTGCTGGGCGGAACCGTCAGCTCTTCACCCACGCCCGAGGCACGGTGGCAGTGGCCTCTCTCCCCCAAGCCGGCCGTCCTGCGGACGTTCGATCCGCCTGACAAACCGTGGCTGAGCGGGCACCGCGGCGTGGACTTGGGGCCAGCGCCCGACGGCGGCCCAGTCACCGCACCGTCGGACGGCGTGGTGACCTTTGCCGGCGTCGTGGTTGATCGCCCGGTTCTGACCATCGACCACGGCGGAGACGTCCGGAGCAGTTTCGAACCCGTGACCAGCGACCTCAAGCCCGGCGACACGGTGCGGAAAGGACAGATGGTCGGCATGATGGAGCCAGGCCATTGCTGGAGCGGCATCTGTCTGCACTGGGGCGTCCGTCGCGGCGACGAATACGTCAACCCATTGAGCTTCGTAGCAGACATGAGGCCGTCCATCCTTCTGCCGCTCGGCTGAGTCGCCGAGCGGCCGACAGTATTGCAGGACGGCGGGATCTCTAAACGATGGCCGAAACTCCAGTGATCGCACGCCCGGTCACCAGGGTGTTGATCTCGTGCGTGCCTTCGTAGGAGTAGATTGCCTCTGCGTCCGAGAAAATCTTCGCCATTCCGTAGTCAGTCACAATGCCATTGCCACCCAGGATGCTCCGGCCCAGGGCTACACTTTCGCGCATACGTGCGGTGGTGAACGCCTTCGCCAGGGCCGACTGCTCGTCCTTCGCCACGCCGGCATCTTCGAGTTGGGCCAGCCGCACCATCATGCCCATGGAAGCCACGGTGTTGCCGAGGATCTGCACCAGTTGATTTTGCACGAGCTGGAACGCCGCCAGCGGGCGGCCAAACTGCTGGCGTTCCACGGCGTAGCTGCGGGCGACATCGAAGGCTGCCATCTGCAGGCCTACCGCTTGCCAGGCGACGGCCAGGCGCGTGACCTTGAGGACCTTGTTGGTATCGCGGAAGCTGTTGCCGTTGGCCAGCTTGAAGAAGTCCGGTACCACCACGTTGTCCAGAACGATGTCCGCGTTCTGCACCGTGCGGAGGGAGATCTTGTTCTCGATCTTGCTGGCGGAGTAGCCCGGCAGAGTGGTGTCCACCAGGAATGCCTTGACCTGGTTATCGGCCACATCCTTGGCGTAGATGACTACCCAGTCGGAGAAAGTGGCATTGCCGATCCAGCGCTTGGCGCCGTTGAGGATCCACGTGTCGCCGTCGCGCTGGGCCGTGGTGCGGGTGCCGCCGGCTACGTCGGAGCCGCCGAGCGGTTCGGTCAGGCCGAAGGCGCCGATCTTCTTCAGGGAGTAGATGTCCGGCAGCCAGGCGTCCTTCTGCTCCTGGGAAGCGAGTGCCTCGATGGAACCCGTGAAGAGGCCGTCGTGAACGCCCATGAAGGTTGCGATGGACGCATCCGCCCGGGTTACCTCTGCGTGGAGCATGCCGGCAAACAAGTTGGAGTATCCCTGCCGGCGTACCGGGCTGACCAGGTCGAGTTCGCCGAGCTTGGGGATGAGGTCCATGGGGAATTCGCCGCGGTTCCAGCAATCCACGGCGATCGGCTTGACCTCGCGAGCCAGGAACTCACGGACCTCTGCCAAGCGGTCTTGTTCCTTGCCCGTCAGCATCTGCTCAAAGGCGTAGAAGTCGCCGTCGGCATATGGAAGGTCGGTGGCGTCGAATGCGGCGTTGGACATGTTCGCTCCTTCAAGGGTGGTCACCTGCGACCACGTCGGGACCGGGAAGGGCTGCGCTGCGCGCAGGGCGACAGGCGGCCAGGTTACCGGCGGGTAGTAAGTTACTGATCAGTAACATACCGCACTCGAGGGGGAACGCAAAAGAGCCGTGGCCGACGAAGTTATCGTCGGCCACGGCTCTTTTGCGTGAAATTGTAGGGCTACTCGGACTTGAACCGAGGACCTTAGGATTATGAGTCCCGCGCTCTAACCAGCTGAGCTATAGCCCCGTGATGCCCGGTCCGGCCGCTGCGAGGCAGCTGAACCGGGCAAAGCACTCTAGCAATACTAATAGCTAAAGAGGAGTGCTTCGGTCACACCACTTTGTCCTCGTAGGAGGCTCCGCGGTAGAGGTCCTCGAACGTCTGGAGCGTGCCGTTGATGCTGTGCGGTTCAACCATTTCGCGGCTCAGCTTTCCCATGGCCTGGAGCTCGTCCTTTGGCAGCTCCACCAGCTTGGTGATCTTCGCCGCGAGTTCGTCGCTGTCGTTGGGCGTGAACAGGTAACCGTTCTCACCGTCACGGACCAGATGAGGCAGGGCCATGGCGTTGGCGAGCAACACGGGGGTGGAAGCGGACATGGCCTCCAACGTCACCAGGGACTGAAGCTCGGCCGTGCCGGGCATGCAGAAAATATCGGCCTTGATGTAGGCCTCGCGCAGATCTTCGTCGCTCGCCAAGCCAAGGAACTTCACCCGATCCCCCAGTCCGAGCTTGGCCACCTGTGCCTCAAGGGCAGGACGGACTTCGCCGCCACCCACGATTTCCAGGTTCACGTTCAGCGCGCGGGGCGTCTTGGCTACGGCGTCGATGAGGATATTGATGTGCTTCTCTTCGGCCAGTCGGCCCACGAACAGGACGGTGGGGTTGGCATGGGGCTCGATGGTCTCCCCCGGCTGCAGCTCATAGGCTGAAGAGTCAATGCCATTGGACAGCGGCAGGACTTTACGCAGGAAGGCGTGCTGGTGCATGGCCTTTGCCGCCAGTGGCGTAGGTGTGGTGACCACGTCCGCCTGGCCCATGACCTTGCCCATGTCTTTCCACGAGATCCGGCCCACAATGTCCTTGAACCATTGCGGGAACGGAAGGAAGGGGTTCAGGTTCTCCGGCATGAAGTGGTTCGTGGCAACAATCCGGATGCCGCGCTTCACGGCCTCGTAAAGAACGTGCTCGCCGATCATGTAGTGGCTCTGGATGTGCACGACGTCGGGCTTGACCTTGTCGAACAAGAGGCTGATTTCCTTTTTGATTTCCCACGGGAAGCAAATACGGAAGTACTCGTGGGTGAAAACGCCATGGGAGCGGAGCCGGTGGACGGTGGCTTCGTCACGGAATTCGGTGTAGCTCTTGCCCGAATCCGGCCGGCAGGCCAACACGTGTACGTTGTGCCCACGTGCCGTCATCCCCTTTGCCAGGCGGTAGCCGAACTGGGCGGCACCGTTCACGTGCGGCGGGTAGGTATCCGCGGCAATCAAAATAGTGAGCGGCTTGGTGGTGTCGGGAATGGTCACGTGGAGAACTCCTGATGGTCACGGTGCGGACAGCGTTGCTTGTGGCAATGCTGCGGTGTCGCCGGGTTGCCGACCGCATCAGCGGTGGCGCAAGGTAATGATGTGCCCTAGGCCTTCCGGTTGGCAGCCGCCTTCGCGTCCTTCTTGCGTTTGGTGACTTCCGGGTGGTGCCGGCTCAGGGCAATAACCCCCACGATAGCAAGCGTTGCCGCCGCGGCCATGGCGATCGCCATCACGGCGTGGACATCGGGACGCAGCTCACCAAGGATCACAATGCCGATGGCGATGCCCACCATGGGGTCGATGACGGTCAGTCCGGCGATCACCAGGTCGGGCGGGCCGCCGGAGTAGGCGCTCTGGACGAACCAGGAACCCAGCCCTCCTGCGGCCACGATGGCGATGAGCGTGTACCACTGGACGTTGAGCAGGAACAGGCCGTTCGGATCGAGCAGGTGCTTGCCGATGATGCGCGTCAGTACTGCCACGAAACCGAACAGAACGCCCGCACCCAGAATGTAGACAAAGGCACTCATCCGGTGTTTGAACATGACGGCCAGCGTGCCGAAGATGCCCACGGCCAGGGCCAGCAGGAGGACAATGGTCAGCTCGTCCTCGGCGTTGACGTGATGGTTCTCCTGCGTGACGTTGACTGCCAGCAACACGAACAACGCCGAACCGGTGACGCAGGCGCTGATGGCCACCACGGTTGCCCTGTTGATGGTCAGTCCCTGGTCCTTGGCGTTGACCACTGTGGTGATGACCAGCGCTATGGCACCAATCGGCTGCACGACGGTGAGGGGCGCAGACACCAAGGCAATGGCGTTCATCACCATTCCGAGGGCCAGGAACAAGAGGCCGAGCATCCAGCGCGGATTACGCAGGAGCCGCAAGAACCCGTTGGAGCTCAGCGCGAGGCCGCCGGTGTCGGCTTTGACTGCGCTGCCCTGCCGTTGGGCGCCAATGGCAAGGAAGAAGGCACCTAGTACCGCGAGGAAGACCGCCAGCCAAACCATCAGCCGCGTCCGCCGTCGTCGGATTTCAGTTCTTTACCCTTGCGCAGAATGGCCCAGAAGTAGTTGTAGGCGGCAATCCAATGGCCGACCAGGCCCAATCCCAGGAAGGTCCAGGCGGCCACGAAATAGACCTCGGTCAACGGGATTGGCAGCTTGGAAAGCACCAATAAGGGGGTGCCGATCAGCAGCAACGCTGTCCGGATTTTTCCGATAATGCTCACGGGAAGGTCCGGGTGGCTGCGGAAGTAGATCAGCGAGGCAATGGCCAAGGTGGCGTCCGGCACCAAGAGCGCGGCCAAGTACCACCACTGCACGACGCCGGCAATCGCCAAGGTGACAGCCACAGCCAGGAGCGCGGCCCGGTCTGCCATGGGATCCAAGATCCGGCCCAGCTTGGACGTTTGGTCGAAGCGCCTGGCGATGTAGCCGTCAATCCAGTCAGTGCTCCCCATGATGACAAGGACCAGGACCGCGAAGCCATACTCCTGTTCAGAAAGGACGAGCCAAACGAATAACGGGACACCCATGAAACGGAGGACCGTGAGGATGTTGGGGACGGTGAAGATGAGGTCGTGATCAACCTGTGGCCGGTCGGGGTGCGACCCAGCACCGATCAATTTCATGTTGTCCCCCTTCCTCGTCTTCTGTGTTTGGTACCGCAGATGGCTGCTACTTCTTCAGCAGCTTCCTCAGGGCAACCACGAAGACCACGGCGGCCGTGGCAAACGCTGCGAGGTCCTTCCAGCGGGCGGCAAGCCGTTCGGAAAGGCTGTCGGGTACGGAATCTCCGAGGTCTGCAAGCTTGGAGGCAGCGAATTCCTTGCCCTCCTGAAACTTGCCATTGGCGCTTTCCAGCAGGGCCTGGCCCTGCTTCTTGACGTCCAACTGCTCCCCAAGCTCGTCACGGACCCCGGTCAGGTGTTGGCGGCGCTTCTTCAGGCGCGAGCGAAGTTCAGCTTCCGTGGGGGCCTTGACGGCGTCGGCTTCCTTGGCCGCTTCCTTTGCGGCCTTCTCCGCCTTGGCCTTCTCCGCGGCGGCTTCCTTCTCAGCCTTGGCAGCCTTGGCGGCCGGCGAATTCGGATCCAGGATCGACTCGTCGAAGGCGGAGCCTTCCTTCGCTATGCCGAGATCGTGCTTGATGCCACGAATGGTGTCCTCGGGGACCAAGGGCATGGCCTTCTTGAACTTGGCGATGCCTATCAGCGAGGCGATGGCAACAATCAGCAGGAAGAACGCCGCAACGATGAGGGCTGCGAGCCAACCGGGCATGATGGTGGCCAGACCGAGGATCGCTGCCACGACCAGCGCAATCACGAGGAGTGCGAGGAAGACCAGTGCTACGCCGAAGAAGGCGCCGGCGATTCCCACCTGGGTGGCTTTGCGCTTGAGTTCCACCTTGGCCAAGGCGATTTCGTCGTTGATTTGGCGTGGAGCCAAGCGCGCAACGAGCTTGAGGGTCTTCGGCAAAGTACGAATGGCTGGTCCTTGACTGGTCCGGCCGGTGTGACGTCCACTCATGGGTTCCGCCTAACTGCTTCCTCTGGGCATCGTGTTGGGCGAACGCGGCGGAAAACGATCACCGCGGACACCTGTCCTCAAAGCTATCATTCAGGTTCCTGCTGAACTTTCGGGGCCGCACTGCGGCGCGCCTGTCATACGCCCAATAAATATGATCTGGGCCATAGGATAGATGATCGTGACCTCTCCCATTGCTCCGGGCGATTCTCTGAGCCGACGCGAAAAACTTGTCTACATTCTCCTGCTGGGCGCCTTGACGGCCCTGGGACCTTTCACCATCGATCTCTATCTCCCGGCGTTTCCTGCCTTGGAGGAAAGTTTCGATGTTTCGGCTGCGGCAATCCAGCTCACACTCACCGGTACTACTGTCGGCTTCGGCCTCGGCCAATTGGTGGTGGGGCCGTTCAGCGACAAGGTGGGCCGCCGCCTGCCTTTGATCCTGGCCACAGCCGTCCACATCGGCTCGTCGCTGGGAGCCGCCCTTGCCACGGACATCGGGATGCTCTCATTGTTCCGTGTGCTCATGGGCATCGGCGCGGCCGGTGGAGGCGTAGTGGCCATGGCCATGGTCCGTGACCTCTTCCACGGCTACTCCATGGTCCGCATGTTTTCCCGGATGTCGCTGGTCAACGGCCTTGCCCCCATCCTGGCTCCGGTGATCGGCTCGCAGCTGCTGCTGGCCTTCCCCTGGCCGGGCATCTTCTATTTCCTCGCAGGGTACGGCCTGCTGGTCATCCTCGCGTCCATTTTCTTCATCCGGGAGACACTCCCCGCCGAACAGCGGGGCAAGTCCACGGTCACAGTGGGCCAACGCTACAAAACTGTCCTGAGCGACCGGATCTTCGTGGGCATGGTCATGGTGGGAAGCCTAAATTTCGGTGGCCTTTTCGCCTACCTTTCGGCCTCAACTTTCCTGTTCCAGAACATCTACGGCTTTTCCCCGCAGGAATACGGCATCCTCTTCGGCATCAACTCCTTGGGCATCGTTGCAGGCGTGCAGATCAGCTCGCGCCTGATCCGCCGCGTGGCCCCGCAATGGATCGTGGCCGGCGCAACAGTCTTCATGCTGCTGATGGCCGCCCTCATCGTCATCCTGGACCTTTTGCACGTGGGGTTGTGGGGCATCCTCATTCCGTTGTGGTTCTACATCTGCGCCACCGGCTTCATGTTCCCCTGCGTTCAGGTGTTGTCCCTTGCGAACCACGGCGCCCAAGCCGGTACGGCAGCATCGCTGCTGGGTGCGTCCCAGTTCATGATGGCCGGGATCGTGCCGCCGGTGGTCGGTTGGCTGGGTGTCAGCTCCGCTGTCCCCATGGGCTCGGTGATGGCAGTCTGCATCACTGGCGCGATCGCCGCACTGTGGTTGGTTGTCCGGCCCCGGACCGTGCCGTCCATCCACTAGCCCCACCCAGCCGCCAGCGCCGCCGGCCCACAGGGAAAGCCCGTAGGCTGTGACCATGACCAAGAAACCGCACCGCAACGGCCGCGGCCTCTTCCTCGGCGCGTTGCTCGGCGCCGTCGCAGGCGCCCTTCTCGGCCGGGCGGCCGGGAGCGCCCTGTTTGGCGCGATTTTGGGTGCAGTTATTGGGGCTGCGGTGCTGTACCGAGTGAATCCGGGCCCCTGGAAACGGGACTAAGCAGCCCCCGGCGGCGGGCAGCCGCCGTCGTTAGTTTTGGAACCCTCCCCTTACGGCCTCCTGCAAGGCAGAATGGTGGCCAGCCGGGGTAACCGGTGCTTGACCGGTGAAGGGGACATCACATGAGCACGGCTATGGGATTTCGGGGCACTGTGCGCGGCTTGGCAACCGTTCGGAGGCTGCCGTTGACGCTGGCCCTGGTGGCTCTTTTGTGGCTCCTTGGTGTCACTACAGGGAGCCTGCTCGGCGGCCCCAGCGAAGGCCTCCTTGACCAGGTGGGCCTGGGCCTGGCGGTGGAGCCCGGGCCCTGGTGGTCCATCTTCACGTCATCATTCTTTGCCACCTCCCTGCTGGACTACCTCGCCTGCACGGCCGTGATCCTGGTGGGTGTCGGAATCGCCGAGCGCGTCCTGGGCCCGTGGCTCGCCCTCGCCGCTTTCGTGGTGGGCGCCGCGCTCAGTGCATTGGTGCTCGTTGCGCTGGTGGCCTATGGGACGGACAACAGCGACCAATGGCTGAGCTTCCTGGGCGGCGAGTACGTGGTGGGAGCCTATGGCGGCGCAGCCGCTGCCTTGGGATGCGCGACGGCGGCACTTGAGTCCCTGTGGCGACGGCGCCTGAGGACGTGGTTGCTGGCCGCCACGCTGATGTTCGCCCTGTTCGTGGGAGTAGCTCAAACTCTGCAGGCACTTGCCGGGGCCGTGATCGGCATGCTGGCGGGCTGGGCATTCCAGTCGCTGATCCGGCGCCGCCGGGCGGGCTCGCTCCACTCATCCAGCCTTCGGGAGACAAGGTTCCTCGTAGGCACCGTGGTGGGGGTCTTCGCCGTCGGCCCCTTGCTCACGCAGCTCACGGGGACGTGGGAAGTCGGGCCGCTCTCGGTCGTTTCCGAGGTCATGCTCCAGGCCAGCCCGGATGCGGACGAAGTCCAGGAAGCCTGCGGCAACGACAGGAACTGCGTCACGTTGCAGGGCATTGTTGGTGTGCAGAGTTTCGGTGCGGCGATTCTGACGCTGATTCCCGTACTCCTTCTGCTGGTGTGCGCCGAAGGGCTGCGGCGTGGCCGCCGCCTGGCATATCGCCTCACGCTTGTCATCCAGGTGTATTTGGCAGCGGTGACCGTACTTTCCATCCTGCAATACATCACTGATCCTGATGTCGCGTTGGGCGCTGACGACTTCGGATACCTGCTCTTGTACGCGGTCCCTGCAGTGCTGGCGCCCGTCATCATCGTGGCCTTGCTGCTGGCCAACCGGCATAAGTTCAGGGTGGAGTCGAGCGACGCGGGCTACCGCACCCTGGGACGGACATCCCTCATCCTGGCCGTCGCGGCTGTTGTCTTGTACGTGGTCTTTTGGTTCCTGGAAGGCAATCCGGGCAGGTCCACTTTGCTGGACCTCGCCGGGCAGCTGACGCACATCCTGGTGCCCTTCCCCGTACCTTTCGTCGTGGCGCTCCCGCAAGGACTGCTGAGCACCGTTCTCTATGGACTGGGCGGGGACGTCATTTGGCTGTGCATCCTGGTGCTGGTCCTGAACAACTTCCGTCGATTCCGGATGCTGGCCAGCGATCCGGCAGCGGATCTGGGCCACGCCCGGGAACTGCTCCACGATGGCGGCGGAACGTTGTCGTGGATGGCCCTCTGGGACAACAACCAGTACTGGTTCACGCCCGACCGCAAGGCTGGCGTTGCCTACCAGGTCCACAACGGAGTGGCCCTCACGGTGGCGGGGCCCTTCGGCGCCACTGAACACCATGCCGCCGCAGCCACAGGCTTCCTTGCCCACTGCGCCGGCCTGGGATTGACCCCTTGTTTCTACTCGGCCACTGCCGAGCTTGATGGGGCGCTGCTCCCCCAAGGCTTCCGAAAGCTGGAAGTGGCGGAAGAGACCCTCCTCAATGTCCAGGCCATGACCTTCAAAGGCAAGGAATGGCAGAACGTCCGTACGGCCCTGAACCGTGCCGACAAGCTGTCCATCAAGGACCACTGGTACCACTACCCGGATATGCCTCCCGGAATCAGGGCGCAACTCGCCGAGATCTCCGAAGAGTGGGTGGCTGACAAGGCGCTCCCCGAGATGGGTTTCACCTTGGGCGGCTTGAACGAACTGAAGGACCCCGAAGTGCTTTGCTGCGTAGCCGTGGACGACGACGGCTTGGTCCATGGGGTGACCAGCTGGCTGCCCGTATTCGGCAACGGTGTCATCTCCGGGTGGACCTTGGATTTCATGCGGCGTCGCACCACGGGCTTCAAGGGCGTCATGGAATTCCTCATCGCCTCTGCCGTGACCCACTTCAAGGAAGGAGTCCCCCACATTTCGCTGTCCGGTTCTCCCCTGGCCAATGCAGGGGCGGACGCTGCCGAGGGTGACCGCAGCACGCTGGACCGTGTTCTGGCGCTGCTGGGAAATGCGCTGGAACCCATGTACGGCTTCAAGTCCCTGGCAGCTTTTAAGTCACGGTTCCAACCGGAACACCGGACGTTGTACATGTACTACCAGGACCCTTTGGCACTGCCATCCATCGGTATTGCTGTGGGCTCCGCCTATCTGCCGGGGCTCTCGCCCGCCCAGAGCGCGGGCCTACTGCGGCAGATGGTAGCCAAGGAGCCGGCAGCATGACACCGGAGCGGGCGTCCCAGCCATGAACGACATCCTGAAGATCGAGATCAGCGGCCCGGTGGTCATGACGGCCGCGGCGATTATCGGCGTCGGGTTCTTCCTGGTGCTGTTCCTCAGGCCCTCAGCCCGCTGGGCGCTGACAGGAATCACGGCGATAGTGGTCTCGGCCCTGCTGGGTTGGTTGACAGTGTGGATCGTGGAAGACGTCATGGACGTCTTCCACGTGGGGCTCACCCCCCGCGTGTGGTTCTGGGCGATCACCTGCTTCGCGGCGGTGGGCTTGGCTTTGGTCAGCTTCCGCCACAGCCCGCGATGGCGGAAAGTAGTGGCTGCTGTCTCCATTCCCGTGTTCATCGTGGTTGCCGGGCTGGGCATCAATGCCGAGTTCGGACTGAACAAGACCTTGGGGTCGGCCTTCGGGATCTCCACGGAAGGGGCCATCCAACTCAGCAAACCGGACCCCGAGGCTTCCATTCCCGCGGGCCCCCTGTGGCAGAGCTGGAAACCACCGGCAAACATGCCAGCCAAGGGTGAGGTGGGCACCCAGGTCATTCCGGCCACGGCCTCAGGTTTCAACGCCCGCCCAGCTGGCATCTATCTGCCTCCGGCTGCCCTGGTGGACAATCCGCCCCGGTTGCCGTTGTTCGTCCTCATGATGGGACAGCCCGGCCTTCCCGACCCGCAATACGTCTCGGCGGCGTTGGATGAATTCGCGGCCAAAAACAACGGTTTAGCCCCCATCGCGATTGTCGCGGACCAGATCGGCCCTGACGAGAATGACAACCTCTGCCTGGACACCCCCAAATACGGCAACGTGGAAAAGTACATCAACCAGGATGTGGTGGACTGGGCCAAAGCCAACCTGAACATCCTCCCTGACCGCGAGCACTGGACAATAGCCGGATACTCCAACGGAGGACAGTGCGCCATCTCCTTTGCGGTCAAGCACCCCACAATGTGGGGCAACGTGGTGGACATCTCGGGCGAAGAATTCCCCGGCGCGGAAGATCCAGCGGGTAACCTCGCGGCGATCTTCGGCGGCAACCAAGCCGCTTACGACGCCCAGAAGCCCATCAACATCATGAAGGGGAAGCAGTTTCCGGACACTACGGCTGTTTTCACGGTGGGTTCCGACGACGTGACCTACGTAGCAGCCGCCAAGGCCGTCTCCGCAGCGGCACGTTCCGCGGGCATGAGTGTGACCTACTACGAGGTGCCCAATGGCGGACATGTCGGCATCGCCCTGAACGCGGGCCTGACCAAAGGCTTCGAGGTGCTCTACCCCAGGCTGGGCCTGTCCCGGTAGCACTTCCCCTTTTGCGGCCCACACGCGGGCGATAAAGTTGAGGTGTGCCACATTGGCAAGAGCTGCAGCCGCTTCCGGCACCCTGGCAGCGTCGGGATGACCGCATCCTGCCGCTGTGGTGGGACAGGCTGTGCTCAGTGACCAGCCCACAATCCGCAGCACTCTATGCCGCCGGACTCTTCACGGATGACAGGCGCAGGCCCATCGCCCAGTGGTACAACCCCGAGACGGACGCCGCCCTGTTGGTGGCGCCGGAAACCTCCCCTGAGTGGCCGGTTCAGCGATTCGGAATCTTCTACGCTCCGCCGGGTGGCGGTTTTACGCGCGTCTACTCGGCGCCCCATGAATGGCATCCCCGCGAACCCAGGACTCCGCCCACCGAGCAGGACTCATTCCTGGCGGCCGTTGCCGAAGCTGCGCGTTTCCTGCAAGTGGAGATGGATTTCGTCTAGGAAAAAAACGAACCCCGCACCGACGCTGAGCCGGTGCGGGGTTCTTGTGCTCCTCCGACTGGACTTGAACCAGTAACCCTTCGATTAACAGTCGAATGCTCTGCCAATTGAGCTACGGAGGAATGAAGCGGTTATGACTTTAGCAAAGGTTCTACCGGAATGCGAAATCGAGGCCACATACCCCCTGGGGGTATAAAAATACCCCCGTTCCGATTGCTCGGAACGGGGGTATTGTGCGCTCCTCCGACTGGACTTGAACCAGTAACCCTTCGATTAACAGTCGAATGCTCTGCCAATTGAGCTACGGAGGAATGAAGCGGTTACTAGCTTAACAGGGGCCCGCCGGAAAACGAAATCGAGGTTCTCAGCCGTCCGAACGCAAGGCCCGACGCTCCATTTCCAGCTGCATGAGCTCCCGGTTCAGCCTCTGGAACTCGTCAGGGTTGGAGGCAGCGTCCAGCCGCTGGAGCTGGCCCATCTTGTCCGCCTTGATCCGGGTGATCTGCAGTTCAAAGAGACGGGCCAGGATGTCGCGGCAGTAGCGCTGCATGGCCTCGGGAGTGCTGGCGGGCAGCGGGGTCACGGCAAGCTCGGACACCAAGGAGCGCAGCGGCTCAGGCACTTCCTGGCGAATCTGTTCCACCCAGGCCACGGGATCCGCCGCCTGGACGAGTCCTGAGGCCCGTATGGCCGCGTGGACGGCCGCGTAGGCGGGCGTGGCGAAGTGGGAGGCTTCGAAGCGTTCCCAGGCTCCGCCGCCCAGGACTGCGGGATCCTGAAGCACCACTTCGAGCGCCTGCCGCTCCATTCCGGCCACGGGGTCGCGCGGGTCGGGACGATGAAAAAGGGGACCGTTCGACGGCGGTGCTGCCGCCGTCGTGGGTTGTTCGGTTGCGCCACCGGCCGCGGCACGTTTGGCGGCCGCCCCGACGTAGCGGCTGACTTCCTCGATGGGCATCCCGAGCCAGCCGGCGAGTTCGCGGGTGTAGGCGGGGCGGATTCCGGAGTCCCGGATCTGCGCCACCACGGGTGCTGCCTCCCGCAGCGCTGCGACGCGTCCTTCCACGGTGTCCAGGTTGTGGCGGCGAAGGGAGGCCTTGATGGCGAATTCGAAGAGTGGCTTGCGGCTGCCGATGAGGTCCCGCACCGCAGAGTCGCCCTTCAGTTGGCGAAGGTCACAGGGATCCGCGCCGGAGGGCTCCACCGCCACGTAGGTCTGAGCGGTGAACCGTTGGTCTTCCTCGAAGGCCCTCAGCGCGGCCTTCTGGCCTGCGGCGTCGCCGTCGAAGGTGAAGACCACCTCGCCCCCGGTGCCGTCGTCGGAGAGCAGTCGCCGGGCGATCTTGATGTGCTCGGTACCGAAGGCAGTACCGCAGGTGGCTACCGCCGTCGTGACTCCTGCCAGGTGGCAGGCCATTACGTCCGTGTACCCCTCCACCACCACCAGCTGCCGTTCCTTGGCGATGTTCCGCTTGGCGATGTCGATCCCGTAGAGAACCTGTGACTTTTTGTAGAGCGTGGTTTCCGGGGTGTTCAGGTACTTGGGGCCTTGGTCGTCCTCGTAGAGCTTACGGGCGCCGAATCCGATGGTGTCCCCGGCGATGTCGCGGATGGGCCAGATGAGCCTCCCCCGGAAGCGGTCGTAGATGCCGCGGTTGCCTTCCGAGAACATGCCTGTGAGCTTCAGCTCCGCGTCCGTGAAGCCACGTCCGCGGAGGTGCTTCAGGAGCGCGTCCCAGCCTTGGGGGGCATAGCCGACGCCGAAATGCTCGGCAGCGGCGCGATCAAAGCCACGTCCGTCCAGGAAGTTCCGCCCCTCGGCAGCTCCCGGTGTCAGCAGTTGGGCGCGGAAGAACTCATCGGCGATCTTGTGGGCATCGAGCAGGCGCTGGCGCTTGCCCACTTCCTCGCGGCTGGGACCGGTTCCACCGTCCTCGTACCGAAGCTCGTAGCCGATCCTGGCGGCCAGCTTCTCGACGGCCTCATGGAAGGAGCTGTGGTCCATCTTCTGGACGAAGGAGATGGCGTCGCCGTCCTCGCCACAGCCGAAGCAGTGGTACCTGCCCACCTGCGGGCGGACGGTGAACGAGGGTGAGCGTTCGTCGTGGAAGGGGCACAGGCCCTTAAAGCTTCCCAGCCCGGCACCCTTGAGCGTGACGTAGCCGTCAACGACTTCCTTGATATCCGTGCGCTGGCGTACTTCATCGATATCTTCACGTTTTATCAAGCCAGCCACGTGACCATCCTAGTGGGTTACCACAGCGACGGCAGGCTGCCCACCAGGCGCTCGTACATGGCCAGCGCGGAGACATCGGTCAGCGATGCAACCTGGTCGATCACGACACGCAGCCGTGCACCGTCGTCGACGGCGTCCCTCCAGTCCGCCGCGAACATCGGCTCGAGGTGGCGGTCGCCGGAGGCGTTCAAGACACCCACCAACGCGTGCAGTACCTCGCGCTGGCGTTCGTAGACCGGTTGGCGGTGATCGGTGGAGATGACGAACGTGGTGGCCAGGCCCTTGAGGACGGCGATCTCAGTGACTGTGTCCTCCGGAACCATGAGCTCGGCGTCGTAACGGGTCAGGTTCGCCGGCCCGAAGTGATCCCTGGTGGTTTCCATCGCGCTCTGGCAGAACCTGCCGATCAACTGGCTGGTCATATCCTTCAGCGCCGCCATCGACTTCCGGCTGCCGTCGGCCTCACGGACCCAGACCTTGGTGGCTTCGAGCCTGGCCAGGGCAGCGTCAATCTCAGCGGGGTCGTTGTGCGGCAGGTACCACTGTTTGGTGTACCCCACCACGCGGGCGCGGTGGTCCGGGTTCTCCATCCACTTCAGCTGGAAATGGCCGGCGACGATCGCGTCCTCTACGTCGTGGACGGAGTAGGAAATATCGTCGGCAAGGTCCATCACCTGAGCCTCAATGCAGGACCTGTTACCGGGAGCGCCTTCACGCAGCCACTCAAACACCGGAAGATCGTCTTCGTACGCACCAAACTTGCTGGTGCGGTGGCCATGGATCACGGGGGCGTCGACGGCGGACCACGGGTATTTGGACGCGGCGTCAAGGCTGGCGCGGGTCAGGTTGAGCCCCGCGGGCCGGCCGTCCTCGGCGAGCACCTTGGGTTCCAGCCGGGTCAGCAACCGCAGGGTCTGGGCATTTCCTTCGAAGCCGCCGATGGTGTGCGCGACTTCGTTCAGCGCGGACTCACCGTTGTGGCCGAAGGGTGGGTGGCCGAGGTCGTGGCTCAGGCACGCGGTGTCAACGACGTCGGGGTCGCAGCCCAGTGAACGGCCGAGCTCGCGCCCCACTTGGGCCACCTCAAGGCTGTGGGTGAGCCGGGTGCGGACAAAGTCGTCGGTGTCCGGGGCTACTACCTGCGTTTTGGCACCCAGCCTGCGCAACGCTGAGGAATGCAGGACCCTGGCCCGGTCCCGTTCAAAATCCGAGCGATAGTTGCTCTTGCGGGGCTCTTCGACCCACCGCGCGGAATCAGCCTCGACGTAACCGGGGATGGCCAGCACAAAATCGTGAGCCGTCCCGTTCTGGCCAAGTATCGCTTCGGTTCCCATGGGTATCTGCCTCCTTCAAGCGCCGGGGTGTGGAGCTTCTTGAGTCAGTCTTACACGTGTGCGGCTAGCCGCCCGAAACGTCCAACTCCGCTGCGGAGATTTCCGCGCTCTGTTCAGCGTTCAGCTGACGGCTCACCAGCCAATCCTTGGGCAATGCGGGCTTCTTGGGCGAGCCGGCGCGGCCGCGGGGACCTTCGGAATCGACTCCCGGGTATGGCGAGTCCATGTCCAGTTCATCAAGGTATTCGCGCAGCACCTCGAGGGTGGGCACCGTGGCCAGCTTGGCCCGAAGCTCTCCACCCACCACGTAGCCCTTGAAGTACCAGGCCATGTGCTTACGGATTTCGCGCAATGCCTTGTATTCGTCGTTGCCGAAGGTCTCCACCATCAGCTCGGCGTGACGATAGACGCCCTCAGCCA
This sequence comes from Paenarthrobacter sp. FR1, assembly GCF_051106045.1. Lineage (NCBI taxonomy): Bacteria > Bacillati > Actinomycetota > Actinomycetes > Micrococcales > Micrococcaceae > Paenarthrobacter > Paenarthrobacter sp. FR1. The sequence goes on along the minus strand of NZ_JBPFSF010000012.1, from coordinate 98,853 downwards.
CTTCACGCAATCCCGGGCGGTGCCGCTGGTCGCTGCCTTCGAAGGCTGCCTGGAGATCACCAAAAAGCCAGGGCCGGCCCTGGCAGCCACGGCCCACCACCACGCCGTCCACGCCTGTTTCGCGCACCATACGGACTGCGTCCTCTGCAGACCAAATATCGCCGTTGCCCAGCACCGGGATATCGGGCAAGGCTTCACGGAGGCGGGCAATGGCGGACCAGTCGGCCTGGCCGGAATAGAACTGCGCGGCCGTGCGTCCGTGGAGGGCGACGGCGGCCACGCCTGCGTCGCGGGCGATGCGTCCGGCGTCGAGGTACGTCAGGTGGTCCTCGTCGATGCCCTTACGCATCTTGATGGTTAGCGGGATGCCGCCCTTGGAGGCCTCTTTGACCGCTGTATTGACGATGGACGTAAAAAGGTCGATCTTCCACGGTAGCGCTGAACCACCACCGCGCCGGGTGACTTTGGGCACGGGGCAGCCGAAGTTGAGGTCGATGTGATCAGCCCGGTCCTCTTCGACGAGCATCCGCACTGCGGCGCCCACAGTCACCGGATCCACGCCGTAGAGCTGGACGGAGCGGACCTTCTCGTCCTCATCGTGCGAGATGATGCGCAACGATTCGGGTGTCCGCTCCACCAAGGCACGCGACGTCACCATCTCCGCCACGTACATACCACCGCCGTATTCACGGCAGAGCCTGCGGAAGGCTGAGTTGGTGATGCCGGCCATGGGGGCAAGGATCACCGGGGTGTCCACGGTGATCCCACCGAGCTTCAACGGCGGGAGCTCAAGCTTTGGTGCGGGGGGCGTTGCTACAACAGTCACCCATCCATTGTTGCAAATCCGGGCAAATCCGCTGGCATCGGGCCGAAACCCGGTGTTCAGTCAGTCCCGGCTGTCCCCCGCCGCTCCGCTTCCCGTTGGGCGCGCCGGCTGCCTGGCCGCACCGGTTTGCCGGGCGCGTCAAGGCGGGTATCGGCGTCGTGCTTGTCATGCGGATCGGAACCCACGACGGCGGCCGCAGCTGCCAGCGCGCCCGTGTCGTTGAGCTCGTCGGCACTGACGGACGGTCCACCCGATGCGGCCAGGCGCTTCATGCCCGTCGCCTTGACCACCAGGACGGCAATGAGAGTCGTCACCGGAATGGCAAGGACGAGTCCGATGGAGCCCACCAGGGTACGGATGACTTCCTCGGACAACTCGGCGCTGGTCAGCGCTTCATCGAGCGGGCGGTCATAGAGCATCACGATGATGAGGATCGGCAGGGCGGCGCCGGCGTAGGCGAAGGCGATGGTGTACACGGTGGAGGCGATGTGGTCCCGGCCGATCCGCATTGCCGAGGAGAACAGCTTCCTGGCGCTCGTGGTGGGCGCGAGCTCGTAGAGTTCCCACACAGCAGAGGACTGGGTGATGGTGACGTCGTTGAGAACGCCCAGGCCGGAAATAATGAGTCCGCAGAGGATGATCCCGGAGATCGAGATCTGGGGTGACATGTTCACCAGGGTGGACGCATCGTGGTTGCCTACGCCTGCAAGGTTGGCTGCGTCAGTAGCCCACGCTGCCAGCAACGCCGTGATACCGAGCCCAAATATAGTGCCCAGCAAGGCCGTGGAGGTTCGCGCCGAGAATCCGTGCGCGAAGTAGAGGACCCCGATCATGATCACGGTAGACCCCACCAACGCCAGCAGCAGCGGCGGTTTTCCCTCCACCAAGCCGGGCAGGATGAAACTGACCAGGACAAAGTAGGCACCCACCAGGCCAAGGAGCGCCCTGAAACCACGCCAGCGGGCCACCGCGATGACCACCGCCGCGTACAGCACAGCCAGGAGGGCGATGGGAATGCTGCGGACAAAGTCAACGAAAACGTATGCCGGCGCGCCGCTGCCGGCGTTGGCGCCCTGGACAGCGGAGAGGTTCAGATACCGGATGGAGTCCCCGACGTCCACACCATGGGACATGGCGACGTCAGGGTTGATGACCACCTTGACCACGTCCCCGCCCTTGTCGGGTTCTGTGAAGGCGAACGTGCACTGGGATCCGGCGCCCTGGCTATTCTGGCCTGGGTCCGCCTGTCCGGTGTTGGATTGTCCGGTTTGAGTGCAGCTTTCCACCACCACGCTCTGGATCCGCCCAGTATCGAAGGTGACCCCGGGGGCGGCCTGGTAGGGACTCGAGAATGAGATTCCCTCCCGGCTGCCCGAGGGCCACATGACCAGCATGGCCACTATGGTGAGCACGCCCAGCGGGACCAGGACCGCCGCCAGCAGCCAATTGGCCCTCTTGCGCGAAGCCAGTGCCTGCGGTGTTGGCTCGGAACCTTCAGAATGACCGTGGGAGTGACCGTGGCCCATCAGCAGCAAAACCTCATGCGATAACCCTACGCGGGAAGGCAGAGGTCTCCCGACTCAGTCGGGCGCGATGTTCTGGTTGACGCGGAAGAGGTTTCCGGGATCGTACTTGGCTTTGATGGCCACCAGCCTCTCCCAATTGGGTCCGTAGTTGTCCGCCACACGATTCTGGTCCTCAGAGTCCATGAAGTTGATATATCCACCTGCTTCCGAATGCGGAGCAAGGGCCGCTGCGTACCCGCGGGCCCACGCGATGTTCGCTTCGTTATCCGCCGGGTCCACCCACTGCGTGGCGATGACCGGCGAGAACTTCATGTCGCGATGGGCAAAAGCGGTGTCTTGGACCCCTACCCGGGACACGGCTCCGTCAATGGGATAGACATGCACCGAGGTGTTGACGCTGGTGACGGTAGCGCCGTATTCGGCATGCGCCGCAATGGCACCGTCATTGAGGTCACGCAGGAAGTTGGCCTTCCAGTACCCCTGCATGCCTTTCTGGTTGAGTCCGTCGAACGCCACATTCAAGGCCGGATAGGGCATGGGGCCCACCATGGAACCCGCTACCGGAGCAGCGTCCAGGAACGGCTGCCAGCGTGCCTCGCCTTCGGCCGGATCGCCAGTCCACATTCCCACCACCACGCAGACTGATTTGCCGTGCCATTCCTCGGGAAGGAAAGGTACGGGCGGCCCTTGATGGAAGCCGAGGAAAGCCCCGAATTCTTCGGGCGCGGAGGCAATGTAGTCCCGGTAGAAGCGGGCCACTGCCGGAATGTTCTCTGCGCCATAGATGATGATCCCTGCGTAGACCATGTCCACGGGGTGAAGTTGGAACTCCAGGGACGTCACCACGCCGAAGTTGCCGCCGCCTCCGCGGATCGCCCAGAACAGGTCTTCATTGCGTTCTTCGCTGGCGATGAGGAAATTGCCGTCTGCCGTCACGACATCCGCTGAGACCAGATTGTCGCAGGAGAGGCCGTACTTCCTGGTCAAGTAACCGATCCCGCCGCCCAAAGTCAGTCCCGCGACACCAGTGGAACCTACGATCCCTCCGGTGGTTGCGAGTCCGAAAGCGTGGGTCGCGTGGTTGAAGTCGGCCCACGTGGTGCCCGCCTCAGCCCGGGCCGTGCGCTTTTCAGGGTCAACCCTTACGCCCGTGCGACGAACGAAGTCCAGCACCAAGGCATCGTCCCAGGTACCGAAACCAGGCGCACTGTGACCACCGCCCCGGATTGCCAGGGGCATGGCATTCTCGCGGGCGAAGTTCACGCCGGCAATGACATCGGAGACCTGCCCGACGCGGACGATGCCTGCGGGCCGTTTGTCCACCATGGCATTGAAGACAGCGCGGGCCGCGTCATAGTCAGGGTCTTCAGGAGTGATGAGTTGTCCGCGCAATTGTTCCCGCAGCCCGTCGAGGGCTATTTGGTTCATGTGATTTACCACCGATACAGACGAGAGACCGATCTGTTCCTCACGTGGCCTCCCTCCAGCGGTGGCAGCGTGGGGGTTTACTCCGATAGGCCTACTCCTGCCTCCGGGCACCGTCAATCATTTTTATTTACCAGGAGGTTCGCAGAGCGGCAGCGGTCCTTAACGCAGAGATCCTGCCGTCCGCACCAGTGTGCGGAAGGCAGGATCTTGACCTGCGGGGACAGTGGTCAGTCACTCACTATCAACGTGTCAGCGCCCCGAACGTGTGCTTTGCCGGATTCCAGCAAGGGCTCAAGGACTGCGCGCAAGGCCGTCATGGAATCATCGACTTCCAACAGCACGGGGTGCTGGTAGGCGATCAGTGCCAACAGGTCCCGTACGGCAAAGGCAGCGTCCGCGGCGGACAGCTCGGGATCGTGGCCCAGGAAGACATCCGACGGCTCATCGGAATTGCCTTGGGCGTAGCTGATGGCGAACGCCTGGATCTTGCCTTTTCGGCTCGCCGGAACACCCTCGCCAAAAGCGCTGGCTTTGGGCGCGCGCAGCACGATAGCGCCGTGCGCACCGGTGAGGTCGTGCAGGAACAGGCGCTGCACGGTAGCTATGCTGAGCTCCCCCGGGCTGTCCCAGTGGTGGACGTGGGAGTAGTACTTACCAACAACGTCGCTGAGCTCAACGGAGCCTGTGGCCAGGTCCTCCACCCGCTCTGAGGCTGCTTCCTCGGAACCGTCCCCAAAACGCGGCAACGTCAGCGGCTCGGGTTCCACCACCACCAACTGCGAACGCTGGATGGGGGCAAGTCCCGCGGCCGCGGCAAAGGCCGCACCGGCAGTCTCCGGCTCAACTTTGCTGCGGAGCTTGGAAACGCCCGACGGCGAGTTCCCGGCTTCGCGGCGAAGCATCGTCAGGAGGGTGGCACCTACGCCGCTGCGGCGATGATCCTTGGCAACCTCGATGTAGGCCCACAGGCGTTCCGGGTGCAGGGAAGCCTCGTGGACCACGCCTGCGGCAACGGGAATCCGCACTCCGTCGACTACGTCCTCGGCCACGATGCATCGTCGCCACGGCTGGTTGCTCGACGGCGCCAAGGCGGCACGGAACTGCTCAGCGGGAAGAGTCTCCGGGCCACCCCAGATCTCCAGGAGGGCGAGGTCGTCGCCTTCCTTCCACTCACGGTATTCCAAAGCCACGATCAGGCGCCGATCAGGCGTGCTGCCAGGTAGCCCTCAACCTTGTCCAGGGAAACGCGTTCCTGGCTCATGGTGTCGCGCTCACGGATGGTTACGGCCTGGTCTTCGAGGGTGTCGAAGTCCACGGTGATGCAGAACGGGGTACCGATCTCGTCCTGGCGACGGTAGCGGCGGCCGATGGCGCCGGCGTCGTCGAAGTCGATGTTCCAGTTCTTGCGCAGCTGCGCGCCCAGTGCCTTCGCCTTCGGGGACAGGTCCTCGTTACGGCTCAGTGGCAGCACCGCTGCCTTGACCGGGGCCAGGCGCGGATCCAGCTTCAGCACGGTGCGGACATCGACGCCGCCCTTGGCGTTGGGGGCCTCATCCTCGGTGTAGGCGTCAATCAAGAACGCCATGAAGGATCGGGTAAGGCCTGCGGCAGGTTCGATCACGTACGGCGTGTAGCGCTCGTTGGTGGCCTGGTTGAAGTAGCTCAGGTCCGTGCCGGACGCTTTGGCGTGCGTGGAAAGATCGAAGTCCGTGCGGTTGGCGATGCCCTCGAGCTCGCCCCACTCGGAGCCCTGGAAACCGAAGCGGTATTCGATGTCCGTGGTGCCCTTGGAGTAGTGGCTGAGCTTCTCCAGGGGGTGCTCGAAGAAACGCAGGTTGTCTTCACGGATCCCAAGGTCCGTGTACCAGGACATGCGTTCCTTCATCCAGTACTGGTGCCAGTCCTCGTCCGTGCCCGGCTCGACGAAGAATTCCATCTCCATCTGTTCGAACTCGCGGGTGCGGAAGATGAAGTTGCCCGGGGTGATCTCATTGCGGAAGGACTTGCCGATCTGGCCGATGCCGAACGGCGGCTTCTTCCGGGACGTGGTGAGCACGTTGTTGAAGTTCACAAAGATGCCCTGTGCCGTTTCGGGGCGCAGGTAGTGCATGCCTTCGTCGCTGGCTACAGGGCCAAGGAAGGTCTTCAGGAGGCCGGAGAATTCCTGCGGTTCGGTCCACTGACCACGCGTGCCGCAGTTGGCACAGGCGATGTCCTTCAGGCCGTTTTCTGCCGGGCGGCCCTTCTTTTCCTCGTACTCTTCCTCGAGGTGGTCGGCACGGTAGCGCTTGTGGCAGGAGAGGCACTCAACCAGGGGATCGGAAAAGACCTCCACGTGGCCGGACGCTTCCCATACCTGGCGGGGAAGGATGACCGAGGAATCCAGGCCCACCACATCTTCACGGCCGCGGACCATGCTCTGCCACCACTGGCGCTTGATGTTTTCCTTCAGCTCCGCACCGAGGGGACCGTAGTCCCATGCGGAACGGGAGCCACCATAGATTTCACCGGCCTGGAAGACAAAGCCCCTCCGCTTGGAGAGGGAAATGACCTGGTCAAGGACGGATTTTGCTGCCATGGGTACTCCATTTGTTCTACAGGGCCGCTGGGTGCGGTCCGCGGTGGTTTGCCCCGATTTCCGGACGATGTTGTCCGGCGGGGTTGTGAGGGAAATTTACTGCCTCCTACCCTACCGGCCTTTCGCCGCACCCCTCCGTGCGAATGCCCCCCTGGGCCACGGCAAGGTGGCCACGATGATCGCGGCCAGGGTGAGGATGGTCCCCAGCACCGTGGGCAAGGCGACCACCGTGCCGGGGCTGGGGATCACGACGTCGAGCACCAGCGAGCCAACCAGTTGGCCGGCAATCATGCCCAGGCCGGTAATCAGGACGCCGAGGCTGCGGACCAGCAATGCTGCCAGGCCGATGAAGAGGCAGCCCATGGGGCCACCGAGGTAGTACCACCACTCGGCCGGAAGCGGATTGCCCGGTCCCGCAACGGCGAGCTTGATCAGCCACGCAATCCACAGGATGGTGGAACCGGCAATGAAGTTGACCAGCGTGGCCGCCACCGGCGTCCCATAATGAACGGTGGCGGTTCCGTTCATGGCTTGTTGGAAGCTCATGAGGAAGCCTGCGGCAAGCGGCAGGAGGACGGGCAGCACCAGCGAGGCGATGTCGGCGTCTCCGCCGAACCGTGGCGAAACGGCCCAGGCGACGGCGGTCACGGTCAGGACGCTGCCGAGGACCCTGACCCCCGTGATGGCACGGCGGCCACCGGGTCCGATGCCCATGCGGTCAACGAGCAAGCCGCTCAACGTCTGTCCCGTCACCGCGGCCACAGTGAACAGCGCGACCCCCAGCAGGGCAACGGTGAAGGATTGCGCGAAGACGAACAACGCACCGATGGCACCGGCCAGGACATAGAAGCGGGGAAAGCTGCGGTTCCGGACTGCGGGGATGATCCGCTGGAGTCCGGCCCTGCCCTTGGGCGTTGCCAACGAAATCGCACTGATCAGCACCAGGCCTGTGGTGAAGCTCACCACAGCGGCCGCGATGCCGTCGTCGAGTTTGGCACCGAGGGCCCCGTTGATCCTTCCTTGAAGCGGGATGACCAAGCCCGTTGCTACTGCAATGGGGAGGCCAACGGCAAGCGGAAGGGCGGAACGGGGAGAAGGCTGCGGCACCGTCACCACACTACTTCAGGCATCATTGCTGTATGAGCAACCCCGAAATCGAAGAGATCCCCATCCGCGACGACATGATCCGCCTGGGCCAGCTGCTGAAGCTTGCCAACCTCGTGGAGGACGGCGTTGAAGCCACGGAGCTCATCAAGAACGGCTTGGTCAAGGTCAATGACGAGATCGACGAGCGCCGCGGCCGCCAACTCCACGCCGGCGATACCGTGACCGTCAACGGGCAGACGGTCCGGATCACCGCAGCCTAGTCAGTCAGTACTTTGTGGGTGAGGAACTCGCCCACGTGCCCGATCTCCTGCTGGTTGATGCCGTGCCACATCCCTGTGTAAAGCACCTTGGTGAGGTCCACGTGCTTGCGCACCCAGCCCATGGTGTAGTCGATCTTGTCGGGAGTGATCACGGGATCCTGCTGGTCCCTGCCCCAGAACATCGGCACGGAACCGTCCAGTTCGTCATCCCGGAAGGCGGCGTCAGTGCCGGCGTCGATCACAAAGCCTGAAAGCCCGACGACGGCAGCGAAGTCCGCGGGACGGTACCGGAGCATGGTGGTGGCCATGGCCATGCCCATGGAGAAGCCAAGAAGCGTAACCGAGGAATGGTTGGCCTTTACCGTGTCCAGCCATTCCAGGGCGTACTCGGCGGCAAGCTTCACGGCGTCGATGGAGTAGTCGATGGACGCGGTGAGCGGGAACCACGTAAAGCCCGGGCCCATGGGCATCGGGGCGCGGAGCGCTGCCACCACGAAGCCGTCAGGCAGCAGGCCGGCCAGGCTGAAGAGATCGTCCTCGTTGGATCCGTAGCCGTGCAGCAGGACCAGGAGGGGCTTGCCGGCGCGTTCGGCTTCGTCGTGGGACCAGAGGACAACAGGTGCTGGAAAAGCGGGGGCTTCAGTCATGCCTCCATTCTTGCAGTTACCCGTAAGTAACAACCTACGGTGGCGTAGGTCGACCCTCTGGGGGCAGGATATGAGCGTGAGTGAGAACAATCATTTAGTGAAACCGGGCGAACCCGCCCAAAAGCACCCGTGGAGCCGTTACGTGGCGTTGGGTGATTCGTTCACGGAAGGCATCGGCGATCCCGAACCTGCCAATCCCGGCGGTTACCGTGGCTGGGCGGACCGTGTCGCTGAGGAGCTGGGCCGTGGGCACGATGATTTCGCCTACGCCAACCTTGCCATTCGCGGCCGATTGCTGCAGCAGATCGTCGATGAGCAGGTGGGCCCGTGCCTGGAGCTGCAACCTGACCTCGTGTCCATTTCTGCCGGCGGCAACGACCTCATCCGCCCGGGCGGCGATCCCGACCTGCTGGCGGAGAAACTCGACGTCGCGGTGGGAGACCTAAGTTCGGGCGGCGCCACCGTGGTGCTCTTCAACGGTCCGGACACAGCAGCTTCGGTGCTGGGCCGGATCCGGGGCAAAGTGGCCATTTACAACGAGAACCTCAGGACCGTAGCTGCGCGTCACGACGCCATCATTGCGGACATGTGGTCCCTGCGGCAGTTGGCGGACTCGCAGATGTGGGATGCCGACCGGCTGCACTTCTCGCCCCTGGGCCATCACACCATTGCCATGATGGTCCTGGACGCTTTGAACGTCCACCACACTTTGGAGCCCCTGATGCCCAAGGCCCTTCCTCCGCGGACGTGGCGCGAAGCCCGGTCCTCCGACTTGGTCTGGGCACGCGAGTACTTTGTCCCGTGGGTCATCCGCCGCCTGAGGCACCAGTCCTCCGGCGACGGCATCACGCCAAAACGCCCGACGCCGGGACCAGTCTTCGGGCCCAGCGGCACCTTGCTGCCGCGCCGCTAGGGTGATGTCCATGTGTTGGGTGGGCCACCATGGCGGATAACGGTTCACTTCAGGCGGAGGCTGTTCGACGACTCCGCCTGAGGCGGCAGCAATTACGGGCTCCCTTGGCCGGCAGCGCGGGGGACGTGGTCCGGAATCTTCTGGCGGTCCAATCACAGGAGTTTCCCTATGCGCGTTGGACCCTGGCACAAAGGACCGTGGACAGCACGTCCGCAGAAGTTGAGCAAGCCGTAGCCGACGGAACCATCCTGCGCACCCATATCCTCAGGCCCACCTGGCACTTTGTGCACCAGGACGATCTTGGCTGGCTGATGGGGTTGTCCGGGGAACGACTCCACCAGGGAAACAAAGGCATGTACCGCCAGACCGGCATCGACGCGGAAGCAGCCGCACGCAGTGGTGGCCTGCTTGCCGAGGCCGTGGCCGGCGGCGCCCATAAAACGCGCGAGGAACTGGCCGAGGTTTTGGGCCAGGCCGGTTTTCCCAGCAAGGGACTTGGCTTCATCTACCACCTTATGCACGCGGAAATCAGCCGGATCATTGTGAGTGGCTCCCCCGTCCGTTCGGCCGGTGGGGCTTTGAAACAAACGTATGCATTGTTCGAGGAGCGCGTTCCCCATTACACTGCGGGGCCCCTCACCGGCGGGGACCGCGAACACGCGCTGGGTCAGTTGGCGCTCCGCTATTTCAGCAGCCGCGGTCCCGCCACGGTCAAGGACTGCGCAGCGTGGTCCGGCCTCACCATGAAGGATGTGAAACTCGGCATCCACGTGGCCGGTGAACTGTCACCCGGAGCTTTGGAGTCCGCACATCTTGATGGCCTGGACTTCCAACTGGCTGCTGGGGAGCTGGAGGAACTGGAGGAACTGGGCAAGGCAGCTGAGCCGGCCGAAGGTTCAGAGCTCCCCCGGGTGGACCTCATCCAGTGCTATGACGAATACGTCATGGGCTATTCCCAGTCCCGGCACTACCTTGGCGGAACAGCGCCCTACTTCCCAGAGGACAACGGACCCATGCACGTGGTCCTGCTGGACGGCAGGCTGGCTGGTTGGTGGCGCCATGGATTCTCCGGTGGCGTGTGCGAACTCGATGTCCGCATGAACCGTCCGGCAACGCCGGAAGAGCAGCTTGCCGTGGAGGCCGAGGGGGACCGCTACGGACGATTCCTGGACATGGATACCAAGCTGGTGTGACGGCGCAGGGTTGATTTCAGATGCCGGGGTTGATTTCAGGTGCCAGGGTTGATTTCAGGTGCCGGGGTTGATTCCAGATGCAGGGCTAAGCTGGGAGAAGACCTAGGAGGCCTGCACTGTGAACAATCTGATCTTCTGGATCATCGTCTGCTCGTGGCTGATTCCCTTGGGGATCCGCATGTACAACCGGTCCAAGGCGCGTCGGCTCCAGGATGGGAACTTCCGCGGCCATGGATACCCGCAGCAGAATTTGCCTGGCCCGGCCTACCCGCCCCAGGGCTACCCTGATCCGAACTATCCTGGGCAAAACCACCCCGGGTACCCATCCGAGCCAACCGTCATCCGACCTGCGGATGTGACGCCCCAGGCCGGACCGCCGTCGGCCCCCTCCTCCCCCGCGCCGTTCCCCAGCAACGAGCCGCAAGGGTATCGGGCAAAGCGACTGGCCGAGCTTGATGCCAAATTCAGCAACGGCGAGATCGCCATGGAGGATTACATGAAGCAGCGCGGCGAGATCATGAACGGCTGAGGCCTAGGCGAAAAAAGCCTGTCGAAGCTGTGCCGAGAGCTGCCCGATTTCCGTGAGGAAGCCGTCGTGTCCAATCGGGGCCTCAATGACGTGGACCGGGACGTCCCCCGGCAGCGCAGCAGCCAGCTCCCGCGACTGGGCCGGGAAGTAGAGCCTGTCGCTGTCCACGGCCGCCACGAAGAATTCCGCTGTGGCCCGGGACAGTGACTCATGGAGCGAGCCACGGCCACGGGTGACGTCGTGCGACATCAGGGCCTCGGTGATGGCGATGTAGCTGTTGGCGTCGAAGCGTCGCACCAGCTTGGTTCCCTGGTGGTCCAGGTAGCTTTCCACTTGGTATCGGCCGCGCTCCCCCAGAACGGCAGCGGCGAGCGGTGTCTCCTGGTGCTGGGCTTCCCTGCCGAAACGGAAGTCCAATTCCAGCGCCGAGCGGTAGGTGATATGGGCGATCCGTCGGGCCAAAGCCAGCCCGTGCTCGGGGGCAGTGCCACCGTAGTAATCACCGTTGTTGAAGTGCGGATCCTGCCGGATGGCCAGGGTCTGGGCCTGGGCGAAAGCAATCTGCTCGGCAGTGCTGTAGGCGCCCACGGAAATGACGGCGCAGCGCTTCACCCGTTCGGGGAACGTCACAGCCCACTCAAGGGCCCTGGCTCCGCCCATGGAACCGCCCAGCACAGCGTGCCAGGCGTCGATGCCCAAGGCATCGGCGAGCCGCGCTTCAGCCTCAGTGCTGTCGCGCAGGGTGATCAGCGGGAACCGGGAACCCCAGGGCTTGCCGTCCGGCGCCTCGGAGGACGGGCCGGTGCTTCCGTAGCAGCCGCCCACGATGTTGATGGAGACTACGAAGAACCGGTCTGTGTCGATAGTGGCACCCGGTCCAACGAGCTGCTCCCACCAGCCTTCTTCGTCTGTGGCTCCACGGGCAACATGCGTGCTGCCGGTCAGCGCATGCTGGATCAGCACTGCATTGGAAGCATCCGCGTTCAGTCGGCCCCACGTTTCATAACCCAGCACGACATTCGGCAGGAAGCCCCCTGCTTCAAGTTCCAGCGGCCCTATGCCGGCGTACTTGACCGTTCCGTCGTGTTCTTCCGAAGTGGAAATGGCTGTGGCAGTAATGGTCATTCCTTTGACACCTATCCTCGCGCTTGCCTGTCGCCTTGCGTGCGAACAGGCCAGGTCTTCACCCGGGGCACCCCGCCGCGGAGGAGGGTTGCCGGCCAGCAAGCCGGGGCTGTGTGCTGGCACTCATGACCTAATACGAAGAGTCTAGGAAAAACAGGGCGGTTCTGGCGAAGAATATGACAACAGTGTGACGATTTGGGGCTACTTCGTTCACCAACATGCACCTTGGACTGCCGCCCGGCGAATATTCGTCGGCGCGGACGGCAGCCCACGGAAGCTGTCAGGCCAGGCCCGAAACGTGGTGTCAGGCGCCCTTGGCCGCCCGGAACCCTGCTTCGAGGTCAGCGATGATGTCATCGACGTGCTCGATGCCCACGGACAAACGCACCAGGCCAGGATTCACCCCTGCGGCGATCTGCTGCTCGACCGTGAGCTGGCTGTGCGTAGTGGACGCCGGGTGGATGACCAGGGAGCGGACATCGCCGATGTTGGCAACATGGGAGTGCAACTCCAGTCCGTCAACGAAGCGCTTGCCGGCCTCCACTCCGCCCTTGATGTTGAACGCAACGATGGCGCCGGTGCCGTTGGGACCATACTTCCGGCCACGGTCGTACCAGGGGCTCGACGGCAGGCCCGCATAGGCGACCGATTCGACGTCGTGGTGGGCTTCAAGCCACTCCGCCACCTTGGTGGCGTTGGCAACGTGACGTTCCACGCGCAGGCTCAAGGTCTCCAGGCCCTGGGCGATGAGGAAGGCATTGAACGGAGACACCGCCGAGCCAAGGTCCCGGAGCAACTGGACGCGGGCCTTCAGGATGTAGGAAAGGTTGGCACCGAGCGCGCCGTCCTTGCCCAGGTCGCGGGCGTAAACGAGCCCGTTGTAGCTGGGGTCCGGGGTGTTGAAGCCGGGGAACCGCTCCGGGTCCTTGCCGAAATCGAAGTTGCCGGAATCCACAATCACGCCCGCGATCGCCGAACCGTGGCCGCCGAGGTACTTGGTGGCGGAGTGGACCACAATGTCGGCACCCCACTCGATGGGACGAATCAGATACGGAGTGGACAGTGTGTTGTCGACAATGAGGGGAACTCCGGACTCGTGTGCGACGCGGGCGATGCCCTCAATGTCCAGCACGTCCTGGCGCGGGTTGGAGACGACCTCGCCGAAGAACAGCTTGGTGTTGGGCTGGACGGCGTCACGCCACTGGTCCAGGTTGTCCGGGTCCTCCACGAAGGTGACGGCGATCCCGAACTTCTTGAGGGTGTGCGCCAGCAGGTTGTACGTTCCGCCGTAGAGGCTGGGGCTGGCCACGATGTGGTCCCCGGCCTCCGCGATGTTCAGGATGGCGAACGTCTCCGCAGCCTGTCCCGAACTGAGCAGGAGGGCGCCCAGACCACCTTCGAGGCTGGCCACGCGCTGCTCCACTGCATCCTGCGTCGGGTTGCCGATCCGCGTGTAGATCGGCGCGAGCTCAGCGAGTGCGAACCGGTTGGCGGCGCTCTCCGCGCTCGGGAACACAAAGGACGTGGTTTGGTAGATCGGCAGTGACCGCGCTCCCGTGGCAGCGTCCGGTTCCTGGCCTGCGTGGATCTGGCGGGTTTCGAAAGACCATCCTTGGGACATGGAGTTCTCCTGTTCGTGGCGCATATGATCGGCGGGTTTTAGTGAGACGTGAGCTGCGGCCAGTCTAGGAAGTGTCCGGACGCTAAGACAGCTTTGTGACGTCGTCGGAATCTTTCGGTCTTTTCGCGTCCCTCCATGACGCGTCGCGCAACATCCCACCTTAGTTAGGCTTGACTTAGCTGAGACCCCGATCACAAAGTGCCAAGATGAAGCCATGCGCATGGATCACGTCTCTTACGCCTGTGAACGAGATGGCCTTTTGGCCACTACCGAACGAATTTCCGCGGCATTGGGAGTGGACGCTGTCCGGGGCGGAGTGCACCCGCGCTTCGGTACCCGGAACATGATCATTCCCCTTGCGGATAACAAATACCTGGAAGTCGTGGAGGTCCTGGACCACCCCGCTTCCGACAAAGCACCCTTTGGCCAGGCCGTCCGGGCACGCTCGGCCGCCGGCGGCGGTTGGATGGGCTGGTGCGTGGCAGTTGACGACCTCGCTCCGTTTGAGGATCGCCTCGGCCGCGCCGCGGTCCCCGGCAACCGCAAATTCCCTGACGGCCGTGAGTTGGTGTGGCAGCAGATTGGCATTCTCGGCCTGATCGCCGATCCCCAGGTGCCGTACCTTCTCAAATGGGAAGGTGACCCCTCACTGCACCCGTCCAAGGTCTACGAGAGCGACGTCAAGATGTCCAGCCTCACCATCGCGGGCTCCGCTGAACGCGTGACCGAATGGTTGGGCGAACCGGTGGAGAAGCCGCTCGAGGACGTTGCGGTCCAGTGGATGGCTCCGCACGGCACCCCGGGCATCCTGGCAGTCACGTTCGAAACCGCCTCCGGAGCTGTCACCATCTGACCACTCCTTTGATCCGGGCTCGTCCCGGCCCTGGACAACCGTGCCCGGGTAAAGCTTCGGCCGCCATCAGCGGGTGCCAATGACGTCACCCACCGATGGCGGCCGGATACTTTTAACGGCAGTCCTTCCGCCGTTATCCCAGGCCCATCGCCTTGCCGAACAGGCTGAATCCGACGAACGCCACAATGTCCAGCAACGCGTGGGCAATCACCAGCGGCATCACGCGTTTCGTCTTGGTGTAGATCCAGGCGAACACCAAGCCCATCACCACATTGCCAATGAACGGCCCGAACCCTTGGTACAGGTGGTAGCTCCCCCGCAGGACCGCACTGACCACAATGGCCACGGGCATGCTCCATCCGAACTTCCCGAACCGGTCCATGAGATACCCCACCACGATCACTTCTTCCACGATCGCGTGGCGCATGGCGGAGAGAATCAGCACCGGCACGGTCCACCAGTAGGCGTCCAGGCCGCTGGGGACAATCGCAGTGGTGATCCCGAGCGCCCTGCCCGCCGCATAGAGGCCAAGGGACGGTATGCCGATGAGCGCCGCCAGGCCCAGGCCCTGGAGCAGGTCCTTGCCGGGCCGGGCAAAGTTGAAGCCGAGCCGGGCGAATGCTGAACCGCTGTCGCCGTTCCGGTTTGCCTGGACATGCGTGGACAGGAAATAAAACACCAAGGCAACTGGCACCAGGGCGAACACGATGTCCAACAGCTGGTACGTGAGGTCGAAGTACTCCCGGGTGCTCTGGGACCTGTTCAGGGTAGACGTTGCGTCTGCCAACGGCGCCCGCGTCATCTTGTCGAGCAGTTGCACCACGGAGTAAACGGCCGACTGGCCCAGGGAGAGGCCCAGCACAATAAGTACTTCGGCGCGCAGCCGGCGGCGGGAAGCAAGGAACATGTACCTATCTTGCCCGCAGTTCCTGCCTCTTTGCCGGGAATGGCCACCCTATGCTTGGTGGGATGGGTGCCCCAGAGAGAATCTTCATGATCCGGCACGGCCAGTCCGCCGCGAATGCCGACACGTCCATCTACAACCGCGTGCCGGATTATCGGATCCCGTTGACCGAAGCCGGGCTGGAGCAAGCACGGATCGCCGGTGAGGACCTTCGACGAAAGCTCGATGGAGAGCAGGTCTGCGTTTACGTCTCGCCCTATTTGCGGGCCTACCAGACGCTGGAGGCCATGAACCTCGGACCGTTGGTCGAGCGCGTCATCGAGGAGCCGAGGCTGCGTGAGCAGGACTGGGCCAATTTCCAGATCTCCGGGGACATCGAGGACCAAAAGGAACTGCGCAACCTCTACGGCCATTTCTTCTACCGGTTCCGCGAGGGCGAGTCGGGTTCGGACGTGTACGACCGCGTGTCCTCGTTCATGGAGACTCTTTACCGGCACTGGCAGAAGCCCACTTATGCTCCCAACACGCTCTTGGTGACGCACGGATTGACCATGCGGCTTTTCTGCATGCGGTGGTTCCACTGGACGGTGGAATACTTCGAGTCGCTCAACAACCCGGACAACGCCGAGTTGCGCACGCTGATCAAGAACGACGGCGATCAGTACAGTTTGGATTTACCGTTCAGCCAGTGGGTGCCCAGGGATGTGGACGACTCCGTGCTGCACGCACCCAGGATGCGCTTCTAGCCGGCAGGGGCGACGATGACTTCCGTGCCCTTGGCTTCGAACGCAGCTTTGTCCTCCGCGCTGATCCCGGAATCCGTGATCAGGTGCCGGAAGTCGTAGCCAGCCATGGCGGCGAAGGAGCGGCGACCCACCTTGGAGGAGTCGGCCACCACGTAGGATTCCGTGGCCCGGCGTGCCATCACAGTGTTGACCATGGCTTCGCCTTCGTCCGTAATGGTGGGTCCAAGGTCCGGGTCAACGCCGTTGACGCCGATGAACGCGATGTCCAAAGCGACCTTCTGCATAATGACGTCCGTGTACGGACCCACGAGTTCGTACGAGCGCGGGTTGAGGATGCCCCCGGTGACCATGATTTTGATGTTGGGACGAACCGCCAACTGCGAGGCGATGTTGATGGCGTTGGTTACCACGGTGAGGGTGGGCCGGTTGGACGGCGCGTTGAGGTCCTCACGGGTGGACAGGAGTTGCGCCAGCGCTGTGTTGGTGGTTCCACCGCTCAGGCCGATGACGGCCCCCGGCCGGATCAACGACGACGCTGCCAGTGCGATCTCCTGCTTGGCCTCAGCGTGGTCGTCCCGGTTGTAGCGGCCGGGGAGGTCATAGGCCACCGACCCGGTGGTGGCACCACCCCGGGTACGGCTGAGCAACCGCTGCTTGGCAAGGCTGTCGAGATCCCGACGGGCCGTGGCAGGTGACACGCCTAGACGCGTCACGATGTCCTCGACTTCCACATGGCCGGACTCGGCCAGGAGATCGAGGATGGCGGTCAGCCGATCGGTGCGGGTCATGACAAGCCTTTCGCGGGTTCGGAGCTATTTCGCTTTGGCGAACAGCGTCAGCATACGTGCGGACTCCAACACCAGGGCATCCCGGCCGGCCTTGATGTACTTCCGGGAATCCACCACTGCAGGGTTGGCATCGAGGTACTCACGGACGGCGCGGGTAAAGAACCCGTTCAAATGTGTGGATACGTTGATCTTAGTCATACCTGCGCCGATAGCGGCTACGAGCATCTCATCTGTGACACCGGAAGAGCCATGGAGAACCAACGGTTTTCCCACCGCGGACTTCAGCCGCGTGATCAAGTGAAGGTCCAGTGCGGCACTGCGCTCCGTCATGGCATGGGACGACCCCACGGCCACGGCGAGTGCGTCCACGCCGGTGGCCTCAACGAATGCCTGCGCCTCGGCGGGGTCGGTCCGGACACCGGGCGCGTGGGCCCCGTCCTTGCCACCCACCTTGCCCAGTTCGGCCTCCACGTAGACCCCTCGTTCGTGCGCATACGCAGCCACCCGTTCGGTTACTTCAACGTTCCACTCGTAAGGCAGGTGCGCGCCGTCGTACATGACGGAACCGAAACCGAGGTCTACGGCGGCGAGCGCGAGGTCTTCGGACTCGGCATGGTCCAGATGGAGGGCCACGGGCACGGAGGCGGAACGGGCGATCGCCAGGGCTGCAGACGCGATGGGTTCCAGGCCGCCATGGTACTTGGCGCAGTTCTCGGAGATCTGCAGGATCAGCGGAACACCGGCGGCCTCGGCTCCTGCCACCAGCCCTTCGGCTGTTTCGATGTGGATGATGTTGAACGCGCCTTGGCCCGTTCCTGCGGCCGCGGCCTTGTCCATCAGTTCCCGCGTGTTGACCAGGGTCACCGGGTCTCCTTCCATGTAACGATCAGTTGGTCCTGCAGCTCCTGGTACCGGGGCGAGATCTCGCCCGCTGCGGGCATGAGCACGGCGGCGGCGGACCAGGCGGTAGCCCGGCGAAGAATCTCGCGGGGCTCTGTGATGCCTTCGGCGAGCGCGACGGCGGCAGCTGCCACACCGGCGTCGCCCGCCCCTGTGGGGTTGCCACTGAGCGATTCCGGTAGGCGCGCGCTCCAGTAGCCGCCCGGAGCGGCATGGTCAAAGGCGAGCATGCCGTCGGCGCCGGCGCTCACCAGCACGGCGCGGGCACCCATGCCTATCAGCGAGAGAGCTGCCGCTTCGAAGCTGGACTCGCCCGTGGCCTCTGCAAGTTCGTGGTGGTTTGGCTTGAGGATGTCTGCGCCTGCCTTGGCTGCGGCGATGATTCCGGGACCGGAGGTGTCGATGATGCACGGGATGCCGGCGTCGTGGGCCAGGCGCACCAGCTCCGGGTAGAAATCCGCGGGGGCGCCAGGCGGGAGGCTGCCGGAACCGACCAGGACGGAGGCGGGCAGGTTGCGGTTGCCGCTCACGGCCTCCACTACCGCGATCCGGAGGGAACGCCAATCATCCGGAAGGAGCGCTTGGCCTTCTTCGTTGAAGATGGATGTTTCGCCTGCCACCGTGTCCACGAGCGCGATGCTGCGACGGGTTTCGGCAGCAACTCCCACCAGGGTGTGTGGCACGCCGCTGGTCCAGAGTTCGGCGGCCAAGGTCTGTCCGGCGGCTCCGCCCGTGGGCGCGATGGCGAGGACGGGGTATCCGAGCTGGTGGGTGACGCGGGCTACGTTGATCCCTTTGCCGCCGGCGCGGCTCAACGGGGTCGGCACACGATGGCTGGCCCCTTCGGTGATCCCCTGCACGGTGTAGGTCATGTCGATGGCCGGGTTGGCCGTCACTGTGATGATGCGGTTCACGTTGGCTCGCTTCATTGTCCGGCTCCCAACAGGCCACGTGCATTGAGGGCAGCTCCCAGGAGGCCTGCGTCCTGTCCCAGCTGGGCGCGGATCAGGTGGGGTCGCCGTTGGAAATCCAGGATCTGGTTAACACGGGTGCGGAGAGGATCAAGGAGTTCATCCCCGGCTTCGGCAAGGCCGCCGCCGATCACCACAGCTTCAGTGCCAATGATGTTGACGCATTGGCAGATGGTGAAGGCGAGGGCATCCACTGCGTCGGCCCAGACCCGGGCCGCTGCTTGGTCACCCTCGCTTGCCTTGAGCAACACGTCGCGAGCACCATTTACCCTGTTTCCGGAAGCCCGGTGGTAGCGCTTGGCGATGGCACCGGCGGAACCCACGGCTTCCAGGATGGTGGAACCTGTGGTGCCCGGGGCGGCATCGGGATCCGGGACCTGGGCATGGCCGAGTTCGCCGGCGAAACCTCCCGCGGTCACAGCCTTGCCGCCCGAGAAAACGGCTGCCGCGATGCCGGTGCCCACCACCATCACCACAACATCGTTGAACTCCTTGGACCCACCAAAGCTGTGTTCCACCGCTGCGGCGGAACGCACATCATGATCGAACGCCACAGGAATGCCGAGCCGCTTCTCGGCTTCGGCCGTGAAGGGAAAGTCACGCCATCCGAGGTTGGCGGAGTACACGCCCACCCCGGCCACCGAGTCCACGATGCCGGGAACGATGATGCCGGCAGCCCTGGCCGGAACTCCCGGGAATTCGGCAGCCAGCTCGGCGGCAAGCTCAGCGAGCCGGTCCAGGACGGCTTCGCCGGGTCGGGCAGGGTCCAGCGGCGTGGGAACGCGGCGCATGCCCAAAACGGCCCCCCGGGCGTCAACCAAACCGGCCTTGATATCGGTCCCGCCAACATCAAAGGAGAGGACCGGCGATTCTGCGGCTCCGAGAACCATGACGGGTGCCTAGGCGGAAGCGTCGAGAATGACGGAGCGCGTCAGGTTGCGAGGCAGGTCCGGATTCAGTCCACGGACACGAGCACGTTCCAGCGTTACCTTGTGGACGCGTGCCAGTTCAGCCAGCGGGTGCTTGTCCGTGTGAATGTAGAGGGCGCCGGTGACGGCCATGTCGTTGTCCAAACCCTCGGGCTGGGTCCCGAACAACCATGTGACACGGCCCGGGGCAGCGATGGAAATGGGGCCGTGGCGGTACTCCATGGCGGGGTAGGACTCCGTCCAGCCCTGGACCGCTTCGCGCATTTTCAACCCGGCTTCGTGGGCCAGGCCAACAGTCCAACCGGTGCCCAGGAAAGTGAACTGCTCAGCGTCCAGGAGTTCCTGGGAAACGGGAGCGGTGACGGCATCGCGTGCATCCGCGATGGCCTGCTGCACATCGATACCAAGGCTCGTGAGCATGTACACCAATGCCGTGGTGGCGAAACGGGTCTGCACCACCGAACGCTCATCGGCGTACTGGAGGCCGACCACCGCATCTGCCAGTTCAATGATCGGCGAGGTGGTGTCGCCAATGATCGCGACGGTGGGGACGATGCCCTTCAACTCAGCCAGAATCTCCAGCACCTCAGTGGTGGTGCCCGAACGCGTAATGGCCACAACGGCGTCGTACTGGCGGTCGGCGCTGTTGCTGTTCAGGAAAGCCTCGGAAGCGGCGAACGCATCCGTCACGCCCTTCCCGGCGGATTCACGTGCGGCGGCGTAGCTCTGGGCCATGAACCAGGAGGTGCCACAGCCAATGACGGCGATGCGCTTGCCGTCCGCGGGAAGCAAACGCTCCGTACGTGCCTGCTCGACGGCCCGCTGCCAGACGTCGGGCTGGGAAACCAGCTCTTCCTCCATGAAGGCGCCCAGTGTGTTCTCGCTCATCGTGTGTTCCGCTCCCGCTCATCTTAATGACGTTTTCTGATCTATAGAAACACTAAACGATCATTTTCGATCTAACAAGGATCATTCAGCGTCATTAAGGACCCGCGACAATTACAGCGGCCATAGGGCGGAAAGCGTGTGCCGAGATGTGCAGTTAAGTTAACTGCCTGTTAACTCTTGTCAACTTCTGTCCCATAGAGCAGTCTTAGACGAGTCCGCAAGAACATGACTGTAACTAGCTCGGAAAAATCAAGAAGGAGCATTATGCCCGGCTTGTCATCCCCCAGACGCCTCGCCTCATTGAGTTTGGCCTGTGTCGTCGCCTCCTCCTCGCTGGGACTGCTGTCCCTTCAGCCCGCAACTGCAGCCCCGGCTACCCAACCGGCAGACATCGTCAGCGCCGCAGATACTGCCACCCTCACCTCCGGCGACCTCCGCGTGGATGTTGCCACCACCTTCCCCCAAGTCCTTGGCTACACCGACACCGCCACCAAGGCCCGCCTCGATGGCACCGCAGTGCGGTTGAACACCATCACCCTGAACGGACTGGAATACGCGGTCACCGGAACGTCCACCGCCTCCGGAAAGGACGCAAGGGATTACGTCCTCACCGTGCCCGACTTTGGCAACACCGTGATCAAGGCGCGGCTCTCGGTGAAGAAAAACGTGGTCTCCTTCAACGTCACGGAGATCAAGGACTCCGCGGACCACCTCGTGAAGACCCTGCAACTCCCCCGGCTGAACCTGGTCACCGTGGGCTCCAACCAGCCCGGGGCACAGGTGTCCACGGCCAACCTATCCGTGGATCGCGGCGTGACGGGAGACGAATTCACGCCGATCACCGCGTCGACTCCCTTGGACGCCGCCGCCAAGAGTTCGGCCTACGCACTGGCCAACACCGCTGCCCTGGGCGCCGCCGTCGAGTCCAACGCCCTTTACGACACTTCCTCCGGGCCCGGAGCCAAGGACCGGGGCCGCTTCTGGCGGCAGGCGGTCAGTGACGGTGCAGGTGGCGTCTCCATGGGTCTCGCCAGCGGCCAATGGCTCTACCGTGCTGAAGGCTCTGCCACCACCGAAGAACTACCCTGGACACGCGTCGCCATCACCCCTGACGCCAACGCCGACGGCGGTGTGGACTGGCAGGACGCCGCCATCGCCATGAGGACCATCCAGGTCAGCCCCCACAAGGGTGAACAAACCCCCGATAACGTGATCACCCACATCCCGTTCAACTTTGCCTCCCAGGCAACCCACCCCTTCCTGCGGACCCTGGATGACGTCAAGCGCATCTCCTTGGCAACGGACGGGCTGGGCCAGGTGGCCATGCTCAAGGGCTACACCAGCGAAGGCCACGACTCCGCCAACACGGACTACGGCAACAACTTCAACACCCGCGCAGGCGGCCTGGAAGACCTCAACACGCTGGTCAAGGAAGGCAAGGACTGGAATGCCAGCTTCGGCGTCCACATCAACGCCACTGAGATCTACCCGGAGGCCAAGTCCTTCAGCGAAGACCTCCTGCGGGCCGACAAGGGCCTGGGGTGGAACTGGCTGGACCAGTCCTACTACATGAACCAACGCCAGGACATCAACTCCGGCAAGCTCGCTCAGCGCATCAAGGAACTGCGCGAGGCTACGGACAAGAACCTGGACTTCGTATACGTGGACGTCTACTACGAATTCGGATGGCTGGCCGAGCGCCTCCAGCAGGAACTGGTCAAGAACGGCTTCCGGGTTGGCTCCGAGTGGGCTGACCACCTGTCCCGGAACAACACGTGGTCGCACTGGGCCAACGATGAAAAATACGGTGGCTCCACCAACAAGGGCGTCAACTCGCAGATCCTGCGCTTCATCAACAACACCCAATCAGACGTGTGGAACCCGGACCCCAAGCTCGGCGTGAGCCACATTGTGGAGTTCGAAGGCTGGACCGGTCAGAACGACTTCAACGCCTTCAGTGAGAACGTCTGGACAGCCAACCTCCCGGCGAAGTTCCTGCAGCACCACCCCATCACCAAGTGGACGGCCGAGCGGATCGACCTCGCTGATGGTGTGGCCGTCACCGGAAACACCGCCGATGAACGCAACATCACCGTGGGCGGGGCATCCGTCCTCCAAGGTGGCACCTACCTCCTCCCGTGGTCCTCCAAGGAGAATGGCAAGACCGACAAGCTCTACCACTACAACCCGGCCGGGGGTGCCAGCACCTGGACGCTCACCAAGGAGTTCGCCAAGTCCACCTCGCTTGAACTGTTCAAACTGACTGACAACGGACGCGTGAAGGTGGCGGATGTCCCCGTGGTCAACGGACAGGTCACCGTCACCGCCGACTCCAAACAGCCGTACGTCCTTGCTCCCAGGAACAACAAGGCCGATCTTCCCAAGAAGGCCGAGTTCGGCGAAGGCACCGCCTTCAACGATCCCGGCTTCAACGGCGCCGACCTCTCCCCCTGGAACCCCACGGGCAACGTCACCCAGGTGCGCGACGACAAAGGCCGCCGCTTCGCGGAGCTGGGGGCAACGCCGTCGTCCATCAGCCAGGAAGTCAAGCTGGATGCCGGAACCCAATCCGTCAGCGCATGGATTGAAATCCAGCCCGGCAAGGCCCGTCCCACCACGCTCTCCGTCGACATCAACGGCACATCCGAAAGCGTCACCATCGACTCATCCAATGCCGAAAACTTCGTCGCTGGCGACGAGAAGCACGGTACCTCGTTCCAGCGTGTACGGGTGCTGGTGGATGTGCCGCGGAACAACACGAAGGCCACTGTTTCCGTCAAAGCCGCCGACGGCGACGCCACAGTGCGCGTCGATGACTTCCGGGCGGTGAAGACCACCAAGGTGGCCACCACCGGCGTGCTCAGCGAAGATTTCGAAAACGTGGACCAGGGTTGGGGACTCTTTGTGAAGGGCGACGCCGGCGGCTCCACGGACCCGCGCACCCACATCACCGAACGCAATGAACCCTTCACGCAGAAGGGCTGGCACACCAATGTGATCGACGAAGTACTGGACGGCACCTGGTCATTGATCGCCCACGACGAGAACCGCGCTCCCAATGGCGGACCGGGCATGGTGTACCGCACCACCGAGGCGAGCATTCCGTTCCAGGCCGGCCACAAGTACAAGGTGTCCTTCGACTACCAGAATTCCAAGGCAGGGCAGTACGCCTGGGTGTCCGGCTACGACTCGCAGGCAGGGCCCGCAGTCACGGGCAGCCAACCAATCGACGCGAAAACCTCCACCACCCGGTTCGAACAGATCCTGGATACCGGCTTCTGCGGGGACTACTTCGTAGGGCTGCAGCGCACGGGCAGCTCCAACGGTTCGGACTTCACGCTGGACAACTTCCTGGTGGAGGACCTCGGCGCTTCGGACGCCGTCCCGGCCTGCGCACAGCTTTCGGCCGAACTTCAAGGCGATGTAGTCCAGCAGGGCAAAGCCCAGGACTTCGTCACCACGTTTGTCTCTGACGAACCGGCTGCTGTCGCCGAACTGTCCGTGGCGCTTGAGCTGCCTGAGGGCTGGACGGCAACCCCTTCGACGCCTGCGACTGCCGCAACCCTCCCTGCTGGCGGCAACCTCACCACCACATGGAAAATCACCGCCCCGGCATCGGCTGACGGCGACTACCCCATCACTGCCAAGGCCAGCTACACCACCACAACAGAACCTGCAGGCGGGCGGACCATCAGCACCACCACCACGGTCCGGACACTGCCCAAACCGCCGCAGGCCACAGTGTTCGCCAGCGACCACCCCTGGGTCAGCGCCACCAACGGCTGGGGGCCGGTGGAGAAGGACCAGTCCAACGGCGGGACCGGAGCCGGCGACGGGACGCCGCTCACCCTGAACGGCACCGTCTACGCGAAGGGACTCGGAGCCCACGCCAACGGCACTGTCCGCTACTACCTCGGCGGCTACTGCACTGCCTTTACCGCAACGGTAGGCATCGATGACGCCCAGCCGACGCGGGGCAGCGTGAAGTTCTCCGTAGTGGCTGATGGGACCACCAAGGTCACCACCCCGGTGTTGGGCGCGTCCAGCGCTCCCCTGCCGCTCACCGTGGACGTCACCGGCGCCCAGTACGTGGAGCTGACAGCCAACGATGCCGGCGACTCCAATGGCAACGACCACGCGGACTGGGCCGACGCCAAGTTCACCTGCTCCTCCACGTCCCAGGAACCGCCGGCACCCGTCCTGCAAGGCACCGTTTTTGCCTCCGACCTGCCCTGGATCGGCAGCACCAACGGCTGGGGACCGGCGGAACGGGACCGGGCCAACGGTGAGCAGAACGCCGGCGACGGGCCCGCACTGCGGCTCGACGGCGTCGTCTACCCCAAGGGCGTCGGCGTCCACGCCGACTCGAAGATCAGCATCTCCACGGAAGCCAAGTGCAACGCCTTCACCGCCGTGGTGGGAGTGGACGACGCCAAGCTGAACAAGGGCCTGCACGGATCAGTGGTGTTCATCGTGAAGGGCGACGGGCGGGAACTTCTCCGCACCCCCGTCCTCAGCGCCGACTCAGCAGCACTGCCCCTGAACGTGGACATCACCGGAGTCCGGAACGTCGAGCTGATCGCCGACAAGAACGGCGATGATGCCGGCGACGACTGGGGTGATTGGGCAGACGCGAAGTTCAGCTGCGCATAGTCGCTCCACGCCCCAGTAAAGACTCCACACCTCAGTAAAGACTCCACACCTCAGTAAAGAAGGGCGGTGTTCCCACCGGAACACCGCCCTTCTCTGTTGTTCGTGCCGCGTCGCCCTAGACCGCCCGTATGCCCGCCCGCCACACCGAGTGCGTCAGCGGGATCCCGGGACGGTATGCCAGATGCGTTGCCGACGGGGCCTTCAACATGTGCAGGTCAGCCCGATGGCCGACGACGAGCGAACCCACCGCGCGATCGCCGTCGACGTCGTTCCCGGACTCCCGGCCCAACGCCAAGGCGCCGCCGTACGTCGCCGCGCGGACGGCCTCGTGGACGCTCAAGTGCATCTGGAGAACCGCTGTGGTGACGCAGAAAGCCATGGACGTGGTGTACGACGTTCCAGGGTTGCAGTTGGCCGCCAGCGCGATCTGCACGCCGGCGTCGATCAATTCACGCCCAGGCGCCAAAGGCTGGCGGGTGGAGAGATCGCAAGCCGGAAGGCAGGTGGCAACCGTGCCCCGTGCTCCCTGGCCTGTGGCAGGATCCCAACCGGCCCAGGTTTCCGCGAGCGCCGCGATGTCCTTGTCCGAAAGGTAGTTCACGTGGTCCACACTCGCAGCGGCGAACTCCACGGCCAGTGCCACGCCCGGTCCAACACCCAGCTGGTTGCCGTGCACACGCAGCCCGAGGCCGGCGCTGCGGGCCGCGGTGAGGACGCGGCGGGACTGGTCCTCGGTGAATGCGCCGCGTTCGCAGAAGACATCGGCCCAGCGGACGTGCGGCAGGACGGCGTCGAGCATGTCCCCGCACACCAGGTCCGTGTATTCCTCGGGGTCCGAACCGGCGGGTACCAAGTGCGCGCCGAGGTAGGTGACCTCATCCACTTCGGCCGCAGCGATGCGGGCACTGCGCGCTTCGTTCTCAACGTCCAGCCCATAGCCGGTCTTGCTCTCCAGGTAGGTGGTGCCCTGGGAGACTGCCTCGGCCACTCGGTCCCGCACCAGGCGGGTGAGCTCGGCATCGCTGACGCTGCGCGTCGCTCCCGTGGTGACTGCGATGCCGCCGGCACTGTAACTTTCGCCGGCCATGCGGGCTTCGAACTCCGCGGTGCGGTCACCGGCAAACACCAGGTGCGAGTGCGAATCAACCCAACCGGGCAGGACGGCGCGGCCTTCGGCGTCGATCTTTTCGTCAGCCGCGGGGGCGTCCTTACTGGACCCCATCCATGCGATGCGCTCTCCTTCGACCACGATCGCCGCGTCCTTGAGGACCCGGTGTTCCAGGTCCTGGGTCATCAGCTCGCCGATATTGGTGATGAGGGTGGTGGTTGGATTGGTTGCGCTCATGACCCTATTGTTCAGCGCCGGATGGACCAGCGCACGGCTGCGAGCTGCTCCGCTGTCCGGGATTCCGGACTGTCCGCCGTGACGTGGCCGAGGATCAGCGACGCGGCCAGTTCCGCGATGGCTGATGACGTCTGGAATCCATAGCCACCTTGACCGGCCAGCCAAAAGAAGCCCGGCGCTTCGGCGTCGAAGCCCACCACGGGGATGCCGTCAGCAGCTTCGGTTCTCAATCCAGTCCAGGCGCGGTCAACAGAACGGATGCCCATGGTTGTCACCTCATTGAGGTTGCGGATCAGCTTCTCTACATCCCCCGGGTAGGGCTTGGCATCCTCCGCTCCACTCGGAACAGTTTCCGACGGCGAGATCAAAACCTGGTTGCCCTCGGGGCGGAAGTAAAACGAATAGTCAGCGGCACATACCATGGGTGTTTCCGGCGTCAGCGGGTTCTCCACGTTCACGATTGCCGCTGTCCGACGGTACGGTTGCAGGCCCAGCTTTTCAACGCCGCTGATAACGGCCAGCTCATCGGCCCACGCACCGGCCGCATTAACCACGACGCCGGACTGGAAACCTTCCGTGCCGGCGCCCACCTGCCAGCCACTCCCCAGCCGCTGGGCCGAGTGCACCTTGGCGCCGGTGATGATGTCCACTCCCGCAGCTTCCGCAGTCTGCCGGTGTTCCTCGAGGAGCAAAGGGGCGTTGCAGCCGAAGGAGCCGTTATCCAGCCCTGCTGACGTAAAGGATCCTGGGTTGAGGGCCGGGCAGAGACGCATGGCTTCGTCATGGGTAATGGGATGCATGGTGCCGCTGGCCTCGGCATGCACGGTCTCTTCGTCCCCCACCAGCATGAAGCCGCGGGGGGTCAGG
Source organism: Paenarthrobacter sp. FR1 (assembly GCF_051106045.1). Taxonomy (NCBI): domain Bacteria; kingdom Bacillati; phylum Actinomycetota; class Actinomycetes; order Micrococcales; family Micrococcaceae; genus Paenarthrobacter; species Paenarthrobacter sp. FR1. The sequence continues at coordinate 71,256 of NZ_JBPFSF010000012.1, read as the reverse complement.
ATTGGCTCAGCTGCGTCGGCGTCCCTTTCCGCCAGCATTTCCAGTGTCCGAACAGTCAGTTCCTGGACCACGTCCGGACCGTAGCTGGGGATCAACTGCCGCGCCGAGCGGGAGGAAGTATGGAAAGCCAGGGACTGCTCGGCCTCAACGAGCGCGACGCTGCACTTGCCCGCCAGTGCCGCCGCTAACGACAATCCGCCGATACCGCCGCCAACGATTACCACGTCATAATTCGAAGCCATGGCTCCATCCTGTCAGAAGCCGGCCGAACGTGGACAGGCTTCCACCCCGCCCCCCAAACCCACACCCTCTCTCACATCCCACCCCTTAAACCCACTCCCTCTCTCACATCCCATCCCTTAAACCCACTCCCTCTCTCACATCCCACCGTCGCGAGGTGTGCTGGTCCGGGCAGGGTCAACGTCGGCCGGGGCTGCAACAATGACGGCATGCACCTCAACCATCCGATCCGACGAGTGGCAGAAGGTCCCACCAACGCGCTGGACCGTACCCAATGGCCGGCCAACCTTCCCCCCGTCACGCAACTCCTGGAACACGGCCTGGATCTGACGCCTGCAACCATCCTCGTGGGCGAAAACGGCTCCGGGTAAGTCCACAGTGGTTGAAGCCATCGCCTTGGCCTACGGTTTGTCTCCTGAGGGCGGATCAACAGGGGCCCGGCACACCACAAGGTCCACTGAATCCGAATTGGGCAGCCATCTGCAACTGATCCGCAACGCGGGCAGCAGCCGGCGAGGCTACTTCCTCCGCGCCGAGACGATGCATGGCTTCTTCACCTATTTGGAGAAGAACCCCAGCAGGTACGGCGACCTGCCCTTCCACGACATGTCACATGGCGAATCGTTCCTTGAACTCGCCGTCGACCGGTTCCGTGGACCCGGGCTATGGGTCTTGGATGAGCCGGAATCGGCCTTGTCCTTCAACGGCTGCCTCAGCCTGCTGTCTGTCCTCAAGGAGTTGCTGGTTGGAGGCAAGTCCCAAGTCATCATGTCCACTCACTCGCCACTTCTTGCCGCACTTCCGGGCGCCCAAATACTTGAAGTCGGAGAGTGGGGCCTACGTCCCAGGCAATGGGCCGAACTGGATCTGATCACCAACTGGCGATCATTCCTGGACTCCCCGGAAAGGTACGTTCGGTACCTATAGGCCGATGCTCTCGCTTTCGTGAAGAAAGTGAGAGAGCATCGGCCGGAAACCCGCGGGAAGTGAGAGAGCATCGGCCGGAAACCCGCGGGAAGTGAGAGAGCGTCAGGCGACGGCGGCGCGACTCTTGACGAACGCCTGAACGCACGCTTCGACGTCGTCAGCGCTGTGCGCGGCGGAAAGCTGCACGCGGATCCGGGCCACGCCCTTCGGCACTACGGGGAAGCTGAACGCGGTTACGAAGACGCCGTTGTTGAGCATTTCGTCGGCCACCTTGGCGGCCACCACGGCGTCGCCGAACATGACAGGGATGATGGCGTGTTCGCCATCGAGGAGTTCAAAGCCTTCCTCGCTCATGCGGCGGCGGAACAGCGCAGCGTTCTCGAAGAGACGCGTGCGGAGTTCGCCCGACTCCTGAACCAGCTCGATCGCCTTGATGGTGGCCGCAACGATGGCCGGGGCGAGGGAGTTGGAGAACAGGTACGGGCGGGCTTTTTGGCGCAGCATGGCGACGATTTCGCCGCGGCCGGAAACGTATCCGCCCGAAGCCCCGCCGAGGGCCTTGCCGAAGGTTCCCGTGTAGATGTCGACACGCTCGGAGACACCGGCGTGCTCGGGCGTGCCGGCACCGGTGGGCCCCATGAAACCAACGGCGTGGGAGTCGTCCACCATGACCAAGGCGTCGTGCTTCTCGGCGAGGTCGCAGATGGCCTCAAGCGGTGCAAGGTAGCCGTCCATGGAGAACACGCCATCGGTGACGATGATCTTGCGGCGTGAACCCTGGGCTTCAACGAGCTTGGCTTCAAGGTCTGCCATGTCCTGGTTGGCGTAGCGGAACCGCTTGGCCTTGCTCAGGCGGATGCCGTCGATGATGGACGCATGGTTCAGCGAGTCCGAGATGATGGCGTCCTCGGGGCCGAACAGGGACTCGAAGACACCGCCGTTGGCGTCGAAGCAGCTGGAGAACAGGATGGTGTCCTCCGTGCCGAGGAACTTCGAGACGCGGGCTTCGAGCTCCAGGTGGAGATCCTGCGTGCCGCAGATGAAGCGCACAGAGGCCATGCCGAAGCCGCGCTCGTCCATGGCGGACTTGGCGGCGGCGATGATGTCCGGGTGGTCGGCCAGGCCAAGGTAGTTGTTGGCGCAGAAGTTCAGGACCTTGTTGGCCGGCTGGCCGAGTTGTCCTGCGGCGATGTGGCTTGCCTGCGGGGAATCGATGTGGCGTTCGGTCTTGAAGAGGCCGGCGGTGCGGATCTCGTCCAGTTCGCCCTGCAGTTGGTCTTTGATGGCTGAGTACATGGGTGCTCCTAAAGTTTTCGGGTGTCCAGTTACAGTTCGGTCCAGTCCAGGACCACTTTGCCGCCGGTGCCGTTGCGGGCAATCTCGAAGCCCTTTTCCCAGTCAGCTGCGGACAGCTTGTCGGTCACGACGGCGGAAATGCTGCGGTGGAGCACGGGGTTGGAGGACAGCATGGCGCTCATGGCGTACCAGGTCTCGAACATCTCGCGGCCGTAGATGCCCTTGAGCGTGAGCATGTGGGTGACTACCTTGCCCCAATCGATGTCGATGGACTGGCTGGGAAGGCCGAGCATGGCGATGCGTCCACCGTGGTTCATGTTGTCGATCATCTCAGGCAGTGCCGTGGGGTGTCCCGACATTTCAAGACCGATATCAAAGCCTTCGCGCATCCCGAGTTCCTGCTGTGCCTCGCGGACGCGCATCTTGGAAACGTCGACGGCGAGGTCCACGCCCATCCGGCGGGCGAGTTCCAGCCGGGGCGCGGAGACGTCGGTGATGGCGATTTTGCGTGCACCGGCGTGTCGGGCCACAGCGATGGCCATCAGCCCGATGGGGCCAGCTCCTGTGATGAGAACGTCTTCGCCGACCAGCGGGAAGCTCAGGGCGGTGTGGACGGCGTTGCCAAAGGGGTCGAAGATGGCGCCGAGCTCAGGGGTGACCGATTCATCGTGGTGGACCCAGACGTTCGTCTCCGGGATCACGACGTATTCGGCGAACGCGCCATCGCGCTGCACGCCAACAGAGACAGTGTGGATGCACATCTGGCGGCGTCCGGCCCGGCAGTTGCGGCAGATCCCGCACACCACGTGGCCCTCGCCGGAGACGCGGTCCCCCACTTTGACGTCTCGGACGTCCTCGCCGATTTCCACCACTTCACCGTAGAACTCGTGGCCTGCGATCAAAGGCGTTTCGATGATGCTTTGCGCCCAGGCGTCCCAGCTCTGGATGTGGAGATCGGTACCGCAAATGCCTGTGGTCATCACACGGATCTTGACGTCGCTGGCGCCGGCTTCGGGCTCGGGACGGTCAACGAGTTCGAACCCTGCGTGCGGTCCGGATTTGTAGAGAGCCTTCATGGGATTCCTCACTGCTGGGGCTGCTTCACTGCTGCTGAGTCCATTGAAGCCCCGGCAACGATTTAGCACAACTAGATTCTTCTCAATCAACGATTTAGGATTTGCTAATGGAAATTCATCAGCTGCAGATGCTCCGGGAACTCGGTGACCTGGGCAGCGTCAAGGCGGTCGCCGAGACCTTGATGGTGACGCCGTCGGCCGTTTCGCAACAGCTCGCCCTGCTGCAGAAGTCCGTGGATGTGCCCCTGACGCGCAAGGAGGGCCGTTCCTTGGTGCTGACCGACGCGGGCCGCGTGCTGGCCGAGGCGGGCGCCGCCGTCGTGAATGCCATGGCAGATGCTCGGGCAGCGATCGGCGCGTATCACGATGCTCCCGACGCGCCGGTCAGCGTGAGCGCCTTCCACAGTGCCGGGCAGGCGCTGTTCGCGCCGCTGGCAGCGTTGCTGGCGTCCGACGGCGGGAGGTCGCCTCGCCTGCGCCTGTCCGACGAGGATGTGGCCCAGGAGGATTTCCCGGGGTTGGCGGCTCGGTACGACCTGGTGCTGGCGCACCGCATGGACAATAGCCCACAATGGCCGGAAGACAAGGTTGCGGTGATTCCGCTGGCCGACGAGCCGCTGGACATCGCCTTGCCGGCGGATCACCCGCTCGCAGCCCGCCGCGAACTGGAGCCGTCCGACGTCGTGGATGAACCCTGGGTGACCAGCCGTGACGGCTACTCCCCCGCGGACGTCCTGGCCGCCGTCGTGGCTGTGAGCGGGCGACCGGCGGAAGTGCTGCACCGGATCAACGACTACTCAACGGTTGCCGCACTCGTCTCGGCGGGCGGCGCGATCGGCCTCCTCCCGCGCTTCACGGCGCGCAGGGTGCTGGACGCGGGCGTGGTGCTGCGTCCGCTGTCAGGAGTGAACTCCGTGCGCAAGATCGACATCCTGGCCCGCCCGGAAACGCTGAAACGAAAATCGGTCATGACGGTGTGCGAGTCACTTCACACCGTCATGACCGGGCTTTCCTCACCCCACTAGGTCAGTCGCGAACCAAGGCGGGCTGGCCGGCGTCGAAGTAGGCCACCAGCTCGGCCGGAAGCTCCGGGACCTCTCGCGCTGAGCCGTCGCCGCGCAGCGATTCAGCCGCGAGGATGCCTGCCACCACTGCCTGCCGTGCAGCTATGGGACTGGTCTGCGTTGGGCCGCCCTCCGACGCGAAGCGGAGGAATTCCTCGATCAGGCGCGGGTCGGCACCGCCGTGGCCGCCTTCGCCGTCCTGGATGGTGATGACCTCGTCCGGCGCGGCATATCCCGACGTCCGGCTGGTCCACACATTGATGGTCTCCCCGGGGCCGTCGCCCAGGTTCTCGATCCGGCCCCTGGTGCCGATGACGGTGTAATTCCGCCAGTAGTCCGGCGTGAAGTGGCACTGCTGATAGGAGGCCAGTACACCGTTGTCCAGGACCATGTTCATCATGGAGATGTCCTCAACGTCGATTACCTCGGCCAGGTCCTTCTGCTCGGTTGGCGGCCAATTGTCCAGCGAGAACCAGTCCCCCATGCGCTTGCCCGTGTTATCAGCGCGGTTGGCGACGTCACCGTAGACCGCAAGATCGCCGACGGCGGCAACCCGCTTGGTGTAACCACCGGCGAGCCAGTGGATCACGTCGATGTCGTGCGCACCTTTTTGGAGGAGCAGGGAGGTGACATTGGCGCGCTGCGCGTGCCAGTCCTTGAAGTAGTAGTCACCGCCGTGGCCCACGAAGTGGCGGCACCAGACCGCCTTGACCTCACCGATCCGGCCTTCCTCGATGAGTTGGCGCATCTGCACCACCACCGGCATGTGACGCATGTTGTGGCCCACGTACAAGCGCGTGCCGGTTTCGTAGGCGGTCTTCAGGATCAGATCTGCAGCTTCCACCGTGATGTCGAGCGGCTTTTCGCAGAAGGTGGGGATCCCCGCCTTGAGCGTCTGGACCGCGACGGCGGCGTGCTGGTTGTCGGGGGTCAGGACCAGTACGGCGTCGAGGCCGCTGGCGAGCAGTTCCTCGATATTGTCCGTAATCCGGGCCGATGGGATACGTTCGGCGGCGTCGGCCCGGCCGCGTTCACTCAGGTCACAGACGATCGCGACCTCCGAGCCCTGGCCCGGCTTGTGGGCGTGTCTCCACAAACCCGACCGCAGGCCGAATCCCACGATGCCGACCTTCAAATCCTTTTCCATGATGTGCAATTTCCTTCTGCTGATTCTTAGTAAAGTCTGGTTGCGGCGCTGCGGTGGGGCGCCGATTCGCGCACGAACAAGTGCCACGGGAAGTCGAGGACGGTGGGGCCGGTTGCCGAGTCCGGGGTGGACTGGGCGGTTGCCCGCCGCAGGAGCAACCGGGAGAGCTTGTCGAAGAAGTCCACGGGACCCACGGTGCTGAGGGAAGGTGACATCCGCTCACCTTCCACGGTGTTGCCCACACCGATGATGTCCACGTCGGTGCCAACAGCAAGCCCCAGCCGTTGAGCGGCGTTGATGGCACTGACCGCGGCGTAATCCGTGGTGGCATATATGGCGGTGGGCCGGTCCTGCATGCTGAGCAGCCGGGTGGCAGCCGCGTAGGCCCCGGCGCTGGTGCCGTCGAACAGCCCCACGTAATCGTCCCGCTCCGGAATGCCGGCGTTGGCCAAGGCGTCGGAGTAAGCCCGGTAACGAGTCCCACCGGAGGTGCCTGCAGCTGTTGCCGGCGTCAGGCAAGCGACCTGCCGGTGGCCGTGGAGCAGGTGCTCCACGGCCATGCGGCAGCCCGGCCCGGCGATGGAACGGATGACATCGAAGCCCTCCGCTTCCACCTCCTCATCAAAGACCACCAGCGTGGTTCCATGTTCGGCCAACTTACGCAGCGCGTCCCGCTGCTCAGGCCGGACGGCATCGACGAACACGGCATCTGCGTTGTGTGTGCCGAGCACTTTCACCCAGTCGGCGTCGCCGAGGATCATCGGTGTGATCCCCAGCGGGACCGCCGCCCTTTGCACAGCCTCGATGACGGACAGGGACCACGGATCGGACAGCATGGTTAGCGAGAGGATCACTGTGTTGGTGCGTCCCGTCCTGATGGCACGCGCCGCCTGGTTGGGGCGGTAGCCAAGCCGCTCCGCAGCTGCCTTCACCTTCTCCGCCGTCGGATCCGAAACGCCCGGTCCGCCATCGCCCCGCCGCCCCGACAACACGTAGGAAACAGTGGCGGTGGAGACGCCGGCCAGTTCGGCCACCATTCGGATGGTGGGACGTACTCCGGTGCTGCTCGCTTTTGCCATGATTCCCCCTGCTGGTGTTCTTTGTTTGCGCGTCGGTTCGGTATTGGTTTGAGGCTAGCTCCTGAATACCGGCACGTTGGGGTCCAACGCGGCCTGGTACTCATCGCGCATCTTGTCGCCGCCTTCGCTCTTCCAGCGCTTGACCGCATCCTTGAGCTCGTCGATCTTGGCGCGGCCGGTGATGATATCCACCACCTTGTCCCGCAACTGCTTGGTGATCTTGGCACCCACCTTGGCGTTGGTGTCCGAGTAGGAACCGTTGGTGGGATTGCGCCAGGCGAACTCGAGGAGTTTCTCCTCCTGCTGGCTGACGTAGCGGGTGTCGTCGTCGAAACCGGGGTTGAAGATGACGTTCTCCGGACTGGACATGATGTTCAGCGCCGATACCAGGCCGGGCGCATTGGTGGTACCCGTCTCGGTTCGTGCCGGGTTGCCCGAGGCGTCCACGGTGTAGTCCTGGCCGAGTTCGCCGAAGTTCTTCTGCATGTACTCCACAGTGCCGAAGGGTGCCGACAGGTAGTTGATCAGGGCCAGCAGTTCGCGGATCTTGCCCTCCTCGGCCTTCTTGAACGGGGTGAAACCCACCGTGCCGTAGCCCATGTCGTACACGGGCCTGACCTTGCCGTCGGCGCTGAACGGGATCAGCACATCGAACTGCGCATCCTTGTTCAGGGCACGGTAGCTGCGGATATCGTGCGGACCCACCACTACCTGCGCGGCCACACTGCCGTTGGCCACCCGGGACCGGATGTCAGTGGCCTTGGAGTCCGGGTAGAAGACGCCAGCTGCGAACATCTTGGCGGTGAACTCCACGCCGGCCATGTACTCATCTGTCTCATAAAGGTGCGTGAGGGTGCGGTCCTTGTTGACCGCCCAACTGTTCGGGGCGCCAAACCATTCGGTGACCATGTGGAGGGCGTTGATGTAGGCCGGCTCCAGTGCGTACTTCTGGTCGCCCGGGCGGGTCAGTTCCTTGGCCTTCTCCAGGAATTCGTCAGCGCTGCCGGCCTCAAAGCCCCCTACCTGAGCCCAGACATCGTGGTTGCCCACGTACACCTGGCCGAATGGCGTGCTGGGGATGGGAGCTCCCCAGATCTTGCCGTTCACGACGGCGGTCTTCCAGGAATCGGGCTTCAGCGCGGCCAAGTTGGGGTACTCAAGGACGGCGTCACCGGAGAGGTACGGCGTCAGGTCCTGGAACTTGGCTTCAAGCATGGGGCCGACGTTGGGAATGCCCTGGTTCGGCGGAACCCACATCATGTCCGGGAGGTCGTTGCTTGCCAGGACGGTAGCAAACTTCGCAGGGTAGCCGTCTCCGATGTCTTCGGCGATCTGCAGTTCCAGGTCTCCGCCGAGCTTGGCGTTGAGCCGCTGCCAGAAAGGATTGTCCTTCAGGCCCGGGCTCATGGTGTCGAAGGTTTCGGTCAGGCCCGTGACTTTGCCCTTGAGCGGTGGCGTCTTCACGGACTGCACAGCGGTGGGCAGCTTGAAGTAGCCGGCCTGGAGGCCCTTGGCGTTGCCCGCGATGTCCGGGGTAACGCCGGTGAATTCCTTGTACGTGGGCAGTTTGACCGAAGCAGAGGCAGCGGCGCCTCCGTTACTTGCGGCTCCGCCACCACCGCAGGCGGACAGGCCGGCGGCGGTCACGGCCAAGCCTGCGAGGCCAAGGAAACCGCGGCGGCTGAATCCAGCCTGTGAGGTAGTGCTCGTCATGGCATAACCCTTTCTGGTTACTTGCTTCATGGGGTGTGGGGTTTCAGTTCTTTTCGGGGTCCGCGGGTGCGGCTAGCCCTTGACGGCGCCGGTGATGACGCCCTTGGCAAAGTGCTTCTGGAGGAATGGGTAGACCATCAGGATGGGGACCAGGGCCACCACGACCACGGCCATCTGAATGGACTGGGGCGGTGGAGTGGTGGTGATTCCGAGCTGGTCTGCCGCGCCGCTGCCCTGGACCACGAAGTTGCGGAGCAACAGCTGGATGGGCCATTTGCTGTGGTCGTTGATGTAGAGGAGGGCGTTGAAGAACGAGTTCCAGAAGCCCACCGCGTAAAAGAGGCCGACGACGGCGATCACGGCTTTGGAGAGCGGCATCACGATGCGCCACAGGATTTGCCAGTCGTTGGCGCCGTCGATCCTGGCGCTTTCGATCAGTTCACCCGGGATGTTCATGAAGAACGAGCGCATCACCACGAAGTTGAAGGCCCCGAAGATGCCGGGAAGGATCAGCGACCACAGGGAGTCCAGCAGGCCGAGCTGGCGGATCATGAGGAAGGACGGGATGAGGCCGGGTGCGAACAGGAGCGTGAACAAGACTGCCAGGATGACCGGCCGGCCGAAGAGGACCGAGCGGCTGGTGGCGTAGGCCATGGTGATGGTCACGAACAGCGCCAGGATGGTGCCTACTGCGGTGACCAACATGCTCACGCCGAGTGACTGCAGGACCATGGGGCCTTTGAAGATGGTGGCGTAGGCCTCCAGTGTGGGGCGTTCAGGCCACAGGACGAAGCCTCCGGCCTTCACGAGTTGTTCGGTGTCCGCCAGTGAGGTTGAGACCACCAGGAGGATGGGCGTCAGGATGGACAAGCTGAACACGATCAAGACCACTGCTTTGACCGTTTGGTACAGCGCGGAAGGCTTTTCCTTCCACACCGGGCGTTTGGGGTTGTAGCTCAGTTCCCGGGGTTTCTTGGTGAAAAGTGTTGTTGCCATGGGGTTCTCCTTGTGCGGCAGCAGCGCGGGCTTTTAGCGCGCTTGTTTCGCAAAAATTCCGTCTTCGCCGAAGCGGTGGGCAAGTTTGTTCGCGCCGTAGATCAACAGGGCGCTGACCACGCCCTTCGCGAGACCGGCTGCTGCGCCGGAACTCCAGCCGCCTCCCACTACGCCTGTGTAGTAGGTGAAGGTGTCCAGCACTTCCGCGGCCCCGGCGCCCACGGCGTCCCGCTGCAGGATGAACTGTTCGAAGCCGACGGAGAGGATGTCGCCGATGCGCAGGATCAGGAGCAGGACGATCACGGGGCGCAGCCCGGGAAGGGTGATGTGCCACATCCTGCGCCAACGCCCGGCCCCGTCGGCTGCTGCAGCTTCATAGAGCGAGGCATCAATGCTGGCGAGGGCTGCCAGGAAGATGATCATTGCCCAGCCGGCGTCCTTCCAGATCATCTGGACCACCACCATCACCGGGAAGGTCTCCGGATTGGTCATGAACGGAATCGGATCCATGCCCCAGTCCCGCAGCAGGTTGTTGACGAAGCCCGCACCACCCAGCATCTGCTGGAAGAACGCGATCACCAGCACCCAGGACAGGAAGTGCGGCAGGTATGCGATGCTCTGGAAGATCCTGCGGACCCGGGTGCTGATCAGTGAGTCCACAATCAGCGCCAGGACCAAAGGCACCGGGAACAGGAAGACCAACTGCCACGCGGCCAGGTAGAGGGTGTTCCAGAACGCGTGGATGAAGTCCGGGTTGCCGAACAGGTCCACGAAGTTCTGCCAGCCAACCCACAGGCTGTCCCCGATGCCCAGGTAGGGCTGGTAATCCTGGAACGCGATGACGTTGCCCAGGATGGGAATGTAGAAGAAGAGCAGCAGGAAGGCCACACCCGGCACCATCATGAGCAGCATCTGCTTATCGCGGCGCAGACGGGACCGGAAACTTTGCTGCGGGACCTTGTTCCTCTTCCGCTTCCCAGGACCGGATCCCGGGGATTTCCCACCCGCCGGTGCCGGGACTCGGCGAGCTTCTGGCAATGCCGGAGCCTGTTCCGTCGTCGAGTTCATGCTGTCTCCTCAAGTGTTGAGCGAAAACCCAATGTGATTCAGGCCACGCTCGTTAACCGTTTAACAAACCATAAGTGACGGCCATCTCTTTTTGCAAGATCATGATCGAAACTGCTCGCAGAAATCAGCTTTCATCATTTCAGCCGGTGATCTGCACGGTAGAATTGGGCACTGGACATCATCGGAAGGAGGGTTGCTATGGCTGGATGCTGTAGTCCAGGCGCAGGCGCCGAGGAGCATTCGCTGCCACGGCTGCCCCTCCCCCTGGCCGAGGTGGAACGGCGCGCGGACGCGACCACCGCCGTCGAGGTTTCCTTGGGCGGGACGCCGTCGGCGGACCGTTCAGTCCGCGCGGCCCAGCCCAACGACGTCCAGGTTCCGGGTGGAGTCTTCACCATGGGCGACCCCTTCGATGAAGGCTACGACGCCGACGGCGAGTCGCCAGTGCACCAAGTAAGGGTTTCCCCCTTCCGGATCAGTGCCACCACCGTGACCAACCAGGAATTCGCGGAGTTCATCGACGCCACCGGTCACCGCACCGAGTCGGAGGTCTTCGGGACGTCGGCGGTGTTCCACCTGGCCGTCACAGCCGATCACAAGGACATCCTCAACCGGGTCAACAACGTCCCGTGGTGGTTGAACGTTCGGGGAGCGGACTGGGCGCACCCTGCGGGACCGCTCTCCCACTGGAGCGACGCAGCAGACCATCCAGTGACGCATGTGTCGCACAACGATGCCCTGGCATACTGCGCATGGGCCGGCCGCAGGCTCCCCACCGAGGCCGAATGGGAGTATGCGGCCCGTGGCGGGCTGTCCGGGCAGCGCTACCCCTGGGGCAATGAACTGCTCAACGACGCCGCCGGCACGGCAGCCCACCATTGCAACATCTGGCAAGGTGACTTCCCGGTACGCAACGACCTCGACGACGGCTACCTCACCACGGCACCCGTCCGTTCCTTCGCTCCCAACGGCTACGGCCTGTACCAGACCAGCGGAAATGTCTGGGAGTGGTGCAGCGACTGGTTCCTGCCCAAGTATTACAAGACGTGCCTCGCGCAAGGCACGGTCGAGGACCCGCAAGGTCCCACCATCGGCCGTGGCAGGGTGATGCGGGGCGGCTCATACCTCTGCCACGATTCCTACTGCAACCGTTACCGCCTGGCCGCGCGGAGCTCCAACACACCGGATTCGGCCAGTGCCAACCTGGGCTTCAGGACTGTGGCGCTGTAGCTTACTTGGGCCTGTGGCCCCTGTGCCCGTGGCCGCCCTTAACTCCGGCGGGCAGTTCCCCGGCCACAATCCTTATGGCGGTCACGGTATCGCCGTCTTTCGTGCCGCTGAGGCGCACCGTGTCTCCGGCGGCGAGGTCAACAGCGGCGGCCGAGGGCAGCGTGGGCTTGCCCCTGCCGTTCCTCAGCTCGGACACGTTTGCGGGGACCTTCGCGATGCTGGTTTCCGCAGTGATCGCGTACCGCTGCGTGAAGCCGTCTTCGCTCTTCACGGTTACTTCGGAGCCACTGATCGCGTCGATGGTTCCGGCCTGGGTGACAACGGTCCGGTAGGTCCCGTCCTGCTGCCTCACGACATGTTCGCCATGGATGGCATGCCCGCGGCCTTCCGTGGACTGGGCGTTGGCGGATGCCGATGGTCCGGGCGACGCCGAGGCGCTCGACGGCGACGGGCCGGGTTGGGTGCCTGCCCACACGACGGCGGTCCCTCCCGCGGTCAGTGCGACGGCGATCCCGCCGGCGAGAAGGGCCCTGCGAAGGCCTGGAGTCATGGTGCCCATGCATCCATTGTGCGCCCGTCCCACAAAAAAGTAGCTCGCAGTTGTGGTTGTTCCGAGCTCTCAAAACAACCACAACTGCGAGCTACTTGGGCTTGGACCCGGAGTCCTTAGCCTTCTACGCCGAGCTTCTCCAGGATCAGTTCGCGGACGCGGCCGGCATCTGCCTGGCCACGGGTAGCCTTCATGACACCGCCAACAATCGCGCCAATGGCCTGGACCTTGCCGCCACGGATCTTCTCCGCGACATCCGGCTGTGCGGCCAGTGCGGCGTCGATGGCTTCCAGGAGCGGACCGTCGTCGGACACGACCGCGAGGCCGCGCTTCTCGACGATTTCCGCAGGGGTACCTTCGCCGGCAAGGACGCCGTCCAGGACCTGTGTGGCCATCTTGTTGTTGATCTTGCCGTCTTCGACGAGCTTGTTCAGCTCAACGATCACCTGCGGTGTGACACCAAGCTCGGAAGGATCGACGTCAGCTACCTTGGCGCGACCGACGATCTCGCCCATCCACCACTTACGGGCGACATCTGCGGACGCACCTGCTGCGATGGTCTCCTCGATGGAATCCATGACACCGGCGTTAACGACGTCGCGGAATTCCAGGTCCGAGTAGCCCCAGGCTTCCTTGAGGCGCTTGCGGCGCTCTGCCGGCGGCTCTGGAAGGGTCGCGCGGAGTTCCTCCACCCACTCACGGGAGGCGACGACGGGAACCAGGTCCGGCTCCGGGAAGTAGCGGTAATCGTCGGCGTCGGACTTGGGGCGACCCGACGTCGTCGAACGCGTGTCCTCGTGCCAGTGGCGCGTCTCCTGGATGACCGGCTCGCCGGAGTCCAGAACGGCGGCGTGGCGCTGGATCTCGTAGCGGACGGCATGTTCGACGGCGCGCAGCGAGTTCACGTTCTTGGTCTCTGAACGGATGCCGAACCGCTCCCGGCCGTGCGGGCGCAAGGAAACGTTGGCGTCGCAACGGACGTTGCCGCGCTCCATCTTGGCATCGGAAACGCCGAGATTCTTCACGATCTCGCGGACAGCCGCGACGTAAGCCTTGGCCAGCTCAGGCGCACGGCTCCCGGCCCCCTCGATTGGCTTGGTGACGATCTCAACCAGCGGAACACCCGAACGGTTGTAGTCCACCAGCGAGTAGTCGGCGCCCTGGATTCGGCCTGCAGCGCCGCCCATGTGGGTCAGCTTGCCGGCGTCCTCTTCCATGTGGGCGCGTTCGATCTCCACGCGGAACACCGTGCCATCCTCCAGCTCGATGTCGAGGTAACCGTCGTAGGCGATCGGCTCGTCGTACTGCGAGGTCTGGAAGTTTTTGGGGGTGTCCGGGTAGAAGTAGTTCTTCCGGGCAAAGCGGCAGGATTCGGCGATCTTGCAGTTCAGGGCAAGGCCGATCTTGATGGACGACTCCACAGCGGTCTTGTTCACCACGGGCAGGACGCCCGGCATGCCAAGGTCAACCTCGTTGACGTTGGTGTTCGGCTCATCACCGAAGACGTTCGGCGCGGAGGAGAACATCTTGGTCTTGGTGTTGAGCTCCACGTGGACCTCGAACCCCAGGACGGGATCGTACTTCTCCATGGCCTCTTCGAAGCTCAGGGTTGCGTCGACGGACATTAGTTGGAACCTCCGGCGGTGGTGGATGCTGCGTCAAGGACAGCATTTTTCAGATCCGGCGCCTGCGCGAGCATGGGGCCGCCCCACTTCTCTTCAAGGATGGATTCGAGTACGGCACCCACGCGGTACAGGCGGGCATCCTCGCGGGCCGGAGCCAGCAACTGGATACCAACGGGCAGGCCGTCTTCGTCAGCAAGGCCACCCGGAAGGGAAAGGCCAGGGATACCGGCAAGGTTTGCGGGAATCGTGGCGACGTCGTTCAGGTACATGGCCAGGGGATCGTCCAGCTTCTCCCCCAGCTTGAACGCCGTGGTGGGCGCCGTCGGGGAAATCAGGACGTCGGCCTGCGCAAACGCGGCGTCGAAGTCACGCTGGATCAGCGTACGGACCTTCTGCGCCGAGCCGTAGTAGGCGTCGTAGTAGCCGGCGCTCAGCGCGTACGTGCCAAGGATGATGCGGCGCTTGACCTCGTCGCCGAAGCCGGCAGCACGGGTGGCACCCATGACGCGTTCAATGGTCATGGGACCATCCTTGGGCAGCACGCGCATACCGAAGCGGACGCCATCGAACTTGGCCAGGTTGCTGGAGACCTCGGACGGCATGATCAGGTAGTAAGCACCCAGGGCGTACTTCAGGTTGGGGCAGGAAACCTCGACGATTTCCGCACCGGCATCCTTCAGCAACTGGAGGGACTCGTTGAAACGGTTCTCGACACCGCCTTGGTAGCCCTCGCCGTGCAGTTCCTTGATGATGCCGATCTTCATGCCGGCTACGTTGCCCACGCGGGCAGCAGCAACCAAGTTGTTGAACGGGTCAGTCAGGGACGTGGAATCAAAGGGATCGTGTCCACCGATGACTTCCTGCAGCAAGGCGGAGTCCAGCACGGTGCGGGACACCGGGCCGATCTGGTCCAAAGACGACGCCATGGCAATGGCGCCGTAACGGGACACGGCACCGTACGTCGGCTTCATGCCAACAGTTCCGGTGACGGCACCGGGCTGGCGGATGGATCCACCGGTGTCCGTCCCGAGGGCCAGCGGAGCTTCAAAAGCGGCGACGGCGGCAGCGGAGCCACCGCCCGAACCGCCGGGAATGCGGTCCAGGTCCCATGGGTTGCGGGTGGGGCCGTAGGCCGAGTGCTCCGTGGAGGAACCCATGGCGAATTCGTCCAGGTTGGTCTTGCCCAGGATAGGCATCTTGGCCGCGCGAAGCTTCTTCACCACGGTGGCGTCATACGGGCTGTGCCAGCCCTCGAGGATCTTTGAACCAGCGGTCGTCGGCTGGCCGATGGTGACGATGAGGTCCTTGACCGCGATCGGCACACCCGCAAGGGCGTGCAGTTCCTCGGCAGCAGCACCGCCGGAGGCGCGAGCAGCATCAACTTCCGCGGCAACGGCCAAAGCCTCTTCGCTGTTAACGTGCAGGAACGCATTAACCTGACCGTCGACGTCGGCAATGCGGTCAAGGTGCGCCTGCGTCACCTCGACCGCGGAAACTTCGCGGGCAGCCAGCTTGGCAGCAAGATCGGCAGCGGAGTGGCGGATGAGTTCGTTCTTCAGTTCAGTCATGGTGATTAGTCCTCATCCAGGATTGCCGGGACCTTGAAACGGTTCTCGAAAGCATCCGGGGCGCCGGACAACGCCTGCTCGGCCGTGAACGTGTGACCCACAACGTCCTCACGGAAGACGTTGGTCAACGGAATAGGGTGCGAGGTAGCCGGGACATCGTCCCCGGCAGCTTCACTCACGCTCTTCACCGAATCCACGATGACAGCAAGCTCAATAGCCATCCTGTCCAGTTCTTCGGCACTCATTTCAATGTGAGCCAGACGCGCAAGATGCGCGACGTCGTCACGGTTGATCGCAGCCATGGATCTCCCCTGCAAAGTTCAAATGGTTTTCCGAACCAGTCTACTTGTCTTGGGTGTGCCGGGGTGTCCTGACGCTACACCCTGGCGCCATCCTCCGCGTGCTCGCACGCCAATTCGCGGGTCCGCTGCACAATACGCCGTTACTGAACGGCGAATTCGTAGCGAACCCGCGAACTCGACACTTGAAGCGGTGGCTGGTTAGCCGATGCCGATGGCCCCGGTCAGGACGCCTACCGCCAGCATCACCAGCGAGACCACCGCCGTGCGCCAGAGGACCTTCTTGTGGTGGTCGCCCAGATCCACCTTGGCGAGGGAGACCAGCAGGAGGATTGCCGGAACCAGAGGGCTCTGGAGGTGGAAGGGCTGGCCAGTGATGGAAGCGCGAGCCATGTCCGCTGCTCCTACGCCGTAGTGCGCGGCGGTTTCGGAGAGGACCGGAAGGACACCGAAGTAGAAGGCGTCGTTGCTCATGAAGAACGTCATCGGGATGCTGAGCAGGCCGGTGATGACCGCCATGAACGGGCCCATCTCTGCGGGGATGATCTGGACCAGCCACTCGGACATTGCCTTGACCATGCCCGTGCCGTTCAGCACGCCGGTGAGGACAGCAGCAGCCATGACCATGCTGACTACGGCCACGATGGACGGTGCGTGGGCGATCAGCTGGGCGCCTTGGTCCTTGACCTTGGGGAAGTTGACCAGGAGGGCGATGGCCGAGCCCACCATGAAGACAAACGGGAGCGGCACGATGTTGGCCACCAGGACCACCATGACGGCTACGGTCAAGCCCAGGTTGAACCAGAACAGCTTGGGGCGCAGCGTGGTGCGATTGGGGTCCAGGGCGGTATCTGCCATGGCGGTGTCGTGGTCGTCAACCAGGGTTGCTGGATCTTCAAGAACCGCGACGCCGGAACCTCCGCCGGTGCCCGGCTTGCCTGCGGTGGCGACTGAACCGCCGCGGCGACCTGAGCCGCCGTCGAACGCTTGCGAAGGATCAGCGACGTCGCCCCAGATCTCGGGGGCAGTGGTGCGGAGGCGGTTGCGTTCCTGCAGGCCGAGGAGCCAGGAAAAGACCAGCACGACGATGAGGCCAACGATGAGGGACGGGACCATGGGGACGAAGACGTCGTTGACATCCAGGTGCAGCGCGGTGGCGGCGCGTGCGGTGGGACCGCCCCACGGCAGGATGTTCATGGTGCCGTTGGCGAGGCCGGCCACACAGGTGAGGACCACCGGGCTCATCTTGAGGCGCAGGTAAACGGGCAGCATCGCGGCAGTAGTGAGGATAAAGGTGGTGGAGCCGTCGCCGTCCAGGGAAACTGCTGCGGCGAGGATGGCGGTGCCGAGGACAACCTTGGCGGGGTCGTTACCCAGCTTGCGGAGGATGAACTTCACCAGGGGGTCAAAGAGTCCGACGTCGATCATCAGGCCGAAGTAGATGATGGCGAACATGAGGAGTGCGGCCGTGGATGTCATGGACTTCATGGAGTCCATCACCATGTCGCCGATGCCGAGGCCCGCTCCGGCGAACAGGCCGAAGACGGTGGGAACGATGATCAGCGCCAGCACTGGCGTCAATTTTTTGGTCATGATCAGGACCATGAATACCGCAATCATTGCGAATCCAAGCAAAACCAGCACGGCCGGCTCCTTACTACTGTGAATGGCGCCACGTCGATGTGATGCGCACTACAGACGACATGGTGGCGCCCGTCACGGGCTGGGGTTTCCGGGAATTGTTGGGAATACTGCTCATTGAGAACGTTTTGCGCATTGTGCTCAATGCTTCAATGGAGCTGGAGGAAAGGAGTGAAGGTGCCCCGCAAAAGGCGAGTCAGTATGCGCTTCTCCACCCAAACCCTCCTCCTCCAACTAGGGGTGGTGCTGCTGGTGGTCCTGCTCAGCGGCGCCGTCCATGCCTGGCTGGTGTACGAGCGGATCGGCGACGAAGCCGAAAACCAGGCCCTGACCCTTGCCAGGACAGTCGCGGCAGATCCCGATATCAGGGCCGGTGTCCAGGAGATCAGCCAGGAAGAAGGCACACCGCCACCGGAGGTCCTCGCTTCCGGTCCCCTGCAGGCGGCAGCGGAGGCAGTCCGCGTCCGCACCGGCGCTCTCTTTGTTGTCATCACCGATGAAACAGGGCTTCGCCTGGCCCACCCGGAGACGGCCCGGCTCGGCGAACGGGTCAGCACCGATCCCACCGTGGCCCTCGGCGGACAGGAAATCACCACCCGCAACACAGGAACGCTGGGGCCCTCGGCCGGAGCCAAAGTGCCCGTCTATGCACCGGACTCCACCAGCACCATCGTGGGCGAAGTCAGCGTCGGCTACTCCGTTGAGTCCTTGGGCAACAGCCTGGCGCGCGACATTGTCCCCATTGCCCTGACCGCAGGCGGGGCGTTGCTGGCGGGCGTGCTGGCGTCCTTCCTGCTCCGGCGCAGGCTGCAACGGCTCACCCTCGGCCTGGAACCGGAAGAAATCAGCACCCTGGTCCACGACCAGGTGGCAGTGCTCCAAGGAGTGGACGACGGCGTGATCGGCGTGGCTCCCGACGGTCGAATCTCGGTGTTCAACGCAGCCGCATCCCGGCTCCTGGACATCCCGGACGCCACCGGCCAGGACTGGGCCACGGCCAACGTTCCCGAACAACTCAAGCACCTCACCCAGCCAGCGGCGCAGGACGCCCAGGCCGTTGAAATCGTGGCCGGCGGACGGGTCCTGGTAGCTAACGCCCGTAAGGCCTGGCACCGCAAGGAAGACCTCGGGTGGGTGGTCATGCTGCGCGACCGCACGGAACTCCAGCAGCTCACTCGGCAACTGGACGCCGTGGGAACCATGTCCACGGCCCTGCGTGCCCAGCGCCACGAGTTTGCCAACCAGCTTCATACAATCGCCGGGTTCATCAGCATCGGCCAGCACGATTCCGCCAAGGAATACCTTGCCAGGATCTCTGCCACAGGGCCGCTGAAATTCCCCGTTGAGCAAGCAGAGCTCCTGCAGGATACCTATTTGCAAGCCTTCATCGGCGCCAAGGGGGTGGAGGCCTCGGAGCGCGGGGTTGCCCTTCGCATCGGCCCGGAAACGCTGGTCCGTGGGCACGTTGCGGATCCGCAGGACGTCACCACAGTGCTCGGCAACCTGATCGACAACGCGGTAAGTGCCGCCGTCGCCGGTTCCGCAGCGGAGCGCTGGGTGGAAGTTGAGCTGCTGGACGACGTCACCCGGAGCGGCGGGACGCTGCACATCGTGGTGGGCGACTCAGGCGACGGTTTGGGGAGCCTGGAACCTGAGGAAGTCTTCGCCGAGGGATTTACGACGTCGGAACAACCGGTACGCTCGGGGGCCGGGCAAGGTTTGGGGCTGGCACTGGTCCGGCAGCTTGCGCGGAGGCGCGGAGGCGATGTTCGTGTCCTGGATCCAGGCAGCGAAGGTGGTCCCGGGGCGGTCTTCATGGCGAGCATCCCGGGGGTCATGGATGCGGCCGACACCGGGGTGGAGTCGACGATGAGGGAGGACAGCAGTGGCTGAGGATCTGAGGGTGCTGATCGTTGATGACGACTTCCACGTGGCAAGGCTGCACGCGGCCTATGTGGATTCGGTGGCCGGCTTCATGGCCCTGGCACCGGCCGGCTCTGTATCCCAAGCGCTGCAGGCCATCCACAGCCTTCGGCCCGATTTGGTGCTGCTGGATGTGTACTTGCCTGACGGCTCGGGGCTGGACCTGCTGGGCCAGCTGGACGTGGATGCCGTGATGCTCACTGCTGCCTCTGATGCGCAATCCATCAAGGTGGCCCTGCGCCGCGGAGCCCTCGGATACATGCTCAAGCCCTTCACCGCGGAAACCCTGTCCCAGCAGTTGAGGTCCTACGCCCGGTATCGCAGGATCCTCGGACAACAGACGGCTGTCGACCAGACCACCATTGAACGTGCCAAGCGGTCACTCATTCCCGGCGACGTCGCACCAAGCGCCAAGCCGAGGTCCGCAACTGAAGCGGCAGTCCTGGATTCCCTGCTTCCGGGCGAGCAATACTCCGCCGCCGAGGTCGCGGAACGGGTTGGCGTCTCCCGCGCCACAGCGCAAAGGTACCTGTCGTCGCTCGCGGACGATGGCGCCGTCGAAATCCAATTGCGCTACGGAACCACCGGCCGCCCGGAACACCGCTACGGCATCCCGAGCTAGCCCAACCAGCTGGCATTAGTGGTTGTTCTGAGCGCTCAGAACAACCACTAATGCGACTCAGTTGGGTGCGTTACGCGGACTTCTGGGCCACGAGTTCGATCTCCACGAGCATTTCGGGATCCAGGAACGGCAGGACGTGGACAAGGGCCAGCGTGGGGCGGATCTCACCGAAGACCTCGCCGTGCGCGCGTCCGGCATCTTCCCACTTGCTGATGTCCGTCAGGTACAGCTTGGACTGGACCACGTCTTCGTAGGAGAATCCGGCGTCTTCCAGCACCGCGCCGAGCTTCTCAAGGATGTACTTGGTTTGCGAATAGAAGTCATCGCCAACAATGCCATCGGGGCCGCTGGCAGCCGTGGCGGAAATGAAGAGAGTGTTGTCCACCTGCACTGCGCGGGAGTAGCCAAGGGTCTGCTCCCAGACCGAACCCGTGCCGAATGTCTTGCGCATGCCGCGCCTTTCCTGTCGTTTTCGCCCGGTCCGGTGACCGGCCGTTACGAAGGAAACTTTATGACTGCGAGAGCTCGAGCCTGTAAACGAACAGCTTTATGTCGGTGCCGGGAACGAACCAGTCGCGGTGCGGGGCGCGGTCAAAACCGGTCCGCGAGTAGAGGGCGTTGGCGCTTTCCCATGTTGCCCCGGTGGTCAGCGACACCGCGTTGATCCCGTCCATGGCTTTGGCTTGGTCCACCACGGCCTGCACCAAGGCCCGGCCCGCGCCGGAGCGCTGGACAGCCGGATCCACCACGAGGGTGCGCAGTTCCAGTTCGTCATCCAGTCCGATGTCCGAGAAGCCACCGCCGGCCGGAGCTGCCGTCACGGAACCGATGACCTCACCGTTGCGCTCTGCCACCAGGATCTCGGCGTGTTCCGCACGGCCGGCCACGTCCTGGAGTTTCTGCAGGTACGGGTGATCGGCGTCGCCGTAGTACCCCGCGGTGACGTAGGAGTCCTGCGTAATGCGGGCAACGGCGTCGTAGTCTTCGGGCAGGGCGGGACGGACGGTAATCGGCGAAAGCACCTACCAATGGTAGTCGCGCCGCACCGGCGCCGCGTGCCAAATGCGCCTTTCCGTGATGGAACTATCAGTCACGTGTGGAAGGCACGACGGCGGATAACCGGCTGCCGCTGTTCAGCCGGGTGGCCAGTGGGCTGCTTTTGTGTTGCCTCACGTGGCGGCGAATTGAGCCGCATTGCGTGCGGTGAACCCCGGTTTCCTGCTGTTGCGTGCACATGTCGAAACGCTGGTGCACGGCATAGTGCGCGTGTTTGAGTTGCCACACGGGGAGTGACTGACGCCCTCACCTTTGACATCTTCGTGGATACAGAACAGGAGGAACGATGCCCAAGACCGTTTCGAATGCGCAAGCAACGCAGGCTCACTCCTGCTGTCCGTCCTGCCTTCAGAACTAAGCGATCTCCCCCGCTGCCCCGTCGATGCCCTCGGCTCCGGGCCACCAGCGAACCCCCAAGCACCTGAAAGGCTGTTCATGTCGTCCGCGTCCCTTCGCGCCCAAAAACACCCCAAAACCCCTCCGAACCGCCGCCATGTCCTCGGCGCCCTCCTCGCACTTCCTGCCCTCGGCCTGCTGACGGCTTGCGGTGGAGCAGCAACAGCGGGAGGTGAAGCCACGCAGGCCGCACAAGTGACCGCCCCTCTTGCTACTGCCGTGCCGTCGGGCACCACCCTGGTAGTAGGTGACCCCTCGGTCCAGGTGGCGCTCGAACTCTCCGGTTTGGACAAGCTGCTCAGCTTCCCCGTGAAGTTCGCCAACATCTCCGGCGGCCCTGCCACCACCGAAGCCTTCCGGGCCAACGCCCTGGATGTGGGGTCCGTCGCCGACATTCCTCCCATCCACGCCACGTGGACCGGTTTGGATGTCCGGATCGTCGCCAGCGTCTACCGCCAGGACGCCGTGAACCACCCGCTGTACGAACTGGGAGTGGCACCCGGCGCGGGCATCACTGACTTGCAGGGCCTCCGCGGCAAGAAGATCGCGTACAGCCCCGGCCAGGCTCAGGGTGCTTTAGTGCTGCGCATCCTGGAAAAGGCGGGCCTTCAGCAGGGCGACGTGAAGCTCGTGGAACTGCCCAGCACCGGCGACACCTATTCCACGGCCCTGTCCAGCAAGCAGGTTGATGCCGCTCCGCTGGGTGGCGTCCAGATCAAGCGCTACCTGGCCAAGTACGGCGCCGACGGCGGAACCACGCTGCGGCACGGGCTCCGCGACGACCCCGGCCACCTGTATGCGCCGGCCAAGGTGCTGGATGACCCGGCGAAGGCCGCAGCGCTTGCTGAGTATGTCGAGATCTGGGGGCAGGCCCAGCGCTGGATCCAAGACCACCCCAAAGAGTGGCTTGAAGGCTACTACGTCAAGAACCAAGGACTTTCCGCTGAGGACGGCCAGTACCTGATCGATGCCGCCGGCGAGCGCGACCTCCCCACCTCATGGACCGACGCGATAGCACGGCACCAGCAAACCATCGACCTGCTCTCACGGGAGCAGAAGAAACCGAACCTGGACGCCGCCAAGCTGTATGACCTGCGATTCGAGGCCATTGGCGGCACCGCCTACGCCGCTGCAGGGAAGGGTTCGTAGCCATGACCACCACTGCTGCCCGACGCTCGACCACGGTCACCGCTCCCCCGTTCGGGGGCGGCCACGGCACCCACCCGGGTACCGTCGTCGAGCCCCATCTTGATCCGAACCTCTCCACTAGGCCGGACATCCGGCCGAGCAGCCGCCGCCTGGGACCTGGCCGACGACGCCGTTTTGCCGGTCTGGTTGGCCCTGCCGCGCTGATCCTGTTGTGGGTGGCAGCCTCCGCCACAGGCCTGTTGGACCCCCGCATCCTGTCCGAGCCGTGGACCGTAGTTTCCACGGCGGGGGAACTGATCGCGGATGGCCGGCTCCAGGAGAACCTCGCGATCTCTGCACAGCGTGCCGGTCTGGGCCTGTTCTTCGGAATCGTTGTGGGTGCTGTCCTGGCGGTCCTGTCCGGGCTGAGCCGTGTGGGTGAGTCCCTGATCGATGGTCCTGTGCAGATCAAGCGTGCCATCCCCGGGTTGGCGCTCATCCCATTGCTTATCCTCTGGTTCGGCATCGACGAAACCATGAAAGTCCTCACCATCACATTGGGTGTGTTCGTCCCGATCTACCTCCAAACGCACGCCGGACTGCGCGGCATCGATCTCCGCTACGTGGAACTGGCACAGACCGTTGGCCTGAGCCGGGCCGGTTTCATTCGCCGAGTGGTTCTTCCCGGGGCATTGCCGGGGTTCTTCCTGGGCCTGCGGTTTGCCGTCACAGGCGCGTGGGTGTCCTTGGTAGTGGTGGAACAGATCAATTCCACCAGTGGCATCGGCTACATGATGGAGCTCGCCCGCACCTACGGCCAAACCAACATCATCGTCCTGGGCCTGGCCGTGTACGGCGTCCTGGGACTGCTCTCCGACGCCGCCGTCCGGCTCCTGGAACGAAAGGCCTTGTCATGGCAACGAACACTGGCGGGCTAGGCACGCCGCCTTCCTACGAGGTTTCCGTCCGCGGCCTCATTCGCAGCTTCGGGCCGAAAGGTGTCCTGAACGGCGTCGACCTCGACATCGCCCCCGGCGAGTTCGTGGCCCTCCTGGGCCCCAGCGGCTGCGGCAAGAGCACGCTGCTGCGCGCACTGGCGGGCTTGGACCGCGATGTCCGCGGCAGCGGAGTGGTTAAAGTCCCCGAACAGGTCTCGGTGGTGTTCCAAGACTCCCGGCTTCTGCCATGGGACAGCGTCTTGGGCAACGTCACCTTGGGCCTCAGGGACCACGACGCCGACGCCCGCGGCCGACGCGCCCTCGCCGAAGTGGGACTCGCCGGCCGTGAAAAGGCGTGGCCGCACGAGCTGTCCGGCGGCGAGCAACAGCGTGTTGCCCTGGCGAGGTCCTTGGTGCGCGAGCCGCGTCTGCTCCTGGCCGACGAGCCCTTCGGGGCCCTTGATGCCCTGACCCGCCTGAAAATGCACGCGCTCCTGAAGGAACTCGTAGCCGCCCATCAGCCTGCGGTCCTGCTGGTCACCCACGACGTTGACGAGGCCATCACGCTCGCGGATCGCGTCATCGTCCTCCAGGACGGTCGTGTCGCCCTGGAGCGCGCGGCCGGAGCCGGCGTCGACCATTACTCGCTGAGGGGCGAACTGCTCGCCGCCCTTGGCGTCCACGCAGCCGCCTGAATCCCTACCGCCCCACCTTAATTGCCACCCAAGGAGAAATCATGTCCGAACCACAGCGCCACCTCCACCTCAACGCCTTCCTCATGAGCACAGGGCACCACGAAGCTTCGTGGCGGCTCCCGGAAAGCGACCCCCTGTCCTCCACCAAAGTGGAGCACTACCAGCACCTCGCCCGCACCGCCGAGCGCGGAAAGCTCGACTCCATCTTCTTCGCCGACTCCCCGGTCCTGTTCGGCGAGGTGGGACGCCGTCCCGCCGGCAAACTGGAGCCAACGGTCCTGCTGACCGCCATCGCGGCGGCCACGCAGAAGATCGGACTGATCGCCACGGCGTCAACCACCTACAACGACCCCTTCAACCTGGCACGCCGCTTCGCGTCGGTGGACTGGGTCAGCGGCGGCCGCGCCGGTTGGAATGTCGTCACGACGGCGGGACCGGACGCCGCGCGGAACTTCGGCGTGGATGACCAGCCGGCCCACGCTGTCCGCTATGAACGGGCGGCCGAGTTCATCGACGTGGCCCAGAAGCTCTGGGACAGCTGGGAAGACGACGCCGTACTGGCCGACAAGGCCGAGGGTGTGTGGGGCGACGACAACAAGATCCGGGCCATCGACCACCAAGGCAAGCACTTCCGTGTCCGCGGTCCGCTGAACGTTCCGCGTTCACCGCAGGGCCATCCCTTGATAGTGCAGGCAGGATCCTCTGAGGACGGCAAGAAGCTGGCCGCACAGTACGCAGAAGCTGTGTTCACCGCGCACCAGACCCTGGCCGACGCCCAGGCGTTCTACGGTGACCTGAAGGCCCGCACCGCCGCAGTGGGCCGGGACCCCGAGGGCATCAAGATCCTGCCGGGCATCGTCCCGGTGATCGGTTCCACCGAGGCCGAGGCCTTGAAGCTTGAGCGTGAGCTGGACGAGCTGATCAAGCCGGAGTATGCCCGCGAACAGCTGGCCAAGACCCTGCGCCTGAAGCCTGAGGACCTTCCGTTGGACCGGCAGTTGCCTGCAGACCTGCCCTCCGAAGATGAAATTGAGGGTGCTAAGAGCCGCTACACGCTGATCGTGGAACTGGCGCGACGCGAGCAGCTCACGGTGCGGCAGCTGATCGGTCGCTTGGGCGGCGGACGTGGCCATCGTACCTTCTCCGGAACGCCAGAGCAGGTTGCGGACGCCATCCAGGATTGGTTCTTTGCCGGCGCCGCCGACGGCTTCAACATCATGCCGCCGGTCCTTCCCTCGGGCCTGGAGACCTTCGTGGACCACGTGGTGCCGATTCTCCAGCAGCGTGGCCTTTTCCGTACCGAATACACCGCCTCCACGCTGCGCGGACACTATGGGCTTGCCCGCCCTGAGAACCGCTTCGCCGGTTCCAGCGCTCAGCAACTCACGTCCATCGGATCGGCGTTCTGACCGTCGATCAGCGCTTGGGCCAGCTCCATAACGGACCTTCCAGCGATCCCAGGCCCTTGATCCTGGTTTCGCCGAGGTCCTTGTAGAGCTCATGCTCATGTGCCGACCCGCTCTCCCGCAGTGCTTTGAGCAAGGCCTCGGAGTGGGTCACCACGATCATCTGGCTGTTGGCACTGGCCTGGACAATGAGTCCAGCCAGTGCCGGCATCAGATCGACGTGGAGGCTTGTCTCGGGTTCGTTGAGCACCATGAGTTCGGGAGGCCTTGGAGTCAGTAACGCAGCTGTGAGCAGGAGGAAGCGAAGCGTCCCGTCCGAAAGCTCGGCGGCCTTCATTGGCCGCAGCATGCCAGGCTGCCGCAGCTCCACGCTGAAACGGCCATCGCTGACGGAGATCCCCAGCCGACTTCCGGGAAAAGCATGATCGACGGCGGCGTCAAGCTGCCGTTCGAAGCCCACCTCGCGCAGCGTCTGGAGGGCGGCCGCCAGGTCCCTGCCGCTGTGGTGCAGAACAGGGGTGCGGGTACCTATTTGGGCCTGCCGCGCGGGAGCTTCGGCATCCGTTCGGAAATGATCGTAGAACCGCCAGGATCGCACGGAATCGCGGACCCGCAGGACTTCCGGGGCCCGGTCCTGGTCCGAGACCTCAGTCAGCATGCTCTGGTAGGTGTCCAAACGCCGGGAGAGTTCCGTCCACTCACCGTCCGGACCGCGCAGCCTGGCGAGGGCCCCTTTGCGGTCAACCAGCAATGAGCCCGGCCTGGCTACCGGTCCGGAGAAGATCTGCTCCCGTTTGATCTCCGGATCCAGGCTGAAAGCGGAGGGCTGCGTTTTCCCGGTCTCCGCGTCAAAGCCGGAGCCGCTGGACACCGGCATGCCGAGGTCCACCAAGTAGCCGAACCCGTCACCGGAGTAGCCCAGTTTCAGGTTGACCGACTCCCGCCGGACGGTTCCTTGGAGGGGAACATCACCGCGGCGCATTGCCTCGCTGATGGTCTCCGGCCCGGCCCACAGCGTGGACGACAATCCACCGTCCCGGGCAAGGGAACCCACGACGTTTCCGGAATCGCCCCCTGCGCATTCGGCCAGCAGCCGCAGGGCGCGGTACAGCGAAGACTTCCCGCTGCCATTGGCGCCCGTGACAATGTCCAGTCCGTGCAATTCCATCGCGAGGTCCCGGATGGACCGGTAGTTGGCGATGGCGAGCGTCCTGATCACTGGATGGTTGTCACAGCGGGAATTTGCCGGACAGTTCCAAGGCACCGGCGCACATCCAGGCAGCCAGGCGATCCTCTGTGCTGGGCCCGCCGTCAAGGGGACTTTCCAGCCGTGGCCTACGCACCCAGCAGCCTGCTTCTTCAGCGATCAAGGCACCGGCGGAGAAGTCATGCTCGTTGAGTCCGCGTTCGCCGTATGCGTCGAAGGTACCGTCCGCCACCAGGCAGAGGTCCAAAGCAGCAGAGCCCAGCCGCCGGACGTCCGCAAAGCCGTCCATGAGTTCAGCGAGCCCAGCTGACTGATCGGCCCGGGTGGCGGGATCGTAGCTAAAGCCGGTGGCCAGGATGAGTCCGGTCCTTCCGGGGACCGGGCCGGCAAGGCGCGTTGTCTCTCCGGCAGTTTCGAGCCAGGCACCGTGGCCCCGAGCAGCGGAATAGACGCGTCCCAGCGCTGGTGCGTGAACCACGCCGGCCAGCCACACGCCGTCGGAATCCGCCACAGCGACGGACGTCGCGTAGTAGACGATGTTGCGGATGAAATTGGTGGTCCCGTCCAGTGGATCGATGGACCAACGGTAGCCGGAAGGTTGGTCCGGGCGGGTAGTCCCGTGCTCCTCCCCCGTGATGCTGTCCTTCCCCCGTTCAGCAGTAATTGCTTCACGAACGGCGTTTTCCGCGGCGACGTCGAAGGCTGTGACCCAGTCCCCGGCCTCGCCCTTGTTCGTGGTGTCCAAACCATCGCCGGCTGTTCCACTGGTAGAACGCTGCGACAGCACCGCGGCTCCCGCCGCAGCGGCTCGTTTGGCGACAGCAAGCAGTTCCAACGGATCCGTCATTCGGATTCTGCCTCCGCTGCCGGTTCTTCGGGTGCTGCTTCCGGTTCCGCGTCCGTCTTTGCCGGTCCGTTGGCAAGGAGCTCGCGGAAGCCGTCCTCGTCCAGCACCGGAACGCCCAGTTGCTCCGCCTTGTCCAGCTTGGTCCCGGCGCTTTCACCGGCCACCAGGTAGCTGGTGTTCTTGGAGACGGATCCGGAGGCCTTCCCACCGCGGATGATGATGGCTTCCTTCGCTTCGTCGCGGCTGAAGTTAGGGAGCGTGCCGGTGACCACCACCGTAAGGCCTTCGAGTGTTCGCGGCATCGAGGTATCGCGCTCGTCCTCCATTCGGACACCAGCAGCCGCCCAGCTGTCCACGATCTCGTTGTGCCAGTCCACTGCGAACCATTCCTTCAGGGCCACCGCAATGGTGGGGCCCACGCCATCCACATGCGCCATTTGCTCCTCCGTGGCGTTGCGGATGGCGTCCATGCTGCCGAACGCAGTGGCCAAGGCCCGGGACGCGGTGGGGCCCACATGCCGGATGGAGAGCGCCACCAGCACACGCCAGAGCGGCTGCTTCTTGGCTTTCTCCAGCTCAGCAAACAACTTCTCGGTGGTGGCCGTCGGCTTGGACGGGGACTTGGCCGTTCCCTTGGTGTAGAAGTACGGAACGAGTTCGTACTCGCCCGTGCCCACGCCCTTCGAACGCTTCTCCCGGCGAATCAGGACATCCGCCAGGTCCTCGCGGGTCAGGCTGAACAGCCGGGCTTCGCTGGTCAGCGGCGGCGTTTCCGGTTCCGCCGGTTGGGTCAGCGCAACCGCTGCTTCCCAGCCCAGTGCTTCGATATCGAACGCACCCCTGCTGGCTACGTGGAACACGCGCTCCCGCAACTGTGAGGGGCACGACTTGGCATTGGGGCAACGGATATCCACATCGCTTTCCTTGGCCGGCGCCAAGGGGGTGCCACAGGAAGGGCATTCCGTGGGCATCACGAATTCACGGACCGGCGGATCCTGCTTGTCCCGCAGGGCGAGCACGGGGCCTACGATCTCTGGAATAACATCACCGGCCTTGCGGAGAATCACGATGTCGCCGATCATCACGCCCTTGGCCTTGACCACATCCTGGTTGTGCAGCGTGGCCATTCCCACGGTGGATCCGGCAACCTTCACAGGCTCCATCAAGCCGAACGGCGTCACGCGCCCCGTGCGGCCAACATTGACGGCGATGTCCAGGAGCTTGGTGTGGACTTCTTCCGGCGGGTACTTGTACGCCGCGGCCCACCTGGGGACGCGGGACGTGTAACCAAGCGCGCGCTGCGTGGCAAAGTCATCGATCTTGACCACGATGCCATCGATCTCGTGCAGGAGTTTGTGCCGGCGCTCACCGTAGTCGGCAATGAACTTCAGGACATCGTCGAACGAGTCCAGGACCTTGAGGTACGGGCTGACGGGAAGCCCCCACTGCTCAAGAAGCTTGTACGTTTCCGATTGGCTCTTGGCATTCAGACCTTCACGGGCACCGATGCCGTGCACAAACATGCTGAGCGGGCGCTTGGCCGTTTCCGCAGGGTCTTTCTGGCGCAGCGAACCTGCCGCAGCATTGCGGGGGTTGGCGAGCGGCGCTTTACCCGCGGCGACGAGGGTCTCATTGAACTCGAGGAAGGCCTTGGAGGGAATAAACACCTCGCCCCGAATTTCCACTTCCGAAGGGTAGCCGGATCCGCTGAGCTCCCGCGGGATTTCCTTGATGGTGAGGACGTTATGGGTGATGTCCTCCCCCGTGGTGCCATCGCCTCGGGTGGCAGCGCGGACCAGTTTGCCGTCACGGTAAAGGAGGTTCACGGCCAGGCCGTCAATCTTCAGCTCGGTCAGCCATGCGATGGCCGGGACGGAGTCGCCCAGCTTAGCAACGGAGGCTTCGGCCTTGCGGACCCAGGCTTCGAGCTCATCCAGCGAGAAGACGTCGTCAAGGCTGTACATCCGCTGCAGGTGCTCCACCGCGGCAAACGCCGAGGAAACCTCACCGCCTACTTCCTGCGTGGGGGAATCGTTGGAGACGAGCTCCGGGTGGAGCGCTTCCAGCTCTTCCAGGCGCCGGTACAGTTCATCGAACTCAGCGTCCGATACCGTGGGCGAGTCCTCCTGGTAGTACGCGTAACGGTACTTGCGTACGAGGTCCGCCAATTGCTCATACTCGTCACGCAGCGTTTCCGACGGAGGTGTTCCCTCGTCAGCAACGATGGCCGCTGCGGCGTCCTGGGTTGTGGTGTCGACCGGATCCGGATTCTCTGGTGTGCTCACAGGTCTATCTTGCCGCAAGCGGCAGACATTAAAGCGCTGCTAGTGCGACGAGAGGCGGTTCTTGCTCCACAGCGCAAACGCCAGTCCGCCCAATCCCACCAGCAATACCGCACCCAGGATGCCGAACAGACCCAGCATGTTCGGCCCTGTGAATGAGTTCGATGCCATCATGGCGGCCTGGGTCTCCTGGCCTTTGTCCACGGGGGTATTCCAGTTGGAGGACTTGGAAGGGCTGGGGCTGGCCGAGGTGGGGCTCGCGCTCGGAGAGGCCGACGGCGTCGCTGACGCTGCCGAGGTCTCAGCACTCGGGATCGGTTCGGAAGAGTTCGACGCCGGACCGGCCGGCTGCGGTGCCACAGTTACCGGGGCCTGGGTCACCACGGGTCGTGGCGCTTCCACCTTGGGCGCCGGTGCCGCCGGTTCCAGTGCTGCCTCCGTTTCCCGAACGCGGGTCGGTTCCGGCTTGGGCGCAGGCTTCTTGTCTGCTTCCGGGGCCAGCCCGGGCTGGGTCGGCAACGGGTCGTCGGCGCCCTCGGTGGGCGCGCAGGAGAACTTCCCGTCGCACGGAGCGGCTTGGGCGGCGGCAGCGGGCGCCAGGATCAGGCCAGCGGCCAACAGAACGGCAGGGACAACGGAGTGTCGCATGAAAGTAACCTCAGCTGGGGCGTTGGGGCGCCCGCAGTATTCAGGAAGTTCGGGTGTTTCCCGAAATCCTCCTACATCCTCCTGCATCCCGGCAAATCCTAGCTGCGGTTCTCCGGCGGCATGGCGATTTGGAGCTTGCGTACCTTTCCACGTCCCACGATGTATCCACGGCCCGGAATGAAGTCGGTGCTGATGCGGCCCAAGGACGTGTTGAGGAGGCTGTCGCCTTCCACGTCTCCGGGGTTAAGCAGCAGCCCACGGCGTCCGGACTTGAACGGCTGGGCAAGGGACCAGGCCTGCGACCAGGTGGATGTTTCGGACTCGCCCAC
Organism: Paenarthrobacter sp. FR1; assembly: GCF_051106045.1. Taxonomy (NCBI): domain Bacteria; kingdom Bacillati; phylum Actinomycetota; class Actinomycetes; order Micrococcales; family Micrococcaceae; genus Paenarthrobacter; species Paenarthrobacter sp. FR1. Next base: position 40,260 of record NZ_JBPFSF010000012.1, on the reverse strand, counting down.
CACCCATTGGTCGGCCTTGATGGCCGCCGTGACCAACCGTCCCACGCCCGACTCGGCCAGCGTGTCGGTGAACTCGGTGAGGCCCTCGATGAAAATGGCCATGGTCCCCGGGTTGTCCGACGCTTTGTCGATCAGGTCATCCACCACGTCCGAAACCTCGTCCGGCCCCACCAAGGAACGGCTCCAGATGTTCAACGACGCAACGGCAGAGCGACGCGATCCGATGTAGATGAGGTCCGTCCGCGGGTTGGAGCGTCGCAGGGCGTAGGCAAGCGTCACCAGCGCAACGGTGCGTCCAGCGCCCGGAGGTCCCGCGAGGAGGAGCGAACCCTTGGCGGCGATGGCTGCCGAACCCAGCGTCTCGTCGTCGACACCTATCACAGGGTTGTCCGGGGCGCCTGTGGGCAGGATGTCCAGGTCCACCAGCTCCGGAAGGCGCTGGATCTGCGGTGCCTGCTCCAGGCCCTGGCGCACCATTGCCTGGCTGAGCTTAGCCACTTCACGGGCCTGGAGCGCCAGGTTCGAGTTGCCACCCAGCACGGCGAGCTGGACTTCGAGTCCGTCCAGCAAGCCACGCCCGGGAGGCGACGCAGCGTTGAGGACATCCTTGGGGACATCGAGGGTCATGTAGTCGTCTTCGGAACTGAGGCGCAGGACCAGCCGCTTCTGGATGGAGGCCAGGAGCGACGCCGGAACGGAGTTGGTGCGGTCCCCGCTCACTACCAGGTGGATGCCCAAGGGACGGCCGTCGGTGGCCAGCGTCAGGAAGATATCCCACAACGCCGACAACTTGCTGTACTCGTATCCTTCGCGGAAGGAGGACATGCCGTCCACCAGGATGAAGATGCGTTTCTCGTCCGGCCGGTTGGCCAGCTGCCGGTATTCGACGATGGTGGAGGCGCGGACCTCGGCGAAACGTGCCGCCCGGTCGTCCGCTACTTCCTTCAGCCAGCGCAACAGACGGCCCACGCGCTCCACGTCGTCACCGTTGATGATTTCGCCAACGTGCGGAAGCCCGTCAAGCATCTTCAATCCGGACGAACCACAATCGATGCCGTACACGTGCACCGGCCCACCACGTGGGGTAACCGCAGCGGCGATGGCGATGCTTCGCAGCGCGGCGGACTTTCCGGATCCGCCCGTACCGTAGACGGCCATGTTGCCGTCCTTGTCCGGTTCGTAGAACACCGTGGGTTGGTCCTGGTGGGCGGGGTCGTCAGCTACGCCCAGCAGCAGCCGCTCGTCGGTGCGCGGGTTGGGGAGCTTGGAGAAGTCATATGTGGTGGCCAGTTCGTTGAGCCATGGCTTCCGGGGAGGGGCGATGGACAGGACGTCAGCTGCCCGGATGATGTTCCCGGTCATCCTGGCAATGTCGTTGGGCCCGGCGGGCTCTTCCTCCACCTGGGCCACCAGCGGCGGTTCCCAGGTGGGGCCGGACCCGAAGGCCATCTCCACAATGTCGATCCGCGGCCGCTGGGGCTTGTCCGTAGTCCAGCCGCCGGCGTAACCGGTCTGGAAGCCTTGGATGCGGCCCGGACCTGTCTTTGCTGCACCGCGGCCGGGAATGGACGGATCAAAGTAGGCGGCTGTCGGAACGCCCAGGATGTCCACCGCATCCACTTCGTCGGCCATTCGCAAGGCGACGCGGAGGTTGGTGTTGGCGCGCAGGTTGTCCTTAATGACACCGGCGGGCCGCTGGGTGGCGAGGATCAGGTGCAGGCCGAGTGAACGGCCACGGGCAGCGACGTCCACCACGCCATCGACGAACTCGGGAACTTCAGTAGCCAAGGCCGCGAACTCGTCCACGATGATGATGAGGTACGGCGGTGCTTCCGGATCGGCTTCACGCTGCAGTGCCAGCAGGTCCTTGGCCTTCTTCCGGTTCAGGAGACGTTCGCGGTAGTGCAGCTCGGCCCGCAGGGAGGTCAGCGCACGGCGCACGAGGTGCGGGGACAAGTCCGTCACGAGGCCCACGGTGTGCGGCAGGTGCAGGCAGTCGGCAAAGGCCGCACCGCCCTTGTAGTCCACAAAGAGGAAGCTGACGCGGTCCGGGCTGTAGGCCGCGGCCATGCCCATCACCCAGGACTGCAGGAACTCGGACTTACCGGCACCTGTCGTCCCGCCCACCAAAGCGTGGGGTCCCTCATTCTTGAGGTCCAGGTAGAACGGCTCCACGCCCTTGGAACCCACCAAAGCGCGGAGGCTGCCATTGTCCTTGCGGTTGGGCACCGCGGTGGCGTGGACCGAGTTGTTCTCCTGCCAGCGCTCGGCAACCGCCTGCGGGTTGTCCATCAGTTCCTTGCCAATCAACGTGGCATAGGAGACGGCCCGCGGGAGGTCGGAGTCGTCGTCGAGCGGGTTCCCAACGTCCACCAATGGCGACATCATGCGCGCCAGTTGCGTGGCGAGGCCTGCGTCGAGGCTCTCGCAACTCACCGGGTACGTGTGGCGTCCCAGGCGGACCTGGCCGGTGGTGGTGCCGTGGTCGCCGTCGACGGAGAGGAAGTCGCGGCACGCGGCCGGAAGCGACTGCACGTTGGCGGCAACCCACATGATATGAACCCCGTAATCGGGGCCGCGCTCCACCAGCCGGGTGAGGCGTCCGCGGTCTACGGGGGCGTCGTCCTCCACGATGACCAAGACGGCGGGCACTACGGGGCCGGGGAGCTCTTCATGCTCGTCCTTGAGCCCCGACCGCAGCTGCGGGCCCGGCTCCTTGGCCTGCGATTCGCGTTCTTCCACGAGGTTTTCCAGGCGCGACAACAAAGCGGCACCGGCCCCGGGGCCGGCTGCCAAATGGTCGCCGGACAAGGGGCTGTGGCCTGATCCTACGTGCGGGAGCCACTGCAACCAGTCCCAGCGTTCGCGGGAACGTGCCGAGGTCAGGGCCGTGAGGACAACCTCAGCCGGCGAGTGAAGGGCCACCAACTGGAGCACCATGCCCCGGGCAACGTCATCCACCACGCTGCGGTCCCCTGCCACACCGAAGGAACCTGAAGTACGCAGCTGCGACACGATCGGTACGCCTTCAATAACACGGACCTGCTGCAGGCACTCCTGGATCTCGCGCATGTACTGGGGTTCGGTTTCGTTGGCGCCGGGCTCATCAAAGGGTATGCGCGAAGGCGCGGACCCCAGCCCAAAACGGACGCCCATGAAGTGCTGGTGCTCGGGCCGGTTGGTCCAGAGGAGCGGACCAAGTTTGTAGATCGCATCGACGGTATCGCTGACGGAGGGCGCTTCCTGGAGCCTGACGGCACGCTCAATGTTCTGTTGCTTGTCGATGTCCTCCCGGAAGGCCAGCATGGCGGCTTTGAATTGCTTGTGGCCTTCCTTGGCTTGGCGCTTGCCTTGCATCTTGTGGTCAACGTAGTGGCCCACAATGAACAGCGGCATCATGGCCATGAAGAGCACGGACAGCAGGTTCTGGGTGACGGCGAACAGCACTCCGCCCATCAGGAGCGGCGCTACCAGCATGATGTACGGGAACGGTTGGTGCTCCGGACGCTTGGGACCGGCCGGCGGTACCCGCTTGGGCGATTCGAACCTTGGCAGCACGCGGGGTGAACGGTTGAAGTCCACCAACGGCGAGGAAGGACCTCCGCCGTGGTTGCGTGACAGCGCGACGACGCCCACCGTAGTGTCTCCGAGCGTCACCGTGTCCGACGATTCAAGCGTGGCCCGTGTCACGGGCAGCCCGTCCATGAGGAGGCCGTTTGCCGAGTTCGTGTCCACGATCTCCACGGTCTCGCCCACGGTGACGCGCGCATGGCGCTTTGACGTCAGTGGGTCGGACAGGCGGATGTCCGCGTCCCGGTCCCTGCCGATGTAGCTGGTGCCGAATGGCAGCGAAAATTCGCGCCCGACGTCGGGTCCTGACATCACGCGCAAGGTCGCCGCTGCCGGCCCCCGGTTGGTGCCGCCGGAGTGGCCATTAGAGGCGAACTGTTCGCTCACCTGGGCGAGCGAGACTTTCGAGCCGGGCCGGAGCCCGGACTCCAACAGGTTGTCCGTTGGCCTCAGGATGTGGCCGGAAAGGCCGCCGCCAACGAATGCTTCGTCCACGCTGATGGACAGGTTCGACGGCGGTTCGGTCCCCTTGCGTGCGGGGTCGGCAGCCCAAAGTTCGGTGGCAATGTCAGCGACGGTGGCACGGCCGTCCACCGTGACGGCGAGGTCCTTTGCTTCCGCAGGGTCACGCCGCAAGGTCAGGCGGAACTTCATCCTTCGTCGACTCCAGTCATGGTTTCAAGGAGATGCAGGTCGGCCGCGGTCACCAGGTGTGACGTCACGGCGTGCTCCACCAAGCGTGCACGGCGGTTGGTGGCGAGCTTTCCGGCGCCTCCGCGCAGACCCACTACGCCAACGCGGTCCAGTTTGTCGCATACGTTGTCCAGCTTGCGGTTGAAGCGGGTCAGGGCCCACCCGAGCCGCTTGGCCGCTTCGGCGGACGACGGTATGGCGCTGAAGCCAGTGCCGTCGCGTCGCAACATGGGTTCGGCCAGCGCGACGATGAGCGCCTTTTGGGAATCGGTGAAGACCACCGGGCCTATGGTGGTGTCGCCGGCTTGGTCTTCGTCGCGGGCTTCATGGCGGAAGGACGGAGTCTTCAGATGGACGGCGAACTCATACGTGGTGGGTCCGGCCGTAAAGATGACGTTCGTATGGCTGAAGACCAAAGGGATCCTCGCGCCCGGTGACAACCATGCCTGCATCCCGCCTGAACCGTCCGCAATGGTCGCCGACAACATGCTGCCAACGTTGCTGAGCCACCACATGCCGTCGTAGCGCGCAATTTGCAGGAACCGGCGGTGCAGGTAGGGGTTGTCGTCAACTTCCAGATCCCCTTCGCGTCCGATGTCGAAGACGTCCTCGTCCGACGGTTCGTACCATTCCCCACAGAAATCTATTGCTAGATCCCCCATGATCTGTGCCTCCTCAGTGGGCGGTGTGATTGTTGCATGTGCCGGCTAACTGTCCAGGCAGGCAATGGAACCCGGTCCCTCAGGCGATGCGCTGCCGTCTGACCGGACAATGATCACCTGGACGCAGATGGGCGGCTCACCGAATCCGGAAACAAAAGCCTTCTCGGTTCGCGTTGTTTCGTAGGCACCGTCAGCCTTCGCGGACTTGGTGCGCCACTTGTAGGTATCGCCCTCTTTTGGCTGCGGGTTCTTCCAAGAGAAAACAATGATGTTCGGATCCTTGGTGTCCCGAGCAGCGGCAAGGGCTTCGACGTCCGGGACGCTGCCGCTGTCCAAAGCGTCGGCCGGGGGCTTGCTGGCGGCCTCGGTGGGCACCACTTTGGGCTGCGCGGAAGCCCCAAGGACAAGACCAACCACGACGGCGACCACCAGGACCGCTGCGCCGGTTGCGGCCAGCCATAGGTTGCGTTTGCTGTGGTCGGCAACCGGGGCTTCCTCCGTTGCCGGTGACGCGTCGGCGGAAGCACCGGCGCGGTTGACTGTCGCTCCCAGGTCATCATGCGACGGCGTGGACTGCCAGCCCCGCAAGACCGTGGACTCGGCCGCGTCCGGCTCCGCCAAGTCGCCGGGCCTTGGGGCGGTGTGCGCCGCCGGCGCGTGGAATTGCGGGGGTTGCTGTGGTGTTTGGGCCGGGACAGTCTGTGGGGGCTGTTGCACGGGCCGCACAGGCTGCGGGCTGCTGCCCGGAACGGTGGACGGGAAGGTCCGTGCCGGGAACGTCGGCGCAGAGCCTGTCGTGGCCGTTCCTGAAGCATCCGGATCGATCGCGGCGATGCTCCGGACCCGGGTTTCCTCGAAGTTGTCGTCCGGATGTTCATCGCCGTGTCCTGGTTCTTCGAGGACTTCGAAGGGTGTGACGGACAAGTTCAGCTCGGTCTGGATCCGTTGCAGCGCGAGTGCGAACGCGTGGGCCGACGAGTAGCGGGACTCCGGGGACTTCGCCATGGCGGTGGCAAGGACCAGCTCAAGCGACTCAGGAACGTCGGCACGGCCAAGCCTGGGCAGCGGCGAGTTGGTGATGCGCGAGATCAGTTCCCGTTGCGAGTTGTCCTGGCCGGGAAGGACAAACGGCGATCGACCCGCCAGCAGCGTGTAGAGGGTGGCCCCCAGTGCCCAGATGTCCACAGGAACACCGTCCACCGCGCCGCCCCTGAACTGTTCCGGCGGCGACCAGGGAATGGACATGCCGGCGTCGTCCTCAGTGTCGGCGCCGATGGTGCCGGAAATGCCAAAGTCCGTCAGCGCGGGCCGGTTGTAGTCGGTCACCAGGATGTTGGCGGGCTTGATGTCGCGGTGGACAATCCCGGCGCGGTGCGCGGTTTCGACGGCGGAGGCCACCTGGATGCCGACGGCCAGGACCTCATCAACACTGAAACGTTGGCGGCGGTAGCGGACGTCGAGGCTCGGCCTGGAGCAGTATTCCATGGCGAGGTACGAGTGGCCGTTCTCGGTGATCTCGGCCTCGAAGATCGTCACGATATACGGGTGTGACGACAGTTGCGCCATCAGGTTCGCCTCGGACTCGAAGCGGCGGCGCGCGCCTTCGGTCTTCAGGTCCGACAACAGCACCTTGACCGCAACCTTCCGGCGGGGTCGGTCCTGTTCGTACAGGTACACATCCGAGAAGCCACCAGAGCCAAGCAGGCTGATGTACTTGAAGCCCGGGATGGGTGGAGGCGGTGCAGGGGGCCTCTTGGAACTCAAAGAATCTCCTCGAAACGCAATGAAATGTCGTCGCCCAGCTCAGCGATATCGCCGTCCAGAAGGATGGCCATCTCGTTTTGGGCAAGCCGGCGTGGTGCCTGGCCCTCCCTGATGAGCACGGTTCCGTTAGTAGCCTTCAGGTCGCACAGCATGACGTGCCACCCCTCCAGCCGAACCTCGACGTGGGAGCGGGAGATGTCCCCGCCGGGACTCTCCACCTGGACCAAGCGGGGCATGGTGCCGCCTTGGACGCGGGAAACCGAAGGCTGACGGCCGATGATGAGCGACTGGTCCAAGTCGATCAGCTCGCCGGTGGACACCCGCATCCGGCCCAGGCGCGGACGCGGAACATGGATGGAATCTCCGGAGACAGCGACCCCGCAAACGGAGCACTGCGGATATGTTGGCGGGTTGGCGTGCCCTTGGGGGCACACCCGAGCGAGAACGCTGGGACCGTTGACGGCGAGCTGTTCGGCGTTGGCCGGTTGGGCGCCCGCTTGGTCGTCCGTGGGCAGGCTGCTCTTCATGATGGTTTGGCCGTCGTGGTCTGAGTCGTCATCCGCGGACGGAATTTGGGGCGGTGGCGGCGGCCAGTTGGCCGGCAGCTGCGGCGCGGGGGTCGCAACAGGGTGCGACGGAACCACCGGCTGCTGGTCACTGACCGCGCTGGCTGACGACGTGGTGCTGCGGAGCCAAGGAACGGAGTCGATCAGGCCTTGGGTCGCCGGGACCTGCACGGCTGGAGGGGACTGAACAGTGGCCGGTGCGGATGGGACTGGTTCCGGGTTCTCCGGTTCGGGGGCCGGGGCCGCCGGCGCGTCGGGGGTTTTGGATGCAGGTGCGTCGTGGTCATCCGACTCGTCATCCAGGCGGACGGCTGCATCCTCAATGTTCCGCATCACCGTCTTGTCCCAGAGGTGGTCATAATTGGTGGTGTTTTCCAGCGACGGAATCACGGGATCGGTAGTACTCGTGTGGACGGACACTTCAGAGGCGTCCACAGCAGGCCCGTCGACCTGTTCGTCGGCCGCTTCGTCGGCAGCAGGTTGGTCGGCAACAGGTCCGTCCCCGACCGGTTCGGCCGCGGATTCTTCCGCGGCAGGCTCGTCGGCTGGTTCCTCGACCGGTTCCGCGACCAGTGCCTCGGCAACAGTCCCGTCGGTCAGAAACTCCCCGGCGGCAGGCTCGTCGGCAACCGATGAACCGGGAGGCGCAATATCGGGCACCCTGCCCACGCCTCCAGGCGCTATGGTCATTCCCAGATCGGCTTCCGTGTAGCCGATCATCGTTTCGTCCGAAACCCGCGCCTCAGCAGGGAACTCCCCTGCGACAGGTGCTCCCTCCATGGCCGGAACGGCTGCCGCGTGGACCTGTGGCTCTCCGACGGTGTGCACGGATTCGCTGGTTCCAACCTCAAGGGCTGCAAGCAGCACTACGCCCTCAGTCAAGGGCAGGCTGTTCAGTGATGGGCTATCCAGGGTGGGACTGTTACGAGGTGAACTGTTGCTTGCCGAACTATTCAGCGGCCGGCTGCCCTCCCCAATGCGCAGGCTGTAGGACGCAACGCCAGGGAGCCGCCGCTCGGTCCACGTAGTGACATCACGCCCTGTGATCTGCTCCGTGCCGGAGGGAAGCTGCACGAGCAACTCGAGATCGCCCCGGAGGAACACACGGAGTGCGTCCTTGACGTCGATGATCCCGAAGGGAGGAATGCGGCTGAGCGAAACGCCGAACGCATCCGTCACCTCATGGAGGACCTCGTGAGCCTCGGGAGCGGAAGCCAGCAGTTCCCAGACGGTGTCGATCAGCGCATGGGGCGTGTCCGGACCGAGGAGCACCACGGTTCCATTCCGCACCACGCCAAACCACTCGCCCCGCTGGTAACGCGTAAGTGACAGCCGGTTACTGCTTGCCATCGACGCCTTCCTCCTGGTCGGTTTCCTTCAGCTGGTCCGTTCCATTTAGCTGGTCCGTTCCATTCAGCTGGTCCGTTCCATTCACCCAGGCTCTGGGAAGGGTGTCCTCTTCAACCTCGGTCCCAACCTCCGGTCGGGGCGCAGTGGTGGCGATGCCGGCGTCGTTCAACACGTTCTTGGCATCAACAACAATCACGGTGACGTTGTCACGGCCGCCGCTTCGCAGGGCGGCCTGAATCAGCGCGTCCACGGCGTCCTGCGGATGTGCCACCGTGCTGAGGATGCGGAACATGTGGTCATCGCCCAGCTCACCGTTGAGGCCGTCCGAGCACACCATGATCCGATCGCCCTCCTGGATGGGAAGCAACCAGAAATCGGCCTCGGTCTCGTCGCCGGTGCCCAGCGCTCGGGTGACCACGTGGCGGCGAGGGTGAACTGCAGCTTGCTCTGAGGTGATGTCCCCGGAATCCACAAGTTCCTGTACTTCAGAGTGATCCACGCTGACTTGGGCGAACTCCCCTTGGCTCAGGCGGTAGGTCCTGGAGTCGCCAATGTTCATCACCAGCCAGTACGGCAGTCCCATCTGTTCCACCACCACCACGCCGGAGAGCGTTGTTCCCGCTCGGGCCCCCGTGGCATTGCGGATGCTGGCATCGGCCTTCAACAGGCAGGACTGGAGGTCGGCCGCGGATGCGGTGCGCACACCCGCCGCCAACTCAGGGGCACTGCCGAGGGTTCGAACGCACATGCCACTGGCGATCTCGCCGGCCTCGTGGCCACCCATGCCGTCAGCGACGGCAAACACGGGGTCCGCCGCAATAAACGAATCCTCGTTCAGTTCGCGACGAAGGCCCCGGTCTGTTCCGTAGCCATAGCTGAGGCGAAAGGAGGACCCGCCTGCAGTGGGACCGGCTTCGGCGTGGGCAGGAGTGGCCGGCTGTGAATTCATGCTTGTCCTAGGTGGAAGGAACGGTCCCCAAAGTGAACGGTGGAACCTGGACGGACAAAGACAGCTTCGCCCGGGTGGAGCCTGGTCTGGATGCCGTCGGGGGTGGTGACAGCGCTTCCGTTGGTGGAGTTGCGATCCGAGACCCACACTCCGTCGCCATCGACGCACAGGTGCAAGTGGGTCTTGGAGATCGACCTGCCGGGATCGGAGACGGGAAGCAACTGCTCCACGGCCTCCCCGGGCTGCGGTGCCGGGTTCCGTCCAAGCAGGACAGACCCGCCCAGTTGGACATCCTGGCCGTCATCCACCCGTATCCGCAGGACGGCCTGTGCTCGGGATGTGCCGGGGCGCATCTGCGTCCGCTCTACGTCATCGTCGGGGTGCGCGGGCGTCTCGGCTGCGGGTTGTGGGATGACGGTGGCCTGCGGGGGTACCGCCGAGGCCGGCCGGGGCGCTGTTGGCGGGCGCCACTGGTTGGGATCGTGCGGCGGCTGCACTGAAGGCGCCGGGGCCGACTGCGCAGTGACCGGCGCGGCGACCGGTGCGGCGGCCGGCGTGACCTGCGCGGGAAGGACCTGCCCGCTTCCGGATGCTGGGCCTACAGGTACGGGGGACGCTACGGGCTGCACGGGAGGCAGGTCCATCGGCGCGAAACTGTAGGGACCCTGGATGCCACCAGTCGTCACGGGGTTACGGCCGGCGTTCACATCGAACACCAGGGACTTCGCAGCCTTGTCCTGCCAGCCGCGGAGCTTGCCGTTCTTGTCCCAGGCGTTGGAGATGACCACGAGGATGGCCCACACCACGCCCAGTGCCATGAGCGGCAGTCCGATCCACAAGACCAGGCCGATCAAGCCCAAAGCGGAAAGAACAACCGAGACGATGGCCCCGAGAAGCAAGCCACCGCCTGTGATAATGCCCCGGACAAACACGGCGCCGGCGCCCGGCGCGTAGCCGTCCGCATCGGAACTCCGGATACCCATGAGTTGGTTGCCGACGGTGTTTCCGGACTTGGCCTCCAACGCCAACAGCACCACGACATAGACCACTGTGATTCCAAGGCCGATGCTGCCGAGCAGGACCAACAAACCTGTGTCATAGACGATGAAGCCGTTCCTGCGCGTTTGCGTGATACCGGCGATGCCGATGGCGAAGGTGGTGGCGAGGACGGCAACGGGTCCCAGCCAATCCAGCACAGCTGCGCCGAGACGCTTTCCCGCAGATGCGGGCACCAACTCGAGCTTGGTGGTCATGGTGGTCCCTCCCCCTGGCCCAGGCTTTCCGTTCGGCGTTGATGTTGTTTCCGGATACACCGGTTGCACCGGCGACGCCGGCGCCGACACTACCGAGATACTACCGGGATCGGGCAGGCCCTGGCGGGTTGCGAACTCCAACGCCGCCTTCTGGGCGTGGTTGATGTTCCCTTCCTTGCGTGCACCTCGGTTGTTCAACGGTGACCCGCACTGCGTACAAAACGTTGCGCCCGGCCGGACCGCGTGCCGGCAGGCGGGGCAGAGTTCCACGTCACTGCTCATCCGTGGTGTCCTTCTTCCGACGAAGGCTGAACCGACGCTTACCCGGATCGCTGGGGGCCTGATCGCGGCGGCGGAGGGCAGCCCTGCCGTCGGACAGCAGGGACCGGGGCGAGAATCGGGCCTGCTGGCGCTTCCAGAAACCAACGCTTCCCGTGATGTCGGTCAGCGATGAATCCACGATCTCCCAGTACTGCTTGACTTCGTCCTCGCTCGGCTGGCCGGCCCCGAAGACGGCGGCATCGGCACGGTGGGCAAGCATCGTGGTGGTGGTCCCTGTGGTGGGGAACGCGTCCGCGATGACCGTGGCCGATTCCCGCCGCGTGGACTTCGTGTCGATCGAAGCACCCATGTCGGTGGCGAGGCTGATCACTTCGTTCCAACCGCCCCCGACCCGCTGGGCGGGGTGGCCATCACGGAAGCGGGCCTTCCGGCGTCGTGATTTCAACAGGAGGATCAGCAGCAGCGGCAAGGCGAGGATCCCCAAGGGAATCAGCGCCACACCGATGGCTGCCAGCAAGGGACCCCAGAAGAGCCAGGGGTTGTTCTTCTTCTCGTCAGCGTCCAGGGCATCCGGGGTGGAGTCCGGCGGCAAGTCCGCGGGTTCCTGCGGCGGGGGTGGCGGCTGCAGCACCTGGGGCTTGGGCTTGGACTTGTTTTCCGGGTCAGGCGGGATGGGCACGTTGTCCTTGGGCGGCGTGGGATCAAACGGCACCCAACCTACGCGGTCGAAGGCCACCTCCACCCAGGCGTGCACATCCTTGCCAGTGATCTTGACGTCGCCGGCACCGTTTTCGGGGCTCTTGGGATCCGGATAGAAGCCCATGACCACCCGGGACGGGATCCCGAGGTGGCGGAGCATCAGGGACATGGACACCGCGTACTGTTCGTCGTCACCGAGCATCTGCTTGGCGGAGAGCATATTGCGGACACGCGCGGCACTGTGGCCGGGAAGGCTCGGAAGTTGCCCATCGGCAACCAGGCCGTTACTGAACGCGCCGCTCTTCTGGAAATGCGCCTCGATCTGGCGGACACGGTCGATGGCCGTGGGCGCGTCAGCCGAAATCTCGTTGGCCTGGGAGGGAACGATCGGCGGTACTTCCTCGGCCTCCGGCAACGTGAGTTTGGCGAAGTCGTACTGCGTCAACTGGCCGTGCTCCAAGGTGCCCGGATCGGAGACCTGAACAGTGTAGTTTTCGCCCTTGGCCAGGCCCTTGGTGGTGACGGCAGTGTCCGTACCGGCGTTGAAGTACAGGCCGGACGCCGCACCGGAAGTCTCCGCGAAGCTCATCCCGGTGGTGTGCCGCCCGCCCGGCACAAAGTAGCCCTGGTAGTCCTCGATGGTGATGTCCAGCGTGTAGTTGGTGCCCTCCACCGGGCTTCCCGCGTCCGCCAGCGTGTTCAGCGAACGGGCATCGCCCACTTTGCTGAAGTTACCCGAGCTGTTCGGATCCATGGTGTAGTTCAGTCCGTTGAAGGCATCCAGCGCCGCGAGCCGCACACGGGCGTCCTTGGGCAGTCCTTTGACGGTGAACAGCGTGCTGTCCTTCTCGTCCTTGACGAAGTTGCGAAAGCTCGCCAGCGGTGTGATGTAGTCGCGGGGGTCGAAGGGGGGAACGATCGTGTTGCGGAGGACCTTCCTGTCGTCGCTGGCGGTCACCAGCGGAGACGCGATGGCGGTGACGCCCACCGCGACGGCGATCACTGCTGCAGCAGTCCCCAGACGGCGGAGCTGGCCGCGGCGGGCTGCACCGGCGTCGGAATCCGGCCGGTTGGCCGAAACGGTCTTGGTGCTTCGTTGGCGCAACACGTCGCGGCGGAACGTAGCCCACACAATGGACACGATGGTCAGTGAGACGCCGCGCTCCACGTTGAGGAACCCGGCGCTGGTGCTGAAGGCGATGCCCGTGACGAACAGGACCAAGACGGGAAGCAGCGGCCAGTACGGGCTCTTCAACCGCCACGTCAGCAGTCCCGCCGCCAGCGCCGTGAGCAGCGAGCTGAGGAACGGCACAATGAGCATGCCGTTCGCCGTGCCCACGGGCACGCCTACGGTCAACATGTCCTTCCAGGCGAAGACGACGCCCAGGAGGAGCGTTCGCAGGGAATCGAGGCTCGGCAGGAAACCGAAGACTGCCGAGTCCGGTACAGCCAAAGCGGTTCCGAACAGCATGTACGCGCCGAAAGCCATGGCGGTGGTAATCAGCAGCCCGAGGCGGAGGTGGGCGTTCAGGACAGCAATGCCCACCCCCAGGAGCACGCCGCCCAGACCCGCGACAAGATAGCGGGGGTCTCCACCGAAGCTCAGGGTGAAACCAAGGACGCCCAGGAACAGCAGCACCACCAGGGCGCCGCAGTCCACGGCGAAATGCCACCACGGCCGCCCGTCGGCGAGGAGCGATCCCCCGGCGGCGCGGTTGGCGCTGCCTGTTGACGTAGTCTTCTTGGCGGCGCGGGGACGCACGCGAAGATTGGGCGCGGAGCTCATGCTGCCGCCTTTCGAAGAACAATGGCGAGGTCATCAAGGTCGCCGACAGTGAGGACCGTCAGGTCTGCGATGTTGGCCCTCGACGGCGCGGCGCCGGGTTGGACACGGACAGCCAGGCTGCGGACGCCGGGCGGAACGGACGCGGCGGCCGAACGCAGCTGCGTGGCCGTTACGTGGCTTCCCACTACGAAGAACACCACGGAGGCGTTGGGGACCGTATCGGACAGCGTCCGGGCGAGGTCGACGGCGGTCTTCCGCATGGGTGCCCCGACGATCCTTGTGGTGTCGTCCAGCAGGTTGCGGCCGGTTTCGCAGCGGAGCGGTCCTTTTTGGGTCAGGACATCGAGTTCCCGCTGTTCACGGATGGCCTGCCGACCAATCGAGGCTGCCACGGAAATGGCCATCTCGAACTCGGGCTCGGAATCGTACTCATCGGTGTTGATGGAGAGCGCAATGGCAAGGTGGGCCCTGCGGGTCTCTTCGAATTGGCGGACCATGAGCTTGTTGGTGCGGGCCGTCGTCTTCCAGTGGATGTGGCGGCGATCGTCGCCGGGCACGTAGTCACGCAGGGCATGGAAGGAGACATCGGCGCTGGAAAGTTCGGTGGTGGGCATTCCCTCGAGGTCCCGGATGAAACCTGCGGCGGAGCTGCCCAATGAGACCGTGCGGGGATGAACGAACAGGTCCACGGGTTCGGTCCACATCACACGGCGCCTCAGCAGGTGAAGGGGGTCGGCGCGGACCGAACGAACCGGACCCACCACGATCACTGCGCGCCTGGCGGTGGGAATGGTGAACAGGTCCTCGTGCACCTGCGCCGGCTTCATGCGGGGCAGGTGGAAAACGGCGGTGTTGGATCCCACCGGCAATTCAAGAGCCGCGGGCAACAACGGCCTGGTGGACACGTTGGAGACTGCGATGCTTCCCACGGCGTCATCCCCCACGGCCACGCGTGTGCGGGCAAGGTCCAGGACCACGCCGTACGCCGAACGCCCCACAATGAAGGCGATGGCCAGGACGAACAACAGGAATGCCACCATGGCGGCAGACTTGGCTTCTTGCCAGCCCCATGCCTGTCCGGCCCACCACAGCGCGATCGCAGCGGCCAGCACCACCCAGCCCAGCAGGCTCACCACTGACAGGACCGGCCAGGCGAAGGCCAACCAGACACCGCGGACCTTGCGCCATGCGGGCGCGAGGAACTCACCAGCGGTACCGGCGGCTTCCGACCACACTGAGGCAGGGTGGAGCTTGCCGGTCTTGCGGGGCTTTGCCGAACCGGCTGGTTTGCCGGTGGAGGAAGGGCGCTGGCCCGTGCCACCACCTGAGCCGCGCAGGTTGCGTATCTTGCCGGCGAACGCGGACGTTGCGCGTTTCAGCGAATCAGCAGCCCTGTTCAGGGGTGTGCTGGAGGACATGTGGGGACCTTTGTTTGGGCTGGGGATGTTTGGCTGGGGGTCTAGGGGTAAGGCGCTGAGCAGGCTTAGGCGGTGGCGCGCTGCTGGGGTGCAGCGACGTCGCCGAGGACCCGGCTGAGCACAACCTCCGGTGTCGCGCCGGAGAACTCGGCCTCCGGGTCCATCACCAGTCGGTGGGTCCACACCACGGGCGCGAGTTCCTTGATGTCATCCGGCAACACGAAGTTCCGGCCCTGACCTGCCGCCCAGACCTTGGCAGCGCGAACCATCGCCAAGGCGCCACGGACGGAAACGCCGAGGCGCGTCTCGGATGCGTTACGGGTCTCCTCACAGAGCCGCGAAATGTATTCAAGGACCGCCGTGTCCACGTGCGTCGTGGCCGCGAGGTCCGCCATGTCGGCCACGGCCTGCGTGGTGATCAGCGGGGTGAGTTCCTTCGACCGATCCTTCAGGTTGGCACCGCCCAGCAAACGCACAGTGGAGGCGTGGTCCGGGTAGCCGATGGACGTCTTGATGAGGAACCGGTCCAGCTGTGCCTCCGGCAATCGGTACGTTCCCGCTTGCTCGATCGGGTTCTGGGTTGCCAGCACCATGAACGGACGGCCCGCCTCGTAGGTGGTTCCATCCACGGTGACGCGGGATTCCTCCATGACCTCAAGGAGTGCGGACTGCGTCTTGGGCGAGGCACGGTTGATTTCGTCGGCCAGGACGATGTTGTTGAACACCGGACCCTTGTGGAATTCGAACTTCTGGGTTTTCTGGTCGTAGATGGTCACACCCGTCACGTCGGACGGCAGGAGGTCCGGGGTGAACTGGATGCGGTTGTGGGAACCCTGGACCGTTGCGGCCAAGGCGCGGGCCAACGAGGTCTTGCCCGTACCCGGCGCGTCTTCGAACAGGACGTGCCCCTCGGCCAGCATCGCGGTGAAGGTCAACCGGATGACGTGTTCCTTGCCGAGGACGGCCTTGCCCACGTTGGCAACGAGCTTCTCGAATGTTTCCGCAAACCATACGGCCTGCTCGTTTGTCATGGTCATCGGTTGGTCCTGTTCCTTTGATAGATATGCGAATGGAGTTGATGAACGGAGGGTGGGAGCATCAGCAACCGCCGGGCCTGTTGCCGCGAATGTCCACGGTGGTGGACTTCACGAACCATCCCGGGTGGCTGCCCTCAGTGACGCGGTACCACGGCGTGCCGTTGTTGTAGATGTCCTTGGTGCAGTTGATGGTCAGCCAGCCTTCGGACCTCGAGACCCAACCAACGCCGCAGGACGGTCCACTGGGGTTGTAGGTGTCCGTCTGACCCGGCTTTCCCGGGCAGGTGTTGTTGTGTGCCTGGACTGTAGGCGGCGCAGGAGGCGGAGGCGGCGGGGTCGGGTCGACTCCGCTGGTGGCAGCCACATTGCCACTGGCAGGTCCCACCGCGACTGTCACGGCCCGAACACGCAGATGCCGGGTCTTCTCCCAGCCACCACCGGAGGCATCAAAGCTGTTTGCCTTGCCCACTCCGGTCCACGCGCCACCATCGAGGCTGACCTCATAGTGGTCCAACGCCCGACCATTCATGGCGGGGTTGTTCCAGGTCCAATGCACTTGGCCATCGCCCTTGGCCGACTTGCCGCCACTGACGTTCGGTGCGTTGGGGGGCCCATAAGGGTTGCCGGTGCCGATGGCCTTGGCATCGCCGGCCATGCCGTTCTTCACCGACGTGGCAATAATGTTGACCACCACGTTGGTGCCGTTGGGCTGGCCGCCGATGTCACCGCCGCCGCGTCCAATGGGGCCGGATCCGCTGGCGGTCTGCCAGCGATAGGTGATCTCGTTGTCCTGGGAGCCATTGCGTTCAGCGGCTGTCAGTGGAGTGAAGGTCACCCGCAACTGTCCGCTGGTGCCGGTTGCGGTCACCGAACCACTGCCCACGGTGCCAGGCTTTCCTGCAGCTCGAATGGGCGCGGATTGCTGGCTGACGCCACTGACCCCGGCCTTGTTCGTTGCCGAGACCGTGAACGTGTAGTCCGCTTCGGCATTGGCAACGGTGACGTTCTGCGAGGTTGCGCCCACCGACTGGGTACCCACGACGGCGCCGCCACGGTAGGTGGTCAAGGTGTAGGCAGACACGGCGTCACCGTTGTTGTTGGGCGCCTTCCAGCTGACCTGCAGTTGGCTTTGCGTGCCCACCGACCCAGCGCCGGACACCGACGGAGCAGCAGGGGTGGCCGGAACACCGGCGGGCGTCTCCGCAGCGGAGTAGGGGCTCCACTCGGAGGGTTCCTTGGCATCGTTGCGGGCCAGGACGCGGACCTTGTACGCCACACCGTTCGTCAGTCCCGTCCACACGTGGCTGTTGCCCGTGAGGTTTTGGATCTGGGGGTTCTGGCCTGCCGGAGCAGGAGAAATCTCAAGATCGTAAGACTTGATGGGCGAACCCTTGCTGGCAGGAGGAACCCAGGCCACCGAGAGTTGCTTGTCGCCAAACTTGAGCGTCGGCGCTGCGGGAGTATCCGGCTTGACGTCCGGACGTACCTCCGCAGACACCGGTGAGCGTTCGGACTCGTTGATGGCATTGGTGGCAGTCACCGCAAAGTGGTATTTCACATTGTTGGTCAAGCCAGTCAAAGTACAGGTGTTGGCAGGGCAGTCCTGTTTGAACCCACCCTCGCCGTACACGGTGTATTTGGTGATGGGCGAGCCACGGTCGGCGGGTGCGTTCCAGGTGAGCAAGGCCGTCTGGTCCCCCACGCTCTGCGCGAGCGGGGTTGTGGGCGCTGCCGGCTTGTCCTTGACGGTCAAGCGGATACGGGCGGTCGCGTAGCGCGAGAGCTCCCCGGTCTTGTCCTCCACGGTGTAGGCCACAACCATGGTTCCGGTGAACCCTGCGGAGGGCGTGACCGTCACGTTTCCGCCGTTGGCTTCGGCAGTGCCCTGGCCCGTCTCGGTGACCGCAGAGACAATTTTCAGCGGTGTATCCGGGAAGGGATTGGAGTCATTGGCGAGTGCGTTGACCGTCACGGGCTTCCCGGATTGCGCATCCGGTTCAACGTCGTCGTTGGCAACAGGCTTCGGCCGGTTGGAGGCCGTCAAGGAGAGCTTGTACGTCGCCAAAGCCTCCAGCCCGCGGGGGTCCTTTGCCTTGATCTGGACCGTGCCACCTTGGCCAATCTGTACAGAGTCGTCAGCGGAGACTTTGAGGCTGTTGCCATCCACGTTCACCCTGAAGCCGCCTGGGGCAGCACCCGCCAGTTCGTACTTCATATTCTGGACGTCGTCAGCGTCAGGATCGGAGGTCAGTTTCCCCAGGTCCAGGCTGGCCGAGTCGCCCTTGGGAACCTCCACGTCGCTGCCCAGCAGCACCGGCGGGTTGTTCTTGTTGGGATCGGGCAGCACCTTGGTGCGGATACTGAGCGTTGACTTCAGGCCGTTGGGATCGTCAGGGCCGCTTCCATCAGTGACTTCGAAGCTGATGGAGCCCGGCCCCACATACTCGGCACCGGCCGTGTACTTGATGGATGCCCCGTTGTTCGCCACGGGGTCACTTCCGTCAGCGCCGATGAGCTTGATCCGGTCCGTCTGGGTCAGGCGCGGCGATTTTCCTTCGCGGACCTTCACCCACTCGGCCAGGTCAACGGTGACGGACTGGCCGGACACCAGTTCAACGACCTCGTCCTTGGCAAGGGTGGGCACCTGCTGGCCGATGCCCGGAACCCAGATAACGGCCGTGGACTTTTGTCCGTCGACGTCCTCCACGGTGTACGGGACCAGCTGCGGCTGCTCGGTGAGGTCAACAATCACGTTGCCTTCGGGACCCGGGCGCGCCGTGTCCAAACCGGTAGCGACCTTGAGGTTCTCCCCCACACCGTCCGGGTCCTCATCGTTCTTCAGGACGGGTACGTCCACGGCAGTTTTGCCGAGAGTCTGCGCCGACGTCACCCGGTCGTCCCTGGCGATGGGAGCCTGCAAAGGGATGTCGTTCTTGACGATCACCCGGATACTGGCAGTGCCCACGGCGTCACGGTCGTCGGCCACCGAGTAGCGGACATTCACGGTCCCTTCGGCGGCCGGTGCCGTCACCAGGATCCTGCCGCTGGTTTTGCTGACCTGGGCATCGAGTCCTTGATCGGCTTCGATGCTGTCCGTCAGGATACGGATGATGTCGCCGTCCGGATCAGTGTCGTTGGCGGTGGCATCCACAGCAATCTGGCGTCCGGGACGGACCTTGACCTCGTCGTCCACGGGGGCAGGTTTCTGGTTGTCTTCGCCTCGCGGGGCGACGCCGACAGTCACCGTTCCCGTGTTCACGGCGCCCTGGCGATCAATGACCTTGTACCGGAACGTATCCGTTCCCGCGCCATCACCGGCGGCTACGAAATCGATGAAGCTGCTGCCCGCCGTCGCGGTTCCCATGGTGGGCGTACTGTCGATGCCGGTGAGCTGGACCGAGTCACCGTCGGGGTCGATGCCGTCCAGCGGAACCGGGATGCGGACACTGCCGCCGGCCACCACGCGTGCCGTGAGGTTCTGCGGCTGGGGCCGCGAATTCTGCGTCCCTTCCAGCGGGAGGATGTGGATGGTCACGGCGGCTGCACTCTTCTGCCCCTGCGGATCCACGGCGTTGTAGATGGCCCTGACAGTCTTGGGCGTTGGACCTGCAATGAAGCGCAAGGTCTTTTCGGAAATGAACGCCTTCCCGTCTTCCTCAGGGACGCTCTGCGCCAACACGGGGTCCACGGAGAGCTCTTCACCCTGCGGGTGCGTGTCGTTGTCCAGGACCGGAATGGTCACGACGTCGTTGACGCGGACGTTGACTTCGTCAGGCTTGGGTTGCGGAGCCTCGACGACGGCGGGAGCCGGCACCGGGACGACGCCCACCGTTCCAGTGGCCGAGGCGCGGCCGTTGGACATCGTGTAGCTGAAGACGAACGGTTCCTTCGCTCCGAGGACATCCGTGACGCGAAGGACGCTGTGGTCGATGACGCTGACTGACGCGGAGGAGCCGTCAGGCACCGTGACCGATTGCAGGACCAGCACACCGCCGGAGGGATCGGAGTCGTTGGCCAGCGGGTCCACCAAGACGCTTCCGCCGACGGGCAGGAGCGCCACGTCATGAACGGCTACAGGCGCTCCGGCATCCTTGCCTGACTCCACGTCGACGCGGATCAAGCCCTGGCTGCTTTGCGGGCCGTTGCTGGCGATGTACGTCAAGTACACCGGCCCCGGGGTGGTGCTTCTGAAAGTGAAGGTTCCGCCGTCGGTCACTGGTCCCAGGTCGGCCGGACCTGCAGCCTCGACGTGGGCCACACGCAACGCGCCACCGTTGGGATCAACGTCGTTCTTCAACGGTGCGATGACCAGGTCCTGGCCCACTACGGCCGTAACGTGGTCGGCATTGACAACAGGAGCCAGGGCACCGGGTGGCTGCACATTCACCACCACGCGGCCCGTGGTGGTGGCGCGGCCGTCCCAGACCGTGATGGTGACGTTCTTCTTGCCCGGTGCCGCCCCGGAATCCTGGTACGTGAGGAGTCCGTCGCGGCGGACCTTCACCTGGTCTTGGTCATTGTCCGACTTCGCGTCCAGCAGAACGAGGTCATCGCCGTCCGGATCCATCCAGTCGGTCAGGATGTTTTGGCTGACGGACTTGCCCTGCTCCACCAGCATGGTGGTGGGCTCACCGCGTTTGAAGAAGGGCGGTTTGTTCTCTTCGGGGGGCACAACCCGCAGGGTGACTTTCCCGCCGGCCGACAGGCTGCGACCGTCCGACGCGTTGTAGTCAAAGACTTCCGTGCCCGGTTTGGCATCAATCGGAACTTTGATCTGGAAGGCGGAGCCACCGTAGATGTTTTCGAGCGCCCCTGCCTTGGGGCCGTTGGCGCCCACCGCAGCGGTGAGAACATCGCCGTCGGGGTCTGAATCGTTGTCCAGGACGCTGAGGATGGTGGTCCGGCCCGGTCGGACGCCGAACTCGTCCGGCTTGGTTTCCGGGGGGCGGTTGGGCTTGGTGCGGTCCGGGAGCACGTTGATGGTGTTGTTGTCCGCGGATTCCTGATCCTGGTCATCGGACTGGTTCTTGGGCGGGACAACATCGTCCCAGTTGTTGACGAGCTGCATGTTCTGGTTGACCAGCCATACGCTGCCGGAATTGACATCATTGAGGACCACGAGGTCCCGGTTGACGCGGAACACATAGCTCGGGGAAGCACTGGCCTTGGGGACATCGTTTTTCTTGTCGTCTGCGTCGTTGTCGCAGTCGCGGAGGTACTTGTTGGCGCCGGACCACGCAGCGTGGACGCACTTGCTGACCTGCACGGGGGCAGCCGGGACGCCTTCACCATCGGCGTTGACCGTTGCCGCCGTGGACCCGTCCAACGGCTGCTTCAGCAGGGCTTTGCGGGTGGCGATGGCAACGTAGCCGCTCTCCTCGCTGCTCTGCTGGAGCTTGGCTTCGCGGGCGTCCTGCAGTTGGAGCCTGCGGCCACCGGGGAGGAAAAGGTTGCCGGAGGAAGCATCAAGTACTACAGGCTTGTCGCCCACCACGGCGATCTGCAGGTCTCCGGAGCCCTTGAGCTCGTCCACTTTGGTGACTTCGGAGTTGGTCCGCTCGCCATTGGCATCAACGGTGGTGACAGTAATCTCGCCCTTACCGGGATCGGCTGTGTAAATGCGGTTGTCCTGTCCCACCGCCGAGACCATCCCCTGGTTGCCCGTCAGTACGGGCTCGGTTCCCTCTTCATCGAAGCCGTTGACGGTGGAGGGAGACAACGCCCACACCTTGCCGCGTGCTGGATCGGTTACCGAGAGGACGGTGGAGCCGTAACTGACCTGTGACGAGGCTGGCAGCTGCTTGTCGCCGCCAAGCTTCAGGTTGGCGGCAGATACCTGGTTGATGGTGGACCCGGATTCATCGTCCACGAAGACGTTGCCGTCGTGCTGCAGGACGTCAAAGGTAGTGGTAGCCGGCGTCACGGCACCATCCAGAACACGGGACGGGTAGTTCAGGCGGCCCACAGCGTTCTTGGTTTTGCTGACCACCCACACTCCGCCGTCGTTCAAGTCCACCTCGGTGGTCTTGAACCCCGGGTACAGCACAGCACCTGCCACGAGCACAGCGCCCGCAGCAGTCACAGCGATGCCCGATATGAGTTTCTTGTTTTGACGCTTTTTCAGCCCCAGCTTGCCGAAGAAAGTTGTCACAGCCCCAGAATTCCCTTTGTATACAGCCGCCCCCCAGCGACTTCCTGGCCAACCGGCATGTGCCGGCAGCCGTACATTCCGCAGTACCCCCATACGGCGGCGGAATTTTCAGTCCCTAAGACTATCCCACGCACCAAACGGCTCGCCAAGGAAACCCGAGACCGGGCTATCCATTGGCTTTGACAGCCTACGGCCTTAATCGCCGGGCGCGCGATGGGGAGAACTGCCCGGCCGCATTTCCTCAAGGTCAGCATGGCGGGGCCCCCAAGCCAGCTGGGTCACCCAAGTGAGTGTGACCTGCGATGATGTACCGGCCCACGTTTCGGTACGACCCGGATTCGATGCGCCACCAACGGTGCATACCGGTCCAATTATCTGTTTGGTCGATGTAACAACGCACCACAATTGCGCCCTGGTCAGCCGAGGCCATCCACGGTGGCGTGTTGTTGCTTTGGCCGTCACAGGTGAACTTCTTGGGGTCGTAATTCGCCCCACCCAACGTGAAGCTGCAGGAACGGACCACGGCGCCCGGGTTCATGGTGGTTGTCCACACCCCTTGGCGTCCGGACGTGGCGCTGGCCGTAGCCAGACCGCCGCCCGTGCCGAGAGAGTTGAACGTCTGCACAGTGATGCTGTGCTGCTCTTCCCAGCCAGCTGTGTTGATGGTCCGGCTGCCCGAGGCACCCACTGTCTCCCAACCACCGCCGTCGATCCGGATCTTCGTCGTTGCGACGTCATTGGTGGATGGTGATGGGGACGACCAGTTGAAGGTCACTGATTTCTGGTTCACGGCGCCATTCGAGCCCGACGCCGACGGCGTACCCGGCGCACCATAGGGCTTCGCGGTGGCTGCAGCACTCGCATCCGAGCTGGGCGCCACTGTTGAGTGTGCCGTGACGGTGACGCTGGTGGCCTGGCCGTTGGTGAAGCCTCCCACTGTCTGCCCGGGCTGGATGGCGCCGGAGCGTCCGCCCGCAAAGTAGGTGTAGCTGACTTCGTTGGCCTTGGAGCCGTTGCGTTGGGCATCGCTGAGCGCGCTGAAGTTGATGGTGAGCTGCCCGCCGGCGGCGCCGGTGTTGGCCGGCGTGGCGCTCACGTTCTGGACAGTGGCCAGCTTTCCTGTTGCCCGACGCGGCGGCGACGCAGCACTAACCGCGCTCTTCCCCGCTTTGTTCTCCGCCTGAACCGTGAACGTGTACGCCGATTCATCGGTGGAAACCTTGAAGGTTGCCGTACGGACGTTCCCCGGAATGGTCTGTGTCTGTGTGGCTCCGCTGCCACCACTCATGCTGACGTAGTAATTCTTTATGGGGTCACCGTTGATGTCCGGCTCGGCCCAGTCGACGCGGAGCTGGTTCTGGGAACCCACGGCGGACACCACTGTGGTGCTCGGCGGCGACGGCGTGCCGGGGATGCCGGCAGGGTGGTCCTCGGCGGAGTACAGACCCCATTCCGAGGGACCGAGATCGTTCACCGCTTGGGCCCGGACCTTGTACTTCACCCCATTGGTCAAGCCTGGCCACGTGTAGCTGAGGCCGGTTACCTCGTTCTTGACGGCAATTCCGTTGGCAGGTGGTGGAGAGATCTCCAGGTTGTAGTGCTTCACCGGAGAGCCTTCGGTCTTGGCCGGTGTCCAGGTAATGGCCATGTCCTTGTCGCCGGCCTTAACGGCAGGTACGTCAGGGGCGGACGGCTTTTCATCCGGAGTGATCTCGTTGGACGGGACTGACGGCTGGGACTCGCCTACCTCGTTGGTGGCCACCACAGTGAAGACATACTTGACGTTGTTGGTCAGCCCGTTCAACGTACACGTTGTTGTGGGGCATTCCTGCTGGAAACCAGCAGCCTTAACGGTGTACTTGGTGATGGCTGCGCCATTGTCCGACGGCGGGGCCCACTTGAGCACAGCCGTCTTGCTGCGAACGTCAGTGGCTACCGGCGCCGAAGGTGCGTCCGGTTTGTCGCGCACCGTGATGCGGACCCGGGCCACGGCCTGCCTGCTCGGATCATCCGTCTTGTCCTTGATGGTGTAACGGACCACCAAGACCCCCTTGAATCCCTCGGAGGGAGTCACCGTGATCGAATCACCGGAGACAGCGGGCGCGCCAGAGGCATTTCCTGTCTCAACCACTGCCGACACGATGGTCAGGGGCTCGCTGAAGGGGTTGAAGTCATTGCCCAACACATTGATGGTTTCGGACTTCCCGGCGTCGGCCTTTTCCACAACGTCATCGTTGGCTGCCGGCTTTGGCCGGTCGGAAGAAACCACCGTGACCGTGACGGCGGCCTTGACCGGTTCGGAGCGGCCATCGGTCACCTTCAGCGGCAGCGTGCCGCGCGCTCCCGGGTTGAGTGAACCACCCGGGGTGACCTTTAGAACGGTGCCTTCGATCCGCGCGTCAAAACCGGCGGGCATGTCACCGTCCAACCCGAAGGCAAGCTTGCCTTGGTCTTTCTCGTCCACGTCCGCGGCGAGGTTGGCAAGATCCAAGTCCACGGTGTCGCCCTTGGGGGCCTCGATGGCCGCCCCGCTGAACGTAGGAGCGTGGTTTGCGTTCGGGTCCGGCAGCACCTTGGTGAGGATGGTCAGCGTGGACTTGAGGCCCTCGGAATCGTCAGGACCGCTTCCATCCGTCACTTCGAAGGTGATGGAGCCTGGGCCTGCGTACTCCGCCTGGGCGGCGTACCTCAGGGCCGTTCCGTCGCCCGCGATGACGTTGGTGGGCTCGCCGCCTTGGACACGGATCTTGTCGGCAACCGTGATACGGGGCTGGCGTCCTTCCCTCACCTTGACGTAGTCCTGCAGGGCCAGGGTGACCTCCTCCCCCGCAGTAATTTCCACGACGTCGGTAGTGGAGAGCGTGGGGTACTGGAGGCCTTGGCCCGGAATCCACATGACTGCCGTTGCGGTCTGCCCATCAACGTCCGTCACGTTGTACGGAATCAGTTGATCCTGGGGAGCCAGCGTCACCACCACGTTCCCGGTTGTCCCAACGCGTGCGTTCGGGTTTCCGTCAGGAAGGGAGATCTTGAGGTCCTCAGCTACGCCGTCGGGATCCGAATCGTTCTTCAAGACAGGTACGTCCACCGCGGTCTTGCCCAGGGTCTCAGCCAGTGTGATCCGATCGTCCACTGCCACCGGGGCATGAAGGGGTGCGGTCGGACTGGTCTGGACACGGATGACGGCGGCGGCCTCCGCTTTCTTGTCGTCCTGGATCCGGTAAGTGATGCTTTCGGTGCCGGCGGCGCCGGGTGCTGTCAGCACCACTTTGCCTCCCGCAGTCTCCACCTGGAGCTCGGGCTTTGCCTCCAACGTCGGCACCAGTCCGATGGGGTCGCCGTCGGGATCCGAATCATTCTTCAGAGCATCCACCGCCACCCTGCGACCAGGGCGAACATCGATGGTGTCATCCACGGCGATCGGCTTCTGGTTGTCGGCTTCGGCCGGCGCGATGCCCACAATCACCGTTCCCGTGTTCTCGGCGCCGATGCGATCACGGACGCGGTAACTGAACGTGTCCGTACCGGCGGACTTCCCGCCTGCCGTGAACTCCAGGTAGCCATCCCTGAGAATGGCCGTACCCAGTTCGGGCGCTTTGTCGATGCCGATGAGCTGGACGGAGTCGCCGTCGGCGTCGATGCCGTCCAAGGGTACGGGGATCCTCACGGTCATACCGGCAACCACCCGGGCTGTCAGGTTCCGCGGTTCCGGCCTGGTGTTGGTTGCGTCGTCACGGCCACGGATCCTGATTGTGACTTGCTGCGAATCTGTCTGGCCTGAGGCGTTGCTGACCTTGTAGATCGCGTAAACGGTGGCAGGTTCCTCGCCTGCGATGAAGCGCAGCGTGTTGCCGGCGACGAACATCCGCCCGGCTGCTTCATCTGGCTGCTGCGCCAACACAGGATCCAGGGTGAGCTCTCCGCCGTTGGGGTCGGTATCGTTCGCCAACACCGGAATCGTCACCACATCGCCCACCCGTACTGAGACTTCATCAGGCTTGGCCTGCGGAGCTTGAAGCTTGGTGGGTGCAGGGACCACTTGAACGGAGATGTCCCCCGTCGCGGAGGCCTTGCCGTTGGAAATCGTGTACTTGAGCGAGAGTTGTCCCTCGGCACGGATATCGGTGATCTTGATGACCGAGTGGTCCAGCACTGCCACCGAAACGGGCAGCCCGTCAGCTGCCGTCACCGATTGGACCACCAGCACGCCACCGCCCGGGTCTGAGTCGTTGCCCAGCACGTCAACCACCACACTGCCGCCACTCGGCAGGAGCGCGATGTCCCGGACAGCTACGGGCGCACCGTCACTGTTGCCGGATACGACGTCGATCCGCACCAGTTGCTGCGCACTCGCCGGTCCGTTGGTCACCATGTAGGTGACGTAGTGGGGTCCGACGACTGTGGAGTTGAAGGCGAATGTCTGCTGGTCGGGTCCCACCACGGCCGTTGACTGTTCATCGGGCTGCGCCTGCGCCAGCCGCAACGTGCCGCCTTGCGGGTCAGTGTCGTTCTTGAGCGGGGCGATCACGGTGTCCTGGCCGGCAACAGCCACCACATGGTCGGCGTTGGCAATGGGGGGCAGCGCTCCCGGTGCACGGACGTCGACGCTGATCTGGCCCTGGGTGGTCAGGGCGCCGTCGGAAACGCTGACGGTCAGGGTCTTCCGACCCGGACCTGCGCCTGAGTCCTGGAAGGTGAGCAAGCCGTCCGGCCTGATCCGGACCTGGTCAGCGGGATCGCTGCTGGAGACAGCGACGGCGAAGATGTCATCGCCGTCGGGATCCAGCCAATCGGTGAGGATGAACTGACTGGCGATCTTGCCGGACTGGACCACCAGCGCGTTGTTGCGGTTGGGCTTGGGCTGGGGTGCGTTGTTTTCTTCGCTGGGGACGATCCGCAGGTCCACGTCCGCGGCGCCTGTTCCGCCGCGGCCATCGTCCACCGAATACTTGAACGTCTCGGACCCGGTAGTCCCGGCCGGAACGGCGATCTGGAAGCCCGTCCCACCATAGACCGCGGACAATGCGCCCGACTTAAGCGGCTCGCTGGTGCTGACAGTGAGGACGTCTCCGTCGGCGTCGGCGTCGTTGTCCAGCACCGGAAGGATGGTGGTCTTGCCGGCCCTGATTCCGAATGAATCAGGCTTGGCCACCGGCACGGTGTTGGGTTTGCTGCGGTCCGGGAGGACCGTCTGCTGGACTTCGTCCGCGGAGTCCTTGTCGGCGTCGTCCGATGTCTGCTGGGGTGGGATGACGTCGTCCCAGTTGTTGACCAGCTGCATGTTCTGGTTAACCATCCAGACGTTGCCGGAGTTTACGTCGTTCAGCACCACGAGCTCGCGGTTGACCCGGAAAACGTACGACGGCGACGCACTCGCCTTGGGGACGTCGGCGCGGCGGTTGTCAGCCTCATTACTGCATTCGCGGACGTACTTGTTGGTCCCTGACCAGGCCGCGTACGTGCACGACCCCAGATGGACAGGTGCTGCCGGGATGCCGTTGCCATCGGATTGGATGGTCTTCGCGGTCCCACCGCCCAAGGGCTGCAGGAGCAAGGCAGTGGGCGTCGAGATGGCCACGAAGTCTGCGGCCGGGCCGCTCTGTTGCAGCTTGGCGTCGCGGGCGTCGGCCAAATGCACTTTGCTTCCACCGGGGAGAACGATGTCGCCAGTGGACTCGTTGAGGACCACTGCTTTGTCTCCGACGGCGGCCAGTTGGACCTCCCCTGACGCCTTCAGCCGATCATCATTCCGGACCTGGGAGTCAACGGCCTTGCCGTCGGCATCTACCTTTGTGGCTGTCAGCCGACCTGTTTCGGGATCAAGTGTGTGGATGGTGTCGTCCACGCCGACCACCGAGACAACGCCCGGGGACTGTTCGAACAAGGGCTCGGACTCGTCGCTGAATCCGCCGATGGACGTCGGAGAGACAGCCCAGACTTTGCCTTTGGAGGGATCGGTAACTGCCAGGACCTTGCTCCCGAAGCTGACCTCGGCGGCACCCGGCAGTTTCTGGTCTCCCCCGAGCCGCATGTTTGCTGCACTGACCGGGTTGATGGTCCCGCCGTCAGCGTCATCAATGAAGATGTCCCCCGCCTGCTGGAGGATATCGAAGTCGGCGCTGGCAGGGGTTACCGCCCCGTCCAAGGACTTGGAGGGATAGTTGAGCCGACCTGCTGCATTCTTGGATTTGCTGACGACCCAGACGCCACCGTCGTTAAGATCGACATCCGTGGTCTTGAAACCTGGATAGAGGATGGCGCCGGTTACCAGGACAGCGGCCGCCGCGGTAAAGGCGGTCGCAGTGATGACCCGGCGCCGGCGGTTCATGGCACGGCGTTTCCCGGACTCGTTAGGCAGAGCCATCCAACATTCCCCCACATTTAGGCAGCTTTAAAGCGCCCGATGCCGACCCCCACGGCTATCACGACACAAACAACCCAAGAGTACCGGGTTAGTCCATCGATTTGTTAAGGCTGCGTCATGTGGATCTACTCACACCCAGGACTCAGTCCAGCACGAGGCCCTTGCCGCGGCCCCTGGCAAGCATCACGGGATGGATTTCGCCGAAGCCGCGGACATTCTCGGATTTCTGCGGAACCAGGACGAAGCGGTCGTCCTGTCCAAGGGCAGCAGCGGTCATGGCATCAACCAGCACGGTGCCGGGCTGGGCAAGGGTGGTTAGCCGGGCAGCCAGGTTCACGGTGGGTCCGTAAATGTCGCCCAGACGGGAGAGGATGCGGCCCCAGACCATGGATACGCGGCACTGCGGCAGGATCTCGTCCTCGGTGAAGGCTTGAGCCAGGGCCAGGGAAATCTCGGCACCGGCCGCAGGAGTCTCGGCAATGTAGAGGACTTCGTCGCCCACTGTCTTGACCAGTCGGCCGCCACCCACGGAGATAATCTCGGCGCACTTGTTCTCGAATCGCTGCACCAGCTGGGCCAGTGTCTTCTCGTTCATGCGGCGCGAAAGGCTGGTGTAGGAAACGAGGTCCGCAAAGCCGACAGCACGGGCCAAGGGCAAAGGGGAATCGTCCTCGTCACCTTCGCGGCCTTCCTCGCTGGCTTGCAGGCCGGCTTCGGCCCGGACAGCGAGGCGCTGAACCCCGGCATTGAGTTGGCGCCGGTAGGAGTAGACCAGGATCTCTTCCAAGGAGTCCACCAGGGAAGGCAACCGCCCCACCAGCTGCTTGCGCGCAACGGCATCCGGAATTCCCTGTTCGGACACCATGTCCTCAACCAAGGCTTCGATCTGCCAGACCACCATGCGGTCAGTCATCTGCCCGATGGAGCGTGTCACCGAAATGGCGGCTTCTTCGGTCAGGATGCCTGCCCGGACGAGGTCCAGAATGCTCGACAACGCAGCCTGGTCACGCTCAGTGAACGCCACGTCTTCGTCGCCGAAGTTCGGGAAACCCAGAGCACGCCATACCTTCCGCGCTGAGAGGATGGACACTCCTGCTCCTGCAGCGACTTCACGACGGCGGAGCTTGCGTTCGCCGCCCAGGAGCTTCGCCTCGAGCGCCTTGATGGCCAGGCGCTCCGCGGACATGACACCAGTGGGCGGGCCGGTGGGGACCGGAGCCGGCCCAGCTTCAGTCTCCTGGTCCACGGAAGGTTCGGGTACGGCGTCGAACTCCTGGTCCAGGTCCTCGCCGGACTGCTGATCCTCAACGCTCATCTCTTCCACCTTCTCTCAACTCCCACGGCAATTCTTCAAAATCACTTAGTACTTCGCCCTCAAAAACCTCACCTTGCGGGAGTTCGTCCATCGCGTCAAGAATGAATCCCCTGAACTTACCCACCTCAGGGACGTCGGCCATAACGGCTGTTCCGGAGCGCCCGGTATCCAAGGATATATTCCCGGAGTGCAGTGTCCGTTGAATCAAGCTTTGATGGACACCCACATTGCGGACGGCCATCAGCGACACTTGCCAATCGCTGCGGCGAAACATTCCGTACTTGGCAAGTATCCGCCGACTCGTGAGGACGTACCTGACCGAACGCCATCGGAGCACGCGCTTCACGCTGTAACCAAGCACAACCCAAGCAGCAAGCACCACTGCGGCACCCAGGAGCCACGGCGTCCATTCAACTGTAATGAACGGGACAAGCCGTTGCGCGTTTCCTTTGACAACCCAGGCACAGGCGTAGGCGGCCAAGGCAGGAACCACAATGAAGGCCAGCACCGGAAAGAAGAGTGAGCGGGCCTGCTGATGCGTGATGGTGATGACCTGCTCCCCCGGAAGCAGCTCTTTACGCATAACCGCTTTCCGTGGCGCGCAAATGCACCACATCCCCGGCTGTGACTACGTGCTCCCTGCCACCATGGTCTACCACCAACAACGAGCCATGCTCATCGAGGCGCGATGCATGCCCCACCAACTCGTGGTCGCCGGGCAGGTGCGCGCGCACTTCGCGTCCCAATGTGACCATGGCAGATTCAACGCGCTTATGCAGGGACGGCCCACCCACCAATCCGGCGGCCGGGTCCCCCTCCGAGTTGCAGAAACTGCGGTAGAGCCTGGCGAAACGCGAAAGGTAGCTCTTCAGCAACGCGGTGCGGTCCGTCGTCGTGGCTCCTTCCAAGGCGAGCGACGTCGCCGTCGGCACGGGGAGTTCCTTCTCGGCCAGAGACACGTTGAGCCCCACACCCAGAATCACGGCAGGCACGGAGCCGTCACCCATGGGCGTCATCTGCGCGAGGATGCCGGCGATCTTGCGCCCGTTGACCAGGACGTCATTGGGCCATTTGATCTCAGCCGTCACACCGGCCGTTTCCTGCAAGGCCTCGCGCAGGGCAACAGCCGCAAGAAGGGACAGCCACGAGTAGCTCTGTGTTGGTACTGGCATGCCGTCTGCCGTGACAGGTCGCAACACCATGGACACGGATACCGCGGAACGCTCCGGCGATTCCCAGTGGCGGTCCAGTCGCCCGCGCGCCGCGGTCTGGTGCTCCGCTGTCAGGACGGCGAGATCGGCCCATTTCTTCGGCTCAACGGTTACTGCCCGGACCAGGTCCTGGTTGGTTGACCCCGTGGATTCCACGATGGTCAGTTTCGAGATGCCTGTGGCCGAAAGGAAATCCGCCTGCAGCAGCGCTTCGCGGTCCAAAGGGGCGCGCGACTGCCCGGATGATTCCTGGGGTCCACTGCTGGCTGGTTGTTCGGCGTCCATAGCTGAATCCTATCCAGTTGAGGCGGCCCCGGATGGTGCCTTTCACCGAAAAGCGGCTGGGAATCCGCCTAGAGGAAGATGTCCGGAACGAGTCGGTCTTCCGGAGCCCCAAGGCTGTAGGGCGAAAAGTCCGACACGCCGGCCGCACGAAGGACCTCTTCATCGGTGAAGAAATTCCCGGTAACGCCAGAACCGGTCAGCACTGCGTGCGCAGCATCGGCCATGATCTCCGGCCCCCTGGCAGCCTGCACCATCTGCTGCCCACCGGGCATGTTCCTGATCGCGGCAGTATCAATGAGGGTGCAGGGCCAGAGCGAGTTGACGGACACCCCGTCGTCCTTCAGTTCTTCGGCGAGGCCCAGTGTGGTGAGGCTCATCCCGTATTTGGCCATGGTGTAGGCGAGGTGCATACCCGCCCATTTGGGGTCCAGGTTGAGGGGCGGGGACAACGTGAGGATGTGGCCGTGGCTGGATTCCCGAAGGGCGGGCAACGCCAGCTTGGACAGCAGGAACGTGCCGCGGACGTTGATGTCCTGCATGAGGTCGTAGCGCTTCATGTCAACGGCGTCGGTGCGGGAGAGGTCGATCGCCGAGGCATTGTTGATGACGACGTCGATTCCTCCGAAACGCTCGACGGCGGCGGCCACCGCAGCCGCGACGTCGTTATCGTTGCGGACGTCCCCTACGAGTGGCAGCGCCTGGCCGCCTGCGGCGACCAGCTGTTCGGCGGCGGTGAAGACTGTCCCTTCCAGTTTCGGGTGGGGGTCGCCGGTCTTGGCCATGAGCACGATATTGGCGCCGTCGCGGGCTGCGCGGGTGGCGATTGCCAGTCCAATGCCACGGCTGCCGCCTGACATCAGGATGGTCCGGTCTTTCAGTGAGCCGGTGGCGACGTAGGGGCTGGCACCGTGGGAAAGTGTGCGGGAAGCGTCGTTGCTTGAAGTCATGGGGACACTCTAACCCAAGTATGTTACTGACGGGTAACATAGGGATGGCTTTGGCTTGGACGCTGAAAATTGTAGGGTTTCTACAGCGGTTCGCGGCAAAGGCGTCACTAGACTGGCCATCGGGGCCTGTTCTTTGTACGGAAGCTACTTAAGCTTGCGACCGTCACCTAACTGCGCCAGCGAAAATCAGCTACAGAGCCGGAGACACTTGATGAGCCACGATCTGACAACGACAGCGGGAAAGATTGCCGACTTCCGCGACCGCCAGGCCCGTGCAGAACAGCCTTCCGGCCCGGAAGCAATTGAAAAGCAGCATGCGCGCGGCAAGAACACCGCCCGCGAACGCATCGACCTCCTGGTTGATCCCGGATCGTTCGTCGAGTTCGACGCCCTCGCAGTCCACCGCTCCACGGCGTTCGGCATGGAAAAGAAGAAGCCCCTCGGCGACGGCGTTGTTTCCGGGTATGGCACAGTCGACGGCCGCCTGATCGCCATCTACAGCCAGGACTTCAGCGTCTATGGCGGCTCGCTGAGCCAGGTCAACGGCGAGAAGATCGTCAAGGTCCAGGAATTCGCCCTCCGCAACGGCTGCCCGGTTGTCGGTATTAATGACGGCGGCGGCGCGCGTATCCAGGAAGGCGTCGCCTCGCTGGCCATGTTCGCGGACATCTTCCGCAACAACGTCCACGCTTCCGGCGTCGTCCCCCAGATCTCCCTCATCATGGGCCCGTGCGCCGGCGGCGCCGCCTACTCCCCCGCACTGACCGACTACGTGGTCATGGTGGACAAGACTTCCCACATGTTCATCACCGGACCTGACGTCATCAAGACCGTCACGGGCGAAGACGTGGACATGGAAACGCTCGGTGGCGCCCGGCAGCACAACGCCACCACCGGTACCTCCACCTACCTCGCGTCCGACGAAGCAGACGCCATTGAGTTCGTCCGTGAACTCCTGGACTTCCTCCCGTCCAACAACTTGTCCGAGGCCCCGGTGGTGGAGCACGACCAGGAACTGGAAGTCGACGACGACGACCTCGCCCTGGACGGGTTGATCCCCGACTCCGCCAACCAGCCCTACGACATGCGCAAGGTCATCGAGCAGATCGTGGACGACGCCCACTTCCTTGAGATGCAGTCCCTCTACGCACCCAACGTCATGATCGGCTACGGCCGCGTTGAGGGACACACCGTAGGCATTGTGGCCAACCAGCCCATGCAGTTCGCGGGAACGCTGGACATCTCGGCCTCGGAGAAGGCAGCCCGTTTCGTTCGACACTGCGATGCTTTCAACATCCCCATCATCACGCTGGTGGACGTCCCCGGCTTCCTGCCCGGCAAGGACCAGGAATTCCAGGGCATCATCCGCCGCGGCGCCAAGCTCCTCTACGCTTACGCCGAAGCCACCGTTCCCAAGCTCACGGTGATCACCCGCAAGGCTTACGGCGGCGCGTACATCGTCATGGGCTCCAAGAAGCTCGGCGCCGACCTCAACCTCGCCTGGCCCACTGCGCAGATCGGCGTCATGGGCGCCCAGGGTGCCGTCAACATCCTGTACCGTCGCGACCTCGCTGCTGTTGCCGAAGCCGGTGGCGACGTCGAGGCGAAGCGGGCCGAAATCATCCAGGGCTACGAGGAAGAACTCCTCAACCCGTACCAGGCGGCGCAACTGGGCTACGTGGACGCGGTCATCGCTCCGTCCGACACCCGCCTGCAGATCATCCGCGGCCTGCGGGCCCTCCGGGACAAGCGCGCCAGCCTGCCCACCAAGAAGCACGGAAACATCCCGCTGTGAGCACGCCCAAGCACCGCGCCGATTCCGCGCCCGACCAGTTGCCCGCCGAAGCAGCCGCTGCGCCCCTGTTCTCTGTGGTCAAAGGTGAACCGACCGCCGAAGAACTCGCGGCGCTGGCCGCCGTCGTGGTTTCACTCGGTGCTCCTTCGGAAGCTGCCGCGTCGAAGCCGAATGTCCGGCATTGGGTGCGTCGTCAACAACTGCGCCTGGATCCCAGCCCGGGTCCGGGTGCGTGGAAGCGCAGCCGCGGCTAATATTCCCGCTCGTAGAAAAGTTCAACAACCCTTTCACGTAAGCGGCGTCGCGGATAGGCTCTGTGGGTGACTACTGCAAACACCCCCGTACGCCCGAAGTCCGCCATCGATGCCGTCGCTGACGCGTACACAGAAAAGCTGATCGAACTCAATCCCAGCTTCGCCACCACGCTTGGACTGCCGGGACACGAAACCGAATACCAGGACTACTCGCCCGCCGGTGCCGAGGCTCATGCGGAGGCCACACGGTTGGCATTGGACGCCCTGGCCGGCCTTGAGCCTTCGGATGACGTGGACGCCGTCACCCTGGATGCCATGCGCGAGCGGCTCGGACTGGAGCTGGAGATCCACGAGTCGGGTTGGGACGCCGCCGACCTCAACAACATCGCCTCACCCGCCCAGGACATTCGTGCGATCTTCGACCTCATGCCCACGGACACGGTGGAACAGTGGGAGCATATCGCCGGCCGTGCAGCTAATGTTCCCGGGGCGATTGAGGGGTACATCGTTTCCCTCCGGACCGCTGCCGCGTCGGGCAAAGTAGCTTCTGCCCGGCAGGTTCGGATTGTCATCGAGCAGACCGGCCGATACACAGCCGAGGACGGATTCTTCGCCAAGATGGCTTCATCGGCCGCCCTTAATGGCCAGCCGCTGCCCGCCGATGTTCAGGACAGGCTCGACGCCGGGACTGCAGCCGCGCGTTCTGCGTACAGCGCCCTGGGCGAATTTCTTCGGGACGAGCTCCTCCCCCTTGCACCGGAGAAGGACGCGGTCGGGCGCGAACGCTACGCGCTGGCCTCGCGTTCATTCGTTGGCGCACAAATCGATCTGGAAGAGACGTACTCCTGGGGCGTTCAGGAGCTCGAGAGGCTTATCGGCGAGCAGGAAAAGGTCGCGGCGCAGATCAAGCCCGGCGCATCCATTGAAGAAGCCAAGGCCATCCTCAACAGCGACCCCGCGCGCCAGATCAAGGGCACCGACGCACTCAAAGCGTGGATGCAGGAACTCTCCGACCGTGCCGTGTCCGAGCTCGCCGACGTCCACTTCGATATTCCCGACGTCATGAAAACCCTCGAGTGCATGATCGCCCCTACCGACGAGGGTGGCATCTACTACACCGGCCCCTCCGACGACTTCTCCCGGCCCGGACGTATGTGGTGGTCAGTGCCGGCAGGCGAAGACACCTTCACCACGTGGTCCGAAACCACCACCGTTTTCCACGAAGGGGTGCCCGGCCACCACCTCCAGGTCGCCACGGCAACTTACCGCCGTGAGCTCCTGAACAACTGGCGGCGGAACGTCTGCTGGGTCTCCGGCCACGGCGAAGGCTGGGCGCTCTACGCCGAGCAGCTCATGCTGGAACTTGGCTACCTCAAAGACCCGGGTGACCACATGGGCATGCTCGATGGCCAGCGGATGCGGGCAGCCCGCGTGGTGTTCGATATCGGTGTGCACTTGGAACTGCCCGTCCCTGAACGCTGGGGCACCGGCACCTGGACACCCGAAAAAGGCTTCGACTTCCTCAAAGCCAACCTCGATATCAGCGAAGGCCAGCTTCAGTTCGAATTTACCCGCTACCTGGGCTGGCCGGGACAAGCTCCGTCGTACAAGGTGGGGCAGCGCCTGTGGGAACAGATCCGTGCCGAGCTTGAGGGGCGCGACGGCTTTGACCTGAAGTCCTTCCACAGCAAGGCACTCAACATCGGCTCAGTTGGTTTGGACGTGCTGCGGCGGGCTTTGCTGGGCTGAGGCTATTCCCACTGATCGCCCCGTGTGACTACGAGGTGCGATCGGTGGGGCAGGTCGTGCAGCCAGGCGACCGAATCAACTCGCTCAAGTCCGGTGTAATCTTCCCCACTACTGCTCAAATTCAATCATGTCTTCGACGGCCTGCCGGAACCAGCAGGTCAGGTCGTCATATCTTTCCCTTTGCTCCCACCCGGAATTGGCAAAATCATGAATGACGCTGATCGCATCGCAATCGGCATCCAGGTCCCAGCAAGCCACTGCGTCAGAATCAATCCTGCGCGCGAAGGGAACAAGCAAACGAGAGGGATACCGCTCCCTTAAACCTACGGTCCGCTGGATCAGCATTTGACCTTGAAGTATCCGCCAGGGTTCAAGGTTAGTGAGGTTCAGTGCTATCAACCTTTTGTAAAAGCCAGAATAGTGGAACCCAGATGGAAGAAACTGAGCATCAAGAAGAGGGTCCATTGGTTTCCAATCCGTACCGTAATGGTGAAAGTGTAAGGACAACGAATAAAGCTGCTCATCGCTCTCGCATAGCCTCCCGATCCAGAAGTGCTGGCCTGCATTGAGTTGCTGCTCGTGGAGCCAAACTTAGAGGATGGCTAGGTGTACTGCCCAGGGAGGTTGGTTAGCCGGCTGACGGGTGGGGTGCTCCCGAGTGCGGTGTGGGTCCTCTGGTGATTGTAGTAGTGGATCCAGCCGGGTAGGGCCTCCCTGCGGCTGGATTCGGTGCTGCAGAACTTGGCGTAGGCCCAGCCGTCGTTGAGTGTTCGGTGGAGCCGTTCGATTTTTCAGTTGGTCTCGTTTCTGGGGTGCTTGCTGGAACGGGCGTAGCCGCTGCGTGCTGCTGAGGACCTGAAGTTCTTTCCGCCCTCGACCCTGCCAAGGTAGCGGTGGCCGCCGCCGTCGAGGATGTTCCCGAATTTGGGGACATCTACGTGGAGCATCTCGCCCGGGGCTGTGTGTTCGTAGCGGCGGTTTGGTTCGCCGGTGATCCGGTCGATGTATCGCAGCCTGTTGATCCGACAGCGGACCAGGACAGTGTGCACGGTCGAGGCCGCGATGCCCAGCCGCCCGGCGATCTGCACCGGGCCCAGCCGCTTGCGCCACCTCAGGGCAACAATGCGTTTGACCCAGTTTCCACGGGGTGCGGTTGGGGCTGCAGCGGGGACGGGACGACTTGTCATTCATTCCTTCGCGACCGAGTTAGAGGTAGCGGGTGACCCAGCGTTTAGCTGTGGGCCAGGAGACCATGTAGTGCTTGGCTGCCTCGGTGATCGTCCAATGGTCTTCAACGACCAATTGGGCGAGCTTCAAACGGGCTTTTGGGGTCAACATTGCGTTAGCGTGGGACACGAAGGCCTCCTAGGTGTGCAGCGGTTTCTTAGACAACTCCACTCCACACGGGGAGGCGTTCGTCATCCCGGAAATCTCACGCCGCGTCCTCGCACGTCCTCAACAACCTCCCTGGGCAGCACAGCTAGGCAACATACACTGCTATGGTCAGGGACTTTTTCGTCCGATGAGAACCACGTCTGGCAACCGCATCACCCAGGGATCCAGATCAGTATCCGGGAAAACATGAATTGTAAATCCCGAAGTGAAGTAGAAAATAAGGTCGGAAGCATCCGACCTTCCTTTGGATGCTGCTTCCATCGATAGCCCAACCAACTTCTCCGCCTCAATATCAAGAAGATCTGACTCCCAAGGGATGGTTTCATCCGGCGTTTCTAGCGTCCACGGACAGTTCAACGCGAGCGACCAATTTTCGCCGACTAGGCTTAAGAAGGGGTCATTGACTTCAATGCGCATAACTTCGAGGGGTAAGACAGCATTTATACGAGAAATCAGGCGATCAATCATGGCATCAATTCAATGTGCGTGCGTTCCCGAACGTAAAGCGCTCTTTCAGGCCTAGTGAGTCCTCGGGGTGGCTGGACGGGCTTTCCAGTGAACGGTTGGACCGGACCTTCGTTCGCGTTTGTGAATGAAGCCCTGAGAGGGGCTCCGCCAGACGGCTCCATAATGCGAACAAGACTACCATCTGGCATCGTGTACTGCATTCCCATCGAATCAGTAGGCTTGCTGGCAAGCCCGGCCTTTTGAAATCCTGTTTCCAAAGTAGAACGATTTGTCGGTATAACGACTCCATCGGCACTGGCAATATAGGCGGATCCGGATCGATTGGCGGAACCCAGAGGTGAAGGCGGCAATTGGCCTAAGCGGGCGGTTGGCAGGGCCGGGAGGGCGGCCCGGTTTGCGGCGCCTCCGATGGGTAGTGCGCCTGTTCCACCGCCGAGGGCTGTGGCGCCGAGAAGTCCTGTCGGGGTGTGGGGTCCTGGGCCGGTGAGGTAACCGCCGGCTCCGCTGATCGCCCCTTCTACTCCGTTCTCCACGGCCATCCGTGCCACGGGGTTGTTGACGAGTTTGCCCGCCATCATGCCGACTCCGCCGCCGATCATGCCCAGGCCGCCGGAGATAGCCGCTTGGCCCCAGTTGACGTGGCCGGTGGTTGCTTTTTGGATGACGACGTCGGCGCCGAAGCTCATCAATCCCATGCCCGCGACCTGTCCGCCGGGGACGAACATCAACACGGCCCCGCCGACCACAGCGGCGCCGCCGACGACGTATTCCCAGTTGTCTCCGAGCCAGTCTCCTGCCGCGGCGAGGGCGCCGCGGGAGGAGCCGTCGTAGGCTTTCAGGTCAGCGTCGGTCAGGGGCCGCAGGCCGGTGGGGTCAGTGGTGTTGAGGGGGTTGTTTCCGGCGTAGGCGTAGGGGTTTCCGTCCCAGCCCGCGCCCAGGACGGGGGCGAGGGGGTCGGTGGAGAGGAAGCCCCGGGTGGCCGGGTCGTAGGCCCTGGCGCCGAGCCATTCGAGTCCGGCGATGTCGATCCCGCCACCTGCGGTCAGGGTGATCCCGGCGGGCAACACACCACCTGCACCATTGACCGATCCGACACCATTCGTTGCGGGGTTGCCCGGGCTGGGGGTGGTGGGGGTGCCGAGGACTGCCCAGGGATCGTGCTGGTCGGTGGGGCGGGCGGTACGCCACCCCGGCGCGGTCCACGCGTCGCCGATGCCGGTGACACCGCCGGGCAAGGACAGGATTTGGGTGGTGTTGATCCCGGCCAGGGTCGGTACCGGTGCGGCGGTGTCCCACCACAACGGTGTCCCGTCCACGGTGGCGAGTTCCCCGATCGCGTCGACGTGGAGCCGGTGCCGGGATACCTCGGCCCCGTCCCGATCCTTTTCGATGGTGCCGGTGAGGTAGCCGGTGGGGCCCCAGGCGTATTCGGTCCAGGACCCGCCCGGGTCGATCACCCGGACCCGCCGCCCCAACCCGTCATACACGTACTCCGTCCGGGAACCGTCAGGTTCGGTGACAGTAAGGAGCTGGCCTGCGGCGTCATACGTGTAGGTGCGTGCCCCATGCGGGGTGGTTTCGCGGAGAAGCCGACCACCGGCGTCGTACTCCCACCCCACCACCTTCGCGGTGGTTCCTGTTTCTGTGGTGGTGGTGGCGGAGGTCAGTTGCCCGGCGGTGTCGTACCCGTACCGGGTCGTGGCCCCGTTCCGGGCCAGACCGGTGATCCGCCCGCCGTCCTCACGACCGATCAGGGTCACCTCCGTGGCATCCGGGGTATCGGTGTGGGTGCGGGTGTGCTCTGCAAGGTTCCCTCCCCGGTACACCCATTCCTGGGTGTACTGGCCCGCGGTCGCGGAGGTGACCCGCCCGGACGGGTCATACGCGAAGGCCGCGTCCCCGAGCAACGGGTTCGAAACCTTCACAACCCTCCCGGCGGGGTCGCGGGTGTAGGTGGTGGTTCCGGTGGGGTCGGTGAACGCGGTGCGGTTCCCGTCACCGTCATACCCCCAGGAAAGCGTCCCGTTCCCGTTGCCGTTGGACTTTCGGGTGAGGAGTCCGCGGCGGTCAAAGCACAGTTCGTGCTCCACCGCGTACCCCGCCCCGCCGGTGTGGTCCGTGATGACCACCCGCCGGCCCGCGGTGTCGCGTTCGATGGCGGCGATCAGGGCACCGTCCACCGAGGCCGACGCTTCCCGACCGGCGGTGTCGTAGCTCCAGGTGGTGGTGTGCCCGTCCGGGTCCGTCTGGGACAACTGCCGCCCCGCCGGGTCATACGTGGCGGTGGTGACCCGCCC
>NZ_JBPFSF010000010.1:0-223046 GCF_051106045.1 Paenarthrobacter sp. FR1 | reverse complement strand
GAACACGCCTTCCTCAACCCCGGCCAACCCGCCCGCACCCCGTTCATCACCGAACAACTCGCCGGCACCACCGGACCGGTCATCGCCGTGTCCGACTACATGAAAGCCGTCCCCGACCAAATCCGCCAATTCATCCCCAACGACTTCGCCTCCCTCGGAGCAGACGGCTTCGGCTTCTCCGACACCCGCCAAGCCGCCCGCCGCTACTTCAAAAACGACACCCACTCCATCGTCGCCAAAACCCTCCAGTTGCTGGCGGCGAGGGGCGAGGTTGAGGAGGGCGCGCCGTCGTACGCCATTGACCGCTACAAACTGCTCGACGTAAACGCCGGCACCACAGGCGGAGCAGGCGGCGACGCCTAACAACCCGCACTAACGACAGTTGGCGGCAGTGTTCGTAAAGAACACTGCCGCCAACTGTCGTTGTGCTGGGTTTTGCGAACCTGGCTCAGGTGCCCAGGTTCCTCCTGTCGACCACAAAGCCTGTTGCCGCGTTCTCGCGGACTGCGTTGATACCGGCCACCACGGCCTTCAAACTTGGAAACTGCGGCGACACTGCCACAACCGTGCCGTCCTCGGCTGTGAGCCGGAATCGGAATGAGTTAGTACCTGCTTTGAGAATCTCGAAACTGCCCGCCATTTTCCCCTGTCCTCACGCGTCGTTGCGTACCCGAGCTGACTTCATAACTCTCCACCGACCCTAGCGGCCATTTCCGTCCATCAAAAGCCCTACCGATCGGTAATTTGCAACCGATATCGGTAGATCTCTTCGAAAGCACGCTAGGAGCTAGAGACCGCATGCAACCCCGCGCGTATCGTGAGGATATGACTGACTCCGGCATGGCCCCTGTTACGGGCGTGCTGCTCGCTGCGGGCGCTGGCACCCGGCTGGGCCGTGGCCCCAAGGCGCTGCTCCCCTTCCGCGGCCGCACACTGGTGGAAGTCCTCGCCGACACCCTTTTCGATGGCGGCTGCCGCGAGGTAGTGGTGGTGATCGGGGCCGAGGCCGACCGTGTTAGGAGCATCGTGGACCTGGGTTCACACGTAGTGGTGGAGAACGAAAACTGGGGCAAGGGCATGGCCGGGTCCTTCCGCGCAGGCATCGACGCCGCAACACCAGGCAACAGCATCATGGTGGCGCTGGTGGACCAGCCCGGATTAACCCCGACGGCGGTGAGCCGGCTGCTGGGCAGCCACCGTCCTGGTCGGGTCACTGCGGCCGCCTACCCTGATGAGGCAGGCCGCCTGAAGCGCAGGCACCCGGTGATTTTCGACGTCGGACTCCGCCAGCAAGCCGCGGAAGCAGCGAATGGCGACACGGGCGCGAGGTCTTTCCTCAAGGCCCATCCAGGGCTGGTGGATCTGGTGGATTGCAGTGACCTCTGCTCGGGCGAGGACCTGGACACGAAAGATCAGTTGCATCTTTTAGAAGGGTAAATTAGGGTCCATGATCCGCATCGAACCTGATGATCCCGCGCGCCCTGATGTCCACCAACTCCTCAGCGAGCACCTGGCCGACATGTTCGCAACGTCGCCGGCCGAGAGTGTCCACGCCTTGGATCACTCAGCGTTGTCACACGAGTCGATCACGTTCTGGACAGCCCGCGAGGACGGCGTGCTGTTGGGGTGCGGCGCGTTGAAGAAGCTCTCCGGTGGGCATGCCGAGATCAAATCCATGCGCACAACAGCCAGTGCCCGTGGGCGCGGAGTCGCCACCCTGATGCTGGAGCACATCGTGGCCCAGGCCGGCCGCCTGGGCTACGAACGCGTGAGCCTGGAAACAGGCACCGAGGAGTATTTCGCCCCCGCGCGCCGCCTGTATTCCCGGCACGGCTTCACCGAGTGCCCACCATTCGCCGACTACACCCTGGACCCGAACAGCGTGTTCATGGAGCTCACCGTTTCACCCAAGTAGGGGACAGCAAACGTCGTAATGAAGGCTCATACCGGCGTCTGCTGTCCCCTGGTTGGGTCGCTTGGGTTAGACGGGCGCAGTGGTCCTGTCGCGGAGGGCAAGGTAGATCTTGTCCCGCGCGATGGGCAGCTCACCGAAGCGGATGCCCGTGGCGTTGCGGATGGCGTTGGCCAGCGCGGGTGCCACAGGGTTGAACGGGCTTTCGCTCATGGACTTGGCGCCGAGCGGACCGGTGGAGTCGTTGGTAGTGGCGAAGTACACCTCGCTCCTGGGCACGTCCGCGAAAGACGGAATATGGTACTGCCGCAGGATGTCCGTGGTGACGCGCCCGGCGTCGTCCACCTTCACTTCCTCGTACAGCACCGCGCCGAGCGCCTGCGCAATGCCGCCCTCGATCTGCCCGCGACACTGCCGTGGATTGACCACCACACCGGCGTCTGCGGCCTGCACACTCTGCAGGATCCGCAGCTCACCCGTTCCCGTGTTCACTGCAACCCGGAAGCCGTGGACGTTGAACGCCACCGATCGCGGCGTTCCTCCCCAGTTTCCGTCGGTGGCGAGCCGAACGCCTTGCAGCCGGGCGGCGTCGACAATGTCCTTCAGTGGCACAGTACGGTCGCCGCACTGAACCGCTCCGTCCACCAAACGGCAATCCGTCAGGGCCGCACCCGTCAGGGACGCAGCCACGGTCTGGATCCGGGTGGCGAGTTCCAGCGCAGCTCCGAGCGTCGCCTTGCCGGCCACCACGGTTCCGGCAGAACCGAACGCGCCGGTGTCGTGCTCCACGAGGTCGGTGTCGGACTGGCGCACGGTCACCTTGGACGCGGCTGTCGCCAGCGCGGTGGCAGCCAGCTGCGCATGCACGGTTGTGGTGCCGTTCCCGAATTCCGCAGTACCGACGTCGACGGCGAACCTCCCGTCCGCTTCCAGGCTCACCCGGGTGTGGGCGAAGTGGCCGCGCGGCGGAACGGTGTCGATCATGGACAACGCGGAGCCCTCTCCGATGACCCAGTCCGGTCCGAGGTCGTCCAGTCCGGCGGCACGGTAACGCTCCTTGCCACGATCCAAGGCGTCCCGAACCAAGGCCACGCACTGGTCCAGCCCGTAGCTTCCATAGTGCACGTCTTCCTCAGGCTCGGGCGTGGTGGAGAGCATGTGGTCACCGGGCCGGACCATGTTCTTCAGGCGGAATTCCAAAGGATCCATGCCGATGCCTACGGCGAGCTCGTCAATGGCTGACTCGATCGCGAAGATCATCTGGCTCAGCCCATAACCACGGAAAGCGCCGGCTGGAACGGTGTTGGTGTAAACGGCGTGCGCATCCACTTTCTTGTTGACGCACTTGTAGACAGCCAAGGATTCGCCGCAGCCGTGGAACATCACGCCGGGAGCGTGGTTTCCGTAGGCACCGGTGTTGGTGAGGACATTCAACTGAAGGGCGGTCAGGTACCCGTCGCGGTTGGCACCCGCCTTCAGGTGAATGGTGAAGGGGTGGCGGGTGGTGGTTGCCGTGAACTGCTCCGTCCGGGTGAACTCAAGCTGCACAGGCCTGCGGAGGGCCAAGGCTGCCAGCGCCACCAGGTCCTCGGTAAGGACTTCCTGTTTTCCGCCGAATCCACCGCCAACCCGGCCGGCCACCACGCGGATGGTCTCCGGCGGCAGGTTAAACACCCGGCTCAGCGTGCGCTTCACCAGGAACGGAACCTGCGTGGAAGATCGGATCACCAGACGGCCGTCCTCATCCAACCACGCGATGGAAGCATGGGTTTCCATCGCGACATGCTGGACACGCTGCGTTTGGTAGGTGTGCTCGTGGATGAAGTCGGCGGCCGCGAAGCCGTCGGCCACACTGCCCAGTTCGGC
This sequence comes from Paenarthrobacter sp. FR1, assembly GCF_051106045.1. Taxonomy (NCBI): domain Bacteria; kingdom Bacillati; phylum Actinomycetota; class Actinomycetes; order Micrococcales; family Micrococcaceae; genus Paenarthrobacter; species Paenarthrobacter sp. FR1. Next base: position 219,268 of record NZ_JBPFSF010000010.1, on the reverse strand, counting down.
GTGGACCTCGGCCACCACGTTCTGGAGCGGCCGTGAGATCCGGGAAGCTTCGCCGTCCTTTTCCCCATGAATCGCCGGGGCGCCGGGAAGGATGGCTTCCTGGGGAGTAAAGACGGGTTCCAGGACTTCATACTGGACGGCCAGTGCACGGGCACCGGCCTCGGCCGCACCCACGGATTCGGCCACCACTGCGGCAACCCGCTGCCCGATGAATCGCACTACGTTGTCCAGGACCCGGGTGTCATCGGGGTCGTCGGCGAAGTTCTCGTGTTGGGCCGTGGAGAACAACAACCGGGGTGCGTCTTCGTGCGTGAACACTGCCACTACACCGGGAACGGCCAAGGCCGGAGCCTTGTCGATGGACACAATCCGGGCATGTGCGTGCGGCGAACGCAGGAGCTTCATGTGCAGCAGGCCGGGGAGTTGCTCGGAGGGGACATCCAAGGTGTATCGGGCGGTTCCGGTCACGATGGCTTGGCCTGCGGGCGCCGGGACGTTGTCGCCCAGCTGGCCGGGAGTTGCTTCCACGGTGGGGTTTCCTGCAGCGGCAGGCGGCTGGGCCCCCGAAACGTCGGCCCCGGCGTCGTGCTGGTGATCGCCGCCGTGGCCACAGACGGCGTCCGCGATGGAGCGGTAGCCGGTACAGCGGCACAGGTTGCCCTTGAGGTTGCGGGGCAGGTTGGCGCGTTGCTCGTCGTCGAACGTGGCCGCGGTCATCATCATTCCAGCGGTGCAGAAGCCGCACTGGAAGCCTTGACCCTCCAGGAACTGCTCCTGCACAGGGTGCAGCCCATCAGCGGAACCGAGGCCTTCGATGGTGGTCACCGCTTTACCCTCGGCGCGGACGGCCGGGTAGATACAGCTGTGGACCGGCGTGCCGTCGACGTGGACGGTGCAGGCTCCGCAGTCGCCGCCGTCGCAGCCCTTCTTGACGCCGAAGTTGCCTTCTTCGCGGAGGAACGTGCGGAGGCATTGGCCGGGCCGGGGTGTGGCCTGCGAGGCGGCTCCATTGATTTCAATTGCCATTCCGGGCCTCCTTCTGCTGGGTGCTGGGTTGTGCGGACGGTTGCGGCGACGTGGCGTGCGGCGGCCAGAAATCGCCGGAAACCGTCATCGATTCGCCCAACAGCTCGGCGCGGATTTCCTCGGCGAGCTTGAACGTCATGTCCCGGCGCCAAGCCGGGAGCCCGTGGATGTCATCGTGATAGAGCGGCCAGGGAATGGAATTCCCGACGCCGTCAGCCAGGGTCCCGGCGTCGGGAACCTGCCCAGCGGGGAACCTCAGCTGTACCGGCCGTTTGGTGGACGCGGTCACCGTGATGACCAGGCCGCCGTCGGGGTCCAACCGCCCGATCAACAGCACGCCGGAGCGACCGAGGTTGCTAAGCGACAGACGCCGGAACGCTACCCGGGCGGACAACGCAGGGTCCGGTAGGTGGATGCTGCGGAGCAACTCCCCCGGAGCCAGGACAGTCTGCATGTCTCCAATGACGACATCGGCCACGGGAACAGTTCGGCTGGTGCCATCCGGGCTCAGGATGGTGGCGATGCCGTCCAATCCAGCGCACAACGACGTCATGGGTCCGGCCGGCAATCCGGTGCAGATGTTGCCGCCTACCGTGGACATGTTCCAGATCTTGAACGATGCCACGAACGAGTCACAGCACGGACGGACCAGGGCCAGGCCAGGCCACTCGCGGTCCGCCGTTTCAGCGGAAAGCGGCAAGGCGTAAAGCTCGGCCACGGTGCAGGTGGCGGCAAGTTCGATGCCTTGGTCAGTGACGGTGACGGCTGGCCAGTTGGCTTGTCCGAGGTCGAGGAGCCTCTTGAGCACGGTGCTTCCGTAGGAGAAGAGGACGGTGCCTCCGGCGAGCCAGGCATCGCCGTCGCGCCATTGCGCAGGGTCCGTGGTGGGGACCACGGCCTCGATGGTGTTCATGTCCATGGGTCCTCCTGGGTGAGGTGTTGAGGTGCCGGGTGGATCGGACCGGTGCTGTCTTTGAGGGAAGGGAAGCCGTCTTTGTAGTGGCTGGTCCCGCGCCCGGCGATGATTTCGGCCGTGATGGAGACGGCAACTTCTGCGGGAGTCACAGCGCCGAGGTTCAGTCCGATGGGTGAATGCAGCCGTTCCAATCGTTCCGGGGGCGTACCGGCATCAAGCAGTGCCTCCACCCGCTGGCGGTGGCTGCGACGGGAACCCATCGCGCCAACGTACGCCAGGTTCAACCGGAGGGCGCTCTCAAGCAAGGGGATATCGAACTTGGGATCGTGGGTCAGGATGCACACCACCGTCCGGGCGTCGATACGTCCTGCCGCTGCCTCCGATTCGAGGTACCGATGGGGCCAGTCGGTGACCACTTGATCGGCTCCGGCGAAGCGGCTTTGCGTGGCGAAGGCAGGCCGGGCGTCGCACATGGTGACGTCATAGCCGAGGAGTTGCCCTGCGGGGAGCAGTGCCGCCCCAAAGTCGTTGGCACCGAAGACCAGCATTCGTGCCGCCGGCAAACGGCTTTCAACGAACAGGGTGATGGGTTCGGGCTGGGTTTCCTCCCGCGGGGGCAAAGCCAACCTCTCTGTGGTGACCCAGCCATCGATGCAGCCCTCGGGTGCGGCCAGACGGACCAAGCCGGCACGGCCACCCTGGAGGAGCGGTTCAACCTGTGCCGCAGCGGCGAACAGCGTGGCAGGGTGGTCTCCCACCAATTTGGCGAGTTCCTCCGATTCCATGGCTCGGAACCTCACAGGATCATTGACCAGCACGACTCCGCCGCCGGCATCGAGGCGCCGGATCAGCGCTGCGGGGCGTTGTGTTTGAGCAAACACAGAGAGTTCGGGTGCGCCTGCCGTGAGCGGCTGGATGTGGACTTCCAGCTCTCCTCCACAGCTGAGTCCGACGGCGAACGCGTCCTCTGGACTGTAGCCAAAAGACTCAAGGCGCGGGCCGCCGTCGCGCATTGCTTCCAATGCCGCCTCAACGACGGCACCTTCCACGCATCCGCCGGACAAGCTGCCCAGGATTTCGCCATGTTCGGAGACCATCATGGAGGTCCCGGTAGGCCGCGGCACAGAGCCGCCCGTCCCTACGATCGTGGCCACGGCACACAGTTGGCCGGAGACCGCAGGCCGCCAGCTGCCCAGTGAAGGCATCAGATCCAGCATGGCAACACATCCTTATTCCAGGTGTCCCGGCCGGGTGGCCCGGCCGGAGCAGTGCGCGATCTTGCCCCATATTCTCATTTCCAGAGGATGTTGCGGGGTAGTCGCGGCTTATCAGTAAAAGTTCAATCAGTAAGGGTTCATAGGAACGGGGGCAAGGGCTTCATCTCCCTGCCCCCGTTCCCTGACGGAGCGTCGGAACCCGGCCGCCGCCCGCCGTCGTGCCTGTTCTATAGGGACGACGACGGCGGACGCCTATTCGTGCGGTGGGTTCCGACGGACCGTCGATCGGAGTGCCGGAATGATGCCCGCCGGCGCGGGGTGGGGCTCCGGGTCAGACGCCCATCAGGGCGTTGATGGGGCCACGGGCGAAGTAGATGATGAAGCCTGCCGTGACCACCCACATGAGCGGGTGCACCTTCTTGGCCTTGCCCGACGCCGCGCTGATGACGGCGAAGGAGATGAACCCGACGCCGATGCCGTTGGCGATGGAGTAGGTCAGGGGCATGGTCACGATGGTCAGGAACGCGGGCAGCGCGATGGAGAACTTGGTGAACTTGATCTCGCGGATCTGCGCCATCATCATCGCGCCCACCACCACCAGTGCTGCAGCAGCCACTTCCAGCGGCACCACCGAGGTGAGCGGCGTGAAGAACATCGAGCCCAGGAACAGCAGGCCGGTGACCACGGAGGCCAGGCCGGTGCGTGCCCCTTCGCCGATGCCCGCTGCCGAGTCGATGTACACGGTGTTGGACGAGCCGGACGTCGCGCCGCCCACCACTGCGCCCATGCCTTCAACAATGAAGGCGGACTTCAGCTTGGGGAACGTGCCATCCTTGTGCGCCACGCCTGCGCTCTTGGCCAGGCCGGTCATGGTGCCCATGGCATCGAAGAAGTTGGTGAATACCAGGGTGAAGACCAACATGGTGGCAGCGAGGCCGCCGATCCTTGCGAAAGAACCGAAAAGATCGAACTGGCCCACCAGGCTCAGGTCCGGGACCGACACCAGCTGGCTCGACAGGATGGGCACGTTGAGGTGCCAGCCGCCGGGGTTGTCGGCAGTGCCTGGGCCAATGTGGAACACAGCCTCGGCGACAGCGGCGAGGACGGTGGTGGCGACAATGCCGATGAGCAGGCCGCCCTGGATCTTGCGTGCCACGAGGATTCCCATGGTCAGCAGTCCGATGATGAAGACGAGGGTGGGGATGGAGGTGATGGAACCGTTGTCGCCAAGCTGGACCGGTGGGCCGCCCGTGGTGGCGCGAACGAATCCGGAGTCCACGAAGCCGATGAAGGCGATGAAGAGACCAATGCCAACGGTGATGGCGGCCTTGAGTTCCTTGGGGACTGCCTTGAAGATCGCCGTCCGGGCGCCGGTGGCACCGAAGAGGACGATCAGGATGCCGTTGATGACCACCAGGCCCATGGCTTCTGGCCAGGTGACTTCCTGGATGACCGCGACGGCGAGGAAGGAGTTGATGCCCAGGCCCGCTGCCAGGCCAAAGGGCAGGTTGGCTACCAAGCCGAAGATGATGGTCATAACGCCGGCGGTGAGGCCGGTGACGGCACCCACCTGCGCGGCGGAGAGCCAACCGCCCGCGACATCAACAGGGGCGTTGTCTGCCGAGAAACCACCCAGGATGAGCGGGTTCAGGATGACGATGTACGCCATGGTGAAGAACGTGACCAGGCCGCCGCGGAATTCGCGGGCCAGCGTGGAGCCACGCTTTGAGATCTGGAAGAACTTGTCCAGGAAGGAGTTCGACACCGGGGGCTTCTTGTTGCCGCCTGCCAGGCCGGTTGCCGTGTGCTTTGCCGCTGTGGGCTCTGCGCCGTCGTTTCCGTTGGGGAAGAGCGCAGCCTGCTTTTCAGCTGCTTTGGGCATATCTGCGGTATCCAGGATTTCCATGTCAGCCACCGGGCCCTAGTAATCAATCCTGGAATCAAGCGTGTTCCATGTGTTGAACGGCTGGAGGGCCGCCGGAGCCTGGGGGTCGCCCAGTTCCAACTTGGCTACCGGCATCAGCGCGTCCCGGTTGTCGTTCTCGAAGTACTCGTAGAAGACGGCGTCGTCGAAGCCGACAGATGCGGCGTCGTGACGGTCTGCGGCAAAGAACACGCGGTCAACGCGTGCCCAAAGTGCGGAGGCCAGGCACATGGGGCATGGCTCGCAGCTGGTGTAGAGGGTGGCTCCGCTCAGATCAAAGGTTCCCAGTTCGCGGCACGCGTTACGGATGGCCGTGACTTCTGCGTGAGCGGTGGGATCGTTGGTGGCGGTGACGCGGTTGACGCCTTCGAAGGCTCGTCCATCCGCGGTGACAATGACGGCGCCGAAGGGGCCTCCACTGTTGAGGACATTGGCTGTTGCCAGCTCAATGGATGTGGCCAGGAATTGCTCGGCCGTGACGGTTGTACTCATGTTGCGACTTCCTTAGTGCTGAGGAAGCCAGGTGACCTGTTTGGGGGCGCTACAGAAAGGAGCTCCAGTTAGCTTGGTTACCAGGCTTCAGCATGTGCGATGAAGGTTAAGTTGCGCCTGGTAGATAGCTTCCCGAGGTCCGGGTGCCCGCCTTTGGCAGTTAGAGCGTAGCACCGGGTTTGTGAGCCGCGCCATAGTTTTTTGAAAATTTAATTTCGTCATACGAAATTAGTTATTCATGCCGGGTGTCCGCCAAATGTGACCGCCACGTCGCTGCGGGCGTTGACTGCCGCCGTCGAGCATTTTACGCTTTTTGCACCGGGCGCCCGAGGCGGCCCGGCAACCTGGATCAGCAGACAGGGCCTAACTGAGCTGGAACGCATACATGCCGACCAGACAAGGAACCCCTCATGTCGCAATCCCCCACCCGGCTCTGGATCAAGAATCCGCTGGGCATCTTCACCGCAAACGACCTCGATGCCGGCGGCGGCCTGGTAGTTTCCGACGGGAATATCGTGGAGCTGGTGCCTTCGGGCGGGCAGCCCTCGGCTCCCGCTGCCGTGTTTGACGCATCCGGGCATGTGGTCCTCCCCGGCCTCATCAACACGCACCACCACTTCTACCAAACGCTCACCCGCGCCTGGGGTCCCGTGGCCAACGCACCACTGTTCCCGTGGCTGCAGAATCTCTACCCTGTGTGGGCACGACTGACCCCGCGGAGCCTCGAGCTCGCGGTGCAGGTTGCCCTCGCTGAGTTGCTGCTGTCGGGCTGCACCACCGCCGCCGACCACCACTACCTCTTCCCCGACGGTATGGAAGATGCCATCGATATCGAGGTCGCTGCGGTCCGCGCCATGGGGATGCGGGCCACGTTGACCCGCGGCTCCATGACACTCGGAGAGGACGACGGCGGGCTGCCGCCCAGGACCACGGTCCAGTCGCCTGAGGCGATCCTTTCGGACAGCGAACGGCTCATCCGCAAGTATCACGAGACCGGTGACGGGGCCGTTGTACAGATCGCCCTTGCCCCGTGCTCGCCCTTCTCCGTGACCAAGGAAATCATGGCCGAAAGCGCCGCCATGGCCGAACGATTCGACGTCCGGCTCCACACCCACCTTGCCGAAACCATCGACGAAGAAGACTTCTGCCAATCCATGTTCGGGTTGCGCACCGTGGATTACCTTGAATCCGTGGGCTGGCTGGGTAACCGGACCTGGCTGGGCCACGGCATCCATTTCAACGACGAGGAGATCGCCAGGCTGGGAGCCGCCGGAACCGCCGTCGCGCATTGCCCCACGTCCAACATGCGCCTCGCCTCCGGGACCGCGCGCGTCCTGGAACTCGAGGCAGCGGGTGTTCCCGTGGGGCTGGGAGTGGACGGATCGGCGTCGAACGATGCTTCCAACATGATCCTCGAAGCACGGCAGGCACTGTACTTGCAGCGTCTGCGGTACGGCGCTTCGGTTCCTGTGGAGCGGGCTCTTGGGTGGGCAACGCGTGGATCCGCTGCGGTTCTGGGCCGTTCCGACATCGGGCAACTGGCTCCGGGATTACAGGCCGATCTGGCTTTGTTCAAGCCTGACGAGCTGCGGTTCTCCGGCAGCCACGATCCCGTTGCTGCGTTGTTGCTCTGCGGGGCGGATCGGGCTGACCGGGTGATGGTTGGTGGGGCCTGGCGGGTAGTGGACGGTACGATTCCCGGGCTGGACGTGGCCGGACTGATCGCCGAGCACTCCGCGGCGGCACGGAAGCTGGTGGCTGGGTAGGCCTGTTCTACTGGCTTGGCCATTTCGATGGTTCGCTGCGCACTGGGCCGTTCGCACGGCACGTTTGGCAGCGAACCATCGAAATGGCTGTTGCTGGCTAGATCGTGACCTTGTAGACGTGGTGCGTGTACTCGTTGGCGAACGAATCCGTGAACTTACCGCCCTGCACGGCGATGGTCCGGTTCTCGCCCACAACCTCCACTTGCGAGCCAGTGATCCCGGCCGGGAGCGTGAAGGTCTTGGAGCCGGTGGTCCCGTTCAGCCCGATCCCCGCAAAGAGGTAGGCGCTGCCATCCTTGGCCTTGAGCATCGTGTCTGTTCCCGCAGCCCCCGCGTTCCACACGTAGCTTTGGGTGTTCAGGACAGGTGCCAGGGCCTGGATACCAGCGAGGGCAGCCTTGATCTTCGCCTTCCGGTCAGCCGGCGCCTGGACCAAGGAATACGTCCCGAAACCAGCTTGACCGTTGTTGTTGTGCTGGAAGATGCTGATCCCACGCGCCTCATGGATGATGCCTGACCACATAGCGCCCTCCATCTGTTCCGGCGTGATGGTCCGGTCGTTGGAGGCATTCAGGAATGGCTTGGCGGACTCAACGAAAATCCAGTTCGGCTTATTGCCAGGGGTGGCCTGGAATTTCCGCATCTGGTCTATTTGCCAGCCATAAGCAGCCGAGGTAGCTGTCCTCGCGCCCTGAGGCCATGCCGGAGTGCGGTTCAACTCATCCTGCAAATCAGCCCGGGCGTACATGTAATTGTCGACTGATGCTGCGTCAACGGCTGCCATGAAGTCGTCCATAAGTCCCGGCGCCCAGTAGGTGCCCAGGATGCCCTTGGAATAGTTGGCGAAGGCGAACCTGCCATCGTTGAATCCGCGGATCTGCGCCACCTTGTTCTGCATCTGCTGGAGGTTCTGCGCGTAAGTGGAGCCGCTGCAGCCCAGTCCGAGCATGTCGCACTCGTCGTAGGTGTCCCAGCCGACCACGCCCGTGTTGCTGCCCACTTCGGTACGGGACCACTCGGTGCCGGCGATGACCAGCATTCCCGTGTTCGTGATGGAGGCCATCGTGGAGCCGTCGTGTTCCGCGTTCTGGTAAACGTTCACGCCGATGTCCTTCAGCTGCGGGGCGTGTTCAGGTTTGCCGTAGTAGACGCTGATCGGGAACAGGTTGGGGTTGTTGAGCTTCGCCGCGCCGGGGAACTTCGCCCAGTACGCAGGGCCGCCGTCCCAAGGGACCCTTGCCAGGTTGGCGAGGCTGCCGTTGGTTTGAGTCGGGGTGGGTGTCGGGGTGGTTACCGTCGGCGTCGGCGTCGGCATCGGCGTCGGACTTGCCGTGGTCGGCGTCGGCGTTGGACTTACCGTGGTCGGCGTCGGCGTAGGCGTCGGACTTGCCGTGGTCGGCGTCGGAGTGGGTGTCGCAGTGGTTACCGTCGGCGTCGGCGTCGGACTTACCGTGGTCGGCGTCGGAGTGGGTGTCGCAGTACGCGTAGGCGTCGGCGTCGGCGCCGTGACAGTTACCGACGGCGTAGGCGTCGGCGTCGGCGCCGTGACAGTTACCGACGGCGTAGGCTGCGGTGTCGGCGTCGTGCATCCAGCTAGAGCCAACGCGATCACCGCCCCAAGAGTTGAGACCTTGAGTTTCATAGCGTGTGTTCCTTCGGGGTTGCAGCCAGGGTTCAGCTGCTCCGGTACCGGCCCCCAGACCGGCTCTTCCGTCACCTGCATTCGCAGGGTTTCAGCCAGGATCAAGCCCGGCACGGCGCGGCAATGCGCGTCGGATTCTCGTTCCTGTCCGGTCCCCGCCTGTGGACGGTCCCGTGGAACGAGAGGGTGCGGCCCGTGTCCGGTCAGGGCCGCGACGACCTTTCAAGTACCCAGAGGCGGCCGTCAACCCAGCATACGTGACACACTTTTGCGCCATGCCGGCCGTTTCGACGCCTTGCTGCGCATCGGGCCGTTCGTTCGGCATTGCCTGCAGCAAGCCATCGAAATGGATTTCTCCACATAACGGGGCTCGCGCCTGTTCCCGCGGCGCGGCACGTTTGAGGCTTATCCCATGACGAAGAGAGGCCTGGGCGAACTCCCAATGGGCATGGATTTATGGCGAACCAGCGAGCTCCACGACCTGGGCTTGAATGACAGAAAGATTGCATCGCTGCTGCGCGCCGGCGAATTAGTGCGACTACGTCGCGGCTGCTACATCCGCGGCAGCACGTGGACAGAGCAAAAGCCCTGGGTTCGCAGCCGGCAACTGATCGCCGCGCACGCGCACGGAACGCTCCCGACGTCGGCCGGCGGCTTGGTCTACAGCCACACCTCGGCCGCGCGCCTCCACGGGTTGTTCCTGTGGGATGTAGATGACAGGGTGCACGTCACCACCGGATCAACAGCATCACGCACATCCCACGGCAAGGATGTGGTGCCGCACGCCCGTGCGCTGAGGTCGGGAGGTGTTGTTTTCCTGGACGACATGCCATGCACCTCTCTGGAACAGACCGTAGTGGACTGCTGCCTCATGCTGAACTACAAACAATCCCTGGTGCTGATGGACCACGCCCTTCGCATGGGCGCGGCCGTGGGAGAGATCCAGCAGATGTGCGCGTCATTAGCCGGGCGCAACGGAGTTCGCACCCTGCGCCGGGCCCTGGAGAATGCCGATGCCCGATCCGAGTCACCGGGAGAGACGCTTACCCGCGAGCTACTCCAACGCTTGGGGATCGAACTCCCCGAGCTCCAGGTGGAGGCATCTTCGTCGGAGGGCCATCATCGCCTGGACTTTGCTTGGCGCAAGAAGAAGGTGGCCTTGGAGTTCGACGGAAAGGTCAAGTACTTCGACTACGCGCCCACTGCGGAGGTCATCTACCGGGAAAGGCAGCGAGAGAAGGCACTGATGGCTCAAGGATGGACGTTCATTCGGGTCAAATGGCAGCACTTGTTCCGGGAGCAGCAGTTCAAGATGAGCGTCCTGCGCGTTCTGCGGAGCCCAGGATAGTCCCCATTTCGGGGGCTTGCTGCGCACTACGCCGTACGCACGGCACGGTGTGCAGCAAGGCATCGAAACGGGGTGGGGGCGGGGCGGCAGGGCATGCGGAAAGGCGGGCGACACCTCCCCAGGTGTCACCCGCCTCGTTGGCTCTGTTGCGCAGAGTCCGCGCCCCGTTGATGCAGGAAGATCCTAGGGGCGCTGCCGGCCGAACACCGGGAGCGCGCGCAGCCAACGGGAGAACCCGCCGGCTTTGCGGTCACAGTCGGCCGGAATGTAGAAGTCCGGATCTGTTGCACCGAACGGCAGGTACAGTTCCTGGCCCGGCGCCGGGAATTCCACGACGTTGTTCGTATCCTTCGAGTCCATCTGTTCCTCCTCTTTCTCATGCAAGCAGTTTCCGTACTCCGGAAAACTTTTATTGTTATGTGGAAAGTGTAGGCAGCCCTGAAAGCAGGCGTCAAGACCTCCCCTGGGACCAATCGAGTTGCCCCGGTCACATTTGGAAGGTTCATAACGATCCCGGGAAACCCGTATACACAAGACGAATTTGTGCGCTACTCTCGAATCAGTTCGTGGCGTAGGTCACGTAACCTGGGAGCAGCAGGCAGGGTCGTAATGAGCTGGCATCAATGGATGTCGGCTCTTTTTTGTTGGGTCGACTCCACCAGAAACGCGGTGGAAACACGCGCTTAATTTCATTGATGGAACGTAAGTTCCACCTCACAGAAGTTGGGATATGACCATGAGCAACAACATCGTCCTCGGCGAAAACCAGTACGGCAAGGCAGAAGTCCGCGTCGTCAAGGTCACCCGGGATACTGACCGCCACCACATCGAAGACCTGAACGTCACCTCGCAGCTGCGTGGCGACTTCCAGGCCGCTCACCTCCAGGGCGACAACGGCCACGTCGTTGCCACTGACACCCAGAAGAACACCGTCTACGCGTTTGCCCGTGAAGGAGTAGGCTCCCCCGAGTCCTTCCTCCTCCGCCTTGCAGATCACTTCACCGGCGAATTCGACTGGGTCACCGGCGGCCGCTGGGAAGCCGAAGCTTACTCGTGGGACCGCATCCAGGCCCACGGCGAGGGACACAACCACAGCTTCGTCCGCAACGGGCAAGAGGTGCGCACCGCCGTCGTCGTCCGCGATGGCGCAACCACCCACGTAATCTCCGGCCTCAAGGACCTGACCGTCCTGAAGACCACGGAATCCGGCTTCGTCGGCTACCCGCGCGACAAGTACACCACCCTCCCGGAGACCACGGATCGCATCCTTGCCACCGACGTCTCCGCCCGCTGGCGCTACAACACCAACCTTGATGTTGCCGGCACCGACTTCAACAAGAGCTACGAGGACATCAAGGCGCTCCTGCTGGAAGGCTTCACCGAGAACTACTCCCACGCACTGCAGCAGACGCTGTTCGACATGGGCAAGAAGGTCCTGGAAGCACACAGCGAAGTGGACGAGATCAAGTTCTCCATGCCCAACAAGCACCACTTCCTGGTTGACCTGAGCCCGTTCGGCCTGGACAACCCCAACGAGGTCTTCTTCGCCGCGGATCGCCCGTACGGCCTCATCGAAGCAACCGTCCAGCGTGATGACACCACGGCTGCACCCGTTGCCTGGAGCGGCATCGCCGGCTTCTGCTAGACCGCACTATCCTCCGGGTTTGTGTGCAGGTCTCCCCAACGGCGCCCCGTACAGGCCGGACCTGCACACAAACCCAACCCCAAAACAACCCCAAGATTTGTTAGCCAGACACAGTTAGCCAGACGAAGGCGTCTGCCATGAACCCAGAAAGTCTGCCATGAACATCAAGAAGAAATCCCGCCCTGCGAATACCACCTCTTCGCAGACGAACAAGCCGGAACGCCCCGAGGACAAGCGCCTGTCAATTGGCAGCACCTTCGCCTACGGCTTCCAGCACGTCCTCACCATGTACGGCGGAATCATTGCACCCCCGCTGATTATCGGCGCAGCAGCCGGCATGTCCTCGCAGGACATCGGTCTCCTCATCGCCGCCTGTTTGTTCGTTGGCGGCCTGGCCACCATCCTGCAGACCGTGGGCATTCCATTCTTTGGCTCGCAGTTGCCGTTGGTCCAGGGCGTTTCCTTCGCCGGTGTTTCCACCATGGTGGCGATCGTCCAAGGTGGCGGCGGCATCCAGGCGGTGTTCGGCTCAGTCATTGTGGCCTCGCTGATTGGCCTGGCGATCACTCCCCTGTTCTCCAAGATCATCAAGTTCTTCCCGCCGGTGGTCACCGGCACCGTGATCACCACCATCGGCCTGACGCTGATGCCAGTGGCTGCAAACTGGGCCATGGGTGGCAACGCCAAGGCTGACAACTACGGCAGCATGGCCAACATCGGCCTTGCAGCAGCAACCATGGGCGTCGTGCTCCTCCTGAGCAAGGTTGGCAACGCTGCCATCTCCCGGCTCTCGATCCTGCTGGCCATGGTCATCGGCACCATCATCGCGCTGGTGGCCGGCATGGCTGACTTCTCCAAGGTTGGCCAGGGCGACATCGTCGCTTTCCCCACTCCCTTCGCGTTCGGCGCACCGACCTTTGAAATCGCCGCGATCATCTCCATGCTCATCGTCATCCTGGTGACCCTGACCGAGACATCGGCCGACATCATCGCAGTGGGCGAAATCGTGGACACCAAGGTTGACTCCCGCCGCATCGGCGACGGCCTCCGCGCAGACATGCTTTCCAGCGCCATCTCCCCGCTGTTCAACTCCTTCACCCAGAGCGCCTTCGCCCAGAACGTTGGCCTTGTGGCCATCACGGGCATCAAGAGCCGCTTCGTAGTCAGCGCCGGCGGCCTCATCCTGGTGATCCTCGGACTCCTGCCGATCCTGGGCCGTGTTGTCGCAGCGGTTCCGACTCCCGTCCTGGGCGGTGCCGGCGTCGTGCTTTTCGGTACGGTGGCAGCCAGCGGTATCCGCACCCTGGCCAAGGTCGAGTACAAGAACAACATGAACCTGATCATCGTGGCGGCATCGATCGGCTTCGGTATGATCCCCATCGCCGCCCCGAAGTTCTACGACCAGTTCCCGTCCTGGTTCGCCACGATCTTCCACTCCGGCATCAGCTCGGCGGCCGTCATGGCCATCCTGCTGAACATCCTCTTCAACCACTTCAAGGCCGGCAACTCCGACAACCAGTCGGTATTCGTCGCAGGCACTGACCGGATCGTCAGCGAAGAGGACATCAAGTGCTTGAGCGAAGGCGACCGCTTCGAGAACGGCAAGCTGATCGACGCCGATGGCAAGGAAGTCCCGCTCAAAACGTCCAGCGCGTCTGAGCACTAGCCCCCTTCCGCAGATGACAGGCGGCAGTGTTTCCTTGGGGGACACTGCCGCCTTTCGTCGTCTTGCGTGAATGTACGACGGCGGCCGTCGCCGCTGAAGGGAACTCACCTTCGCGGCGGTACACCTTGGGGAAGCGCACCGTTGAATCAGGCCATGACTGAACAGGAATCCCGCTTCCGTTCCCTTGCTTTCGCGAAGGGTCCGACGCCGGACTGCCGACGTTTGCCTGGCCGTCCCTTCCAGTGGGCGCCACGACGGACAAGTTCACCGCCACGGAACGGGCGGAGCTCTAACCCGCGCCGAAATGACAAAAGATGGCAATGTTTCTGGGAAACATTGCCATCAAATGCCAGCTCGGCGTTAGTTCTGGTTCAGCTCCGCGGAGATCGCCATCGCTGCCTCGCGCAACATGGGCACGGCACGGTCGGCGAAGCTCTGGTCCACGCGGGTGATCGGACCGGAGACAGAGATCGCGGTAGGGGTAGGCGCATTCGGCACGGCCATGGCGAAGCAGCGGACACCGAGCTCCTGCTCTTCCTCGTCAATGGAGTAGCCACGTTCGCGAATGAGCTTGAGGTCTGCCAGCAGCGAGTCGATGTCGCCGATGCTCTTGGCCGTGGGAGTGGGCATGCCGGTGCGGGCCACGATGCCGCGGACAACTTCGTCGTCCAGCTGGGCCAGGATGGCTTTGCCCACGCCGGTATCGTGCGTGTGGGCGCGGCGGCCGACTTCGGTGAACATGCGCATGGAGTGCATGGACGGGACTTGTGCGACGTAGATGACCATGTCGGAGTCGAGGACGGCCATGTTGGACGTCTCCCCGAGGCGTTCCACGAGGGTCTTCAATTGCGGACGCGCCACGGCACCGAGCTGCTTGCTTGCGCCTTCGCCGAGCCGGATCAGGCGCGGGCCCAGGGCGTAGCGGCGATTGGGCAGCTGACGGATGTAGCCCAGGGACACCAAGGTCCTCAACAGGCGATGGATGGTGGGCAAGGGCAGGTCAGTGGATGACGAGAGCTCGCTCAGGGTGACGTCGCCACCCGCATCCGTGATCAGTTCCAGCAGTTCAAAGACGCGCTCAACGGACTGCACGCCTCCGGAGGCTTTTTCAGCCATTCCCTTGTCTCCAATGACTCAGATTCCGACAACTCTTATCCGCATCGTGAAAAGAATTGCTTAGAACACCCAACATACAGCACAGCGCGCACCTGCGCGACGACACCGAACATGACCAAGCAGGGGGTTGTGTTTCCACTTTGTAGATAATAATATCCATAATACGAAAACATTCAGTTTGGAACGGCGGCCCGGGAACGGGCCTAACAGGAGGAATTTCAATGGCGAATCCGAGCCCCGGAAACTCGATCACCCTGCGCGTCGCCGCACCGTCGAGCTTCACCGCTACCAGCGAACTGGCAGCAGCCGTCGGCGCAGCCGGTGCAGCAATCACCGCGCTGGACGTCACGGAATCCCACCACGAGACGATCGTTGTTGACGTCACCTGCAACACCACCGACGACGACCACGCAGCCCGCGTCAAGGACGCCCTGAACGCCCTCGACGGCGTCACCGTCCAGCACGTCTCGGACCGCACCTTCCTCATGCACCTCGGCGGCAAGCTCGAGGTCGTCCCCAAAGTAGCCCTGCGCAACCGCGACGACCTGTCGCGTGCCTACACTCCCGGCGTCGCCCGTGTTTGCATGGCGATCGCAGAGGACCCGGCCGCTGCCCGCAACCTGACGGTCAAGCGCAACACCATCGCCGTCCTCACCGACGGCTCAGCAGTCCTGGGCCTGGGCAACATCGGTCCCGCCGCAGCCCTTCCGGTCATGGAAGGCAAGGCTGCGCTGTTCAAGCAGTTCGCCAACGTTGACGCCTGGCCGGTCTGCCTGGACACCCAGGACACCGAAGAAATCATCATGATCGCCAAGGCCATGGCCCCGGTCTACGGCGGCATCAACCTCGAAGACATCGCTGCACCGCGCTGCTTCGAGATCGAGAACCGCCTCCGCGAAGAACTGGACATCCCGGTGTTCCACGACGACCAGCACGGCACCGCAATCGTCACGCTCGCTGCCCTGGTCAACGCCCTCCGCGTGGTGGACAAGAAACTGTCCGAAGTGAAGATTGTGGTTTCGGGCGTCGGCGCTGCCGGCTCCGCCATCATCCAGCTCCTCAAGGCCCAAGGTGCCCAGCACATCATCGCCGCCGGCCGCTCCGGCGCCATCCACTCCGGCCAGGAATACAACGACGAACACCGCAGCTGGATCGCAGCGAATACCAACGAAGAAGGCTTCTCCGGCACCCTGCACGACGCCCTCAAGGGAGCTGACGTCTTCATCGGCGTCAGCGCCCCGCACGTGATCGGCGAGGAGCAGGTTGCTTCGATGGCCGAAGACGCGATCGTATTCGCCATGGCCAACCCCACGCCGGAAATCGACCCGGTAGTCGCGTCCAAGCACGCAGCAGTGGTGGCCACGGGTCGCAGCGACTTCCCGAACCAGATCAACAACGTGCTGGCCTTCCCGGGCTTCTTCCGGGGCCTGCTGGACGCCGGAGCATCGGACATCACGCCGAACATGCTGGTGGCCGCAGCCGAGGCTATCGCCAACCGGGTAGCTGACGATGAGCTCAACGCGAGTTACATTATCCCCAGCGTCTTCGATCCCCATGTTGCCGCCGATGTGGCCAGTGCCGTAGCAGCAGCTGCGCACGCCAACGCCGCCAGCGCACTCTAGAAAAGGACACCGCCAAATGGCTATCACAGTCACTGATCCCCGGCCGATCGATCGCGCCGAGGAAATCCTCACCCCCAAGGCACTGGCCTTCATCGAGGAACTGCACAAGCGCTTCGCCGGCACCCGCAACGAGCTGCTGGAGGCACGCGGCGTCAAGCGCCAGAAGGTTGCCGACACCAGCCGCCTGGACTTCCTCCCGGAGACCCAGGAAATTCGCGACGGCGACTGGAAGGTCGCCGAGGCTCCCGCAGCTTTGCAGGACCGCCGCGTTGAAATGACCGGTCCCGCTACCCCGGCCAAGATGGCCATCAACGCCCTCAACTCCGGCGCCAAAGTGTGGCTTGCGGACCTCGAAGACGCCAGCACGCCCACGTGGCCCAACGTCATCGACGCCATCCTCAACCTCCGCGACGCCGCCCAGGGAACCCTGAGCTACACCTCCCCCGAAGGCAAGGAATACCGTCTGCGGACCGACGCTCCGTTGGCTGTGGTTGTTGCCCGCCCGCGAGGCTGGCACATGGAGGAACGGCACCTGCTGATCGACGGCGAACCCGCCGTGGGTGCGCTGGTGGACTTCGGCCTGCACTTCTTCCACATCGCCAAGCAGTTGCTCCTCAACGGCCACGGCCCGTACTACTACCTGCCCAAGATGGAGAGCCACCTGGAGGCACGCCTCTGGAACGACGTCTTCGTGTTCGCCCAGGACTTCCTCGGCATCCCGCAGGGCAGCGTCCGCGCCACCGTGCTGATCGAGACCATCCCGGCCGCGTTCGAGATGGACGAGATCCTCTACGAACTGCGCGATCACGCCAGCGGTCTGAACGCCGGCCGCTGGGACTACCTCTTCAGCATCATCAAGTACTTCCGTGATGCCGGCGAAGAGTTCGTCCTTCCGGACCGCGCCACCGTTGCCATGACGGCACCGTTCATGCGCGCCTACACCGAACTCCTGGTCAAGACCTGCCACAAGCGCGGCGCCTTCGCCATGGGTGGCATGGCCGCCGTCATCCCCAACCGCAAGCAGCCCGACGTCACTGCCGCTGCCTTCGACAAGGTCCGCGCCGACAAGACCCGCGAAGCGAACGATGGCTTTGACGGCTCCTGGGTGGCCCACCCGGACCTCGTCCCCACCTGCCGCGAAGTGTTCGACTCCGTGCTGGGCGACCCTGCCAACGGCGGTAAGAAGAATCAGTTGGACAAGCAGCGCCCCGAGGTAAACGTCACCGCTGAGCAGCTGATCGACGTCGCGTCCGCAGAAGGCCACGTCACCGAAGCCGGCCTGCGCCTGAACCTGTACGTCGCCGTCGCCTACACGGGCGTGTGGATCTCGGGCAGTGGCGCGGTAGCCATCCACAACCTCATGGAAGATGCCGCGACCGCGGAAATCTCCCGTTCTCAGGTGTGGCAGCAGATCCGCAACAAGTCCGTCCTCGCGGACACGGGCAACACCGTGACCCGCGAACTGGTCACCCGCATCCTGGGCGAAGAAACCGAGCGCCTGCGGATCGAGTTCGGCGACGAGAACTTCACCAAGTACTACGAGCCGGCATCCAAGCTGATCGAGGACATCTGTCTCTCCGACGATTACACGGACTTCCTCACCACGCCCGCGTATGAGCTGGTGGGCTGAGATGGGTTCATTCTCTGCATCAGACCTGGCACACATTGAGTCGCAGCTGGAGGCAACGGACCAGTTGCTGGACCGCAACTACCCCGGCGACGACGGCTCACGCCAGCCTATCCACACCGTCTACATTCCGGCCGACCGCTTCACGCCGGCTCTCGCAGCTGAGTGGGGCGCCCAGGCACTCGCGACGGCGGAAGCCCACGGTGGCCTCGAAAAACTCGGCCAGCTGCTGGGCCAGGAACCGCACCTGGCCGCCGCTGTTGCCGAGCGCGTCGCAGCGAAGCTCGCTTCCGAGCCGATCGAGGACCTCCGTTTGGACTTCGAAGACGGCTACGGCGACCGCGGCGATGAGGCAGAAGACGCCGACGCCGTTGCTGCCGCCAACGCTGTTGCCGCTGCAGTTGCGGCCGGAACGGCCCCGCCGTTCATCGGCATCCGCTTCAAGTGCTTCGAAGCACCCACGCGTGCCCGCGGCCTGAAGACCCTGGACCTGTTCGTCTCCACCCTGGCCCAGGCCGGGGAACTCCCTGCCGGGCTGATCCTCACGCTGCCCAAGGTCACCACGGTGGCACAGGTGCAGGCCATGGACTTCGCAGTGTCGCGGTTGGAAGAAGTGCACGGACTGCCCGCAGGCCGGCTCCGCTTCGAGGTGCAGGTGGAAACGCCGCAGCTCATCATCGGTGCCGACGGGACCTCTCCGGTAGCCCAGCTCCCCCACGTTGTTCCGGGCCGTATCAGCGCCCTGCACTACGGGACTTACGACTACAGCGCCTCGCTGGGTATCTCCGCCGAATACCAGTCCATGGAGCACCCCGTGGCCGACTTCGCCAAGGAAGTCATGCAGCTCGCTGTTGCCGGCACGGGAATCCGCCTCTCCGACGGTTCCACCAACATCATCCCCGTCGGTGACGCCGTGGAAGATGCCTGGAAGCTGCACGGCCGGCTGGTCCGCCGTTCCCTGGAGAACGGCTACTACCAAGGCTGGGATCTTCACGCCGCCCAGCTGCCCAGCCGCTTCTCGGCGTCGTATGCGTTCTACCGCGAAGGCCTTCCGGCCGCGGCACTGCGCCTGCGCAACTACGTGGAACGCACCGAAGGCGGCGTCATGGACGAGCCCGCCACGGCCCGTGCCCTCGCAGGCTTCGTCCTCCGCGGCGTCCAATGCGGCGCAGTGGGGACCGACGAGGTCAAGGCGCTTGCCGGCGTCGAACTTTCACAGCTGACCGCACTGGCGCACCCGCGGCTCGCGCAATCAACTTCGCACTGATAGGAGCATCTCGCATGGGCAAGTACTACTACCCGCAGGGCGGCCTGCCGCCGCAGACCCAACTGACCACCGAACGGGCCATCGTTACCGAGGCTTACACGGTGATCCCCAAGGGCGTGATGACGGACATCGTCACCAGCAACCTGCCGGGCTTCTCCAACACGCGTTCGTGGATCATCGCCCGGCCGATCTCCGGCTTTGCCACCACGTTCTCCCAGCTGATCGTCGAGATCGCACCGGGCGGCGGGGCTCCCAAGGCCGAGTTCGAGGCCGGCGTCGAAGGCGTCATCTTCGTGACCAAGGGCCAGGTCAACCTGACGCTCGACGGCGAACTGCACCACCTCGAGGAGGGCGGCTACGCCTACCTGGCTGCTGGCGCTGAGTGGGGCTTGGAGAACGTCTCGGACGACATCGTCTCCTTCCACTGGATCCGCAAGGCCTACGAGCGCCTTGAAGGCTTCGAGGCCAAGTCCTTCGTCACCAACGAGAAGGACGTGGAGCCCACCTCCATGCCGGACACGGACGACGTCTGGAAGACCACCCGCTTCACGGACTCCAGCGACCTCGCCCATGACATGCAGGTCAACATCGTCACGTTCCAGCCCGGCGGCGTGATTCCCTTCCCGGAAACCCACGTCATGGAGCACGGCCTGTACGTGCTTGAAGGCAAAGCCATGTACTTGCTCAACAACGATTGGGTTGAGGTGGAAGCCGGCGACTTCATGTGGCTGCGCGCGTTCTGCCCGCAGGCTTGCTACGCCGGTGGACCGGGCGAGTTCCGCTACCTGCTGTACAAGGACATGAACCGCCAGGTGAAGCTCACCTAGTCGTCTGCTTGCGCCGAAATCGCCGGAAAGCTGCCAGTTCGCTGGAGCTCTCCGGCGATTTCGCGTTTCTGCGGCGTTTTCGCGTTCCCGCGGCGAAGTCAGCGGCGAACTTGGCGGCGGCCGATGGCCAGCCCGGCGCAGAACGCGAGGACCAGCAGGCCGGCCCCCGTCACGGCCAGCCCCAGTTGCGTTCCTTTGCTCACGAATGAGCCGTTATCCCCCACGAAGACCGTGTCGCTCAGCGGCGCATAGGCAAAGAAGCCAAAGTCCGTGCTCTGGTTGTTCCACGCCACGATCAGCCCAACGATCACGGCAACCAGGCCCAGCAAAGGCACGACGACGACCGCCAGTTTCCGGGCAGGCTGCGGTGAGTGGTGTTCCCCAAGTGCGTTGTGTTCCCCCATGCGGCCGAGTCTAACCTGCCCGGCCGCCGGCGATCCTGTACGACTCCTGCAGCAGTTCGTCGAGCTCGTCCACATCGATGCCCTCAAGCCGGATCAGGAGCAGCTTCGGGGATTGGTCGTGATGAGGTGTCCAGAAATAGGTGTCCGGTTCCATGGCTGCGAGCGCTTCACGTTCATCGGTCTTGACCGTGACAACCCCGTCTTCCCAGATACGTGCCATGAGCGTCTTGGCGAACCAGGCGGGTTGACCCCAGCTCAAGCGTTCGCTGACACCCGGCATCTCCAGGCAGATGCTCCTGACGTCCTCTTCGGTGGCCATGGTTCACTGTGGCATTGGCGCGCTTCCGAGGACAAGACATGGCCGGCAACCCGTGCTTCTGCGTTATCGACCAGAGTCCGCGGTAGCCCCGGCGTCGAAGGTCTATTTGCCCATACCCAGCGTGAGTCCCTCGGTAAGCCGCCGGCCCAGCCACACGTAGATGACCAGCATGGGCAACACCACCATCACCAAGCCGGCGAACAGTCCACCCCAGTCAGCGCCGGAGTAGGTCTGCTGTTGGACGAACGAAATCAGCGCTACCGGGAGCGTGTACTTCTCAGTGGATTGCAGCAGGGTCAAAGCCAGAAGGGTCTCGTTCCAGTGCGAGATGACCTGGAGGATGAAGGCGGTGAGGATGCCTCCCTTGGCCAAAGGCAGGGTGATGCGCCAGAACGTTCCGAAGGCCGTGGTCCCGTCCAGGGCTGCGGCTTCCTCCATTTCCAGAGGGAGGGAACGGAAGAAGGCGGTCAGCAGGAAGACCGTGAACGGCATGGAAACCCCAATGTAGACGAGGTTCAATCCGATGATGCTGTCCGTGAGGTACACCTTGTTCAGCATCACGAACAGCGGAATCAGGATGACCTGCGCGGGAATGCCGAGGCCCAGGATGAAGTAGAGGCTCAGGCCACGGGTGAGCTTGTTGTCCACCCGGCTCAGGTAGTAGGCGCACGGTGCGGCGATGGCGACGGTCAGGACCGACGACACCACTGTGGTCAGAAGGCTGTTCCACGTGGCCACCGCGAAGTCTCCCACGGTCCAAGCCCGAACGAAGTTGCCGAAGTCCAAGGATGCCGGCACTCCCCAAGGGTCATCAAGAATGGCCCGCGTATCCCGGAAGGCCTGCGCCACCATCCACACCAGCGCCGCGATACTGATTGCAACCACCAGCCACAGCAACCCCACACCGATGCCCCGGACTACGCTGCGTTCCCCGCGCAGGGCGGGACTGACGCCGCGGCGTCCCCGCCTGCGGGCGGTCACGGGAGCCAGCAATTTGTATTCGCTCATGTCATTTCCTTTAGAACTCGACGGCGTCGCGACGCATGGCGCGGCGCAGCAGGACAACCAGGACGGAGATCAGCGCCAGCGACAACACGGCGGAAGCCGTTGCGGCTCCATAGGCAGGCGTTGACTGTCCGGAGAAGGCGTTGACGTAGGTGTAGACGGCGGCCGTCCAGCTTTGGGTGGGCGGCACCCCTGCCCCGGAGCTACCGCCGAATACCCACACGATCTCGAAGATCTTCACCGACGAGATGGTCCACAGCACGGCACAGGTGCCGAAGACATCCCAGGTCAGCGGGAGAATGACATACCGCAACCGCTGGAATGCGGTTGCTCCTGCCAGGGCGCAGTCCTCGTAGTAGTAGGGCGGAATACGGTCGACGCCGGCCATCAGGATGGTGGTGAAGTAACCGGTGGTGGTGCAGACCAGGGTGACCATGATGAGCGGGAAGATGTTGTCCTGTGCCAGCCACTTGGGCGGGTCCGTCACCCCAAGGGGCGCAAGGAGGCTGTTGACCATCCCGCCGGGGTTGAAGATGAAGCCGGCCAGGACACCGAACACGAGCGCGTTGATGAGGTGGGGGAAGAAGATGACGTTACGGACCACCTTCTTCCCTGCCATGTCCCGGAGGACGAGCGTCATGGCGAAAGCGAGAATGAAGATCGCGGCTCCCACCACGAACAGCAGCAGCAGGGTGTTGCCGAACGACGACAGGAACAGCGGGTCCCGGAAGATCCGGCCGTAGTTATCCAGACCCACGAATTTCATGGGTCCGGATCCGGCCCATTTGTGGAGGCTGATCCACACTGCACCAAGGGCGGGAACGATGAACAGGACCGTGTACAGGACGAACGCCGGACCCACGAAGGGAACCAGCAGCTTCTTGCGCTGCACATCGATGGAGCTTCCGGGTTGGCGGCCCTGAGCTGAGGCCTTCCTGGTCACCGGTTTCCGGGAGTCGGGATTATGCAGTGCCACTTTGCCGGCGCGGGGTTCCTTCAGGCCGACGGACATCAGCCGTTGTCCTTCCAGTACTGGATCTGGGCTTCCTTCATCCTGGCCACGAATTCCGAGGCTGTGGTCTTTCCAAGGAACAGTTCATCGCTCCTGGGGAAGAAGACCTTCTCGGTGTAGCCGGGGAACGTCACGCCGTCGTTCTGCAGGTGCGTGGCTGGAGCGGCGTCGATGGCGGCTTTGACGCTTGCGACGGCGGGATCCACCGGTGCGTCCTGCCTCACCGGCAGCACCTTGGCGTCCGTTCCGAGGGCGTCCTGGTACTTGGCGCCCAGCAGGTACGCCGCGAGTCGCTGGGCAGGAACCTGGTTCTTGGATTTTGCTGGAACAGCGAAGCCGATGAAGTCCACGCGGGCGCTGGCCGGCTTGTCGCCGATAGCCGGGAACTGGAAGGAGGAATATTCGAAGCCGGGTGCGGCGTACGAGCCGGTTTCGGTGGGCGTCCACGAGCCGTTGAGGATCAGGGCAGCGTCGCCGTTCGCCCAGAGCTGTTGTTGGGCGGGGAACTTGCTGGCGTTGTAGCCACTGTTGAGGTATCCGCCCTTCACCAGGGTTTCCACCTTTTGGGCTGCTTCAAGAACGGCGGGGTCGTCCCATCCTGCGCCGGACTTGTCCTCGGCGAGGGCCTTGAAGCTGCCTGCGCCTTTGAGTCGGAGCAGCGAGGTAACGAACCAGGTGGAGTTATAGCCGGCGATGTCACCGTCCGCGGCAATGGGTGCTGTTCCACCGGCCTTCAGCTTGTCCAGGACCTCAATGAATTCATCCCAGGTGGCGGGCGGCGTGGCTTTGAGCTCCGGGTGTTTGGCGGCATCGAACCAGATGCCGTCCGAGCTGATGCTGTAGGGCACCATCCAGGGCTGTCCGTCTTCGCCCTTGAAGACGCCGTTGCTGGTGAACTTCTCCGGGATCACTGAGCTGACGGTCTTCCCATCCAGCTCGTACGAGTAGACGGACGTCAGGGGGCTGGCCTGCCCGGTTTCGCCGATCACCGGAGCGAGCTTGGCGAGCGTTCCGTCCACCAGGTCCGGGACGTTGTTCGTGTTCAGGGCGGGGACGAGCTTTTCGGTATTGCTGCGTCCCTGCCATTGAACGCTGACTTTGGCGCCGGTTTCTTTGTCGAAGTCTGCAATGGCAGTGGCGATGACCTTTTGCTGCGGTTCACCGTCCTTCCACATTGACCAATAATTGATGGTCTGGCCGGAAATGGACCCGGAAATATCCACGGCTTCGGCGGCCGAGGAGGCATCGGTGGCTCCGCCGCAGGCAGTGGTGGACAAGGCAAGCGCTGCACCCAACAGGGCGGCCAGCGGGCGAAGATGACGGGCTGTTTTGCCCATGGGAATCACCTTTCGAGTGAGGGGGAACCAGCCGGATGCGGTTCAGTGAGACGACTCTCACAGCCCCCGAAAGCAGGATTCAATGAGTATTTTGTAAGTTTCTCCACCTGCCAGGCAGCCCGTGTGCGGTGGGACCCAATTAGGCATTTATTCCTCTTTTCCGGCTGCCCAACAATCGAGGAGACCTGCGCGGCGTTCCGATCGAACGAGCCCGCGCTCCGGCTCCGAGCTAAAGAGGGACATTGATACGACTTGGAATCATTGGCGCGGGCGCCGTGGCACACTTCCATGCAGCATCCGCAGCGCGGATCAGCAACGTGGAGTTGGCCGCCGTCTGCGACCTGCGGCCTGAAGCCGCAGAGAGGGTCGCATCGCCATGGGGGGCTTCCGTCTACGGGGACTACCTGGCCATGTACCGTGATGCCGGCTTGAACGCCGTCATCATCAATACCCCGCACGCCCTGCATCTGGAGAT
This sequence comes from Paenarthrobacter sp. FR1, assembly GCF_051106045.1. NCBI lineage: Bacteria > Bacillati > Actinomycetota > Actinomycetes > Micrococcales > Micrococcaceae > Paenarthrobacter > Paenarthrobacter sp. FR1. The sequence continues at coordinate 194,615 of NZ_JBPFSF010000010.1, read as the reverse complement.
GGTGCTGGCCGCAGCCGACCACGGATTGCACGTGCTCGTGGAAAAGCCCATGGCCACCACAGTGGCCGACTGCGATCGCATGATTCAAGCGTGCCGGGAGGCCGGGGTGTCCTTGGTCATCGGGCAAATCCAGCATTTCCTCCCGGAGAAGCTGGCAGCCGAGGACGTGCTGGCCAGCGGCGAGCTCGGCCGGGTCCTGATGATCCGCGACTACAGGACCACCGACTACCGTCCGGGAACCCGGCCGGACTGGTTCTTCAGCGAGGCCATGGCAGGCGGGGGTGCACTGATGAACATCGGAGGCCATTGCCTTGACCGCTCCATCTGGTTCGGTGGCGCACCCGTTGAATCCGTGAGCGCCTCTACCCTCAAACGCTTCGGCGTTCCCGTGGAAACCGACGGTGCCATTGCGCTGACCCTCAAGAACGGGGTCCATGTCAGCATCTCCGTGGTGTCCGACGCTGCCCAACGCCTGGACGAGATCCTCATCGTGGGTGAGTTCGGCACCCTGTCCTGCAGCCCGCACCATGGAACCTTGGTCCGGCGCGACGGCGTGACACGCACGGTATGGGAACCGCGGCCCGAGGACATCCAGGAGGGTTTCTTCCTGCAATTGCAGGATTTCATCACTGTGCTCGACGGCGGCGCGCCCAAAGTCAGTGTTGAGCACGCCCGCCACATCGTGGAGGTAGTCCTGGCGTCCTACGCGGCCGACAAGACCGGCAGGCCGGTGCAGCTCGCGGAAGCCGGCGAAGACATTAGCACCGGACGCACCCTGACCGAAGTCGGCTAGGAAGACCCACCGGCTGCGTCCGTGCCATCCCAGTTGGGTGGGGTGAATGCCCCCAGGGGATCATCAAGCACGGACGCAGTCTGGCCTGCCCCCGCCACGGGAAGCCAGCTCCCGTCGAGGCCAGGGACACCGTGGCGCTGGAACCATTCTTGGAGCCGGGAACGCATGGCGGACACCCGCGCCGAGTGGGCCGGCTGGTCCACGAGGTTGACTCGCTCGTCCGGGTCGGCCACAAGATCGTAGAGTTCATGTGGACCGTGCGGATACCGGTGCACGTACTTCCAGTCGGTGCTGCGGATCATCCGGACCGGACCGTATTCGTCAAAGACCACGACGGCGCGGTCCCCGGCCGCCGGTGGCAGCCCGCCTAAAAGCTCCGCGAAAGACCGTCCTGGCCCGTCTTCGAAGGGGCTGTGGTTTACCCCCGCCAGCTCCAGGATGGTGGCCGCCAGGTCGTAGGCGGACAACAGTTCCGTCAGTACCGAGCCCTGCCGGATCCTGCCCGGGAGCGCGAAGATCGCCGGCACTTTGACGGAGGAGTCGTAGACGTTTTGCGGGAACGTCCCGTTGCCCTTCCCCCAAATGCCGTGGTGGCCGCAATTGAAGCCGTTGTCGCTGCTGAAGACCACCAAGGTGTTGTCCTGGATGCCGAGTTGTTCCAGTCGGCTGAGGACCGTCCCGATCCCGGCGTCCATGGCACTGACGGCGGCAAAGTATCCCACCAGCGCAGCGTGGACGTCCGCCTCGCCGCCGATCGGCACACCGTCCACGGTGGGAGTCCACGGGTGCATGGCTTCCTGTGGACAGCTGGAAAACGCACAGTCGCTGTAGAGTTCCTCAAATTCCGGCGGATGTTGCCCCTTCCACGGCTTGTGGGGAGCTGTGTAATTAAGGGCCAGGAAGAAGGGTTCAGGCCCTTGCGAGGCTTCGGTGATGAAGTCCAAGGCGTCGCCGGTGATTGCGTCCGTCAAGTATTCGGTGACCGGTTCCCGGTGGCTGGTGCCGCCGTCGAACCTGTACATCACCGAGCTGTCATACGGGCTGCCGCCTCCTTCCAGGGCGAACCAGTGGCTGAAGCCCTTCCGGGGAGCATCGTTGGCGCCAAGGTGCCATTTGCCGGACAGGCCCAGGCGATAACCGGCATCGGCGAGGTGATCCGTAAACAGCCGCTGCCCCTGCAGGTAGTCGATGGCCCGGGGTCCGGTTTCGACGCCCGCTAGGTAATCGTGGACGCCGTGGCGGGAGGGTATGTTCCCGGTCATCAGGCTGGCGCGCGCCGGGGAGCAAACGGGTGAGACGCAGAAGAAGTTCTCCAGCCGCGTGCCGCGGGCAGCGAGGCCGTCCAGATGGGGCGTGTGGATCTCGGTGTTTCCGGCGCAACCCAGCGCCCAGGCACCTTGGTCGTCGCTGAGGATGAAAAGGATATTTGGCTTCTTGTTGGACACCCTCCCATAGCTACTGAGCCTCGAGGCAAGGAATCAATGAGCATTCCCGGTTGGCGTGAAAATACTCCCGGGATCTGACAATTACTCCCTGAATACTCTCTAAATCGTGGTGCATGATAAGAGAAATCGTCTGTCCACAGCTGGAGATGGATCATGCCAAAGAGGAAACAGGAACCGGACTCCGGCGGAGCGGCTCTTCGCGACACCGCCAAGGCCAACTTGAAGTTCCAGGACTTGAGCGACGACCTCCGCAGGGACATCATCGCCGGGACGTGGGCCGTGGGGACCAAGCTCCCCACCGAGCAGCAACTCGCGGCAGAGACCGGCCTTTCCCTGACCACGGTGCGGAGGGCCTTCGAGGACCTTGTAGGCAAAGGGCTGGTGGTTAGGCGGCAGGGCGCCGGCAGCTTCGTCGCTGCACCCCAGCGCACGCAGAAACGCTCGAGGTTCGTCATCGGCGTCCTGCTCCCGGACACGCAGCTGTACTACCCGCGCGTCCTCCAGGGGATCGAGGAACACCTCTCCGCCCGGGGCGCGAGCCTGCAACTGTCCACGTACCACTACGACTTCACCCGCGAGAATGCCAGCATCCAATTCCTCCTGGATGCCGGAGTGGACGGCCTCATCCTGGTGCCAACGCTGACGGGTCTGGAAAACCCCCAGCAGCGCGTCGCCGAACTCATGGCACTTCCCGTGCCGGTTGTCCTCCTGGAGCGGAGCCTGGACGACTTGGGGCCGGGCGACCTCACAGAACACGTCTGCTCGGATCACCAAGGCGGAGCGTACGACGCCGTCATGCACCTCCACCGTCTGGGTCACCGAAAGATCGGGCTGCTCACGCGCGCGAACGAGGCCGCTCGCAGCAGCAATCCCACGCAGGCTGCGGTCATCGCAGGGTATACGGCTGCCATCACGGCGTTGGGGTTGGAGACCGACGGGCGCATGGCGTTCAGCGCAACCAAGCCGGAGTGGGAAGCCGACCAGGCCGAGCACATGTTCGGGCTGCTGGCTGGCAGTGGTGCCACGGCGGCGTTGGTCTTCGGAGACCGGGAAGCCGCTCTGCTGGAAGGCGCCGCGTCCAGGCACGGGGTTCGGGTTCCCGAGGACCTCGCCCTCGTCTCCTATGACGACGAAATGGCTGACCTCGCCCGGATACCGCTCACGGCGGTTTCGCCCGCCAAGCACAGGCTGGGCGTCATGGCCGCCGATGTCCTGCTGCGTCGGCTGACCGAAGGTGACGCATGTCCGTTGTACCAAATCCGGTTGCGGCCACGCATTGTTGTCCGTGACTCCTGCGGGGCGAAGCGTTGTGAGGCCCGCTCTGCGGCCTTCGGGGGCTAAATGGCGCGCAGAGCGGGCCCCACAACGAGGCTCTAGCGGCGGAGCTTGATGAGCTTTGTCTGGCCGCTAAGCCCGGCGGTATCGATCGTCAGGGTGCTCCGCCCGTCGGCGTCCGTCCCCAGGGTGCCGGCACCTTCCAGGACGCTGGACCACGTTCCCTCCGGCAAGGTCAGCGTGAGGCCGGCAGCCTTCTGCGTCGGCTCACTGACGGCCAGGCTCAGCTCATTCCCGTGCCTGGAGAACACCACGCAGGCAGGACCCGATGCGCCAAGATCCCCCGCCATTCCGGGCTTCCAGAACGTTGCGGCCGTGGTCTTCGCGGTCTTGAACTCCACGGACTGTGCCGTAGCATCGTTGCGGATCACGCTGTACTTGTTTCCCTGCAACAGCTTCCGGGTCAGGTCCACCGATGCCCCCGGCGCCACCATGTACGCATAACTGCCGGTGACAGGCCCGGCCCCGTGGTCCACATAGAGGGTGGCAAAGTTGCGCTGCTGGACCGTGGCGCTGCCGTTGATGTTCACCCCGGACCAGCTGCCTGACCGGGTTTCCCGCAGCACGTGGAGCGGGGAATCATCGAGCATCGCGTACCCGCCGAATCCCTCCAGATGAACCCAGCGCCCATCGCCCAGCACCTCAACGTTGCCTGCCGTTCCCGCGATGGTGCCCGCCGCCGTCGTGAGTGTATTGCTGCCTTGGTGGAGATTGCGGTGGTCGACGATGGTTTCCACCTTGGCGCCCGAAGCAGTGCTGATGTCCGCGCCGAGGCAAACGGTGACGTCGCCGCTGACAAACCAGGACTTCCGGGCGGTTAGGCCCGAGCGGCCCGGCCCCACCAGATGCTGTCCGACGGCGGCCACCTCACCCAGCGCGGTGGCTCCGCTCCACTCATTCGCGGGAACGGCAGCGCCCCACTCCCCCTCCACCTTGTCCGGCAAGGGAGTGGTGTCCACCGTGATGCCGGGGAGGCGGTTGTAGTTGGCCGTGGCCCAGAACGCGTCGTCGTACTGGCCGAGGTCGGACGTGTAGAAGTAGGTCATTCCGGAGCCGGTGTGATAGCCGCGGTTGTTCTCGCCGTTGCCGCATTCGTACCAGGCAATGCGGTTACTGGACAGGGAGAGCGACAATGCCCAGCCCGGTCCGCGGTGCATGGTGCGGTCCATCGCAGGGAAAAGCTTGTGGCCGGTAGCTTCTGCCACGGGGGCAACACCAGAGGCCTGGAGTTCTTTGACCAGTGCCGTCCTGGGCACACTCGCACTGTTGAGGATCGGTCGATAGATATTGCGCGCAATCCAGCCCGCGCACAAACCCCGCCATCGGGCCGCCGTCGCTGGATCCATGGCCCGTGCCAGGAGCAGGATGGCCTCGATCGCCGACGCCCCCAGGTCATAGCCGGTGTTGGCCTCACGGCTGATGCTCCTGCCTCGGACGGCATCGGCCATGGCCCCGTTGATCATGACGGGCGCAAACGAGCCCTCCACGGCGTCGAAAAAGATGCTGCGCGTTGGGTCGGAGACTTCGAACGCCGTACCTCCCAGCAAGGAGAACAACTTGGACAGCCCGGTGAGCAGGACAACTCCGTAGGAGCCCGTGTACGGGGTAGTGCTGTGTTGGATGAACGAGCCATCGCGGAAGATTCCGTCTCCGCTGGTGACGTACTGCCACACTTGGCTGAGTCCGGCCACTGCATGGTTGAGTTTGGCCGGGTCTTCTCCGGCCAGGGAACGGACGATGATGCCCTGGCACAGGTCCACGCGGTTGGCGCCAACGGAGGTGATCTTGCCGCGCTTGGGCGGGAACTGCAGCCACGGGTCGGGCACAAAATGGTCGATGGCCGCGCAGTAGGCAGTGCGCTCCGCTGCGGACAATTCCGCGTGCAGGAGCACCATGGCGTCGGCGAGTGCCCGGGGTACGCCGATCTCCCAGGACCACCAGTTTCCTACCTCTTCCTTCCTGTCGTTGTAGCAAAGGGAGTTGGCATCGGCCAGGCCGTCCTTGATGGCGGCAAGGACCGCGGCGTCCCCGAACACGGCCGCTGTGGGGGTGGCCCAGGCCGTGGCCAGTTGGGACAGGCGGGTGTAGGTGGTGACCATTTCTGCGTCCTTGGCCAAGGACAGGTCCGTGAACACCGAGGTTCGGCCAGACGACGTGTTGAGCTTGGCCAGAGAGTCTGCGGCTTTGTTGTTCAGTGCGGTGATGGCTTTGGCGAAGTCGGGGTCGCCGGCCTGGATGACGTTGCGGCCCGTGATCTGGTCCACCCAACGGTTTCGCAGCGCTGCGAACTCCGCTGCGCCCGGTTCTGCCTCGGCCCAGGCGTTCTGTGCGAACATCGAGCTGACCACTGCCGCCAGGGATAGTGCGCCGGCACCCTGGAGCAGGGTCCTGCGGGGGAATTGAAGTGACAAGGAGTTGCTCCTAACACTCGTGGCGGGACGGGGTCCGACGTCCTTCGCCGGGTCCGCCACTGGCTTGGGTTGAAGTCAACGCGATGCCGAAGAGAGGAATAAAGCAGTACCTTGTCACGTCCACGTCGCCGAAAACGTGCGGGACCGCCATCGCGACCTCCCGGGCCCCGGCTGCGGCGAACAGTTGGGCTTTCTGCACTGCTTTGCCTAGGGAGCGTCGCTTGGGAGACTGTACGGGCGGCTGATTCCCGGTACGACTAACGTGGCACCAGGTGTTGGGAGATTTCGGCGGCAGAATCCCGCAGTTCGATGGTGCCGCTGGCGACACCGACCACAAGCTTGAAGCCCTTATCTGTGGTGAAGTCATGCTTATATCCGTTGACCCAAAGCAGCAGCACCATGAGTGTCCATGCGGTTCGCTTGTTGCCATCAATGAGTGGGTGGAACCGGGCGACGGACTCCAACAGCGCAGCCGCCTTCAGTGCAAGATCGGGATAGGCATCTGCGCCCAAGACGGTTGTAGCCGGCCTGGCCAAAGCCGAGGCGAGCAGGCCGACATCGCGGATATGGAAGCCGTACCGATCAACGACTTGAAGGGCATCCTCGATGTCCAGGTATGCTGTCACGCGTCTTCAAGGCGCGTCAGGAGCTCAGCATCATGACTCATGACGAAATCAAGGCCCTCGCTGATTTCGCGTCGGCGCGCATGGCGCTGCAGAACCAGCTCTGCCCCCTGTAGCAGGAGCGCGGACTTGGATGTGTGTTCCTCTGCGGCCAACTTCTCCAGCCGTCGATCGAGGTCTTCAGGTACGCGCAGGTTCATGGCCATGCATCGATGGTACCAGAATGGTACTGATGAAAAGAGCTTCGTCCCGACTGTCGCGGACTGCCCCGGGTTCGCGGCGAAGTCGTTGCAGGACCCCTTCGGTAGAGTGCTCACCATGGATGACAAAGCGATGTTGCTCGGTTATTTGCGGCTCCGCAGGGCGGACCTGCTCGGAAAACTGGACGGCCTTGGCGAGTACGATTCGCGCCGGCCATTGACCCCCACGGGAACCAACCTGCTGGGCCTTGTGAAGCACGTTGCCAGCGTGGAACTGGACTACTTCGGCGTGACTTTTGGGCGGCCAAGCGGGCGCGACCTGCCATGGCTGGCCGAGGACGCGGAGCCGGATTCGGATATGTGGGTGCCGGTAACCGAGACGCGTGAGCAAATCCTGGAGCTGCACCACTTCTCCGCCAAGCACAGCGATGAGACCATCGAGTCCCTCCCGTTAGATGCACCGGGCGTAGTGCCGTGGTGGTCCGAGGAGAAGAAGAACGTGACGCTCCACCAGATCCTGGTGCACATGTGCGTCGAGACAGCCCGGCACGCAGGCCACGCAGACATCATCCGCGAACTCATTGACGGAACGGCTGGGCAGCGACCAGGCGATCCCAACATTCCGGCCCGCAACTCCGAAGAATGGGCAGCCCACCGGTATCGCATCGAAGAGGCAGCCCGGGAGGCCGACCGCCGCCACTACTGAACCTTCCGTCGCCCCTACCTTCACAGCCCCCGCATAAGTGGAGCAAACCTCCGGCGTAGCCTCGCTCCGTAGAAATGAGGCATGACTCCTCCACAGACTGAACACCGTAAGGGCGGCCGGACCCGGCGCGCCGTGATCTCCGCCGTTCTGGCGGTCACTCTCTCTGCCGGTGGTGCCGCCGCTTGGGCCTTGGACCGCTTTGTCATACCGCACGCAGAAATCACCAACGTCTCGGAATACGAGGCCAGCCAGGCCGAAACAACCACGACGTCGGATGAGACTTCCGCTGACACGTCGGCCAGTGCCGTCGTCACCGATACCTCGTACACCTCGGGCGAAACCGGCATCACAGTCTCCACAGTGACAACCGGCAGCGGCGACGACACCGTCACCTATTACGTTGCCGACGTCTTGCTTGATGACGCCACCACGCTGAAGTCGGCGTTCGCGGAGGACACGTACGGCGAGAACATCACGGAGACCACCTCCGCCATCGCCGAGGACCACAACGCGATCTTCGCCATCAACGGCGACTACTACGGATTCCGTGACACGGGCATCGTGATCCGCAACGGTGTGGTGTACCGGGACGAGGGCGCCCGGCAGGGCCTGGCCTTCTACAAGGACGGCACTGTCAAGGTCTACGACGAAACCACCACCACTGCTGACCAGCTGATCGCCGACGGTGTGTGGAATACGCTCTCGTTCGGGCCTTCATTGCTGGACAGCGGCGAGGTCGCGTCGGGCATCGAGGACGTTGAGGTAGATACGAACTTCGGCAACCACTCCATCCAGGGCGAACAGCCCCGCACGGCCGTGGGCGTCATCGACCGGAACCATCTGGTGTTCGTGGTGGTGGATGGCCGCAGCCCCGGCTATAGCGCCGGCATCACCATGACGGACCTGGCCCAGATCATGAAGGACCTTGGCGCCACCACCGCCTACAACATCGATGGCGGCGGTTCTTCCACCATGTACTTCAACGGGTCCCTGGTGAACAATCCGCTCGGCGACAACAAAGAGCGCGGCACCTCGGACATCCTCTACATCGCCCAGTCATGATCATCCTGATACCGGCTTACGAGCCGGACCACCAGCTCATAACCCTTGTCCGCACCCTCCGGGAAGCCGACCCGTGGGTCACCATCGTGGTGGTGGACGACGGTTCCGGCCCGGAGTACCAGGACACGTTCGACGCCGCCACCCGCTTTGGGTGCCATGTGCTCAGTTACGCCGTGAACGGCGGCAAGGGCCACGCCCTCAAGAGCGGCTTTGCCTTCATCACCGAGCGGTTCCCGGGCCATGACGTTGTGTGCGCCGACAGCGACGGGCAGCACGGCGTGGCGGACATCCTGGCCGTCGCCGACCGGGTCCGTGGAGTCACCGCGGCCATGGTGCTGGGGTGCAGGAACTTCACGGGAAACGTCCCGGCCCGGAGCAAATTCGGCAATACGGTGACGCGTGCGCTGTTCAGGCTGGCGACCGGGCAACGGGTCACGGACACCCAAACGGGTTTGCGAGGCTACCCGGCGGAGATGCTTCCGTGGTTGCTGACTGTCCGGGGCCAACGCTACGAGTACGAGTTGAACCTGCTGCTCGAAGCGAAGCAAGCCGGCTACGGCATCGCTACCGTGGAGATCGCCACGGTCTACCTGGACCACAACTCGGGATCGCACTTCCGTCCCGTGGCCGATTCCGTCCGGATCTATGCGCCGCTGCTGAAGTTCCTGGGCTCGTCATTAACAGCCTTCATGGTGGACACGGTCCTGTTCCTGCTCCTCAGCGCCTTCACGGATTCGCTGCTCTTGGCGGTGGTGGGCGCCCGCGTGGTCAGCGCCTCAGTGAACTTCATGGTCAACCGCCGGCTGGTCTTTGAACATGGCAATGACACGTCATTGCGCTCCGCTGCCACGGGCTATGTGGCGCTGGTGATGGTGCTCTTGTCGGCCAACTACGGCGCGATGTGGGCTCTGACGTCCGCCGCTGTTCCGGACGTGGTAGCCAAGGTGGTCACCGAGGTGACGTTGCTGGGTATCAGCTATGCCGTGCAGCAGCGATTCCTGTTCGTCCGCAAGGCCCGTGCCGCGGCACCGCAGGCCCCTGAAACACATATCCCAGCCTTGGTCCCGGCACAGTTTCAGCACAGCCCGACCGGGAAAAGTGGAGACCAATCCCCCAAGAGATTCCGGAGCAACTGATGAACACCATCATCCTCATAGCGGCAGACCTGGCCGCCATCACCGTCCTGACCCTGGCCCTCTACCTCCGCCGGCACCGGCGCCGCGACCTGGTGGTTTCCTACCTCGGCATGAACGTGGGAGTCCTGGCGGTGGCCACGGCGTTGTCCGGTTCGGCAGCGGGCGTGGGACTGGGACTGGGCCTGTTCGGCGTTCTCTCCATCATCCGGCTCCGGTCCACGGAACTCGCCCAGCATGAGGTGGCCTACTACTTCTCAGCGCTGGCGCTCGGCCTCATCGCAGGCATCGGCGTGGAACCGCTGTGGCTGACCTTGTCCCTCCTGGCCCTGGTGCTGTTGGTGATGTTCGTGGGCGACAATCCCAGGGTCCTCCCGGCCTACCGTCACCAGACCGTGGTGCTGGACCGTGCCATCAACAACGAACCCGAGCTCTACGCCCGCCTTGAGGAAGTCCTCAACGGTACCGTCCACTCGGCAACCATCCAGGAACTGGATATGGTCAACGACAAGACGATCGTGGATGTCCGGTATGCGGTCCGGCCCTTCCACCGGGACCCGTCACAGCCACGGCACTCACAGCTTGGCTTCAACCAGCCGGCCGGCGCGCTCTCCCCGGCACCACAGGAACTGCCATCCCAGCCGGCACCGCAGCAGTCCGTGCCCACCTCGGCCGGTGTCGCATGAACCGCGCCGACGCCCCACCGATCATGCCGCAACTGAGCCAGCTCCCCGCCGTCGGGCTTGAAGAACTCACCACCGAAGCCGCGTTGCTGACCCGGGTTGACCGCAAGTACCTGGTTCCCTCGGCAACGGCTCGGCGGGTCCTCTCCACTTTCAGCACGGAGGCACGCGTCCTGGACATGGACGGCACGCGCACCTTCGCGTACGACTCCGTGTACTTCGATACCCCCGACTTGGACAGCTACATGCTGGCAGCCCATGGCCGGCGCCGACGCTTCAAGATCCGCACACGAACCTACGTGGACAGCGCAGTGAGCTTCCTGGAGGTCAAGACCGAAGGCGCCCGCGAAGCCACCGTCAAGGAACGCATCCCGTATGAACTGTGCGACCGCGACCGGCTGACGGACGAAGGGCTGGCCTACGTCAATGAGACCCTCTGCGCAGCGATCGGCGAAGTGCCGTTCGGTCCGCTGGAGCCCGTCCTGTCCACGCGCTACGACCGCACCACCCTGTACCTTCCCGAATCGGGAAGCCGGGCCACCATCGATTCGGAAGTCACCTGGCAACGCCGGGACGGCCAGCCCTGGGTCCTTGATGACGCGGTGGTGGTGGAGACCAAATCCGGCTCTGCTCCCGGCCCACTGGACCGGCACCTCTGGGCCAACGGCGTCCGGCCGTGCCGCATCTCCAAGTTCGCCACCGGCATGGCCGCACTCCATCCCGAACTGCCGGCCAACCGCTGGAACCAAACACTTCGGCGCCGCATGCCCCTGCGCCCCGTCAACCAACTCCCCCAAAGCTAAGGAATCACCATGCGCTCCTTCCGCACAGCCCTGTCCGTTGCCGCCGTCGCCCTGGCCATCTCCTTGGCCGGCTGCTCCACCGCCGCCACCAGCTCTACGTCAACGGGCGCTACGGGCACGTCCACCACAACTACGCAGCAAGCCGTCACGGCCGCCACCATCGAGGACGACACCCACTACGACAGCGACGACCTCAGCTGGGACACCGCTGCTGAAGTGGCAATCAGCCTGTCCGACGGCGGCAGTAGAGTGACGTCGTCGTCCTCCACAGGTGTGGCGGTTGACGGAAACACCGTCACCATCAGCGCGGCCGGCACCTACCGTCTCAGCGGTTCGCTCAGCGACGGCCAAATCGTGGTAGCCGCCGGAGATTCGGACACCGTGCGCATCGTCCTGGATGGGGTGGAACTGGGCAACTCCACGGGCTCGCCGTTCGTGGTGCAGGGCGCCGACGAAGCGATCGTGTACCTGGAGGATGGCAGCACCAACACGCTGACCGACGCCACCGCGCACTCGGACCAAGGTGAGGACGCACCCAACGCAGCCCTCTATTCCATGGCCGACCTGACCATCGCTGGCACGGGCTCCCTTGCCGTCAACGGGAAGTTCAACGACGGCATCGTTTCCAAGGACGGCCTAGTGCTGGCATCGGGCAAGGTCACGGTGGATGCAGTGGACGACGGCATCCGCGGCAAGGACTACACGGTGCTCCTGGACGGCGCCTACCAGGTGACCGCTGGCGGTGACGGTGTGAAGGCCGACAATGAAACGGACGAGGGCCGAGGCTGGCTCATGGTCAGCGGCGGCGCCCTCACTGTCAACGCCGGCGACGACGGCGTCAAAGCGTTCAACACGCTGACCGTCACCGGCGGAACGGTCACCGTGGCCGAGTCCGAAGAGGGGCTGGAAGCGCAGCACATCGTGATCTCCGGCGGTGACGTGGCGGTCACTTCCAACGACGACGGCGTGAACGCATCCGGCGGGTCGTCGACCAGTACTGACACCGGCGCTGGCATGGGCGGCGGCGGTATGGGCGGAGGAGGTATGGGCGGCGGCGAGACCGTTGGCGACTACACCGTTGAGGTGTCGGGCGGAACTCTCACCATCGATGCGCAGGGCGATGGCTTGGACTCCAACGGAAATGCCACTATCTCCGGTGGAACGGTGGTGGTTAACGGGCCCACCAACGACGGCAACGGCGCACTGGATGTGAACGGTGAACTGACGGTCACCGGCGGCACCGTGGCTGCTGCGGGAAGCGCCGGAATGGCCGTTACCCCGGGAACGTCGTCCAGGCAGTCCGGCGTTCAGTTGACCTTCGATTCTTCCGTTGCCGCAGGTACTCCCGTGCACATTGTGGACTCGTCGGGAGCCGTGGTGGCGACGTTCGTGACCACCAAGACCATCGCATCCCTGGTGTTCTCCTCTTCCGCGATCACCGACGGTGCCACGTACACGGTGTACACGGGCGGCAGCTCCGAGGCGAAAGCCGGAGTGACCACGGGCTCCATCGACGGCGCAGAGGAACAGGGCACCGTGACCGCGGGCCAGTACCCCCAGGCGCAAGGTCCCGGCCGCCGCTGAGATTCGTGGCAGGTGCAGTTCTGCTGGATCATTCGTCATCGCCCCGACGCTGTCCCCGGTAATCCGGGGATCTTCAGAGGGAACAAGCGAATGATCCAGCAGAAACGGGACGCACTGGTTCGGGCCACTGGTTCGGGCCGCTGGTTCGCGATGGCATACTACGCTGCGATCGGCCCTCGGATCAGGACCGCCCCTTGGTGAGCCTGAGTAGCGTCAGGAGTGAGCCTTACTGCTCTCTTTCGACCACTGAAGGGCCCTAAATCAACCCTTTTTGGATGAATTTGCTGTGTGGGTCATCCAATGGGGGTCAATAGTCCACCACATCAAAGCCACCGCTGAGGATCCGGTCACATTCTGTTTACACGGCAGCTATGGCCTTCTGGTATCCCAAAGTGTAATCTCCATCACATTCCCTCATGCGATATTCGCATTCCGTATGACGGAACCCCTTCAGAGCTCAGTAAGGAGCGCACTGTGGAAAAAGACCATGCCCAGGAGGCTGCAACACCGCGGACCGGATCCCTGGCACAACAAATCGAAGGCGCGTATCAGCGAATCGGGGTGACCGGCGCGCACCGCCAGATCGTCTTCATGATCCTGCTGGGTGTCTTCTTCGACGCCCTTGAACAAAATGCCGTAGGCATCACCGGCCCCATCCTTCGCCAGTCCTGGGGATTGGGCGCCACCGAAATCGGCTTGCTGAACACAATGACGTTTACGGCAACCGCACTCGGACGGCTGGCGACGGGCCTGATCGTCGACAAATACGGCCGGCGCCACATGCTGGTCATCAACCTCATCATCTTCGCCGGAGGCTCGTTGCTCTGCGCGGTGGCCCCCAACTATCCCATCCTGGCGGTGGGACGCTTCATCGTCGGCTTCGGATTGGGCGGCGAAATCGCGGTAGCCGTGATCATGATGGCGGAGTTCTTCGCTGCCAAACACCGTGGCACGGCGGTTGGCCTGATCAACGTCACCGCTGCCGGCTTGGGCAACATGCTGGCACCGGCCTTCGGCATCCTCGTCTTCACCCTCTTCGACGGCCCGGACAAGTGGCGCTGGGTGTTCGGCCTTCTGTTCATCCCCGCACTGCTGGTGATGTTCTTCCGTCGCTACGTTCCGGAAACGCCCCGCTTCCTGGCCTCGCAAGGAAAGATCGACGAAGCGAACCTGGTCATCACCCGGCTGGCACGCAACAAGCTCTCCGGCCCCGTCACCGATCCCGAAACCTATATCACCGCAGTCCCCGACCCCGTGGTGGTGAAGACGTCCGGCCATTGGAAGGACGCACTCCGCGGCAAGCTCCTCAAGCGCACGGTCCTGCTGTGCATCGCCGTCTGCATGTCCTACGCCGCCCAGATCTCCATGCTGACGCTCATGCCAACCATCCTGGTGTCCCGGGGTTACGCCGTGAACACCAGCTTGTGGTTCACGCTGATCATGCAATCAGGTTCCTTGCTGGGCGCCTGCACTGCCGCATACCTCGCCAGCCGGCTGCCTCGGAAAAAGGTCCTGACATCGGCTGCGATCCTGGGCTGCCTGTCCGGCCTGTCCATGGCTTTCCTGGCCAGCGACATCGTGCTCATTGTGATCTTCGGGGTGCTCTTCAACTTCTCCGTGATCATCCTTAACACCACTATTTGGCTGTTCGCTCCGGAGCTCTACCCCACCCGCACCCGCGGGTTCGGAACGTCCATCATCCTGGCCGCGGGTTCCCTTTCCGGCGGCTTGTTCCCGCTCATTTCAGGGGCTGTCTTCGATTCGGCCGGACTGCCGGGGATGTTCACCACACTGGCAGTCTTGTTCATTGTCCTGGCGGTCGTGGTCCAGTTCCCACCGGAAACCTTCGGCAAGCCCTTGGAAGAAGACGCCGAACCGAACGAGGACGAGGAGGCTGCCATCTATGGGCACTGACAGTCACGCGCCGAGGGACAAAACAGTCCTGCTGATCAATCCGAACACCAACAGCAACACCACCGCCATGATGGTGGACCTCGCCGCGGAGACTCTCGCGTCACACGGCATCCGGGTCACCGGAATCACCGCAGCCGCCGGACCCTCCATGATCGTGGACCCGGAGAGTCTGGCCGAGTCCGCGGAACACGTCAGGGAAGCAGCCCACGGCTACCTTTCAGGACCCGACGGCGGCAGGGTCGCCGCAGTGATTGTGGCGGCAATCGGCGATCCCGGGCGTGAGCAACTGGACCGGGAGCTGGAGATTCCCGTGGTCGGGATCGGGCAGGGTTCCCTCCATGCCGCCGCCCACCACCCCGACGGGCACCTTCGCCGTTTCGCCATGGCAACGAGCACACCGTTGCTGGTGGAGGCACTGGGCAAACTGGTGGCAGCCCACGGGTTCCAAGAGTCCTTTGCCGGTGTTCGCTTGACGGAGTCCGAGCCCCTGGTCCTGGCGGCCGATCCCGAAAGGCAGTACCGGGAACTGGCCCATGCTGTGTCTGCGGCATCGGAGAAGGATGGTGCGGACGCGGTGATCATCGCCGGTGGCCCGCTCAGTGCCACCGCCCGGCGACTTGCCGAGTCCACCTCCGTCGCCATCATCCAACCGGTGCCCAGCGCCTGCCGGCTGTTGCTCACCTTGCTGGCGAAGGACAGCTGACCACACGCCAGTCACAACCCGACGGCGGTCCGCAAGGGCCGCCGTCGGGCGTCACTGCACGAGGCGCGTCCATGCCGCAAGCCTCACCCGCAAACTTGATGCGAACTTGAGCAAATCGAAAAGGTTCCTTGATGTTGCGGCGCCACGCTGGAAGCAGTCGGAACACCAATACCTCGGGGTTTCGGCAACGAATTTCCGGTATGGAACACAACGATGTGGGGGACCAGATGGACCAGTCAGCAGCATTAAGCGAGGTGGTGTCCGTGAAGGGCATCATCCAGGATCAGCACCCCGTGGATTTCTACGCGCTGGGCGTCGCCGGATGCATCGACAGGCTGGCAGCCCCGTTGCGACGGGCAGGCGTGACCGTGCACTGGCACACTCCGCACCACGGCATCGAGATCTCGTCATCGGCCGCCGCACTGCTCTATCACGTGGCGCAGGAAGCCTTCAGCAACACCCTCAATTATGCCGAGGCCAGCGAACTCACCGTCCGGCTCAACGCCGTCTACCACGGCATCCAGCTCACCATCACGGATGATGGCAACGGATTCGAAATCCATGCCGCCCCCAGTGGACGCCGGCACGGCTTCGGACTGCTGATGATGTCCATCGCAGTGCACGACGCCGGCGGGACAGTGGACATCGACTCAGAAGTTGGGCGGGGCACCAGTGTGAGGGTCACGCTGCCGCTGGATTGAGTCCTATTTGGGACCATAATTGGGCTCCCAACCCATGGATCGACGGCACTCCCGGACGTATTCTGTAGCTACTTTTCAGCCTGCATCCCAACGGAATGGCAACGAAAATGGCGCGGAACAAGGGTCCAAAGCTAGGTCTGGGCAAGGTCCTCTTGAGGGTCTTCGTGTTCTTCTTCGTGAGCATTCTCTGCGGTGTGCTGATCTCCGGCTTCGTGGTGCCCGTGGTCGCTTTCACCAGCACCACGGTGGGCGGGTCCATCGGGTTTTACCAAAGCCTGCCCAGCCAACTCGACGTCGATTCCCCTTCCCTGTCCAGCACGGTGGTCACTGCAGACGGGCAACACATTGCAACCTTCTTCGCCGAGAACCGGGTGAAGGTTCCCTTGGAGGAAATGTCGCCATTCATCCGGGAAGCGATCGTGGCCATGGAAGACAGCCGTTTCTACGAGCATCCCGGCGTTGATGCACAGGGCATCATGCGGGCGCTGAGTTCCAACCTGACCAAAGGGACCCGGCAAGGCGCCTCCACGCTGACCCAGCAGTACGTCACCAACGTGCTCAACGAGTCGCGCCTGTCCGAGGGCCGCCCAGAGGATGTAGTCCTCAGCGGCGAGAAGACCATGGGCGATAAGCTCCGCGAAATCAAGCTGGCCCTGGAGTTGGAGAAGCGCTTCACCAAGGAACAAATCCTCGAGGGGTATTTGAACATCGTGTTCTTCAACCGGAACGCTTATGGCATCGAGGCCGCGTCACGGTACTTCTTCAGTACGTCAGCGAAGGAACTGACATTGCCGCAGGCTGCGCTCCTGGCAGGCCTGGTTAATGGCCCCAGCATCTATGATCCAACAGCCGCCCCGGAGGCTGCGCTCATTCGCCGCAACCTGGTGTTGGACCGGATGCTGGAGCAGGGCAAGATCACCGCGGTGGACCACGGGGTCGCAGCGGCAACGCCCATCGAACTTAACATCACCCCTTCCCTGCAAGGCTGCGCAGGGGCGTCGATTGCTACCTACTTCTGTGACTACGTTTCGCATCTCATCCTCAATAACGAGGCCTACGGTTCAACGGTGCAGGAACGTGAGCGGCTCCTCTATCGTGGCGGCCTCACCATCACCACCACGCTGGACAGCAGGCTCCAGGCCGTCGCCCAGCAGCAAGTGGACTCTTCCGCCGGTGCCAACCCGGATAAATGGGGCGCTGCGTTGACCACGGTGCAGCCCGGCACCGGCAAGATCCTGGCCATGGCCCAAAACACGGTGTTCGTGCCGCAGGACGGAAAATACGATACCCAGCTGAACTTCAACGTGGATGCCAAGGATGAGAACGGTTACGACCTCAATGGCGCAGGCGGCTTCCAGCCCGGTTCCACCATGAAACCCTTCATCTACGCCGAGTGGCTCAACGAAGGCAAGAACCCCACCGCCGTGGTTGACGCATCCCGCAGGGTCTACCCCGTGGGTTTCCCGTGGCGTTCCAGCTGCGGCAGGGTGCTGGGTGGTTACAGCTCGGCACAGAAGGCGCAGAACCTTGGTGCCGACGATGACCTGCAAAACAACGACGTCGGCTACTACCGCCCCATGCCCATCAATTACGGCCTCTACAACTCCATCAATACGGCCACCTTTGCCACTGCCGCTCAACTGGACTTCTGTGGAATCCAGCGGATGGTGGACACCGTGGGACTGCACAGCGGTTTGGACAACGCACCGGTCAACATGCACCAGATCGGCAACCTCCTTGGCTCCATCGGCGTGGCTCCGCTGGTGCTCGCGAGCGCCTACGCCACCTTCGCCAACGACGGCACCTACTGCAAGCCCATCGCCATTACGGGAATCAGCGATTCCCAGGGCAGGGAGTACCAGACCCAAACACCGGAGTGCCGGGAAGCGGTAAAGCCGGCCGTGGCACGCGGTGTGAACGCCGTCCTGCAGGACGTCATGAAGGTTGGCTCCGGCGTGTGGATCGAACCCAAGGTCCACACCCGGGTCCCTGTTGCGGCCAAGACCGGTACCTCCAACAACAACGGCGCTACGTGGGTGGCCGGCTACACCACCGCCCTCGCCACCGCCTCGTTCTTCGGAGACACGACGGCGGGACAGCAGCGGGCGGGACAGAACGTCACCATCAACGGCAAGTTCTACAAGTCACTGGATGGCTACATGATCGCCGGCCCGCAGTGGGCCAATTACATGATGGAAGCCACGGCACTGTATCCGAGCGGGCCTTTCGCGGCACCCGCTCCCCCGCCGCCACCGGCACCTGTTGCCACGGTACCCGCGGTTCCGAGGCTCACGGGGCGGTAGGCAGGCCCTGGGGATCGTCGCACCAGGTGACAATACGTACGACGGCGACCTGCCGCCGTCGTGCGCTGGCGTTGCGGGGCCCGCTTTGCGTGGCATTCCCCGCGCTTGGCGCGCAAAGCGGGCCTCACAACGGCCGACGTTAGCGGGCGTAGCGCTCCGTGAAGTTCCTGAGCACGCGCATCGGCTCCGTCACCGATGATTGGCGTGCCGATTCGATGAGTTCGTCCGCGGTGTGCGAGGGAAAGTAGCCGGAGTCCTTGTAGATGGTGATCCGGGTGATGAGGCCGTCGGCGTCCAGCTCGGGGTGGAATTGCGTTGCGTAGAGGTTGTTCTTGATCCGGAACATGTGCACCGGGCAGGCTTCAGAACTGGCCAGCAGCACTGCGTGCTCGGGAAGTTGGCTGCACGCTTCCTTGTGTCCCACGAAGGCTTCGAAAGTGCGCGGGACACCTTGAAGCATGGGGTCGCGCTCCCCCTCGACGGTCAGTGTGATCTCCGTAGCTCCTACCGGCTCCCCGAAGCGGCGATCAATGACGGCGCCCTGATGCACACCCAGGGTCCCCACCCCGTAGCAGGCACCAAAGAACGGGAAGTCCTCCGCCACGATCCGGTCCAGCAGCGATGAGAGTTCCGTCTCAACCCGGATCTGGGCGGCGCTCTTCTCCTCCACAGGATCGCTGGACGTGAAGGGACTGCCACCGACAATCACACCGGAGTAGTCGGACAGGTCAAGGGGCTGCAAAGGCCCAGATTCAAGCCGAATCCGAACCAATTCTTCCGGCTTCAGGCCGCAGTACCGGAGGTAGGCCTGGTACTCGTCATCGGCTGCGGCGTCTTCGGCGCGGGTGGCCAGCAAGAGGAAGGGCTTCACAGGCCCAGTCTGCGTGAGGAATGGCTGGGTGACAAAGTGTGTTGCTGCAAGGGGGTGTCTGACAGAGACTCCCTCACGTCGCCGTGGCTGCATAGCGTTGTCTTACCCCCTATGAAACAGCACCCCCAGCATGACTCATCCCTGAGGAGCAATCTTTGAAGCAGGACCCTGTGGTCGTCGGAACACCATCGCCGGAGGCGACACCTGCTGAACGGCAGCAACCGAAGAAGATCCCGTGGGGCGGACTCCTGGTGCTGGCGGCCGCTGGTTTCACGGCAGTTACCACCGAGCTTCTTCCGTCCGGCCTGCTTCCGCAAATCAGCCGCGACCTCGGAGTCGATGAGTCGGCCGTCGGTTCGTTGACTGCTGTGTACGCAGCGATCATCGTCTTCACGGCCCTCCCGCTGTCCCGTTTCCTGGCCGGCAGGGTTCCCCGCAAGACGCTCTTGATCGCCACTGTGCTGGCCTTTGCCCTGAGTAACGTCCTCCTGGCCTTGAGCCCCACTCTGGGCTGGGCGATCGGGGCGAGGCTCCTTGGCGGGATCGCGCACGGAATGCTGTGGTCCAGCATGGCACCGTACGTGGCACGCATCGTTCCGGCCCACTCCGTGGGCAAGGCCATGGCCGTGGTGTTCAGCGGCAACAGCATCGCGCTGGCCGTGGGAGCACCCATCGGCACGTTGATGGGCTCCCTGATGACGTGGCGCGCCTCCTTCATGGTGCTCGCGGGCGTCGGCGCGCTCTTGGCAGTGTTGGCTTTCTGGCTGCTGCCCGGCGCGCACGACCACGCCAGCCAGAAGACCCCGTCCCTCCGTGCGGCCATGAAACAACCGGGGGTGATCGCCGTGGCCATCGCCTGGCCGCTGTTGCTCCTGGCCCACTTCACCCTGTTCACCTACGTGGCGCCGTTCCTGTTGGCTTCCGGATTGCCCGAATCAGCCACCAGCCTCTCCCTCTCTGTAGTGGGAATCGCCAGCCTAGTGGGCATCTGGATTGCCGGCATGACCGCTGACTCCCGCCCGCGCACCTCGGTGATTGCCGCCGTCGGACTCCTGACCCTTGCTTTCGCCCTGCTGCCGGCGCTGGGCGGCAGCTGGGTGGGCGCGTTTGCCCTGATGACCCTCTGGGGCATTGCCTTCGGCGCCGTGGGAATCTACAACCAAGCGGCGATCCTCCGTGCCGGAGGTGAGCACAAGGATGCCGCCAACGGCCTCACCGTGGTGACCATCCAACTGGGCATCGCGGTCGGGGCTGTCTATGGCGCGTTCGCCCTCACCACGGTGGGAGCTCAACTGGTGCCCCTGGCCGCGGCGGTTCCTACGGCGATAGCGCTGGGTATCATCATCGCCAGCAGGCGGGGCGGCTACCCGGCCGGCCCTCGCGAGAAGCGCCGTTAACATGCCCGAAACACGCCAGTGACGTGATCTTCACGAACGAGGGATTTCTGTAACTTAGCTGCAACTTGGCTCTTCTGAGTCGGAAACATAGCTCACCGAATATTGATCGGGGGGTTGGTGTGGGCCGTGCAACAACGGCCCCGTTTCGGACAGACTTGATCAGAAGGGAACGCAGGTGGAAATCTCTGCGCAACACGTCTGGCTGATGTTGTCATCGGCAATGGTGCTATTCATGACCCCGGGCCTCGGCCTGTTCTACGGCGGCATGACGCGTGCCAAGGCTGCGCTCAACATGATCATGATGAGCTTCATCTCAGCCGGCATCGTGGGCGTTGTCTGGGTCCTATGGGGCTACTCGATGACCACCGGTGACGGATTCCTGGGCTTGTTCGGCAACCCCTTCGCGCACTTCGGGCTCCAGGACCTCATGGGTTCACCGGATCTCATCAAGGCAGGCTTCGCGGCAACGTTCGCCATCATCACCGTCGCCCTGATCAGCGGCGCCATCGCCGACCGCGCCAAGTTCGGTGCCTGGGCAGTGTTCGTCCCCATCTGGGTCACCGTGGTCTACTGCCCGCTGGCGTACATGATCTGGGGCGGTGGCCTGATGAGCGCCGGCGGTGCCCTCACGGAAATCTTCGGCCAAGTCATCGACTTCGCCGGTGGCGCAGTGGTTGAGGTGAGCTCCGGAACTGCCGCTTTCGTCCTCGCATTGATCGTGGGAAAGCGCCACGGATTCGCCAAGGACCCCAACCACCGCCCACACAACGTCCCCTTCATCATGATCGGCGCGGCCATCCTGTGGTTCGGCTGGTTCGGTTTCAATGGCGGCGCCGCAGCAACGGCGGAGCAGGCCGGCCTCATCTGGGTCAACACCCTGGTTACTCCGGCAGCGGCCATGCTGAGCTGGCTCGTGGTGGAGAAGGTTCGCCACGGACACCCCACCTCCCTGGGTGCTGCGTCCGGTGTGGTGGCTGGCCTGGTTGCGATCACCCCATCCTGCGCCAACATCACCCCGCTGGCCGCTCTGGGCCTGGGTTTGGTGGCCGGTGCTGCCTGCGCGGTGTTCGTTGACTTGAAGTACAAGTTCGGTTTCGACGATTCCCTCGACGTAGTGGGCGTGCACTTCGGCGCAGGTGTGATCGGCACGCTATCGCTCGGCTTCATCGCCTTCCCCCAGGACGGTGTGGCTGGCGGCCTTCTCTACGGTGGCGGCCCTCAGCAGCTCATCGCGCAGACCATGGCCGTGCTGGTCACCATCGCCCTTTCCGGACTCGGCACGCTGATCATCGGCCGCGCCATCCACAAGACCATCGGATTCCGGGTCCCCCACGAGCACGAAGTCACCGGCGTGGACCTCACCCAGCACGCGGAGTCAGCCTACGAGTTCGGCCTCACCGCCCACGGCCACTTCCGCCAGCAGCAGGCGCACCTGTCGGCGTTGATCAAACGGAAGCCGGCTGCGGAGGCCAAGGAAGACAGCTTCGCCTAACGGCACCACACGCAGAACAGCAGCCGACGGCGGGACCTGGGTTCCGCCGTCGGCTGCTGTTGTGTGCGCCGGGTTGGTAGCAGCCGGGCTAGCCTGAGCCGTTCCAGATCCGCTGCCACCACGTTCGTTTGGTGTCCGGTGCGGGTTCCGGCTCGGGTGGAGCTGCCGCTGCCCTCCGTTGCCGCCAGCGCTCCAATTCGGCGTCTATATCGCGGAGTTTGGTGATCACTGGAGGGCCACCCTGCAGCTGCCGCCGGGCCTCGATGACCCGCTTGTTGAAGTCCTCAAGAATGTCCCGAACCTGTTTATCGGTGTACTGCTGGTCCAGTTTGCCGTCGAGCTCAGCATCCTCGATCCGCAGCAGGATCGCAGGTGGGCCGATCCCGCTCAGGTGTTCGCGCTGGATGAGCCCTTTGACCCACCAGTCGGGATCGTAGTGCTCCCCTAAGCCCGGGATGGGTTTACCGGCGTACTTGAGGTTGTCGAACTTGCCCTGGTTCATGGCATCCCGGATCAGGTATTCAACCCGGGCAGCATCGTCCACCTTCCGGCGCTTCTCCCGCTCTTCAGCGTCAGCGGCCTCGATCTCAGCGTCCTCTTGGGCGCTTCCACCCCATCCGCGTACCGCACGTAGTTCCGCGCCACGCTCAAGCTTCCGCCTGAAGGCGTTGTTCTCGGCATTCACGGTGCTCGCCACCTCCTCACACGACAGCCTTGGCCTGTCGGACATCGTGGTTCTGGGTCCAGTATTCCGCAAGATGCGGGCCACGGGCGAGGCCCGTACCTTCGGCCCGTTAGCATGGGGGCCATGGAGTCATACACCTGGGCCAAGGCAAAAACCAGCGACGCCGGCGAAGCCAAGGTTGCCGTCCTTCTCCCGGGCTCGGGGTACCCGGTGCAAGGCCCGGTTCTCTTCTGGGTTGGTGAGATGCTCACTGCGTTCGGTTGGCACGTCCAAGCTGTCAGATGGACGCCCGAAGACGAGCCTGGGCCGGACCCGCACGCATTTGTAGCGCGGGCGGCGGAGGATGCCTTTGCTGCCGTGCCGTTAACAAGCCGGCGGCTGGTGGTTGCGAAGTCGTTCGGGACCTTGGCAATTCCCTGGGCTGAAGACACAAAGACAGCGGGTGTGTGGCTCACACCGTTGCTGACGGACGCCAAAGTCAGGGAGACGATCGCTCATACGGACAAGGCCGACCTCTTCATCGGCGGTTCCGAGGACAAACTCTGGGACGGCGGCCAAAAGTCTGAATCGGTGGGGACATTTGTTGAGATCCCCGGCGCGGACCATTCCCTCCAGATCCCGAATGACTGGCGAGCTTCGCAAGAGCTCCAATCGGGCGTCTTCAGCAGGATTGAGGAATTCGTTAAGGCCCTGCCGGACGCTGTCCAGTAGAAATCGAGCAATGTGATGTGGGGGCATACATGCAGCTGAATCTGATGGTCATCGCGGCGTGGGCGGTCACGGCCCTGCTTGTTCTCTTGGGATGGGCCACAGGTGTGACGCTCTGGTCCTACATGGAACCCGTCGTGGACACAGTCGATCCTCCTGCCAGCTACTACGTGGCCGCATGGGCTGGCGTCGCAGCCCTGGCCTTGAGCTTCGTCGTGAGCATCTGCGTGACGCTGTACGTGGCGAAGTCCCGCGCAACGCGCCGCCACCACCCACTTTCACGGTGAACCAACCCCGACCCGCCGCAAAAGTGGCGTGTCGGGCAGCTCGAAGTAGGTGGTGGCGGCCCGGCCGGAACTACGCCGGAACTAGGAGCGCACCGCCATGCTCGGATCCAGCTGCTCGATGCCTTCCGGGCTCACCAGCACAACGCGTGCCGTGCAGATGTCGTAGTACAAGCCGGTGGCCTGAACCAGGCCGGAGGCAATAGCCGGCCCCGTGACGGGGTGGTCCTCGAGCTTCCGGAGTTGCAGGGCCACATTCACCATGCTCAGTTGATCCAAGCGGCTGTACCCGTGCGCCTCGGCAGCCATGGCCACCGGGTTGCCGGCCAACAGGGCAGAGTAGCTGGGCCGGGCGTGTTCCAGCCAGGTATCAAAACCGGATCCCAAGGCAGGAGCAGCACCCTCGGCATCAGCGATGACTGCCTTCATCGCACCGCAGTTGGAGTGCCCGCAAATGATGATCGAGTCCACGGACAACGCCTTGACTGCGAAGGACAGCGCGGAGTCGATCGAAGCATCGTGATCGTCACTGCACACCACGTTGCCGATGTTCCGGAGCGTCAGGAGGTCTCCGGGTCCACTGCTGGTGATCAGGTTCGGATTGACGCGCGAATCTACGCAGGCGACAAACAACGTGTCAGGGTTCTGACTTTCGGTGAGGTCCTGCACCAGGGGGCGGACCTTGTCCGCGTGGCGACGATGGTACTTGTCGATGCCCAGGAGGATCGACCGCAGCGGCAGCTGACCGCCGTCGTCGTCCTTTGCTTCGGTGACCACGTCAGCAGGCTGCCACGACGTGCGCGGCGGCAGCGGGAATTCGCGCAAGTCCTGCCGCTGGGGAGTGTTGTCCTCGGCGTCCGTGAAAGCAGTGGTCCCATGTTCCTCCAGAACCACGGAGGCGCCGGTATTGCGGTGCTGCTTCTGCCAGGCCACCAACGCTTCGCGGAAGGCGTGGTCCAGGTAGTCGGCGTTGAGTTCCACTACGACGTCCTGACCTTCGGGCACGGAATGGAGGACGCGGTTGAGTCGGGGCAGGGCGAAGAAGCTGCACGAGCCAGCGATGGTGACGCGCCACGACAGGCCCGAACCAGCGGGCGCATGAGCGTGAATCTGCGCCCTGAGCACGCGCCACAGCACGCAGAGGGCGGCGAGGGCCAGTCCGATGATGACGCCCTCCAGCAAGTTGAGGGCCACGACGCATACCAGCGTCACGGCGTAGACCAGCAGGTCGCCGGTGCGGAGGCTGGTGCGGATGTCGGCGATCTTAATGAGCTTCGCGCCGATCACCAGGAGCAACCCGGCCAGCACGGACAACGGAATCAGCTGGATCAGGCCGGCGAACAGGGCGGAGAACACCAGGACCCAGACGCCGTGCAGGATGGCGGAGGTGCGGCTTTTCGCGCCGGCTTCCACGTTGGTGGCGCTGCGGACGATCACGCCGGTCACCGGGAGTCCGCCGAGCATGCCCGAGACAACGTTCGCGGAGCCTTGGCCCACCAGCTCGCGGTTGAGGTTGGTGCGCGAACCGCCGTGCATTTTGTCGACGGCGACCGCTGACAGGAGCGATTCGATGCTTGCGATCAGGGCCACCGTGATGACGGCCATGCCTGCGGCGCGCCAGTTGCCGTCGGGCAGGCTGGGGAGCGCAATGGCGTCGAAAATGGAGCCGCTGAAGCTGATGCGCTCAACGCTTGGGGCTACCGCTACAGATAGTGCCGTGACAGCCACGACGGCGGCAAGCGGCCCTGGAATCTTCCGCACCGCTGCGGGGAGGAACTTCCACGTCAGAAGTATCGCGACGACGGCCAAACCCAGCAGCGCCGAGTGCAGTTCCACGTTGGTGATGGCCGCTGGAAGTGCGGTCAGGTTTTCGACGGCGGACCCGGCAGCTTGGCCGCCAAGCAGCACATGGGCTTGCTGCAAAATGATGGTGATACCAATGCCCGCCAGCATCGCCTTGACCACCACTGGCGACACTGCCAGCGCGGCTCGGCCAATACGGCTGACACCCATGAGTAACTGCAGGACGCCGGCACCGACCGTGATGGCGCACGTTACCGCCCAGCCGAATTCGTCAACCAGACCGGCAACGACGACGGTCAGTCCGGCCGCGGGGCCGCTCACCTGCAGTGGGGAGCCGCCCAAGCTCCCAGCGACAATGCCGCCGACGGCTGCGGCGATGAGGCCCGCCATGACAGGAGCTCCGGACGCGGCGGCGATGCCCAGCGAAAGAGGAAGTGCGACGAGGAAGACTACGAGGGACGCGGGAAGGTCCGCGCTCAGGTTCCTGAGGAAAGAGGGTTTGGTCGCACCTTTGCCCGGGTTCTTTCCCGGCGGGCTGTGCGAGTCCGTGGGGACGGTGGCGTGTTCGTTGGGTTGCGGCATGGGGTTCCTTTGGCTCGGGAGTGCTGACCCATCCAAGCTACGGAACTTGTCACCGTTAATGACAACTAGATGTGACAAGCATGACAAAAGCTGTGAAGTAGGTGCGTCACGTGAGGACAAAGGGGAACTTTCGCGGGGGTGGGGATCGTTGGGGCAACCCAGGGCATTGCTCGTTCCCGTCGCACTTTCGTCCGATGCCAGGCATCGGCCCCTGGACGTATAAACTTCGCAGGTTGACGCGATGGTCGCGCACTGGATTTTGGGGGTCGAGCCTTTGGCTGCTCTGGGTATTTCTGCTTTTCCTGCTGAAGGTGCATCGCGCCCAGTCTTGGGCTTGCTGACGGCGACTCTCGCCATGACTGGCCTCCTGATAGGCGTCACTCCTGCCGCCGAGGCGGACGTCCTCTCCGACCGCGTGCAGGTTGGCCAAAGGGTATTCGCGTTGGCCGTTAACGAAACAACCAATAAGGCCTTTGCCAGCAATGACGCGGCCAACACAGTCACCATCATTGATCCGGCAACCAGGTCCCAGAAGACGGTTTCAGTGGGGACCGAACCCCGCGAACTGGTGGTGAACGAGGCAACCAACAAGATCTACGTCCAGAATTACGGCGAAACCTCGGTGTCGGTCATCGATGGCACCTCCGGAACCAGCACGAAGATCCAACTCTCGGACTCGGCCGGCAAACCCGCAGTGAATGAAACGACCAACAAGATCTACGTTCCACACAGCAGCGGTATCACTGTGATCGACGGTGCCACAAAGACCACCAAAAAAGTTCAGGCGGGCCCAGCATTCCAACTGGCCGTGAACGAAAAAACCAACACCGTCTATGCCATCGGCGACGGCGGAAACGTGACCCTGCTGAACGGATCGACAAACGCGATGACGAAGGTCACCGCGTGCACTTCGGCCTACGCAATAGCGGTCAACGACGTCACCAACAAGGCGTATGTTGCTTGCCGCTACGAGCAGTCCATCGTCGTCGTTGACGGTGCCACGCAAAAGACCACGGTAGTACCGACCGGCACCGACACCCATCCCCAGGAACTGGCAGTCAACCGAGCAACCAACAAGGTCTACGCCCTCAACTTCGCGGATTCGAGCTTGACCGTGCTCGACGGGAACACCCATTCAATGGCCACGGTTCCCACGGGGTCTTATGCCCTGTCCCTCACCCTGAATGAGACCAGCAACAAGGTCTACGTCTCCGATCAGTACCAAGGGCGGGTCCGGGTGTTCGACGGCGCGACCAATTCCGTCTCCTTTGTGCCGGGTTTCAGCATTCCCGGCCGTATGGCCGTGAATACGAAAACAAACACGGTCTTCGTCCCAGACCTGTATCGCTCCAACAACCAGGACACCAGCGACGTGGTGATCATTGATGGCAGAAATATTCCTCCTGTCATCACGTCCGGCGCACCTCCGGAATCGGGCAGGGTTGGTGCCCAGTACAGCTTCGCTTTTACTGCGAAGGGCTCCTACGGCATCTCCTTCAAGGTTGCCTCCGGCTCACTTCCACCCGGCTTGACCCTTGAAGGCGCTTCACTCGCCGGAGTTCCCACCAAGGCCGGCACGTACACCTTCAGCATTTCCGCAACCAACGGGTTCAGTCCCGATGCCGTAAGTTCAACGTTCACTATTACCGTCACGCCCGATGACATCCGGCACGATTTCAATGGCGACAAAAGGACCGATGTCCTGGCACGTAGCAGCAACGGTGATCTATGGCTCTACCCAGGCAATGGCAGCGGAGGGTGGCTGTCGCCGTCAAAGGTGGGCCAGGGGTGGAATGCCATGACGGCCCTCATCACCCCCGGTGACTTCAACGGTGACGGCAAGGCGGACCTGCTGGCCCGCGACGCCAACGGGGTGATGTGGTTGTATCCGGGCAACGGCAAGGGTGGCTGGCTGGTTCGCACCCAAGTGGGGCAAGGATGGAATGGCATGACGGCCATTGCTGGAATCGGAGACTATCTCCTGGATGGAAAGCCTGACATCGCAGCCCGGGACGGCTCTGGGAACCTGTGGCTCTACCGGGGCAATGGCGTGGGTGGCTGGCTGGAAGGCAGACCCTACGAAATCGGCAGCGGCCTGAATGGCATGACCTTCATCTCGGGCCCGGGCGACCTCAATAAAGACGGCCTTGAGGACCTGCTGGCCCGTGACAGCAAGGGCACGCTGTGGAGTTTCATGGGTGAGCCGCGAACTTCCTTTGGCTGGGGCATCCAAGTTGGCTGGGGTTGGAACGCCATGACAGCTATCGCCACTCCCGGTGACTTCAACGGCGATGGCAACGTGGACCTCCTGGCCCGCGACTCCGCCGGCACCCTCTGGCTCTACCCCGGTAACGGCAAGCAAGGCTGGCTTCCCCGGGTCCAAGCCGGTTCCGGCTGGAACGTCATGAACGCGATCATTTAGCGGCCAAGGCCTCCCCCAACAAAATATTCAAGAACGACGGCGGCAACCACCCGCCGTCGTTCTTTTGCCCTCCGCACACATAACCTAAGGCTCCTTAGAATAGGCTTGGCTCCATGAGCGACACCGAAGCCCAGCCCGTCCGCATCAGTTCCGAGCCGGTTCAACTACAAGCCCTGGAACCGATGCTGGAAAAAGTGCGAGCCGCTGTGGGCGACGTCCCTGCACTGCTGGCCATCGCCAAGGAAATCGGGCTGACGGCACCGAAGCCCGGCGAGGGCAACACCGCCAAGCTTTGGGAGCTCCTGGCATCCGTCACAGCCGTGGACGTGGCAGCCGGTCGGGTCCTGGAACCCCACCTCGATGCCGTAGCCATCCTCGCCCAAGCAGACGATGCCCAAGCAGCCGTACCCGCTACACCGGAAGGCGCCTGGGGAGTGTTCGCCGCCGAAGGCCCCGGACTCAAGCTCGAGGCAAAGCGCGATGACGCCGGGTCCTACGTCCTCAACGGATCCAAACCGTGGTGCTCGCTCGCTGCCCAACTGGACGGCGCCGTGATCACCGCCTACACCGGAGACAACAGCCGGGCAGCCTTCGCCGTGCACCTCAAAGACGCCGGAGTGTCCTGCGAGACTCCCGAGTGGACCAGCCGCGGACTGCGGGAAATCCCCAGCGGCACGGTCCACTTCGACCAAGTTCCCGCAACACCGGTGGGCGACGAGGGCTGGTACTTCAAACGGCCCGGCTTCGCTTGGGGAGGCATGGGCGTGGCCGCGTGCTGGCTCGGCGGAGCGGTGGCCGTGGCCCGGGACTTCAGAACCGCGCTGGCCAAAGCCGCGGACAACGGTCGGGAACCCGATCAGATCGCCCTCGCTTCCTTGGGTGAGGCGGACAGGATCATCACGTCCGTCACCGGGTATCTTGCCCAGGCTGCAGAGCGGATCGACGCCGGCTTCACCACGGACAGCCCCGGCGCCTGGAGCGAAGCCCTGCGCGTCCGCGGAACTGTTGCCGCCGCCGTCGAACGTGTTCAAACAGTGGTGTCCCAGAACCTCGGTCCCGGCCCGCTGGCCTTCAACGGGACGTACGGAAAACGCATGGCCGATCTCTCGCTGTACATCCGCCAGCATCACGCCATGCGGGACGATGCGCAACTGGGCGCCCTGACCTTGAAGGGGGACGCCGGATGGTGACGTTCTCGCACGCAGACACTGGGACGTCGGAGGCGGCATGGGCGGCCAGTGGTGTCGCCGCCCTACCGGAATTGCCGCTCGACGCGGGTGAACTCGCGGCCATGACCTTCGTGGTTCTCGCCGCACACCCGGACGACGAAACGCTGGGCGCCGGCGGCCTCCTGGCCAAGCTCCGCTCCGCCGGGGCAACGGTGACCATCCTGCTCTGCACGGCAGGCGAGGCCTCGCACCCGGACTCCCAAACCACGACGCCGGAACAGCTTGCCGCTGTGAGGCTCGCTGAATTCGACACGGCTGTGTCCGGGCTGGCTCCCAGCGCGACGTGGCGGTTCTTGGAATTGCGCGATGGGCAGTTGGCGGCCAATGCGGATCGAATCGCCGAGGCGGTGCGCGAGGCCGTCACCGGGCAACCGGCGGAAAACGTGGTGGTCGTAGCGCCGTACCGCTCCGACGGGCACACTGACCACGACACCCTTGGAACGGTCGCCGGGGACGTTGCCGCAGCCGGAGGCCATGGCTTGCTGGAGTACCCCATTTGGTACTGGCTGTGGGCAGAACCCGAGGACGCCACGTGGAAGTCATGGGTTCGCGTCCCGCTCACACCGGCGGATCAACGCGCCAAGGCCGACGCCATGCGGGCCCATGCCTCCCAAATAGAACCTCTATCCGAGCAACCGGGCGATGAGACGCTGCTGTCACAGACTTTCCTGGAGCACTTTACCCGCCCCTTCGAAACTTTCGCGTGGCACCCGTCCAAGGCTGGAAGCAACAGCGCAGCGGACGCAGAGCGCATCTTTGACGAAGTTCATTCGCGGGAAGACGACCCGTGGAACTACACCAGCAGCTGGTACGAACGGCGGAAGCGTGCGTTGACGTTGGCGGCCCTGCCGGAGGAATCGTATGAATCCGGACTTGAACTGGGCTGTTCCATCGGCACCCTCAGCGAGGAGCTCGCCCAGCGTTGCCGGCAGTTCATTGGAGTGGACGCCAGCGGCGCAGCCGTGACCCAGGCAGCAGAGCGGCTGGCACGGTTCCCGGCTGCGGAAGCCCGCCATCTCACCATGCCGCATGAATGGCCCGAGGGAAGCTTCGATCTGGTGGTGCTGTCCGAGACGGGCTACTACCTGTCCGCGGAGGAACTCAGCGAGCTCCTGGCCCGGATTCAAGCCGCAGCCCGGCCAGGCGGGACACTGCTGCTGTGCCACTGGCGGCACCCCATCTCCGGCTGGCAACTGGATGCTGAAGCGGTGCATTCCATGGCCCGCAGCCAACTCGCTTGGCCCACGCAGGGGCTCTACCGGGAAAAGGACTTCGTCCTGGAGGTCCTGCTGGCCCCGCATGAGGCGCCATGACCAGGCCAGCACCACAGGACATCAGGAGCGTAGTGGTGGTGATGCCCGCCCACAACGAGGACCGGCACATCGGCCCGGCACTAGCTGCGTTGAAGACCGCCGCCAATGCCCTGCAGCGGGAGCACCCAGGAATCACGGCTTCAATCACCGTGGTCCTGGACAGCTGCACGGACCGCTCAGCTGACATCACAGCTATGCACGCCTCTGGGGACCCCCGTTTCGGCGCCGTTAGCGTGAACCTCCGGAGTACCGGAGCCAGCCGCGACTCCGGCATTCGGGCCGCCTTGGATCGCATGCCCGCGGACGGGACCGCGAATACCTGGTTGGCGACTACCGACGCCGACTCCATTGTTCCGGAGCACTGGCTGGTGCGGCAGGTGGAACTGGCCAACGCGGGAGCGGACGCCATCCTGGGCTCCGTGGAACCAGACCCAAACGACGTGGATCCGACAGTACTGGGCCGCTGGCTGGAACTGCACCCGTTCCGCGAGGACCATCCCCACATTTACGGGGCCAACTTCGGCGTCCGGGCCTCTGCCTACGTAGCCGCAGGCGGCTTTCCCACCTTGAGGGCCCACGAGGACCGGATCCTTGTTGACCGGCTCCGCCGGCACGGGTTCGCCGTCACCGCAACGGACACCACCCGGGTGGTGACGTCCGGCAGGATGCAGGCCCGGGCACCGGAGGGGTTCGCGGCCTACCTTCGAACCCTCGGCGCCGGACTTCCCGCTGCAGGTTAGGCGGCCAAGGATTTTTCGACGGCGGCAATGGCGGCGGCTGTGATGGTTTCGCGCTCGCCGGATCCGTCCACGGTCACCAGGATCCCGCGCTGCGAGTAGGCCGTCACCACTGGCTGCGTCTCGTCCCGGTACAGCTCCAGGCGGCGTTGAATCACGGTCTCGGTATCATCGCTCCTGCCCTGTTCCTGGGCCCTGCGGAGCATGCGTGCAACCAGCTCGTCATCGGAGGCAGTCAACGCGAGCACGGCTTCCAGGGGCTTACCCCGGGCGGCCAGCATTTCGTCCAGCGCGCCGATCTGGATCACCGTTCGGGGATAGCCATCCAACAGGAAACCGTCGGCGGCATCGGCTTCCTCCATGCGCTGCTTGAGCATGTCCGTGGTGACGTGGTCCGGCACGAACTCGCCCCGGTCCATGTACTCCCCGGCTTCCAAGCCGAGCTCAGTCTTGTCCCGAACGTGGGCGCGGAACAGATCTCCCGTGGAGATGGCAGGAATGCCGAAATGCCTCGCTATGTGCTCGGCCTGCGTGCCCTTGCCGGAACCCGGAGGTCCCATGATGATCAATCGCGCCATGACACTGGTCCGTTTCGAGAGGCGGCCGGGACTTAAACCATACGCCGACGACGGCGGGAGGCACCCGCCGTCGTCGGCTTCTTTTTGCTGTGGTGCCGGTCGTCAGGCGTTGGCCGGCTCGGCAAGGAGGGAATCGATCTGGCCGATGGCTTCCTGCAGCCCCTCTTCCATGCCCATCTCGGCCATCTTCTGCATCTGTTCTTCTGACTCGAAAGTGGAAGTGAGGGTCATTCGCGTGCGGTCGCCAACGGGTTCAAGCCTGACGGTGGCGTGCGTGACACCCAGTTCGTCCACAGGGGCGCCTTGTTCGTCGGCAAATCCGTCGTCGAATTCGAGGTGGTCCGGGGCGTTGATGGTGGTGAACTGCCACCATCCGCGGGCTTTGGTGCCATCCGGGCCGGTCATGTAGTACGCGGCCTTCCCGCCGGCGGTGAACTCGTGGGTCTCAAAGGTGGCGGGCCAGGTTGGTGGGCCCCACCACCGTTCAAGCTGCCGCGGGTCCTCCCAGATTCTCCAGACGCGCTTCACATCGGCATCGAACTCGGCGACAACGGTGAGGCTCAGGGCCTCAACATCCTTGTCCACGCTGACAACAGTCATGGCAGATCCCTTTCATCATCTTCAGCGAGTATGTCCGCGATCCGGCTGGCGCGTTGCCGCCAGATCATTTCGAATTGATCCAACAGATGCCGGGCTTTTTGCAGTCCATCATGGTTTCCCCGCACAATCTGCTCCCTCCCACGCTTCTCCTTGGTCACCAGGGAGGCCCGTTCCAGGACCGCAACATGTTTCTGCACGGCCGCGAAACTCATGGCGTAGAGCGCAGCCAGCCCGGAGACGGAGTACTCCCCCGCTGTCACCCTCGCCAAGATGTCGCGCCGAGTGGTGTCGGCCAACGCCTGGAACAGGCGATCGATGTCTACATCTTTTCCGGGTGCCGGATTGAGCTGATCTACAACCATTTGGTTGTACGATACGCCCCCGCCGGTTGAGAGTCAACGGTCACTCCGACGCTGAAATGGATTATCGACACCCAAATTCAGTGGCGACACCCGGATTTGGGTGGCGCCGGGGAGTTTAGGTGGCGCCGGGGGATTTGGGTGGCGCCGGCGGCACCGCACCGCAACCCCCACTGCGACCAGCACCCGGCCACCCCTTGCGGGCCACGCGGCTCGCGGGTAAGTTATTGAAACGTCTCAAGAAAGCGTTTTCCCATCCCTGGCTTCCCGACCCCTTAGGTGGATTCGATCATGACTCAGCACGCCCCGATCACGTGGATCGATGGCGAACCGCCCGCCGGACTCAGCGGCGGCACGACGTGGGGGATGCCGTTTCAACGCGGCACAGTCCCGGACGCAGCCGCCCTCAGGGTCCTCGACTCGGGCGGGAGCAACGTCACCGCGCAAACGTGGCCACTCGCCACCTGGCCGGATGGATCCCTTAAGTGGGCAGGCATCGCCCTCGGCGCAACGGATCAGCCCGCATCGGAATACCAGGTAACCCACTTCACCGGGACTCCCGACGGCGGCCCGAAAGCCGCCGTCCACGGCTCACCCGAGGTGACGGTCACCGAGACAGAAGAGTCCGTGACGGTCTCCACCGGATCCTTGGACATGGTCCTGCAGCGTTCAGGCGCGAGTCTCTTCAGCAGGCTCACCCGTGATGGTTCCGTGGTGGCGAAAGACGCCCGCCTGGTGAGCCTCCGCCAAAACGACTTGGGCGAGGAGGCGGGCAGCACCACGCGTGAAGGATTTACCGGCCGCACCACCAGCGTCACGGTGGAGCAGCGTGGGCCGGTTCGCGCGGTAATCCGGGTGGAAGGGCAGCACCGCGCCGATGCCGGCGAGCGCGAGTGGCTTCCGTTCACCTTGCGGTTCTACTTCTACGCGGGTGCCCGCAGCGTCAGGTTGATGCACTCGTTCATCTGGGACGGTGACGCTGAACGGGATTTCCTTGCCGGACTCGGGGTTCGATTCACGGTTCCCCTGGCCAGCGAATTGCATGATCGGCATATCCGGATCGCAGGCGCGGACGGTGGCTTCCTGGTGGAGGCTGTCCGCGGGCTGACCGGTTTGCGGCGGGACCCGGGCGAGGCTGTTCGCACGGCGCAGGTGGCTGGTCGGCCCACGCCGCCGCTCAACGAGTGGAGTCCGCTGGCCTCCGAGCGTCTCCACCTCATTCCGAGCTGGAACGACTACACCTTGACCCAACTCACCGCCGATGGCTTTGAGTTGCGCAAACGCACAGCGGCCGGTCATGGATGGGTTGGCATCTCCGGCGGCACGCGATCAGCGGGCTTCTGCTCCGTGAGCGATCTCGGGGGTGGCCTTGGCATCGGCATCCGGGACTTCTGGCAATCCCACCCTGGCCAGCTGGACATCCGCGGGGCAGCCTCCGCGGAGGCGACGGTGACCGCATGGCTGTACTCGCCGGAAGCCCAGCCAATGGACCTTCGCTTCTACCACGATGGATTGGGCCAGGACACCTTTGAGGACCAGCTCGAGGGCCTGGAAATCACTTACGAGGACTACGAGCCAGGCTTCGGAAACCCCACGGGCATCGCACGAACGCATGAACTCACGTTGTTCGCCTATGACACCACGCCCAGCACGGAGAGCCTCGCCGAGGATGCCCGGGCCGCGTCCACTCCCCCGCTGTTGCAGCCAACGCCGCAGTACCTGCACGCGGCCGGAGTCTTCGGCGACTGGGCCCCCGTGGACCGCAGCACTCCAGCCCGGGCCGAGCTGGAAGACAAATTGGACTTCCTGTTCGACTTCTACCAAGGCCAAACGGAACAGCGGCGCTGGTATGGGTTCTGGAACTACGGCGATGTCATGCACACCTACGACACCGACCGGCACGTCTGGCGCTACGATGTGGGCGGCTACGCCTGGGACAACTCCGAGCTCTCGCCGGACCTTTGGCTCTGGTACATGTACCTGCGTACGGGCCGAGCGGACGTGTTCCGCTACGCCGAAGCCATGACCCGTCATACCGGCGAGGTGGACGTTTACCACCTCGGCCCGTGGCGTGGCTTGGGCTCCCGGCACAATGTGCAGCACTGGGGTTGCAGCGCCAAGCAATTGCGCATCAGCACCCCAGCCTACCGCCGGTTCTACTACTACCTGACCGCCGACGAGCGCACGGGCGATCTCCTCACCGAGCTGGTGGACAGCGACCAGAACTTCCTGGGACTGGACCCCGTCCGCAAAGTACGGCCGGACGCCGATACCTACCGTCCGGACCGCGGCGCCTTGGGCGTCGGGCTCGGTACCGACTGGGGTTCGCTGGCAGCCACCTGGCTCACGGACTGGGAACGCACCGGCAATCCGCGTTCCCGCGATCGCCTGCTGGGCACGATGGCCGACATCGGCGCCCTGAAGTACGGATTCCTGACAGGCGAGGCGCTCTACGATCTGGATGCCGGAAGGTTCGACGTCGGCCGGGAAGTCATCAGCGTCTCGCACCTGAGTGCCGTGTTCGGTTTGGTGGAAATCTGCAGCGAGCTGATCAATCTGGTGCCGGACAAGGACTTCGAGGCGGCCTGGATGCAGTATTGCCGGTTGTTCCTGGCCACTCCGGAAGAGCAGGCGGCCGAGGTGGGTCAGCCCCTGGCCGGTATCTACCTCACACAGGCTCACAGCAGGCTCACGGCCTACGCTGCAGCGAAGCTCGGATCACCGGAACTGGCCGGGTTGGCGTGGGAGAGCTTTGCCGAGGGCGGGGAGAACCTGAACCATGAAGAGGCCTTCACCGTGAAGACCATTCTGCCGCCGTATGTTTTGCAGCCGGTGGAGGAGGCCCCAACGGTCTCCACTAACGACACCGCCCAGTTTGGCTTGGCCGTCATCCAAAACCTGGCCCTCATCGGTGGCGAGCTGCCCGCCGAGGAGGTCCCGGCGTCGTAAATTCCGTTGCTTTGGGGGCGGGCCTAGGAACTGGAGCGCGGGTGCATGATCCGCATCTGGTCCCAGGTCCGCTCCGAGGCGGCGATGTTCTGGTTGGAGCGTTCCCGATCCAGTGAGGCAAGCTCGACGGCGATCGCCTGGACCGCGGTTACAGCGCCCGTCAGGGACGGGAAGAAGCCGGCGCCCTCCGTGGGCACCACGATTCTGTGATCCGCATGCACGGCCACCGGCGAACCCGCGCTGTCCGTAATGGAAACAATGGGCGTGCCCAGGTTGTGGGCGATATCGACGGCGCGCATGGTGCTGTCGTAGACCCGCCAGAGGCTGATGGCGATGACCAAATCTTCTGCACCGAGCCGTGCAATGGCATTGGTGAGGGCTGCGACGTCGGCATCGAGGAGCCGCACGTTGTAGCCGGCGATGATGGCATTGTGCTCCAGCGCCTTGCCGGGGATGGCGTAGCTGCCTGCCGCGACAATGAAGGTCTGCCGTGCACCTGCAATAGCCTTCGCAATTGCGTGGATTGTGTCGGCGTCCAAGGTGCGTTCAAAATGGGCCAAATTGGCACGATCCGTGGAGACCGCGGCCTGCGCAGGGCTACTGATATGGCCATTGTGTTCGGCCGCGACTTCCAGGGCGCTAAGCGACGCCAGGAAGCGGGACCGGAGCTCGAACTGGAAGTCCGCCCACCCCTTGAATCCCAGTGTTTGCGCGGTTCTGGTGACGGTGGAGGCATTCGAAGCGGCCACTGCGGCGATGTCGCTGACCGAGCCGTAGGAGGCCAGGCGCGGCTGGGACCGCAGGATGCCGATGACCTGCATTTGGCGTGCCGCGAGCTTCCGCCCCTGGACACGGCTATCGAGCCACTCGGTCAACGTTGACGAGTCGAAATCTTCTTCCACCTATTGACCTACCTCACACTTTGGCCTTAACTTCGATACATCACATCTGCACAGATCCGTGCATATTCCTCAAAATGTACAACTTGGCCCACTTTGGTAGGAATCCCCATGTCTCTCACAGCACGCTTGGATCGACTGGCTCTCAGTCGACCACACTACAAGCTTCTCCTCATCGGAGGCCTCGGCTACTCGTTCGACGGCATGGACGGTGCAGTGGTTGCCTTCCTGCTCCCGCGCATCCAGGAATTGTGGGGGCTCAGCACCGCCAGCCTCGGACTAGTGGGCTCGGCGGCCCCCTTTGGCTTCTTCTTTGGCGCAATTCTGGCCGGCTGGATGGGTGACCGTTTTGGCCGCAAGAAGGTCATGCTCTGGGCTTTGGCCTTCTACTGCCTCATGTCAGTGGTGGCAGCCATGGCTCCGAACTTCGAAATTTTCCTGATTGCACGGATCTTTGCAGGATTGGGAGCCGGCGCTGAAAGTGTGATCATCGCGCCGTTCCTGTCCGAGTTCATTCCCCCGAAGCGCAGGGGATGGTTTATCGGAACCTTGGCCGGCTTCTTCTCCTTCGGCTTCGTGGGCGCCGCACTGATCGGCCGCTTCGTTGTCCCGCTGGGCGAGGACGGCTGGCGCTGGGCGCAGGTCATCACTGCCATCCCCATCCTTCTTCTCCTGTGGTGGCGGCGCAGCCTGCCGGAATCACCCCGGTACCTCATCAGCCGCGGCCGCATGGCAGAGGCAACGGACGTGGTGGACCGATTCGAGCAGAGCGTTGTGAAGGCCACCGGGAAGCCTCTGGCTCCCCTGCCGGCCGTAGAGGAAGAGATCACCAAGCACGAGCAGAAGATCAGCATCTGGAATGCTCTCAAGTTCATGTGGTCGAAGGCCATGCGCCGCCGGACCGCCGTGATTTGGCTGATCTGGTTCGTGATCACGTTCTCTTACTACGGCTTCTTCTCCTGGATTCCCACTCTTCTGGTGGGCCGGGGCATCACCATCACCAAGAGCTTTGAATTCTCAATCCTCATTTACCTGGCGCAGATTCCCGGATACTTCTCCGCCGCCTGGTTGTGTGACCGGATCGACCGCAAGAACACCATTGCCCTTTATCTGGCGGGATCGGCCATCAGCGCCTTCTGGCTGAGCCAGTCCAACGACTCCGGCATGATCCTGGTGGCCGCAGCAACGTTGTCCTTCTTCCTCAATGGCACCTACGCCGGCGTCTACGCCTACACTCCGGAACTCTTCCCCACGTGGATGCGCGCCACCGGTGTTGGCCTGGCAAGCGCAGTGGGCCGCATCGGCAGCATCCTGGCACCATCCATTATTGGCATTTTCGCTGCCTCCCTGGGCTTCGGCGGGGTGTTCACCATGACCACGGTGGTGCTGACCATCGGCGTCCTTGGCGTGGTGATCTTCGGCGCCTCCACCGCAGGAAAGTCCCTGGAGGACATCAACGCCCGCGCGGAACATGATCCGGCAGCGGCAGGAACAGCAAGCAAGTGAGCGGAGCTTTCATGACAACCGACACCACTTTCCAGCAGGCCTTTGACGCCCTGAAGCGGGACCCTGGAGTCATCCTCTTCACGGCACTCCAGTGGATCCCCCAGCGCTCCAGCCTTAAGCGGCTGTTCACCAGCCACCCGGGAGAGTATCCGGTAGGCGGAGAAAAGACAGTGGAAATCTCACCAGGCTGGCTTGGGACCGTCATTGAGGACAAGGTGCCCTTCATTGCTGCCGATCTCACAGCGCTAAGGGACGTCTTTGCAGACTCCAAGCTCATCCAGCAACTGGGCTGCGGCGCCGTCATCAACGTCCCCGTGCTCGACCCCCACAGCAACGTCGTGGGCGTTCTGGCTCTCTTGGATGAAGAAGGCAAGTACACGCAGCACAGCGTGGACACCGCCGTTGGCGTGGTCAACCAGAATCTGGACGAGCTGGTCCAGGCCTTTGCATCCCACCCCACCGAAGTCCCAGAAGTCCCCGAAGTCTCAGAAGTCCCAGGGAAGGACACTGTTTAGCATGAGCACCACCCCCGAAACCACCCCGCTGGTCGTCCGCAACGCAAGCGTGCTGGACGTCCAGGCAGGCACCTACTCCACTGCCGACGTCGTAAGTGTTGACGGAAAGATAGCCAGCGTTGGCACTGACCTTGAAGCGCCTCCAGGTGCCCGCGTCATCGATGGCACCGGAAAGTTCGTCATACCGGGCCTGATCGATGCCCATGTCCACGTGGTGGCGTCCAGCGCCGACTTCCGCTCGCTCACCTACACTCCGGCGTCGTATGTCTACGCCCAGACGGCCCGCATCATGGGCGAGATGCTTCGCCGCGGCTTCACCACCGTCCGCGACCTTTCCGGAGCAGATTTTGGCCTGGCCATGGCGCAGGAAGAGGGGCTGCTGGAAGGTCCGAAAATCCACTTCTGCGGCCATGCACTGAGCCAGACCGGCGGGCACGGCGACATGCGCTTGCCCGGAGAGGACCACGATCCCAATGGCCGCGGCTGCTGCGGCATCGGACGCGTTGCCGACGGTGTGGACGCGGTCCGGGCCGCTGCCCGCGACGAAATCCGCAAGGGCGCCCACCACATCAAGATCATGGCATCCGGCGGAGTTTCCTCCCCCACCGACCGCATCGACTCCACGCAGTACTCCATGGAGGAAATGCGGGCAGCAGTGGAAGAAGCCGAGGCGGCCAACCGCTACGTCGCGGCCCACGCGTACACTGCGCGAGCCATCAACCGGGCGCTGGAAGCCGGAGTGCGTTCGATTGAACACGGCAACCTCCTGGACGACGAAAGCCTCAAGCTCTTCCTTGAGAAGGACGCGTTCTTGGTCCCCACTCTGGTCACATACTGGGCACTGAAGGAAGAAGGCAAGGAGTTCGGACTCACTGAAGAAATGTGGGGCAAGGTGGACTCCGTGCTGACCAGCGGCCTCGAAGCGATTGCCCGCGCCCACGAAGCCGGGGTGAAAATGGCGTTCGGTTCCGACCTCCTGGGCGGAATGCACCGCCACCAGAACGAGCAGTTCAGGCTGCTCGGAAAGGTCCAGCCTGCGATCGACGCCATCCGCTCGGCAACCACCACGGCGGCGCTGCTGCTGGAGCGCGAAGGGCAACTCGGCGTGATTGCCCCGGGCGCGGATGCAGACATGCTGGTGCTGGGTGCTGACCCAGTAGCCGACATCTCAGTACTGGCTGACATTTCGGAGCACCTGGAGCACCTCATCCAGAACGGCCGGGTGATCTCCTAGACACTCCCTCCGAACCGCCGCAAGGCCTGTTCATCGGCTGCTCAAGGATCGATACTGTAAGTATGCTGATCAATGCAGAATCGAGCAGGAGGAGGACATCGTGACCACGAAAGTAAACAAGACGATCATGGTCAACGTTCCCGTCAGTACGGCGTACAGGCAGTGGACCAAATTCGAGGAGTTTCCGCACTTCATGGGCGGAGTCGAACGCGTGACACGTCTCAGCGAGGACCGCTTGGAATGGGTGGCCGAGATTGCGGGCGTCCATCGCCACTGGGAAGCAAAGATCGTTCAGCAGGACCTGGACCGCGCCGTGGCGTGGGCTGCCGTGGAGGGCGCAAAGAACGCCGGCTGGGTTGAATTCAAGGAGGCCGGCCCCAGCCAGACGTCCCTTCACCTATCCCTGGAATACGAACCGCACGGCGTCCTGGAATTCCTGGGGGACAAGTTGCACGTTGTTGAAAGGCAGGCTGAGTCAGACTTGAAGAAGTTCAAGGAGTATATCGAGAAGCAGGCACCGGAAGCCGAAACTCCGACTCCTGGGACCGCGACTACTGCTACCCCGAACACCGGAGCTGCTGCCACCACGGACGCCGGCGCGGCCTCGGCTTCAACGCCAGTGATCGACCCCGCAACGCACGTCTTCGACCAGACCAACGGCTTAGTGGACCTCGAGGGCGATTCCGACGAAACCGCAGACAGCGACACCCTCAGTGCAGCTGAACGGAAGCGACGCGACGACAACCGTCCGGGCTACATCCCGCCGCCGCCAAGTGCCCTGCCGTAACAATCAGAAGAAAAGTGCCGCCCGGGTCCGATACGACCCGGGCGGCACTGCTGTTGGAGGCACTGCTGTTAAGGAAAGCGGCTACTTCTTGGTGCCGGTGTAGACGACGGCGGGAATCGCCGGAGCCTGCATGCCCTCACCGATGAAGAAGCTCGGGTGCGGCGGCTGGTTGTAGGCCACGTTCTCGCGCGCAACAGCCGTCCGGTAGACGGTGTCGTGCATCAAGGTCCGCAGGCGAACCTCCGTGGGAGCAGTGGTGGTGTAGATCCGCAGCTCGGTGCTGTCCGTGGACGGCCAAGCGATCTCTTCGCGCCAGTCACCCAGGATGTCAGCCTGGATGGACGGGTTGCCCTTGGTGGTGTTGTTGCTGCGGGCACCCTCAGCAGTCAGGAGCCTGTCGCTGGTCTCCGTTTCCCAGTTCCACTTGGAGATAGTCGGAACGCCGCGGGACACGGTGGCGTCGTAGTCGTGGTCCACGATTTCGCGGAGCAGGTCACCGTCCCACCATGCCAGGAAGTTGGCGGCCGGGATCTTCTCGGCAATCAGCTCACCCTTGGCCGACATCAACTGGCCAACAGGTGAATCCCAGGCAGCGCTGCCGCCGATGGCCCACCCCTCTGCACCCGCATAGCGGGGATCGATGTCACCTGCCGCGCCGCGGCCGGTGTCCTTGATGGCCGGGATGCTCCAGAGGACTTCGCCCGTTGCAGCATCACGGAAGGTTGCCCCGCGGTTGCCGCTCTGGCTCATGCTCTCGTGGACCGCGAACGTTTCCAGCCCTGGCCTGGACGGATCGAGGTCACTGGTGTGGATGGCATCGCCGTGGCCGAGCTTGGTGTTGTAGAGCGGCTGGCCGTTGTCGTCGATGGTCATGGAGCCGAAGACGAACTCATCCTTACCGTCCTGGTCGACGTCGGCGACGGACAGGTTGTGGTTGCCCTGCCCCTTGTACTCATCACCGGCCAGGTTGGAATCGAAGGTCCAGCGCTTCACGAGCTTGCCGTTGACGAGGTCGTAGGTGACCAGGACCGTGCGTGTGTAGTAACCGCGGCTGAACATCATGGAGGGGTGCTCGCCATCAAGGTAGGCCACGCCTGCCAGGAAACGATCCACGCGGTTGCCGTAATTGTCGCCCCAGCCGGTCACAGCACCGCGCTCAGGCTCGTAGGTCACGGTGTCCAGGATGGTGCCGGTCTCACCCTTGAAGACAGTGAGGAACTCGGGGCCCGAAAGGACGTAACCGGCGCTGTTGCGGTAGTCGGCGTCGGCGTTTCCGATCACCGTTCCGGCGGCATCGCGGGTCCCGTCCGCTGTCTTGAGGGAAACCTCAGCCTTGCCGTCGCCGTCGAAGTCGTAGGCAAGGACCTGGGTGTAGTGCGCACCGGCGCGGATGTTGCGGCCCAGGTCGATGCGCCACAGCTTGGTCCCGTCCAGCTTGTAGGCATCCACGTAGACGTTGCCTGTGTAGCCGGACTGGGAGTTGTCCTTGGCGTTGGATGGCGACCAGGTCTGGATCACTTCGTACTTGCCGTCGCCGTCGAGGTCCGCCACGGTGGCATCGTTGGCCGAGTACGTATAGGGCTTGCCGTCCGGTGTGACGCCGTCGGCCGGCTTGTCCAGCTTGATCGCGAGGTAGTTCTGGGCCAGCGGCGTGACGGCCTCGGTCAGCTTGTCCTGGCCCTGCCCGTTGCCGACGGTTTTGATGACGTAGCTGGATTCTGCGGTGCCATCCGGGTCCACGAGCATCGTGGCATTTCGGATGGGCTCTGGAGTGATGTTGACGCCGTCGCGCAGAACCTGGAAGCCGATGCTGTCCTTGTCCAGGCCGAGCATTCGCCAGCTCACCGTGACGCCCTGATCCGTCAGGACGGCTACGGGTGCGCGGTCCAGGTTTTCCACTTGGCGCTTCAGCGAAGCCGGGTCCTTTGC
Source organism: Paenarthrobacter sp. FR1 (assembly GCF_051106045.1). NCBI lineage: Bacteria > Bacillati > Actinomycetota > Actinomycetes > Micrococcales > Micrococcaceae > Paenarthrobacter > Paenarthrobacter sp. FR1. The sequence continues at coordinate 151,337 of NZ_JBPFSF010000010.1, read as the reverse complement.
GGCGGGTACGACGCCGGGAAGGCCGGCTTGTGCCGCCTGCGGCAGTTGGGTGGGAGCTGCTTGCGCGAGTGGGACACCTGTCAGGGCGATGGCGGCGGCAGCCAGGGAGGCCGACGCCGCGAGCGGGACTGCTTTCCACGCATGACGACGGGAGGTGGGGTAGGAACATTTCGAGGGGTGAGCCAAAGAACATCTCCTTTGATGCAGGGCGGCAGGGGGTCTGCGCGCGCCTTTTGGAACGTTTCATAATCTCGGTCCAAAACCTCCCGGACTTCAGGCGGGTAGTGAGGACGTTGCGAGAAAACGCTTTCCGCCAACAAGGTTTACCAGCGGTTCAACTCCCCGGTCAAGGGTTTGACAGGAAATGACTGTGCGACTTCGATGAGAAATGTTCACATTTGTACCGACCGCATTGTTGCGTTCGGAAGTTTTCCATGACGGTCCGTTGCTCCGGATTTCGCTGGATTTAGCCCGGTTGAGCGCGGTGACGGATGGGCTTTGGCCGGGGCACTGCGCTCCGTAGTGTCGTGCCATGCCGAAGCCTTCAGTTATTCCCCTGTCCGTCCTTGACCTGACTCCGGTCTCGGCCGGGCAGACCCCCGGCGAGGCACTGCGCAGCACGCTTGACCTCGCAGCTGCTGCCGAGGCTTCCGGCTACTCGCGCTACTGGTTGGCCGAGCACCACCTCAATACCGGCGTTGCTGGCTCTGCCCCACATATCCTTGCCGGTTTGGTGGCATCGGCCACCAAGACCATCCGCGTAGGGACTGCGGCCACCCTGCTGGGGAACTACAGGCCGCTTCAGATCGCAGAGAGCATAGGAACGCTCGCGGCAGTGTTCCCTGACCGCCTGGACCTGGGCTTTGGTCGCTCAGGTCCGCCCAAGTCGCCCAGCGAACCAGCACCAGGAGTGGTTCCCGCTGCGGAGGCCGTCAGTGATCGCGTGGTGGACGGTTTGCTGATCCCTTCACCACGCCCCATCTTCGGCGCTGTCCTGCCCAGGAAGTTCCGGTTGCAGGGTGAACTGCTGGGCCGCTTCCCCGGGGACACGGACAACTTCGAGAACGACGTCCAGGACATCATCGGGTTCTTCACGGGCCACTACCGAACGAAACACGGCGAGGAAGTCACGGCTACACCGGCTCTGGGACAGGCGCCGCAGTTCTGGGTCCACGGCTCAACAGCCGGGCCAAGCGCACGGTTAGCGGGAAAACTGGGCCTGCCCTTCGGTGCGAACTATCACGTTGCGCCTGCGGGCGTGCTGGACTCCATCGCCGAGTACCGCGCCCACTTCGAACCGTCCGCCATCTTGCAGGAACCGTACGTGATTGTCTCGGCAGACGTGTTGGTAGCCCCGGACGAACATCAAGCACAGCGACTCGCCCGCGGCTACGCCCAGTGGGTTTACGGTATCCGCAGCGGCCAGGGCGCCATCCCCTACCCCTCGCCGGACGATGCCCTGGATCTTCCTTTGGACGCGGAAGCCGAGGAACTGATCAAAGACCGCGTGGACACGAGGCTGGTGGGCGACCCCCACCAAGTCAGCGCCAAGCTGCGCACGTTGCAGCGCGTCACCGGCGCCCAGGAACTGCTCATCACCACCATTGCCCACGACCCCGCCGACCGGCAGAACTCCTACCAACTGCTCGCCGAGGCCTGGGGGCTCTAACTTTTCCGATTTTCCACCCACCACCTATCAAAGGGAGCATCATGTCCATCGAAACCACAGTCCAGGATTCAGTACAAGAAGACACCCAGCTGATCACCGCCGATGCCGCGGCCAAACTCATCGAAGAAGGCGCCCTCCTGATCGATGTCCGCAGCGAAGGCGGGCGCGCCAGCACCGGCGCAGTCCCCGGTGCCGTAGTAGTCAACCGCGAGCACGTTGAGGAAGACTTCAGCCCCGAATCCGCGCACCGCCTTGCCCAGGTCAGCGGCACCGACCAGAAAATCGTGGTGTTCTGCGGCTCCGTGAACGGTTCACGTCCCGTCGCGCAGAAGCTCAAAGTCCTCGGCTACGCCAACGCCGTCCACGTGGACGGCGGCTTCCCGGCACTCCGCGACGCCGGCGTCCCCACCACCGGGCCGACGGCCCCGCCGGCTCCCGTAGCTCAGGCGTCCACTGATTCGGTGGCTTCCGAACGCTGAGCACCGGCCGCCGTCGGACGTTCCGACGTAAGTGCTACCGCCGCCGTCGCGGTTTCCTTCCCGGAAGTCACGACGGCGGCACTTGCGTTTCTGCGGTCCCGCGCCTCGCGGAACCAGTCGAGTCCGCCGGCGAGCAAGGCGACGCCCAGCAGGACACAGCACATCACGATGCCTTGGTGGAAAGCATCCTTGGAGGCCTGGCCAGTGGCCGCTCCTTGGGCTTGCAGGAACATTCCCGCGGCGGCGGCTGAGCACAGTGCCGCCGCGAATCGTTGGCTGAGTTGGTAGAAACCTGCCGCCACTCCGGCCGTGCCGGCAGGTGCATGCGCAAGCGTGAGTGTCTGGTTCGGAGCAACCACCAGCCCGGTGGCCACACCTTGGGCAAGCCCGACGGCGGCTACCGCGAGAGCCGCTGTCCCGCCGTCGAGCATTTGCACGAAAAGGTCCTTGGCAATCAGGCAAGCCAGGCTGCCTACCAGTGCGTAGACGATTCCGGCGCGCCCGTACCGGGCTACGAAGCGCCAACTGAAGCTTGACGCCAACAACATCCCGGCTGCTTGCGGCGCGAGGATGGCTGCAGCTGCCAACGGCGCCATCCCTGTCCCGGAGAGGAAGTAGAAGGCGGTCACCGCGGCCATTCCGGCGCCGACGCCGAACTGGCAGAGCGCCACCACCGTGCCCAAGGTGTAGCCCTTGGATTTCACCAACGAGGCACTGAGCAACGGGGTTCGGCCGCGCCGGTGGTAGAGAATCTCCCAGCCGGCGAAAGCCAGCAGCGCGCCGGCCCCGATTGCCAGCGACGTCACGGCAATAATGCCCGCACCGTAGATCGTGGGAATGAGCGAGGCGATCACCACTCCGCCGAGCAGCAAGGCGCCGAAAACGTCTATCGAAGGTTTGCTGTTTTCGGACCATTTGGCCGAATGTGGCAGGAGCCTGAACGCAAGCGGCACGAGGATCAGCACCAGCGGAACATTCGCGAGGAACAGGATCCGCCATCCGATCGCGGGGTCGCCCACGGACAAGACAAGTCCGCCGATCAGCGGGCCACAGACCGCGGCGGAACCGCCGGCGGCAGCGTAGGCACCCAGCGCTTTCGCGCGGTCATGTCCCGAGTAGATGTCCTGCAGGAGGCCAAGCACTTGCGGATTCAGGGTGCCTGCGCCGAGACCTTGGAGGAGCCGCGCGATGATGACCAAAGATGGGTCCGAGGCCAGCCCACCCAACAAGCTCGACGCTCCGAAGACTGCAATACCCGCGATAAAGAGCGTGCGCCGTCCCACGATGTCTCCGAGCCTGCCCGCAGGAACCAACGCGACGCCGAACGCCAAGGAGTAACTGGCAAGGATCCATTGCACCGAGCCTGAGTCGGCATGCAGGGAAGCGGACATCGCGGGAACCGCAAGCACGAACATTGACTGGTCCAACAGCGTGATGAATCCTGCGCCGAGGCAAAGCCAGAGAGCGGAACGTTTAGCGTGATTTCCGTGGCCGGTCATGCGTTCCTTCCCGCCCCTCTTTGCCGTAGGTTGGGCCCGAAAACAACCAGCAATGGTTAAATTTGGGGCATGTGAATGTCAAAGCGGGTCAGGAAGCCACCGAAAGGACGCGTGCCCGGGCGGCGGCTTGGCCTGCCCGGAGTTCCCCGGCCGTCTTGCCGCGCTCCCGATGCTCAACTTCCTGCTTCAACTGCGGAATGACGTGCTGGCCGAACTCAAGGGCATCCGGGACGAAGTCGTAGCCACGGAGTCCGAAGATCTCAAACCCAAGCTCGTGATAGTCCAGGATCGCCTGGGTGACGGTGTCATAAGAGCCGACCAACGCCGTCGCGCTTCCTCCTCCCCCACCAGCGGCCTTGGCGAGGGCCGTCCACAAGGCGCGGTCGTGTTGATCGCCGCGCTCAGCCGCCGCCAGCAAGCGCTGGGTCCCGGCGGCCTCCGGCTTCTGGTTGTAGTGGCGAACAGGATCGATCACCTCACCCGCTGACCGCCGGGCCTGGAACGTCCCAAGGACGCCATGTGCCTTTTCCCACGCCAACTCATCGGTGGCAGCAACAATGGGCCGGAACGCGATCTGCCAGCGCAACGGCTCGGTCCTCCCGAGCGCAGCAGCCCGCGCAAGGATCTGCTCCTGCTGCGATGCGGCGTCGGCCAGCGGTTCACCGAACAGCGCATAGATATCCGCCTCGGCGGCGCCTACTGACCAGGCAGCCTCGGAAGACCCACCAAAGGAAATCCCCGGACGCTTTCCGGCAAAGGGCCCCAAACCAGAGGCAAAGTTTTCAAAGCGGTAGTGCTCGCTGTCCCAATCGAACGAGTCGCCGGACCACGCCCGCCGCACGATCTGCATGTACTCCTGCGTCCGGCCATAGCGGGCGTCCTTGGCCAGGTAATCTCCTTCGCGGGCCTGATCCGCTTGGCTGCCGCCGGTGATGAAGTGCACGGTCAACCGGCCTTGCGCGATGTGGTCCAGCGTCAGGAAGGACCGGGCTGCGAACGTCGGGTGCGAGACGTTGGGACGGTGCGCCAGGCGCAACTGGATTCGCTCAGTGTTCGCGGCCACCCACGCCGCGTGGACGGAAGGATCCTGCGTACTGGAGTTGTAGGCGAACAGGACGTGGTCCCAGTTGTTGTCCTCGTGGATCCTCGCAATCCTGGCAGCATATGCGGGGTCAAAGAAGGGCGTGGTGGCTGGCGAAGTCTCCGTGGAGTCGTTGCCGGCACCCATACCAAGGAATTCGATAGGCATAAGAAATCTCCAAAAGACTTAGCGGCGAAGGATGCGCTGGGCCAGGAAGTTGCCCAGCAACTGCGCGGCCTGGACCATGACAATGATGATCAGGACAGTCACCAACGTGACCTCCCAGTTGAACTGCTGGTAGCCGTACATGATGGCAAAGTTGCCCAGCCCACCGCCGCCGATGTACCCGGCCATGGCGGACATGTCCACGATCGCGATGATCATGAACGTGTAGCCCAGAATCAGCGGTGCCAGCGACTCGGGAATCACCACGGCCCACAGGATATGCAGCCGGCTGTCGCCCATGGCCCTGGCGGCTTCCACCACACCGGGATCGGAGGCCACCAGGTTTTGCTCGACCACGCGTCCGATCACCACACCGGCCATCAGCGCCATGGGCAGGATTGCCGCGGTGGTCCCGATGGTGGTGCCCATGACGATCAGCGTCAGTGGCGCGATCGCCGTGATGAAGATGATGAACGGGATGGGCCTGATGATGTTCACCAGGAAGTTCAGGAACGAAAACACGGTCTTGTTGGCGAACAGGTTTCCCGGCCTGGTGGCGTAGAGAGTGACGCCCAGTGCCAGCCCGGCCGCGCCGCTCAGCAGGACGGTGATGACCACCATGTAGATGGTCTGTTGGAATGATTCGCCCAGGACGGGCAGGAGGGTTGTCCAGTCGGTCATGGCTATTCTCCGGCGGTCGCGGGGACGGGGGCTCGAAGGTGCGGGACGGCACTTGCGGTGGGTGCCGCCGTCGGGATTTGGCGTTCGACGGCGGTGACGTCGCCGAGGTCGGCGAGCGCGGCGTCAATCGCGGCGGCGCTGCCCGTGAGTTCGTAGGTGAGGGTGCCGAGGATCTTGTTCTGGATCTCGGTGACACCCCCAAACACCACGCTGGATCCCACACCGTGGCGCTCGAAGGTCGCGGCGACCAGAGGCGTGGGTGCGGTTTCGGAGATGCCGATTGAAACAAGCAGCCCGGGATGCGCCGCGGAGAGCCGACTGACGGTATCGGGTTCCGGTGTGCCGTGCACGGCCGTGGAAACGAAGCGCTGGGTGGAGTCGCTTTGGGGGTCGGCGAACACCGAGTACGTCGGCCCGGCCTCCACCACGCGGCCCGATTCCATCATCACCACGGTGTCGCAGATTTCACGGACCACGTGCATTTCGTGGGTGATCACCACAACGGTGGTCCCGAGTTCTTTGTTGATGCGGCGGAGCAGGCGCAGGACGTCGCGGGTGGTTTCCGGGTCCAGGGCGCTGGTGGCTTCATCGGCGAGCAGGATGTCCGGTGCGTTAGCCAGCGCCCGGGCAATGCCCACACGCTGCTGTTGCCCGCCGGAAAGTCGCCGCGGGTAGGATCCGGCTTTGTCCGCGATACCCACGAACTCAAGAAGTTCATCCACGCGCGGCTTGATCTTGTCCTTGGGCCAGCCCGCCACCTTGAGTGGGTAGGCCACGTTGCCGGACACTGTGCGGGACTTCAGGAGGTTGAACTGCTGGAAGATCATGCCGATGCCAGCGCGGACTTTCCGCAGTTCACCCTCGGGGAGTGAGGAAATGTCCTGTCCCTTGACGAAAACCTGGCCCTCGGTGGGGCGTTCCAGGCCGTTGAGCAGGCGCACCAACGTGGATTTTCCGGCACCGGAGTAGCCAACAATGCCGACGACGGTTCCCTCTTCGATGTCCAGGGTGACGTCGTCGACGGCGCGCACAGCTTCGGTGCGTTGGGTGCGTTTGCTTCCTTGGACCGGGAACAGTTTGCTGACGCCGCGCAGCGAAACGATCGCGCTCACCGGAGCCTCCTTTGGGGGTTGATTGGATGCCCATTCCAGCAGCGCCCCAGCCGATGCATCGAACCCAATGACCCCCTGTGACCTGCGGTTTCTTTCCTTGACGGTGCGCGTCGGAGTGTTGCGAAAGCGTTCGTTTCTCACCGTGGCAACTGCCTAGCGTGAGGCAGGGGGAACACCCCGTACCTTCCATTCGCATCAATACCCTTTGTACGGAGAAGCATCATGAAGAACCGCTTGTTAGTTGCCGCCGTCGGCTTGGTTGCCGCCCTATCGCTCTCGGCTTGCGGGGGTGCGTCAAGTGGTTCGTCAACTTCCGCGAACACCAAGGTGGTGATCGGTGTGGACGACGGCGCCGAGGAGCACTGGACCCTCCTGAAGACCAAGCTGAAGGATCAGGGCATCGACCTTGAGGTCAAGAACTTCACCGACGGTGCCCAGATCAATACGGCCACCCAACAGGGCCAGGTGGACATCAACCTGTTCCAGCACCTGAAGTACTTGTCCCAGTTCAACGTGAACAGCAACGGCACGCTGGTTCCGGTGGGTGCCACCGCGGTGTACCCGTTGGCGCTGTACTCGGAGAAGTTCACGTCTGTGGAGGAACTGCCGGCCGACGCCGAGGTTGCCATCCCCAACAACCCCACTAATCAGGCGCGCGCCCTGCTGAACCTGCAGACCGCAGGGCTGCTCCAGCTCAAGGACGGCGGCAACTCGCTGTCCACTCCCGCTGAGATCACCTCAACCAAAATCAAGGTTGTCCCGGTGGACAGCAACCAGACGGTGAACGCGCTCAAGGGAACCACGGATGCCGCCGTCGTGAACAACACGCAGGCGCAGAAGGGCGGCCTGGGCGACGAGAAGATCATCTTCAAGGAAGACCTGAACTCGGAATCCCTGGCGCCGTACATCAACGGCTTCGTGGTGAAGGCTGACCGCAAGGACGATCCCACGTGGAAGAAGATCGTGGATGCGTACCACTCCCCTGAAGTTGAGGCTTCGGTGACCAAGCTCAACGACGGCAACCTGCAGTTCAAGGCTGACTGGACTGCGGCCAAGCTGCAGGAAGTCCTCACGGCCGAAGAAGAAGCGATCAAGAAGACCAAGTAGCTGTTGCAGGGTGCCCGTACCCAACGGGCACCCTGGAAACGTTTCAGGAACAGGCCCATGAACCAGACACTCACCCGTGAACGCCAGCAGATCCATTTCTTCGCCTACTTGGTGGGCACCGGCATCCATCTGGCTTCGTGGCGCCACGAAACAGCGTTCCCACAGGCCAGCATCGACTTCGCACACCAAGTGAAGCTCGCAAAAGCCGCGGAGGATGCCAAGCTGGATGCCATCTTCCTGGGCGACTCCCTCGCGATCGACGAGACTTCCAACCCCGGCATCCTCAATCGCTTCGACCCCATCGGCCTGGTCACGGCTCTTGGCGCAGTCACCAGCAACATCGGCCTCATCGCCACGTCCTCCACCTCCTATGACGAGCCCTTCAACTTTGCCCGTGCGGCCCTCACCGCGGACCACATCAGCGGCGGTCGCGTTGGCTGGAATATCGTCACCACCCGGGACCTCACCAACAGCACGGCAGGCAACTTCAGCGCTGAGGAGCACTTCGACCACAGCCTCCGGTACCGCCGGGCTGAAGAGTTCGTCGAGGTGACCCAGGGCCTGTGGAATTCGTGGGACAAGGGCGCTTTCCTCTACGACAAGGAAGCCGGTGCCTTCTTCGACCGCCACAAACTCAGTCGGGTGAACTACCAGGGTGAGTTCTTCAAGGTGGCCGGGCCGCTCAACATCGGGCCTTCGCCGCAGCACTCCCCCTTGCTCGCCCAAGCGGGTACTTCCGTGCCCGGCCAGAAACTCGGCGCGAGGTTCGCCAACGCCCTCTTCGCAAGCCATCCGGATATTCCGCAAGCCCGGAGCTACCGAGCATCGGTTCGTGCCCAGGCAGCGGCCTTCGGTCGGAATCCTGACGAGCTCTACGTCTACCAAGCCATCTCGCCCGTCGTCGCGGACAGCCGCGAAGAAGCCTTGGAGCGCATCCGTGAATTGGACGGCCTCATCACCGATCAACAGGTCCTGGACTTCCTGAAGGAATACTTCGCGGGTCCTACCGGCGAAGGCACGGTCGACTTCACCGGGCTCGGAGCGGACGCAACGGTAGCCCAATCCGGCATTCCCAGCATCACGCAGCCCCGTACCGATTTCCGCTCCGCCGGGGAACAGATCCGTGGCCGCGAGGACCAAGTCACTCTCAAGGACCTCTACTCGATCCTCACCGGCGACAAACGCAACCATGACTTCATCGGCACCCCACAGCACGTGGCCGATTCCTTGGAACGCTGGCACGCAGGGGGCGCCGCCGACGGCTTCAACCTGATGTTCTCCCTCCTGCCCCAGGATCTGGAGCGCTTCGCTTCCGGGGTCATTCCCTTGCTCCAAGAACGTGGCCTCGCCCGCACCGAGTACTCGGGAACCACGCTCAAATCTCACCTCGGACTCGATCCGCAGCAGAAAGGAAATCCATGACCACCACACCTAGCGTCGCCACCGGCACCTATGTGATCCGCCAGGCGCGTCACGCAGAGTACGACGCCGTGGGGCGGCTGACGTACCAAGGCTTCGGTCACCATCTTCCCGGAGCGCATCAACCGGACGACGAACGGCTCGAGCTCCTGCTGGACGCTGCCGCCAGGGCCCGCGAAGGTGTGCTGCTGGTGGCCGAGGACGTGGAAACCGGCCGCTTGGTGGGCACTGCCAGCCTTCTGCCGTTTGGTTCGCACCTCAGCCGGCAGGCCGAAGAAGGCGAGGTGGAGCTCAGGCTGTTGGCTGTGCTGCCGGATGCCCGCCGCGCGGGCCTTGGCCAAAAGCTCCTGGACGAATCCGCCCGCTTGGCCGCCGCCAGAGGTGCCGAGCGCGTGGTCCTGGACACCGCCGTCGACAATGAACCGTCCCAGCGCCTCTACCGTCGCCTGGGCTACGTCCGCCGGCCCGAGCGTGAAAAGGAACGGCCCGCGCCGAAGGTGCAACTGGTGGTCTACACGCTGGATTTGCCGTCGGCCTAAGGGAGCAGATACCTCAAAACCGTGAGATGCCGAGCTCGTTGCCGGACTTAAGTCCGGTGACCGGTACAACTTCCGCCGGCCCACGGCATCGAGTCTTTCCGAGGTCCGTCAGGCGTTCTCGATGACGTTCTTCAGCACGGTCGTTGCGCTCATACCGTTGGGCCAGCCAGCGTAGAACGCCAAGTGCAGCAGCGCTTCCTTGAGTTCTTCGTCGGTGACACCATTCTGGCGGGCAAAACCGAGGTGGAACTTCAGCTGGTCCATCTTGCCCATGGCGGTCAGCGCCGCGACTGTGATCAGGCTGCGATCTCTCTTGGACAGATCATCGCGTTCCCAGACTTCATCGAAGAGGACCCGGTCGGTATAGTGCACCAGGCCCGCGGCGAAGTCGCCGAATGTGTTCTTCCCGCCGCTCCAACCGGTGCTCCGCTCTTCGTTGCTCATAGTCTTTCTCCTCCGTCGTAATTGCTCGAATGCCTCCATTCCACCGCCACGGCGGCAGTGGAGGGAGTCTCCAGTGAAGGGTGTACCAGTGGGGACTCCCTCTGAGGCGGTGGCCGGAATAGCGTTGTCTGTATGAATACCAGGGACGAAGCACGCCAGTTCCTTATGTCCCGTCGGGCGAATATCAGCCCCGGGCAGGCCGGACTGGCGGTCTCAGGGCACCGTCGCGTCGCGGGCCTGAGACGGGGTGAGGTCGCGATGCTGGCGGGTGTGAGTCCGGAGTACTACGCCAAGATAGAGCGAGGCAACCTCCTCGGGGTGTCCGACTCCGTGCTGGAAGCGGTCGCCCGGGCCTTGCAGCTGGACGACGCCGAGCGTGAGCACCTTTTCGATCTCGCGCGGGCCGCGAATGGAGGCGCGCAGTCCGTGCGGCGGCGCAAGCCGAAGACGTGGGTTGCGAGGGAGAGCCTGACCCGTGCATTGGACGTGATCGTGAACGGCCCGGCGTTCGTACGCAACGGACGGATGGACATCTTGGCCACCAACGCTTTGGGTTGCGCCTTCTACGATGAAGTCTTCGACGGGCCTGGACAAGGGAACCTCGCCCGCTATTGCTTCCTCGATGAGCGTGCCAGGTCCTTCTACCCTGACTGGGAAGCAGCGGCTGACGTCACCGTGGCGATCCTGCGCACCGAAGCCGGTCACGACCCTCACGACAAGCATCTCCACGACCTTGTTGGAGAACTGTCCACCTGCAGCGATGCTTTCCGCACCCGGTGGGGTGCGCACAACGTCCGCCGTCATGGCTCGGGCACGAAGAACTTCCACCATCACGCGGTCGGCGATCTCACCCTCACGTATGAGGGTCTGGAGCTCACCGCCGAACCCGGCCTTTCATTCCTGATATACACCGCCGAGCCCGGTTCTCCGAGCGAACAGCAGTTGAAGCTGCTGGCGAGCCTCGCTGCCACGGAGACCGAGACGTACCCAAGACTTCCGGCGCTCACGGACACCTCCACTACGAAGGACTGATCATGCACACCAGAACACTCGGCCAGGGCCTGAAGGTCTCCGCACTCGGACTCGGCGCAATGGGCATGTCCCAGAGCTATGGTCCCAACCCGGGCAGCAGGGACGAGATGGTCGCCGTGCTGCGCTCGGCCGTCGACGAAGGGGTCACCTTCTTCGATACCGCAGAGGTCTACGGGCCCTACGTCAACGAGGAGCTGGTTGGTGAGGCTCTGGAGCCGATCCGCGACCAGATCGTCATCGCCACCAAGTTCGGTTGGGACATTCGCGACGGCAAGAGCGTCGGCCTCGACAGCCGGCCAGACCAGATTCGCCGCGTCGCAGAGGAATCGCTAAAGCGGCTGCGTACCGACGTGATCGACCTGTTCTACCAGCACCGGGTTGACCCCGCCGTGCCGATCGAGGACGTCGCCGGCACGATCGGCGAGCTCATAGCCGAGGGCAAAGTCAAGCACTTCGGCCTCTCTGAGGCCTCCGCGGACACAATCCGGCGTGCTCACGCAGTGCACCCAGTCACCGCTGTCCAGAGCGAATATTCGCTCTGGACCCGCGACCCCGAGGCCGAAGTGCTGCCTGCCCTTGCCGAGCTCGGCATCGGATTCGTACCGTTCAGCCCGCTCGGCAAGGGGTTCCTCACCGGCACCGTGGACACGTCCACCAGCTTCACCGAGGGGGACATCCGCTCCCGGGTGCCGCGTTTCGAGGCAGGGAATCTCGCGGCAAACCAGGCACTCGTCGACCACGTGAAGACGCTCGCAGCGGCGAAGGGCGCGACGCCCGGACAGATTGCCTTGGCCTGGCTGCTGATGCAGCAACCGTGGATCGTACCGATCCCGGGCACCCGCCGCACCGAGCGCATCCAAGAAAACGCGGCCGCAACGCAGGTCGCGCTGTCCGCCGATGAGCGCGCCGACCTCGACGCGATCGTCCGGAGCATAGGCGTCCACGGCGATCGGTACAACGCCCAGCACATGGGCTACGTCAACGGCTGACCAGCGGCGGCGTGGCCTGGACTGTCGTGGGGACGATGAGAGCCCTGCGCGCCGCATATCGGAGATTCCTCCAATGGAATGGTTCCCTAGGAAAGGAACATCATGACTACCTGGCTCATCACAGGCTGCTCCACCGGACTGGGCCGCGCACTTGCCCGGGCGGTCCTCGCGAAAAGCGATAACGCCGTCGTCACCGCCCGCGACACCTCCACCCTGCAGGACCTCGCCGCAGAATTCCCGACGACGGCACTCGCCGTGACGCTGGATGTCACCGTTCAGTCGCAGGTGGATGCGGCCGTGCAGCAGGCCGTGGAGCGCCTCGGCGGTGTGGATGTCCTGGTCAACAACGCCGGCTACGGCTACCGCGCCGAGATCGAGCTACTATTCTGCGTCCAAAGCGGCTCTTGAGGGATTGTCCGGCCCGCTGCACAAGGAACTGAAGCCGCTTGGAAGCTCAGCGGGCCGAGGTGGACCGGTGGCGGGAACTCACTGTCGGCACCGGTTACACGGAGTAATGAGCAGCGTGTAATCGGTCACACTTGGCCGGATTCGCTTGTCAATCGTGGTGGGCAGCATGAACCATGAATGAGGGAATTCGTTTCCCATACAAGCTGAATCAGCAATCCTCACCGACGAGGATGCGGCCCCTGCAAAGAAGCTTGGGGCTGATAACGGCCTGAGTGAAAGTACTGACAATGACGACACATACTGACTCCATCACGCTGAAAATCTGGGACAAGTCGGCCATCGACCACACCATCGATGCCGCCATCCAGTCCCTCTCACACCGCGCCGCCGCAGAAAACTGCGGAATCGCAGTGACCCTCAGCGGACCGAAAACCTTTACGGTCAGCCTGAGCCGCTAAGCAGCTCAAACTAGAAGCAAGAGGACGACGCCGGTACTTTCCGGCGTCGTCCTCTTGCGTTTAAGCGCGTCCCCGGACGCGTTCAACCGTCTGAGTGGTACTCAAGCCCTGTTCGTGGCGCCTCAGGGAAACCCTGAGCGAACCTTGAGATTTCCTTGACTGTTTCCGTGCCCTGATCTTGCGTTCGCGTTGGAACTCTATGTGAGTCAACACTTCAACGCTCGAACGGAGGGATCACAATGCTCACGGAAATCACGGTTCACGCAGACGCACCGGACACGGCTTCTGCACCTCGCGGATCCCACCGTGCCGCCGGCGGAGTGGTCACAGTCCTGGTCCCGGCACACAACGAGTCCGCTGGCATCACCGAGACTCTGGTCTCGCTGAACAACCAAACCCGCCGCCCGGACCGCGTCATTGTGGTGGCGGACAACTGCACCGACGACACCGAGACGCTTGCCCTTGCCCAGGGTGCGGAGGTCATCCGGACCGTCGGAAACAAGGACAAGAAGGCCGGCGCCCTCAACTTCGCCCTCAGCGAGCTCCTCCCTGACGCCGACCCCGAGGACCTGGTCCTGGTGCAGGATGCCGACTCGCAGCTCGCGCTCGATTTCATCGAGAACGCCACCCAGAACCTGCTGACCGACGAAATGCTTGGCGCCGTGGGTGGAGTCTTCAGCGGAGGTCCCGGCGGCGGTTTCGTCGGACACCTGCAGCGCAACGAATACGCCCGCTACGCCCGGGATGTGAAGCGCCTCCACGGCAAATGCCTGGTAGTCACCGGAACGGCCGCTCTCTTCCGGGTCAAGACGTTGCGGGACGTGGTGGCAGCGCGCTTGGAAGGCACGCTTCCCCCAGGCAACGGCAAGGGTGGCGTCTATGACACGTCAGTCCTGACCGAGGACAACGAGCTCTCCTTCGCCCTGTTGACGCTTGGATACCGCATCGCATCACCGTCCAACTGCACACTGGTCACCGAGGTCATGCCGACGTGGCGTGAACTGTGGGCCCAACGGCTCCGGTGGAAGCGCGGCGCCGTGGAGAACTGCGTGCAGTACGGGTGGACCAAAATCACCAGGCCGTACTGGGGACGCCAGTTCCTCTCCATGATCGGTGTCTTGGTGACCCTGGCCTACTTCGGCTCCATCATCTTCGCTTTGACCACCGGAATGGGCCTGAACCTTCAGCCATTCTGGATCGCCGTCACCGGCATCTTCGTCCTGGAACGCATCGTCACGGTGCGGTTCCGCGGCTGGAGGTACATGCTGCTGGCCGCAACCATGTACGAAACCGTCATCGATATCTTCCTCCAGGCCGTGCACGCAAAGGCCTACCTGGATGCAGCACTCAACCGCAAGAAAGTTTGGTAAACACCCATGTACAACAACCCAGTAGCTCCCCTCGCCGGTGCCACCGCAGCCGGATTGGGCTCAGGCACACTTGCAGCGACCGGAGCCGGGGACCTCTTCTGGTTCGCGTTGGCGGCCTTCGCCATGCTGGCCCTGGGCCTGGCCCTCAAGAGGATCGTCCCGGTCAGGGCACAGAAGAACTAACAAGCCCGCAGGTGTGTCGCTATTTCCCCCCAGCGCGACACAACTGCGGGTTTGTTGTTTCCTGTCCCTACGTGACCGGAGCCGTGCTGGCCGAGGTCTTGGCCACCGTGGTGTAGCCGGCTTTGGTGCCAGTGACCTTCACGCTCATGGTGTCCGCCTGGTCAGCGCTCACCAACACGTACGTTTTGGCTGTGGCACCCGTGATCGCCACCCCGGATCGGTACCACTGGTAGGTCAGGGTGGTCCCGGAGGTCCAGGTACCGGTGTTGGCTGTCAGCGTGGAGCCCACAGCCAGCGTCCCCGTGATGGTGGGAATGGGTGCCACCAGGGTTCCCGCTACCACTGTGGCCGTTGGAGCCGATTCCTTGGTGGTGGTGGCATAACCGGCTTTGGTTCCCGTCACCCGAACCGTCAGCTTGGTGCCTTGGTCTGCGGCGGCAAGAACACGAGTGGAGCCAGTAGCTCCGGAGATCGCCGCGCCATTCCGGTACCACTGGTACGTCAGGGCAGTACCTGTGGTCCAGGTTCCCGGAGCTGCTGTCAACGTTGAGCCGACCGCTGCCGTGCCTGCGACGGTGGGAGTCGGCGCTGTCAGTGGAATTCCGGGGACGAAGGAGAAATCGCGAATGGTGACGGTTTCGGGGGCAACATGTGCCGCATCTCCACCGCCCCCACCGGTCACCCAGAGGTTGAAGTGAATCTGTTCGTTCGCCGGTAGAGGCACCGTGGAGCCTTGGAGGACCGTCTTCTTCAACAGAGTCCCGCTATAACCCTCACCCGCAAACGTCTCAAAAGTGAGTTTGCCCGGTTCCCAGACCATCCTGTGCGTCAGGATTGGAGCATTCGTGACATCGAACGTGACCGTGTTGTTGCCCTGCCCGGGCGGTTTCGTGGCATCGAACCAGTAGCCATGGCCCTGGGTCACAGGCCAATTTTCACCGTAGGCAGCTCCGCCACCCCACGCCGATGCTTCGCAGAGGTCTATTTCTGTGTACCCCGGCTCCGCGGCGGGGTCGTACGTGAACAGGCAGCCCCACACCACTTCCTTCTGCAGTGCGCTGACATCCTTTTCAACCGTGGTGCTGTACGTTCCGTAGCCGAACCCTTCACGGGTGGACTGGAATTCGGCACCCTTCGGGGCGGAGCCCGTGGGATTGCTGATGGAGAGCTTAACGTACCCGTTGGCGTCGGGGCTGCTCACGTTGTTGGCGTCCCAACTCGCGTTGTACATGGGCGCTCCACCCCAGAATCGCTTCTGCCAGTTGAACCCTTTCCACGCAAAGCTGCCCACAGGGCCAGGATCCTCAGCCATTGGTGTTGTATCCGCGGCTTTTGACGGGCTCATGCCCGTGAACATCGATAAACCTACCGCCATAATGACGGCCAATCCCATTGCTTTTCTTCCCCCATGTGGAAGGAGCCTCACTGACAATGCCATAGCTGTGTCCTCCTGCTGATGCGCCCAGAATCGTCTCCGGCAATTACCGGAGACCGCAGTCACGTTCCACCCCCGAGGAACGTGCAACTCCTCGATTATCGATTAGTAAGTGACCTGCTGGAAGCGAAACGAACGAGCAAGATCGGTAATTCAACATCAATTGGATAACGGCGCTGCAAGGCGGAGTAGCCTTGACCTGTCCGTCCGATTCACCCGCAGCACCATCACCCGGGAGCACTCATCGCCATTCGCAGCGCAGGAATACTCCTTTACCGGCACACCTCGGCCGGGCCATTGGAACTGTGGATCGCCCACATGGGCGGGCCCTTCTGGGCTCGGAAGGACCAGCACGCCTGGTCCATTCCCAAGGGTGAATTCCCCGAAGATGAGGACGCGTTGGCAGCCGCGAAACGCGAATTCACAGAAGAAATCGGTTCCCCTCCCCCGCCCGCAGACTACGAATTGTTGGGTGTTTTCAAACAGCCTTCAGGCAAACTCATTACCGCTTTCGCCGCGGAGGCCGGCGACTTTCAGCCCGAGGAGATTGTCAGCAACACGTTCCCCATGGAATGGCCAAAGGGCTCAGGCACCATCAAGGATTTCCCGGAAATTGACGACGCCCGTTGGTTTGAGGAATCCGTAGCCCGGAACAAGCTCGTCAAAGGACAGCTGCCCATTGTGGACGCACTGGTCCGGCACCTTGGCGGGCAGGCCAACGACGGCGGCGCGAAGGACTGACCCGACACGCACCCCGGGCGCGGCTGCCCTGAAAAGCTGGTCGGCCGCCGTCGGACGCCACTGAGCATCCCGAGCGATTCACCACCTAGATGGCCTCCTCCAGAACTAAGTCTTGGTCGTTTTCACCACCTAATTTGGCGTGATTTGGACTAGGGGTGGGCTACTTGAGCACCTAGATGCCGTTTTCCGTGGATATCGTGTGGCCCGACCGAGTACTTCGATTGGGGAGAATCCATGGCTGATATTGACCTGTCGGGGCGGGCGTTCGCGACCACGCGTGCCGTCCTATGAGCTACACAGACGTCGAACATTCACCACGATTGGCAGCTAGCCGCTCTTCCTGGCGATGAATTGCCGGATCCACTCGACCGTCTGGGGGTGGTCCAAGTGCAGGCCATGCCCCGCGCCGGGTACCCGCACCAGAATCGAGCGAGGGATGTGCTCACGAAGGAGCAGGGCATTGGGCAACGGGGTGAGCCGGTCGTCCGTGCCGTGAAGGATCAGAGCAGGAGCCTTGATGGAGCCGAGTTGGCTCCAGGCATCGTGATCACGGCTGGCCTTGAAATGACGCGCTTTGGCCCAGGCCGAAGCGTGGGAATTGAAGAAGGTGTGCGTCGCTTCGGGATTGGCGCGGACCCACTCGGCATCGAAGAAGAGATCTTCCAGCCGGGCCATGTCGCCGCTGGCCAGGGCCGCCAAGGCGTCTTTGTCCGGTTGTACGCTGACGTCCGGCCACTTGCCTCCGCTCGTTGCCGCGAGGATCAGGGTCCGGACGGCCTGGGGATGATCGATGGCCAGCCACTGCCCGATTCGCCCGCCCATCGAGTGACCGTACACGTGTGCTAAATCCGCATTCGCCGCTTTGAGGACGGCGGCAGCATCCTCGGCAAGGAGTCTGGTGGTGTAGCGCTCGGCGTCGCCCTTCCCACTGCGTCCAGTCCCCCGGTGATCGAAGCGGATGACGCGGTAGGAGCGGGACAGAAGCTCCGCCGTCGGGCCCCAACCGTCCATTGCCGTGGCCTGTCCGGCGATCAGCAACAGTGGCTCGCCCTCGCCCGACTCGGTCCAGGCGAGTTCGGCGCCGTCGGGGGCGGTGGTGAAGTTCACCGTGACACTGTATCTTTGCCGTCCGCGGGGCGCTGCGGCGTGGAACACAGTGCGTCACTCTGCGACGAAAATGTCCTCAATGGCACAGTCGAAGGTCCGCGCAATGAGGAACGCCAGGGGAAGCGAGGGGTCAAACTTCTCCCGTTCGATGGATATCACCGTTTGGCGGGAAACGCCGAGCGCAGCCGCCAAGTCAGCTTGAGTCCAGTTGCGTCCGGCCCGGCGCTCGGCGAGGTTGTTCTTCACTTCAGAGCCCGGTAGCGGATGACCAGATACCGAACTCCCGCATCCACTGCACTCAATCCAATAAGGCCAAGAAGGACCGGAAGCGCATCAACCGTGAACCGTCCGATGACCAGCACCAGGACAGCAACCAGCACCGCGACCAGAATATCCAGGAACGCACCTGCTCCGGCTTGGCGCATCCACTGCAGCTCTACGCTTTGTTCGCCGTGGGCATCGCGGGCCACCGTGTGGTTCGATACGAAGACCTTGGCGCCCAGCGACATAGCCGGGTAGGCAGCGCAAAGAGCACCAATCCCGGCAGCGAGCCAGAAGTCACCGGGGTTCGATGCCCCGACCAGCACGGAAACCGCGATGGTCAGGATGGCGCCGAGGATGAAGGCGAGAACGTAGTGGTGGACCGGCGCACGTCGGGATGTAAAGGAAGCTTTACTCATAATGAAAAGTAAAGCACCCTTTACATCGGGAGGCAATGGCCTCGGATTTAGTCAATGTACTCGCCCTGCACACTAGGCTGGCGGTGATGTATGAGCAGAAATCCAGCTCGTCGCCGGCCATCAATTCCATATGGAGGGCCTATGTCGAAGAGCCAGACGTGTACACGGACCCAGCGAACGAGTTCTGGGGCCTGGCTTTCACTCGTCGCAAGGACTCCACGCTCCGAGCCGAGCTGATCGGCCCGTCGCTCCAGCCACGGCTTCTCCAGAGCGTCAAAGGCGACACGTACTGGGGCGTCGAATTCCGGGCCCATGTGGTCATCGGCGGCGCGTCGAAGGAAAACATCCTTGGGGAGACCGTGGATCTTGGGGTGGAGGGAGAGCTCTTCAATTTCCTCGGGCGGCGGTACGGCGTCCCGGAGTACGAAGGCCTGGAGGCCTTCGTAGGGCGTCTGCTCAACGACGGCGCAATCACCAGTCGCGACGACGTAAGCCGGTCCCTGGCTGGCGATGTGGGCGGATACTCGCCGCGCAGTTGGCAACGCCATATCCGTTGGGTCACGGGCCTCAGCCGGAAGCAGATCCAGCAGCTCGAACGCGCACGCGCCGCCTTCTTTCTGCTCCAGAGCGGATATTCCGCCAGCTCAGCCGCCGCAGCCGCCGGATACGCGGACCAAGCCCACATGACCCGCTCTCTGCGCCTGCTCCGAGCTGAAACTCCAGCGCAAATCATTGCCCGCCACATCGCGGGCTGAGTTGGCGTTTTTCTTCAAGCCACCCCGCACGAAAGATGGCTGACTTGTAGGTAACAACCACCGACTTCGAAGGGCCGTTATCATGAGCACTCCCAAAGCCCCGGGCGGCTACAACACCGTCAACTCCTTCATCATCACTGAGGATGCACCCGGAATGATCTCCTTCCTCACCACTGTCTTCGGTGCCCATGAAGTCCCCGAAGCTCACACGCTCGACGACGACGGCCTAATCCTTCATTCCGAACTCAAGGTAGGCGACTCCACAGTGATGGTGGCGGCCAGGAAACCGGACTGGCCATTCACTCCCAGCCTCTTGCAGGTGTATGTGCATGACATTGACGCGACGCTGGCAACTGCACAGGGCCTCGGGGCCACCGTGGTGACTACTCCAACCGAATTCTTCGGCGATCGCCTTTCGCGCCTCGTGGACCCATGGAGCAATCTGTGGTGGATCTATCAGCACAGCGGGGAAGCGCCTGAGTGGGATAACAGCGGCACTGACTGGGGCGAAATGAACACTGAGGAGGATACCGGTTGGACCCCAGAAACCACCCCGGAACTCGTGTACATTCACGACACCTTGCTCACCACGATGAAGGGTCTCGGGCGCTGAGGACGGTGCGCTCTTTGCCAGCTGGAGCTAGCGTTGAGTGATGACCGCTGACTACAGGTACGACGTCGAGGTGCTGCACCTTTTGGTGTCACCGGCACATGCCTACTTTGGCCGTGCCCGGGAAGGGGCGGCCGACGTGCCCACCACAGATGCCGATCAGGCCGAGTTGGTGGCTGGCAAGGGAATTGTCGGCGACAGGTTCTTCGGCAAGGCGGCGCACATGGATGCCGCCGTGACCTTGTTCGCGGTGGAAGCCCTGGAATCCATCGCCGCCGAGCTGGGAGCCGGCCCGTTTGATCCGCTCCTGACGCGCCGAAACGTTGTGCTGAGGGGTGTTGAGTTGGCTCCCCTGCTCGGGCACGAGTTCACCCTGGAATCCGGGGACGACTCCGTCAGGCTGAAGGCCGGCCGGCCCGCTCACCCCTGCGCCTGGATGGATGAAATGCTCGCTCCGGGGGCACACAAGGCGATGCGTGGGCGTGGCGGTGTCAGGTGCCAGGTGATCGCCGGCGGCGTGCTGCATCGCGGACCGGCGGTGTTGCTCAGCCCTGTGCCGCTTGACCCTGCAAAGGCCGGAGACGCCAACGTGCTGCGGCCATCAAGGTTGCCTTAGTCCCGCTGCGTCCAAACTCACGGAGGGTCAGGGAGCGGACCGCCTGCCGTGTTTCATTTCCACCGCGGCTTGGAATGCATCCAGTCGTCGGGTTGCCTCAGCGACGACGACGTCACGGTTCGAGTGGAGCCACGTCGCAGCACCGGCCTCGTCCGCGAACAACCCGTCGTCCTGTGCGTCCCGGCTCTGCTCAATGACGAATCTCCACAGTGGTCCACGCGGGATCTCTGCTTGAGCCAGACTGGCACCTTTGAGCAAGGTGGTATCCGCTTCCCGCTCATTGCCCAGCCTCTCTGCTGAGGCGAGCCATGTGGGCAGATGATCAACACTTTGGCGTGCTGGCAGTATCCTCCGCCCGAGCATGTCGTCCCGCCCGGACACATCTCGAAGGAACCCGCCTTGCTCCCCGGCAACCAGCGAGCCATCCGCTGTGCAGGGCACTACCACCACGTCCAACAGCCAACCGCGCCAGCTCTCATCCACCCAAAGTTGCCTCAGCAGAGCTGTTGGCACCGGCAGTGAGCGAATCATCCAATCCTGGACTTGCTCGGCGCATTCCCGTTCATGGGTTGTCATCCACTCGACAAAAGCTCTCAGATCTGCGGATCTTACATACGGCGCCGACATTTCCAGGCGAGCAATAGATTCTGACCCTTTTAGTACGCGGGGGAATTCAAATTCAACCCGCTCAGGTTGATGGGAGGGCCTACGCAGTCCAAAGAGGGTCAGGAAGCCACATGCCCCGCAACCGGAAAGCTCAAACTTCTTCCGCCGCCGGCGCCGCGAATTGGGCCTCGTACAGCCGGGAGTACGCCCCGCCGACTGCCAGCAGCTCCAAGTGGGTTCCCTGCTCCACGATCTGCCCGGCCTCCATCACCAGGATGAGGTCCGCGTCCCGGATAGTGGAGAGCCTGTGGGCAATCACAAAGCTGGTCCTGTCGGATCGCAGGGCGTTCATGGCTTTCTGCACCAACACCTCGGTGCGGGTGTCCACGGAGCTGGTCGCTTCGTCCAGGATCAGCACCGATGGCCGGGACAGGAAAGCCCGGGCAATGGTCAGCAGCTGCTTCTCACCGGCTGAGACGTTTCCGCCTTCGTCATCCAGCAGGGTGTCGTAGCCCTCCGGGAGCGAGCGAACAAAACGGTCCACGTAGGTCGCCTGCGCCGCTTCAATGATTTCTTCCTCGGAAGCAGTGGGCCGACCGTACGCGATGTTGTCGCGGATGGTCCCGCCGAACAGCCATGTGTCCTGAAGGACCATCCCCATCCGCGAGCGCAGTTCCTGCCGCGAAAGTGAGGCGATGTCCACGCCGTCCAGCGTGATGCGCCCGGAATCCAACTCGTAGAAGCGCATCATCAGGTTCACCAGGGTGGTCTTGCCCGCACCTGTGGGCCCAACGATCGCAATGCTTTGCCCGGGCTCCGCGACCAAACTGAGGTCCGTAATCAGCGGCTTGTCCGGCGTGTACCGGAACGACACATTCTCGAACACGAGCCGCCCGCGTGAAGGGCCGGAAGCAGAAGCAGCGGGCTCCTCCGATTCTTCCTCCTCGTCCAGCAAATCAAACACACGCTCGGCCGACGCTACGCCGGATTGCAGCATGTTGGCCATGGACCCGAGCTGCGCCAGCGGCATGGTGAATTGCCGCGAGTACTGGATGAAGGCCTGGACATCACCAAGCTGCATGGAACCGGAGGCCACCTGCAAACCGCCCACCACGGCGATTCCCACGTAGACCAGGTTCCCGATGAACGTCATGGCGGGCATGATCAAGCCGCTCACGAACTGCGCACCGAAGCTCGCCTGGTACAACTCCGAGTTCTTCGCGCGGAACTTCTCCTGCACCTCATTTTGCCGTCCAAAGACCTTCACCAGCGCGTGCCCGGTGTAGGTTTCCTCGATTTGGCCGTTGAGTTCGCCGGTGTTCTTCCATTGCGCCACGAACAGCTTCTGCGAGCGCTTGGCGATCAGCAGCGTGGTCCCCAGCGTCAACGGGATGGTCACCAGGGCGATCAAGGCAAGGAGCGGCGAGAGCAGGAACATCATCACCAGCACACCCAGTACCGTCAGCAGGGACGACACCACCTGGCTGATGGACTGCTGGAGGCTTTGGGAGATGTTGTCGACGTCGTTCGTCACCCGGCTGAGCAGCTCACCGCGCTGGATGGAGTCGAAATAGCGCAGGGGCAGCCGATGGATTTTCGCTTCGATCCGATGGCGCAGCCGGTAGACGGTCCGCTGCACGACGCCGTTGAGCACGTACGCCTGCATCCAACCGAACGCTGAGGCCAGGACATACAGGGCCAGCGCCCACAGGAGGACGGAGGACAGCGCACCGAAGTCGATTCCGACGCCGGGTGTCAGGGTCATGGCGCCCAGCATGTCCGCTTTGCTGTCGTCGCCGGAGGCGCGCAGGCCTGCGATCACGTCGGCTTTGGAAACCCCTGCGGGCAGTTGTTTGGAGACGACGCCGGCGAAGATCAGGTTGGTGCCCTCCCCCAGGAGCCTGGGCCCAATCACGGACAAAGCCACACTGACCACGGCAAACACCAGCACCAGGGTCAGCCAGAACCGTTCCGGCCGAAGCGTTCCCAACAACCTGCGGGCAGAGGCACCAAAGTTGGACGCCTTCTCCGCCGGGATGTTCATCCCCGCGAACGGCCCACCCCGGCCAGGTCCCATCGCCGGCCGCTGGGGTCCACGCGGACCGGCTGATACGGCGCTCATGCTGCTTCCTCAGCCGCGAGCTGGGAGGACACAATCTCCCGATACGTTTCGGAAGTCTCCAACAGCTCATGGTGCGTTCCCTGCCCAACGATCCTGCCGTCGTCGAGCACCAGGATCCGGTCTGCGTCGGCGATGCTGGACACACGCTGGGCGATGATCACCAAGGTGGCGCCGTTGGTGTGGCGCTTGAGGGCTTGCCGGAGCCGGGCGTCAGTGGCGGTATCCAGTGAGGAGAAGGAATCGTCGAAGATGTAGAGTTCCGGCTGCTTCACCAGCGCCCGCGCAATGGCGAGCCTCTGCCGCTGCCCGCCCGAAACGTTGGTGCCCCCTTGGGAGATCACGGCGTCCAGGCCGCCCTCCATCTCCCGCACAAAATCATCCGCCTGGGCCACGCGGAGCGCTTGCCACAGTTCGTCCTCAGTGGCGTCGGGTTTGCCGTATTGAAGGTTGCTGCGAACCGTGCCGGAGAACAGGTACGGCCGCTGCGGCACCAAGCCAATGTGCCCCCACAACAGGTCGGGGTGCAGGTCGCGGACGTCCACACCGTCCATCCGCACGGACCCGCTGGTGGCGTCGAACAGTCTGGGCATCAGGTTCACCAGCGTGGTTTTGCCGGCGCCGGTACTGCCAATGATCGCGGTGGTTTGCCCGGCCTTCGCGGTGAACGTGACGCCGCTCAGGACCGGCTGCTCCGCACCCGGGTAGGCGAATCCGACGTCGCGCATCTCCAACTCGCCACGGCGGATCCCGCCTGTGACAGGGTTCGACGGCGGCTGCACGCTTGAGTCGGTGTCCAGCACCTCGCCGATTCGGTCGGCAGAGACGGACGCGCGGGGGATCATCACGGCCATGAACGTTGCCATCATGACGGACATGAGGATCTGCATCAGGTAGCTCAGGAAGGCGATCAGTGTGCCCACCTGCATGGAGCCGTCCTCGATCCTGAAGGATCCGAACCAGATGACCGCCACGCTGGAAACGTTCATCACCAACATGACCACAGGGAACATGAGCGCCATCAGACGCCCTGCCCTTAGCGCGACGTCAGTGACGTCGTCGTTCGCTTTACCGAACCGGGTGGCTTCCATGTCCTCCCGGACGAACGCCCGCACCACGCGGATACCGGTGAGTTGTTCGCGGAGGACGCGGTTCACGGCGTCGATGCGGACCTGCATCTTCCGGAACAGCGGCACCATCCGCGTCACGATCAGCCCCACGGCCACCAGCAGCACCGGCACGCAGACCGCGATCAGCCAGGACAACTGTGCATCCTGCCGCACGGCCATGATCACGCCACCAATACTGAGCATGGGCGCCGCGACCATCAGCGTGCAGGACATGAGGACCAGCTGCTGCACCTGTTGGACGTCGTTGGTGGAACGGGTGATCAGCGACGGTGCCCCGAACCTGGTGACTTCCTGCTCCGAAAACTCGCCCACCCTGCTGAAAATGGCGTCGCGCACGTCCCGGCCCATCCCCATTGCGGCTTTGGCGCCGAAGTACACGGCCACCACTGCGCACGCGATCTGCAGCAGGGTGATCAGCAGCATGAGCCCGCCCATGCGCAGGATGTAGTCCGTATCCCCGGTGGCGACGCCGTGATCGATGATGTCGGCATTGAGCGTCGGCAGGTACAGCGAAGCGATGGACTGCGCCAGCTGGAAAACGACGACGGCGATCAGCAGCCGCTGATGCGGCCGCAGGAACCGAACAAGAACCTTCCACAGCATGGGAACTCCAAGCAGACACCGTGTGAACCGAAGGCCAGTTTACGTCTGGTTGCTGCGGGCAACTAGAGAATTGCGGGTGTTTTAGTCGGTCACCAACTGCTGCTTTCCTGTAGCACTAAGCTTCCCCGTAAACAGCAGTGCCGCGTCACTCAGCTCCGTTTCGGCAAACTGCCGAGTGCCGTCCACATCACCGTTGAGGACGGTGGGCGCGAAGCGGACATGCGTTGCATCTTCAATGCCAACAAAGTTCAACCAGTCGGCAAAGTAGGTGCTGCTGAAGTCGGAACCGAAAGCTGCCGGAACGCCGGGAGCGTAAACGCCGCTGGTGTGGACGGCCAGGGCATGTTTGCCCTCCATCAGCCCGCGGTAGCCCTGTTGCGGATCGAACCCAAAGCTCCACCCGGGCTGGGTGATGATGTCGATCCACTGCTTCAGGACGTACGGCACACCGGAGTTCCACATGGGGATGTTGAAGACGTAGGCGTCTGCGGCGGCGAACTGGTCGAACACGGCACGGGCTGATTCCCAAGCTGCAACCTGTTCGGGCGTCTGGTCCTGGCCGGTAAAGACGGCCATCTTCGCGGAGGCGGCGATCCGACCGAAGGCCGGCAGCGCACCGTCGTCGAACAAGTTCACGGTCTCCAGTTCGAACGTCTCTGGGGCGGCGGCCTGCACGGAGTCGATGAAGTGCCGGGCCAGCCGCAACGAGTCACTGTTGGAATAGCGGGGTGAGGCGTTGATATGGAGGATGGAGGGCATGGGATTCCTTTCAGGCGGTTCGGGGGCGATGCGCCCCTAAAACCACCCTCGCCCGGACGCCCCGCCCGGCGTAAGAACGCACTTACTTGTGCCTAGGGAACCTCTAAGTGCCTGCCACCGGCAATGATGGATGCATGACACTCACTGCTGAACAGAACCGCCGGAAAGCACAGCACCGCTACAACGCTTCCCTGGAACTCTGCCCGGCGCGCCAACTGCTGGAGGCCATCAGCAGCAAATGGGTGACGCTGGTGATGCTCGCCCTTGAGGAGGGGCCGCAGCGGCACAGTGATTTACGCAGGCAGATCCCGGGAGCCAGCCAGAAGATGCTGACGTCCACGCTGCGTTCCCTGGAACGCGACGGCCTGATTGGGCGGGAGGTCACCGCGTCCGTTCCGGTCCGGACCGACTATGAACTCACCCGCCGTGGACGATCCCTCCTTCCGATCATCTTCGACATGAAGGAGTGGGCAGAGGACAATATGGACGCCGTTGCTGCTTCCCGGCAGCAACATGACAGGGACCGTGCCGCCGCCGTAGCCGGACAGTAGGGTGGAATGGTTCGAGTAGATAACGCATCGAAGGGACCTGAGTTTTGGCTTACATCACTGTCGGAAACGAAAACAGCACTGAGATCGAGCTTTACTACGAGGACCATGGGAGCGGCCAGGCGGTGGTCCTGATCCACGGCTACCCGTTGGATGGCTCGTCCTGGGAGAAGCAGACCGCGGCCCTGCTCGACGCCGGTTACCGCGTGATCACTTATGATCGCCGTGGTTTCGGCAAATCCAGCCAGCCCACGGAGGGCTACGACTACGACACCTTCGCCGCTGACCTGAAGACCGTGCTGGAAACCCTGGATCTGAACGACGCCGTCCTGGTGGGCTTCTCCATGGGCACCGGAGAAGTGGCACGCTACATCAGCACGTATGGTTCGGCCCGCGTTGCCAAGGCTGTGTTCCTTGGCTCCCTGGAACCGTTCCTGCTGAAGACAGATGACAACCCGGACGGTGTCCCGCAGGACGTGTTCGACGGGCTTCTGTCCGCCGTCAAAGCAGACCGCTACGCCTTCTTCACCGACTTCTTCAAGAACTTCTACAACAGCGACACTTTTCTGGGCACCGAACGTCTCAGCCAGGAATCCGTGGACGCCAGCTGGAACCTCGCCAGCAAGTCCGGCGCCTTTGCATCGGTAGCTGCCCAGCCCACCTGGCTCACGGACTTCCGCGCCGACATCCCCAAGATCGATGTTCCGGCCCTGATCGTCCATGGCACGGCCGACAACATCCTGCCCATCGATGTCACGGGTCGCCGCTTCAAGGACGCCCTCCCCAGCGCTGAGTACCTGGAAATCGAGGGCGCTCCGCACGGACTGCTCTGGACGCACGGCGCCGAAATCAACAACGCCTTGCTGGGCTTCCTCAAGAAGTAGCCGCTCCACAGGCGAGGGTCCCGACGCACGGTCGTACCGGCGTCGGGACCCTTATTTCTTGAGCCGTAACGTCCGCGCCTTCGAACCGCCTTGGAGATACTCCTGCTCGGTAGCGTCGCCGGCGTTGCGTTCCATGGCGTGGAGCACTCCGTACGTGAAAGCACTGCTGCCGGTGTCCGTCGCAGAGCCGAGCTTCAACAGTTCCTCGCGGGCCATCACACTGTCCTGATGCTCGCCCAGGATGGACTGCACCTTGTGGGCTGCGTAGCCCAGCTTCGCCGCCCGCTTGCCGTGAACACTCTCCACGGCCGCGGCGGCGAACCGCAGTTTCTTGGCGGACTTCCGGACCTCGTGAAAGGCCGTGTCGCGCTGAGGCCCGACGGCGGCACTCACCGCTGCGTCGTGGCGTTTGCCTAGCCGTTTCACTGCCTTGTTGACGAGTTTTGCGGTGGTTTTCCGTGCAGGTTCTGTCCCCTTCGGGGCCACGGGCGGCGAGCTGATGAAGGCATCAAGGTTATCCAGCAAGCGAAAGTACCGGGGGCTGTTGAGCCGGGTCTTGACGGCAGACAACGCAGTGTCAGCCCGGACCGTCATGCGCTGGTCAAGTTCATCGTGCAGTGAACCGAAAACGAGCTTTTCGGGCAGTTCACCAATGCTGTTCCTGAGGCGTTGGTGCAGGACCTCGGTGTCCCGGTAGCGGCCCAGGGTTTTGGCCAGAGATTTCAGCTCTCGCTGAAGGCCGCGGACGGCCTCTACGTCGAAGAGCTTGCGATAGGTATGCAGCACCGATCGGATGCGGCGGATCAGCGAGCGCATTTGATGGACTGAATCCTCCCGATTCAGCCTCACGTGGGCATCTTGAAGAAGCAGATCGGCAACTTGGGCTTCCAAATAGTCCAGGACGGGAACTACTGCCGGTGCTTTGGCGCTGGCCGTTCCGCGATCAGGTGCCCGGGGCGCGGGCCATGATTCGCCCAGTGCGGTGGCCAACTTGGAGGTTCGCTGACTGGGCTTTGCTCCCGCGTCCGAAAGCTGTTCGGTCAGGCTGTCCAAGAGCGCGTCGTCAGCCTCATCCTGCGCAGTCAGCTCCACTTCCCATTCCCGCCACTGGAGTTCGCGACCCTGGCCGATAATGATGTGAGCGCTGACGTGATCGTCCACAAAGTCGGCTATCCGCTCCCCGCCGCTGCCGTACAGTGCGTAGCTGGTGCGTTCGGTGTTGAGGTTGGCTATGGCCGCTACTGCATGCCCGCGGGTATAGGCCAGAACACGGTCCATGAGTTCCACCGGGACGGTCTCTGCAGTGCCCAAAGGCGCCTGGATCTCTGTCCGTTTACCAGGGCCGAGGGGCAATTTGAGGTGCCAGCCGGCGTCGGGTCCTCCAGTGCGGCGACGCAAGGTAATGCCACGGGCGGCGAGAGCCAGATGATGCGTATCAAAGTAGATGGCATCCAGGCTGTGGCTCCCCGGTTCACCGACTTTTCCGATTCCA
This sequence comes from Paenarthrobacter sp. FR1, assembly GCF_051106045.1. Taxonomy (NCBI): domain Bacteria; kingdom Bacillati; phylum Actinomycetota; class Actinomycetes; order Micrococcales; family Micrococcaceae; genus Paenarthrobacter; species Paenarthrobacter sp. FR1. The sequence continues at coordinate 122,617 of NZ_JBPFSF010000010.1, read as the reverse complement.
TCGATCGTGTCGAGGGCAGGTATGGGTGTTGACTCCTCGGCATCGAACTTCCGCTCAGCTTCCACATTGCTGGACGTTGCCATGACTGTCGGTTCTCCTCTGTGGTTGCCAACTCCGGAAAATGCCGCGAGGGCCGGCCCGTTGCGGTGGCCGGCCCTCGTTGGAGCTATGTATTGGTGCTGTATCCAGTGTGAATCAGACTAGGGTGCCGCGCTAGATCCCGATTGAGCGCGGCAGAGTGGGCTCACCCGTGTCGTCTACGTCGCCGCCGGACACGGTTCCGCGCCAAGCTCCGGTTTCATGGCCCTGCGCCTCGATGAACTTCTTGAACTTGTCCAGGTCCGCGCCCACCCGCATGCCATCCACGCCGAGCGCCGAGCCTGCCTTTTCCGTGAGGCTTTCGGGCTCCCACACGATCTCGACATTGACGCGGGTCTTGGTCTGTTCCAGGGATTCAAAGCTCACGGTGCCGCCGTTGCGGGGGCCATCGACGCTCGCCCAACTCACCAACGAATCCGGGATCTGCTCAACGATCTGTGCGTTGAAGTCTCGCTTCACACCGCCCACGTTGGTGGAGAAGTGCAGAGCGGTTTCGTCGATCTGTTCCACCGATTCCACCCCGTTCATGAACTCGGGGAAGGTTTCGAACTGCGTCCACTGGTTGTAGGCGACAGATACAGGCACGTCTACTTCGATTGATTTATTGACAGTAGCCATAGGGTTTGCTCCTTCGATCGTGTCTCGGGTGCTCATGTGTTTGCTGCTGGGCGGCGCGCCAGCCAGCTGGCTGCTTAACCAGTGGCGCGCCAGTCTAAGCGCGCCAGCCAAAGGTTCTAGCCGGCGTCGAAACTCTCTTCGTCATCGTCATTGGGCGACTCTTCCTGGGGAAGGTCGTTGCCGCTGCCGTCAGGCAGGTCATCGCTGGAGTCTGGTTGCAGGGACTGTTCGGCGTGGGACTGCTCGTCGATCCCGCCAAAGCGTCCGGCTCCCGGTTCGCCTGAGCTGTCCGAGTCCTCCGGATCCAAGTGGCTAAGGTTCGGTGCACCCGTGGCGTAAGTTTCGCCGTCGGGGCTGTCTTGGCTCAATCCGGCCTCCGAGAGGTCTTCTTCCACGCGGGGCTGGGCCTGTCCGCCGCCGGCTTCCTGCTCGGCGGTAGGGGTGCCGTAACCGCCTACTTCCTCTTCGGGAGTGGCATTCTGCTTGTCCATGTGACCTGTCCTTTCCAAACGGTGAACGTGTTAATGGAACTCTTCGAACCTATAAGTGCCTCTGGTGGCATGTCCATGCCCTGACGAAATTAGTCAGTAATCTTAGCGATTTGCGGAGGGAGGCGTTACTGTTCGGCATGGACTTCCCGCGAAATCACGATGGCTGCGGAATTTCACACCCACCCTGAGGATCCAATCCGGTGTAATTCAACGGACCCGCCACGATATTCAACGCAATGGTTGCCACCTGCGAGCACTGCGCCGGCGGAGTGGTGAAGTAGCCTCGCTGACCGGCGGCAACCGCCCCAATAACGAGCCACACGATGACAATTAGACCGATAATTGACCCGATTCGCATCACTGCCCCAATCGCTAGACTGCTAAGACCCCAGCTATTAGTAAGCATACTGACGAAAGCGCGATAGGGCAAAGAAGAGCGGCTGCGGGCCGGGATACTCCCGGCCCGCAGCCGCTTCGTCCGCACTCAGTCGGTGGGATTGGCCTCTGTGGTCAAACCGCGATTATCAGCGGTTTTCTCATCTTTCTCCTCTGCTGGTCCGGGTGGATTCGCAGACTCGCTGGGACCTGCGTCAACGGCATCCTCCGGACCTTCCGAAGCTGCGTCACCCACCGGAACCTGGCCACCGGTGCCGGGCTCATTTGGATCCCGTGGAATGGGATGCCCGGGAGTGGTGGTTCCATCGCGAACCTGGGCAAAGCCCGCGACTTCGCTGGGATCAGTTGTCATACGCGCGACGACCGGCCCCGGCCCACAACCCAGCCAATAAGGGCCAACACCAGCAAGATAATTCCTACCCACAGCAGGAAACTGAGGGCTTGGTTGAATCCACCGACAAGCAGCAAGATGATTGCGATCACGCCGGCGATGATGAGGAGTGTATTCATTGAGCTACGCATCCCTTCAATAAATGATGTCTATTCAGGAAGGCGTCCGCTGACACCCCGTAATGGAGCGCCACCCATGCCAACGGGCACCGATCGGAGAAATTCATCTCCATATCTTTTACGTACCCACCCGAAAAAGGTTCAAACCGAACTGTGCCGGGCGGAGCACGTTCACAGCATCATGATAAGCACCCTTTGGGTTACGGCGAAGTGCTTTGGTCAGGAAATTTAGTGCGTCGTCACTGGAACTGCCTGTGGGGTGACTCACGCCGCACCTCGGCACATCCCCGGCCCACCCTGCGTTGTAACAGTGACGAGGGGAGGCCTCATGCTCATTGTTCTGACGGGAATTGACGGTTCAGGAAAAACGACGGCGGCCCGCGCCTTGGTCGACTCGGCACGCACTAACGGCCGGAAAGCCCTGCTGCTCAGCAACCACGCTGCCCGGAGGCGGATGTCGCTGCTCAGCGAGCGCTTCGGCGGGCGGTTGCCGCCACGCGTTGCGGACTTCATCGAGACCGGCGTTCGCCTGTTCAACGTGCTGGTCAACCACGCCCGCGCCCAGCGTTTCGACGGTTTGGTGGTGATGGACCGCCACCTGCACTGCCAACTGGCGCTGCGCCACGCCAGCGGGTTGCAGCGGGGCTGGTTGATTCCTTGGCTACTCGAGAAACTCCCAAGCCCCGATGTCCACGTGCACTTCGACGTCGATCCGCGTCTCGCCCACCAACGGGTCACGGCCCGTGGGACCGACAATGAATCGCTGGCCGATCTGGAGGCGTTCCGGTCCGCCTACCGCTCGCTCCCTGAGTTCGACGACTTCGTGGTGGTGGACGCCAATGGGGCACCGGGCGATGTCGTGGCCCAGCTGAACCGGGCGATCGCGGCCTCGGAACCCACCCATCACCCAGCCACGGGACAGATAACGTCCTCTTGAGCCTTTATGAGCGCGTTTGCTGTCCCCTACATTTCCAGCAGCGGCGCCGTTTGACTTGCTCTCTGTCGCTCGCCGGGTAGGCTCGCCCCAAATGCCGGCAACGGCGTGGGTAGTGATTTTGGGGGAAACTAATGAGCGCCAAAACCCGGCGAGGGCTTCTGATCTTCATCTGCGGATTCGGGGCCTACTCCATTCTGTTGTCCACGTTGGGCCCGCTACAGGCCCTCCTTCTGGGCCTTCTGGTGGCCGCGGCTGCCATCTACTTGGATGGATGGCTACGACTCAGGTTCAGCAGCAAACATGCTGACATCAAGGCCCCCGATATCCCCGCCGACCGGCAGCTGCCGCGTTGAGCCAACCAGCGGAAAGCACGACGGCGGGAATCGCCTTGGCGCTTGCGGCTCGCCGGGGTGCCGGATCGGTGAAATGGGCCGGAGCCGGAACTGAGTTCGTCTTCTACGAGGCAACTTTGGGCGGGAACCGGGAGGGCTACCGAATTCCTCGTTCCGTCGAATTCAACACAGCCAACAACCGGGGCGTCACGGCCCGGAGTCTTCAAGATCAGGAGATGGCCCTGGCCCGGTGGGCTGCTGACAACGGAATCCCCACTGCCGGCATCGTGGATATGGTCGAGCAGAACGGTTCTCCCGTGTTGATTCTGGAAGTCGTGGATGACGATGGCTCGGAGCTGAGTTCGGCTACCCTCGGCTCAGTAGTTGCTGCCATGCATCGCCGGCCCTGTCCCGACATCACGTTGGTCGCCCAGGATGGAGTTCCCTTGGCAGCCCGGCTCCTACATCGCCTGGAGGGGCGATACGGGGAACTCCGTCAGCGCCACGTCCTTCCAGTACTGCCCGACTCGGCAGCTCTGCTGGCAACCCTTGAAAGCAATACCAGCGCGCCTCGCCTCACCCATCTGGATCTCAGACGCCAAAACGTCAGGGTCCGCCGCGGTGAGCCGACGTCAATCTTCGACTGGAGCAATGCCCTCGTGGCGCCTCCCGAATTGGAGCTTGCCCGGCTTGAGGAGTACTCGATCATTGAGGAAAACGGCATCAACTTCAGCGCCTTCCTGGACGGCTACGCCCAAGGCGGCGGAAGCATCGACGTCGGGAGCGCGTCCTGGCCGCTCCTCAGGCTGGACGCAGCCGTGATGTTGGCCGCTGTCTTTGATTCGGTAGCCCCAAACGCCGGGTTGAGGGACCGTTTCCTGTCCCGGACCAAGACGCTGGTTGGCCAGCTTTGAAGACAATAATCTCTGAGGCGCGGATCGGCCCCGACTCTCAGAAGGTCATCGCAGGCGTCGTGGGGGTGGCCTGCTTCTTCATCATCGCGACTGCTATTCCCAGCGGAGTGCTGCTGATCACCACAACCCTGGCTGTTCTTATGGCGCTGCTGACCGCGCTGGTGCTGCGTATGAGGGTGACAATCGAAGCATCAGCCGAAAACCTGGTGGTCCGATGCCGGCCGTTCCACGCGAAGACCATCCCGCTGGCAGACATCGTCGACGCCTCCCCCGCCCCGTCCAGTTCCATGACCGAGGGCTTCGGCATCCGGTACTTGGGGCAGAAAACGTGGGGCCTGCTGGTGGGCGGTCCAGCCATCACGGTGGAGACACCGAACCGCACATGGATCATCTCCACGCCAGAGCCGGAGGCGACAGCAGCGGCGATTCTCGCCCACGCCGGCAAACTGAGGGACGGGTAACGTCCTACTGAGCTCGAAAGGGCGTTGTCTGCCCCCTACTTGGGTAGACCCACTTGGGTAGACCTACTTTGGTACAGCGGGGCGCATCAGCGGCGGGTTAAGCACCGCGCGGGTGGGGTGGCCCGCCGTCGGACGTGCCTCGGGGGCGAGCCGGAAAAGCGCAGCCGGACGGCCGGCGTCGCCTGTTGTCATACGGCCGGTGTCCTCCAGGAAACCGGGCGTCCCTGTCGCCTTCCGGTGGAAGTTGCGCGGATCCAGGCGGGTGCCCCAGACGGCCTCGTACACGGCACGAAGTTGGGCGATGGTGAATTCCTCTCCGCAGAACGCCGCGCCCAGGGGGGAGTATTCGAGCTTCGACTTAGCACGTTCCAGGGCGTCGTCGAGGATCCGTTGGTGGTCGAAGGCGAGTTCCAGCGCGCCGCCTTGGACTTCCCTCACCGGGTACCACGCGGCATGCTCCGCGTCGCTGCCGGCAGCCAACACCGGGAAGTCCGGCGCCAGCAGCAGGTGCGCCACGGTGAGGACGTCGCCGCGGGGGTCACGGCCCTTGGGTCCGTAGCTGCCCAGTTGCTCAAGGTGCCCGGGTAGATGCTCGACGCCGGTTTCTTCCGCGAGTTCACGGACCGCCGCCTCCTGCAGGTCCTCACCTGCGAGGACGAAGCCGCCCGGTAGCGCCAGCTTGCCGCGGAAGGGCTCGATGAGGCGGGTGATGAGCAGTACGCGCAGTTCGCCGTCGCGCACGGTGAGGGCGACGACGTCGACGGTCACCGTGAAGCGCTGGGGCGCCGGATGGGATTCAGGCATAAATCAATCGTAGGAAATTATCGTCACATTGACAATAATCCCGACTCGCCCTACTGTTTAGTTATCGTCAAGGTGACGACAACAAACGAAGGAGAACATCATGGCAATCATCAAGCGCTACCCCTGGATCAGCCACTTTCTCGGCAGCCCCACGGGCTACGTCGTCCACCTGCAGAAGGGCACGGTCAGGCACCAAGGAGTGGGCCAAGCGTTCTTCTTCCGCCCCGCGAACTCGGTGCTGAGTGAGGTTCCGGTGGACGACCAGGAACTGCCCACCCTCTTCCACGCCATCACCCGCGACCACCAGGACGTCAGCGTTCAGGCCAACGTGACCTACCGCTTTATCGATCCGGTGGCCGTATCCACTCGCCTCGACTTCGGATTGCAGACCGCGGGAAAGGCGCCGGCCACCGGTCGCGAACAGGTTTCCACCATCATCGGCCAGCTGTGCCAGAGCCACGCGATCGACCAGATCGCGACCACCACACTCGCCGAAGCGCTGGAACGTGGGGTCAGCCAACTCCGGGTGGTGCTCACCGATGCCCTCCGCGCCGATGCAAGGCTCCAGTCCACGGGCATCGAGATCCTCGGTGTGCAGGTCCTGGCGGTCCGGCCCGAAGCCGACGTGGAACGGGCCTTGCAGACACCCGTCCGCGAACAGCTCCAAGCCGAAGCGGACCGGGCGGTTTACGAAAGGCGGGCAGTCGCCGTCGAACGTGAACGCACTATCTCCGAGAACGAGATGGCAAGCCAGATCGAACTGGCGGTCCGCCGCGAAAACCTGGTGGCCCAGGAGGGCGCAAATGCCCGGCGTGCCGCCGAAGAGAAGGCAGCCGCAGGCCTGATCGAAGCCCAGGGATCTGCCGAACGCAAGGGCATTGGCGCCGCCGCTGAAGCGAACCAAATCCGCCTGGTGGGCGAAGCAGCCGCAGCCCGCGAAGCCGCCACCATGGAGGTCTACCGCGGCATGGAGCAAGCCACCCTGCTGGCACTGGCCCTCAAGGATGCAGCGGGCAGCCTGCCGAACATTGGTAACCTCACCATCACCCCCGACCTGCTCAGCGGAGCACTTGCCGGACTGCTCAAGGAACCCGCTGCCACCGCCGAAGTCACCAAGTAAGGACCCGTCATGGCAACCCCTCGCATCGTCCTCGTCCACCGGCGGACCGAACTGCAGGAACTCCTGGACCGGCACGCAACCCGCGGCCAGGCAGAGTTCTTCCTCAGCACCCGCGGCCGCAGTATCCAGGACGTACAGGACCGGCATGATTGCCTCACCGCCGCCCTCGCAACAATTCGGGCAGCGGTGCCGTCCGACTGGCGGCAGGCGGAAGTTGAACGCGCGGACCTCAGCCGCTTCCTTCTCACGGCAGAGGACATCATCGCCGTGGTGGGACAGGACGGTTTAGTGGCGAACGTAGCCAAGTACCTGAACGGACAACCGGTCATCGGCATCGACCCCGAACCCGGAGCAAACCCCGGAGTCCTGGTCCGGCACACGCCGGCAGCCGCCGCAGCCCTGCTGGCCAGTGGCGATGTTGGGCGGCTGCGCCTGCAGGACCTCACCACCGTGACGGCAACGCTCGACGACGGTCAGCAGCTTTCGGCGCTCAACGAAGTTTTCGTGGGGCACGCCTCGCACCAGTCGGCGAAGTACACGCTCGCTGCGCCGAGTTTCACCCAGACCGGCGGACAGACCGAGCGGCAATCGTCGTCGGGCCTTATCGTTTCCACCGGCACCGGCGCAACCGGATGGTGCGCTTCGATTGCCCTGGAACGCGGCGGGCGAGCCTTGCCGGCACCCACCGATCCGCGGCTCGCGTGGTTCGTCCGGGAAGCGTGGCCCTCCCCCGTCACCGGCGCTTCGTTGACTGAAGGCGTGCTGGAGGCCGGTGAAGTGCTGCGGATCACCGTGGCATCAGACCAGCTCGTGGTGTTCGGCGACGGCATGGAGGACGACCGGCTCACTGCCTCGTGGGGACAGGAGATCACGGTGAAGCTGGGGCAGCGGCCGCTGCGGTTGGTTGTTTGAGCCCGCGGGGAAACGTCGCTAGGCGCTTGCCCGCCACATCGGCGATCCTCTACTTGCCCGGCTTTGTCCGCAACCTCCGCTAATGTTGGCTCACTTGTCGAAATTGAGACCATGGGGGTCAAATGGAATTTGCAGAACGGCTGTCTGCATTGGCGGCCAAAGTACGACAGCAGCGTGGGGTTATAGAGACTGAGGAGGCAACGAAAAATGCATTCGTCATGCCGTTCATCTCGTCCATCTTGGGCTACGACGTCTTCAATCCGCTGGAAGTTGTCCCCGAGTTCACGGCCGACGTAGGCGTAAAGAAGGGCGAAAAGGTTGACTACGCCATCGTGAAAGACGGGGAAGTTCAGATCCTCATCGAATGCAAGAAGTCCATTGAGCCCGTCAAGATCGAGCACGCATCCCAACTTTTCCGCTATTTCGCGGTGACCAATGCGAGGATAGCGATCCTCACGAACGGCGAGACCTATCAGTTCTTCACGGACCTCGACGCACCGAACCGAATGGATGCGAAACCGTTCCTGGTCCTCGACCTGAACGACATCGACGAGACCCTCCTGCCTGAACTTCAGAAATTGTCCAAGGACGTTTTCGATTTGGATTCCATCATCAGTGCGGCGGGTGAACTGAAGTACATCGGCGAACTCAAAAGGACTCTTGCGGCACAGTTCCGGGAACCGGAGGATGAATGGGTCAAGTTCCTTACGGCTCGCGTTTACACCGGAGCGTACACGCAGCGCGTCCGCGAGCAGTTCACAACTCTGGTCGGCAAAGCCACCAAGCAGTTCCTTAACGATCAGGTCAACGAACGCCTGAAGAAAGCTCTTGGCGCACAGGCTTACGCACCAAATGACGACGTCGCCGCCGCCGTCGTGTCCAGCCAGCCCGTTGCGGAAGCAGACCTCGCGGAGGCTGACGCAATCGAGACCACTCTCGAAGAAATAGAGGGCTATCAGATTGTCCGCGCCATTGTTTGCAGCGAGGTGAAACCCACTCGAGTGGTCCAGCGCGATGCCAAGTCTTACTTTGCCGTCCTTCTGGACGACAACAATCGCAAACCCATCGCGCGGCTTCACTTTAACCGAACGCAGAAATATATCGGATTGTTCGATGCCAACAAGGAGGAGACTCGCGTTCCGATTAGCTCTTTGGAGGAGATCTACGAACACACTGAGGCTCTCCGAGCGAGCGTAAAGAGCTACCTCTGAGCCTAAGCTCGTTGATCAGCAGCAGCGGGTTAATCCATTCGGTGTATTATTTATGGATTGGCCCGCTTCTTCATGCCCTGGGCCTCACTTCCTGACTCAACCCGAGGAGCTCCCTTGAGCCATCCCGAGCAAACCGCGGAACAAGTCCGTGCTCCCAAGGCCACCACTTCGGGTGGTCGCACTGCCGCGCGGGCCTGGTTACTCGGGTTCCTGGCAGGCGCACTGGGCCTCGCGCCGTGGCTGATCGGCGGAGCGAAGCTGCCGCTGCAGAACTTGTGGCGGTCCGAGGCTCTTCCCGAGCACATGCCTTTAGCACTCTTGCCCCTCAGCCAATACGAGCTCACCACCATTGTTGCCCTCGTGACCGTGGGCGGAGCCGCGGCAGGACTGGCAGTCCGGATCTGGTCGCCGGAGTACCGCAGGCTGGCAACGTGGTGCGCAGTGGGCGGTGTCCTCGTCGTCCAAATCTTGGCAGCAGCGCAGTCGTTCACTGTGCTCAACCAGGGGCTGGAGAGCGGGAAGATGGCGAGCCTCTATTTCTTCGGCTTGCTGGCAGGAGTCATTCTTTCCCTTGCCGCCAGCATCGGAGCAGTACTCCTGTTCGCCTCGACGTCGCGAGTGGCCACGACGCTGGGCGCTGGACTCATGGCCATCCCGTTCACGTCGTGGGCGGTGGAATGGGTTGTCGGTTCAGTGGGGTACATCAACGTACCCCCAGTTGTGCCGACCATCGCACGATGGGTTCCTGCGGTACTTGTCGGTTGTGCTTTGGCTTGGTGTGGACTCAGTCCCATCCGCCGCGGGGTGGCGTGGGTCCTCAACTGTGCGTTCTTGTGGCTGATGCCCGCTCTGTTCACCTCGGTGCAATACGTCCTCGGAACCCGGGCTCTGGCCGGCGATGTCCAGGAAATGCTGTTGATGAGCCGGCAAATCCTCGCAGCTACACTCGGGCCTGACGGTGGGGCTTTGCCCACCATCTTGGCGGCACTGGCCATCGCACTCGCAGGCGTCGGAGCGCGTGCCATCGCAGCGCGCGGGAACTCCCAAAAAGCCGTGGGTTAGCTTGCCCGGCCTGTGAACACGGTGCGCCCGAACGACCTCTTGAGGGCCCCTTAGCGGGCTGTCATCGCTTGGATGCTGCGGACCATACGAACGTCCCGCACGTCATCTTCGATGTTCACCGTTCCGTCCGCTACGAATCCGTGCTTCCGGTAGAACGCTTGGGCGCGCGGATTAGGGTCGGCGACCCAGAGGAAAGCGGGTGCGGCAGGGTCGATGACAGCGTTAAGCAGGGCCTCGCCCACCCCTGAACCGTGGAAGGCGGCATAGGCGTAAAGGACATACAGTTGCTGTGACTCCTCAGCGGAGTCAGGAATGGGGCCCGACATCGCTATGCCAATCACGGTGTCTTCGTGCGAAGCAACGGCGACGCTGTTCTGTTCATAGCGAGAATCAGTGAGCGCTGCGGTCCAGAACTTCTCCCGAAATTCCAGTAGCCCTGGATCGTCCAGCACTTCATCGCTCATCAACCCCCGGTAGGTTTCACGCCAGGTGTCAACGTGAACTTTCGCCATGCCTGGCGCGTCCGCCGGCTCGGCACCACGCACCTCAAAGTTGATCGTCATCGCTCAACGGTACATTCGCAAAGAGGGCCTGCTAGCTAACCGGCTTGTCTGGCGTTGCCCTTGAAGGTTGCCAGAAATGTTGCCACGCCGAGAATAAGTGACGTGGCCGTGGCCGCGGGCCAAGGAATGTTTCCGTTCACCCATAGTGCCGCGAAAAGCGAAAACGCTGCCACCAGCACCCCTGCTAAAACAGCAAACATTTTGGTCCTGCTTTTGGTCCCCATGCGACGATCCTACCCGCGCTCGGTAGGTCTCCCCTGCCGTCTTGTGCACGATCACTGATTCCCCCTGACCCACCGTCCTTCAAATTTCAACCGTTGTCCCTCGCAGAACCCCGGGGTAGGGTGACCGGACCGTCCACCCACATCACCGTCTGGAACAACTCTGGGAGACACCATGACACATGTGAGACGTCAAATGGCTGCTGTCACGGCAGCCTTGGCACTAACCGTGACAAGCGGAGCGATGGCCAGTCCCGCCTTCGCCGATCCCCGCGAAACAGATAAGAAACCCACGGCCACCGGCTACGGCGGGGCCGTGAGCACGGTGGATCCGGAAGCCTCCGCAGCCGCAATTGAAGTATTGAAGAAGGGTGGCAACGCAGCCGACGCAGCAGTTGCAGCCGCCGCTACCTTGGGCGTCACCGAGCCCTACAGCGCTGGCATCGGCGGCGGTGGCTACTTCGTTTTCTACGATGCCAAAACCAAACAAGTGGGCACCATCGACGGCCGCGAGACCGCACCTGCAAACATCAAACCCGACGCATTCATCGACCCTGCAACAGGCAAGCCCTACAACTTCACGCCCGAACTTGTGACCAGTGGCGTTTCAGTGGGAGTCCCCGGCACACCCGCTACCTGGGAGCGCGCGCTGGAGCGCTGGGGAACCCTGGACCTCGGCGAGGTGCTCAAGCCGGCCATTAAGGTGGCCAACCGTGGATTCGTGGTGGACGAGACCTTCCGCCAGCAAACCAAGGACAATCTGGCACGCTTCAACAACTTCACCTCCACGCAGGACCTGTTCCTCCCCGGCGGTGGCGCACCCGTCGTCGGAAGTGTCTTCAAGAACCACGATCTCGCGGCGACATACCGGCTACTCGCCAAGGAGGGTACCGACGCCTTCTACAAAGGCCCTCTCGCCGAGGAGATCGTCAAGACTGTTCAAGCACCGCCCAAGGTGGCAAAGCCAACGCTTCCTGTTCCGGTTGGCGTCATGACTACTCAGGATCTGGCCAATTACAAGGTGCTGGACCAGGACGCCACCAAGGTGGATTACCGAGGCTACGACGTCTACGGCATGGCGCCATCCAGCAGCGGTGGGACTACGGTTGGCGAGGCACTGAATATCCTTGAAAACTACGACCTCAAGGACATGCAGCCAGTGGACGCCCTGCATCACTACTTCGAGGCCAGTTCCTTGGCTTTCGCGGATCGCGGCGCCTATGTGGGCGATCCGGCCTTCGTGAAGGTCCCCACCAAGACCTTGCTCGACCCCGTGTTCGCCAAGGAACGCTCCTGCGAGATTGATCCGACGACGGCGGCGGCCAAGCCGGTTGCCCCCGGAAACATACAGACGTACGACGGCGCGTGCCCGACTGCCGCGGCACCTCTCGCCAATGAATCGGACACGGAGAACATCTCAACAACGAACCTGACCGTTGCGGACAAGTGGGGAAACGTGGTGGAGTACACGCTCACGATTGAGCAAACCGGCGGATCCGGAATCGTGGTTCCAGGCCGTGGTTTCCTGCTCAACAACGAGCTGACCGATTTCAGCACTGTTTACAGCGAGACCGACCCCAACCGGATCCAGCCGGGCAAGCGTCCCCGATCCTCGATGTCGCCGACCATCATTTTGAAAGACGAGAAACCGTTCTTGGCCCTCGGCTCCCCCGGCGGTTCGACCATCATCACAACCGTGCTGCAGACCATCTTGAACCGGGTGGACAGGGGTATGACGGTCTCCGAAGCCCTCGCTGCGCCACGTGCTGCCCCCAGGAATGGCACAACGGTCAGCTCTGAGCCTGCCTTTATTGAGGCCTACGGCCCGGCGTTGGATGCGTTGGGCCATGACTTGGTTCCAGCAGGGGACGCGTTCACGTCGGCCGCCGAGATAGGGGCGGCAACAGCCATTGAGTTCGGTAAGGACGGACAGATGACAGCTGCAGCCGAGCCGGTTCGTCGAGGCGGCGGATCAGCCCTGGTGGTGAAACCGGTCAAACCTGGCAGGTAGAGCGCACCCTAATAGCCCGGCAGGAGTCCGCGAACGGTTGCCTGGAGCTTCTCCAAAGCCGCATCCTCCACGGTGCTGACGGCAAACTTCAGGAGTCCTCGGCATGCAAGTCCGGCGTCCGTCAGCTCACCACTGAGGAGGAAATCAAGCAGTTCGTCACTCGGTAGGAGTCGAACGAAGCCCGCCTCGGAGGCATCCCACGAAGGGTCGTCGACGGGGCGGGCTTCTGCTGTGATGGCCAGGTGTTTACGCCTGGAAGAGTTGGCGGACAACCACTCGGGTCCTGCGTAATAGATGGAAGACGCCTGATATCCGGTTTCTTTCCTCAGCTCTCGGTGAGCGGCATTCTCCGGCTCTTCGCCGTGGGCCACGTAGCCACCGGGAAGGCCCAGCAGCGTCCTTCCTGGCCCTACGCGAAACTGCTCAAACAGCACCACGTCGGATCCGCCCTCGGTGAAGGCCAGCATGACCGCGGAGTCCGGACCGGCAACGACTTCCCACGCGGTGACGGAGCCGTCAGCTTCCAGGTATGTGTCCTGATTGACGGTGACAAAGCCCTTGTAGGCGCGCGTAGACCAGAGCTTTCGCCACAGTTCCTCCGAAGTGCTCAAGGTTGGCTGTTGTTCCTGAGCTCCCGACTGAATCTCCACAACATCACCAACGAAGCTGCCGCGATGATGATTCCGGAAATGAGGGACCAAACAGATTCGTCAGCACTTGAGAGGAAGATGTATGCAGCGTAGAAGGCCATGGTGAGGGCAAACAGAAGCCAGACCAACGGTGAACGATTCACGATGAGATCACTTCCCACACACCCATAGTTCCACGTCATTCAGGCCAGGGGTTGGCGTCGCGATATGGACCGGCCGGCGTTCGATTATGTTGAGATCTTCCGCAGAGATCTCCTCCTCAAGGAGGCCCCGGCTGACAAAGGCCACGTCATGTGCGTACTCGGACGAGCGGTACGTGCCACCCTCATTGAAGCTGACATGGATCATGGTCACGTGCCGGGCACCGTTGACGGTGTCGCGGCTCTCCCTGGTGATGAGGCACGAATCGTCGCCCAGAGCCGAAACGAACGTTCCGCCGTCGTTGTTCTCAGATGCTTGGTGAGAGTCCGCGTTCGCAACGGTCATCAGGAAGCGGCCGTCCGGCGTCAGGCATTCGCGCACCTTTCGGAAGAGCCCACGCCTATCGGATGGATCCAGGAGGGTAATTGAACTGGCGCCAAGAACGACGCAACCGAACCTTTTCTCCACGTCAAAGCGGGTGAGTTCATCCAGTGAAGAATCGACGGCGGTCAGCGGACGATCCAGTGCGAGCAGCGGACCTGTGATCCGGCCGGACCCCGCTGCCAACACCAGGATTGGCCCCTCGGTCTTGCGGGCCTCAGCAAGTAACTCGGGAATTTCCGTCCTGTCCTTGGCGGTCACCTGATCGTAGAGGTAGGGTCCTGGGACCTTGTGCAGTTCCTCAGGTGGATCGAGGGGCCCGAGTAGCCGCAGGATCGCGTCAACGGTTTGGTCCGGTGCGATGATCATCAACCCTTACTCTCCGGGAGTTCGACTAATAGTCACCGGTGCACGCGGACGGGGGCGGAACATGTGCACCCCCCGCGTGCACCGGCAAGGACGACATTAGTGTCCGTCTGAGATGCCACAGCCTAAAAAAGCGAAACTAGGTGGTGAATGAACCGAAAATAGGGGTGTTTCGAGTCCATCTAGGTGGTGTTTTGAGTTTGTCTAGGTGGTGCGGCACACCATTACCGGCGTGACTTCGGGCTTAGCGTGGGAGCGGTTATGCTGGGTCACTCGACGATTGGGGACGTCTGGTATGAAGAGAATTTCTCGGAAAAACGCCAACAGTTACTGGTTGATCCTGGCCGGGTGTTACGGGCTGACCATTGGCATAGCTACGATGACAGCCATGCCGTGGCTTTTGATTGTGGGCGGCGTTTTCATTGTCTTTCCGCTGGTCGTGGGGTTCGTGTACGGCCAGATCGGCAGCAAAGTCCAATACCAACTCGTCCCGGAAAGACCGATGATCGTCATTGCGGCCACTGCCTTCGCGGTGGTCGCGACACTGCTGCATGGGTCTCCGGTCGCTGTCTGGGCGGGCCCTTTCCTGGCCGTAGCCACCTTTGTCGGCATGTACTTCTGCCTGCGCCGCTACGGACACTTCTATAGCGTTGTCCAAGACAGCCCAGACACCTCAGAAGCGGCTGAACACCTAGGCCAACGCGAAGACCACCTAATTGTGGCTGTTCAACCACCTAGGCACCCCTAAACAGCACCTAGTTTTCATGGTCAGGCCACCTAGAGCCGTCTTTCGGTGCCAGCATCTTCGTAGAGTCAACCGAATCACGGAGAGGTGCGGGATGAAGACACTAACGTTCACAGGCGCGGCAATGGCATTGGTTGCGGCCATCCCAGCATTCTTCACCAACCCGCTGGTTGGGTTCATGTTCTTGGCGACCGCCATTGCGATGGCGGCGACCGGGGTGGTCTACCTCCGTCAGCGACAGAAGCGCGAAAGCCCCGGCCGCTCAGCGTGAAGCTGAGGAGCCGGGGCACCGGGTACGAAGCCTACAGAACCGTTGTCCTCGACAGCGACAGGTCCTTTGTTTCGCGGAAGAACAGGACCACCACCACTGCGGACACCAGTGCCATGCCCATGAGGTAGAAGGCAGGAGCCAGCGGTGTCCCGAACCCAGCCACCAAACCAGTAGCAACGAACGGAGCCGTTCCACCGAACAGTACGTAAGCCAGCGTGTAGCCAATTGCTGAGCCGGAGGCTCGGACGGATGAAGGGAACATCTCAACAAGCGCCGGCACGTTGGACGTACCGATCACGGCCACCAGGGCACCCAGCACACTTGTCCCAAGGATCGCGAAACCGAGCCCCAGAGGCATGATGGAGAATGCCGGGATGGTCATCACCACGAAGCCAACACATGCCACCAGCAGCATCCGCTTGCGTCCGTAGCGGTCGCTGGCTCGTGCGGCCAACGGGCAGACCGCCGTGTACACCAGCATGGTGATCACACTGGTGATCATTGATTCGGCCGACGAGTAGCCCAGGCTCGAGGTCATGTAAGCGATCATGTAGCTGCTCATGAGGTAGTACGCGATGGCGTTGGTGATGCTGTAGCCGAAGAGCGTGAAGATCTGCCGCGAGCACATTCGGATGGCGTCACCCAAGGGCCGCTTGGCTACTTCACCGGTCTTTTCCAGCCCACGGAACACCGGAGTGTCGTCAACCTTGGACCGTATATACAGACCGATCAAACCAAGGGGCGCTGCCAGCAGGAACGGAATCCGCCAACCCCACGCCTGCAGATCCTCTGCACTCAGGGTGGCCGTGATGGCCGCACCCAGCAGTGCACCGGCAACGGAGGCAAGGCCAACGGTGGCCGGGATGATGCTCGCGTAGGTGGCCCGCTTGCCTTCCGGGGCGTACTCAACAATGAAAGCCGAGGACCCTGTGTACTCGCCACCGGTGGTGAAGCCCTGAACCGCACGGAACACGAACAGCAGGACCGGAGCCCAAATGCCGATCACCGCGAACGTCGGCAGAATGCCGATGCAGAACGTCGCCGCGCTCATGATCAGCACGCACAGGCCAAGCATCTTGTTCCGGCCAATCCGGTCACCGTAGCGTCCAAAGAAAGCCGCCCCGAGCGGCCTGGCGATGAAGCCGCCGGCGAAGATCGCCCACACGGCCAGAAGTGACGCCGTCGTGGAGTAATCCGGGAAGAAGAGCTTCGCGATGGTGACGGACATGACCGCATAGGCCGCGGAGTCGAACCATTCAACGAAATTTCCGACGGCGGCTGCCGCGGCAACGCGCTTAAGGCTCCTGCGCGGGGAAGACTCGGTTTCAGCGACTTTCTCGGTCATCGTATTCATGATTGTTGTCCTTCGGGGCGGGGAGAGGCTACAACGTGGGGAAGTTCGCGGAGCTGGGCCCGCTGGACTTTTCCGGTGGCCGACTTGGGCAGCGCGGAGACGTATTCAATGAATCGTGGGTACGCGAAGCGGGAGAAGTTCTCCTTCACATGCGCCACGATGGTTTCGCTCAGGTCCGCTCCCCCAGCGTGACCGGGCATCAGTTCGATCCAGGCCTTGATGGACTGGCCGCGAAGGTCGTCGGGCACGCCGGTGACCGACACGTCCCGCACGGGATCGAGTTCGCGGATGACTGCCTCCAGCTCATAGGGACCCACACGGTAACCCGACGTTTTGATGACATCATCGGTCCTCCCCAGGAACCAGAAATAGCCGTCATCGTCCGTGTAGGCCTGGTCCTTCGTGTGGTACCAGCCACCTCCGAACGCGCTGGCCGACGCCTCCGGCATGTTCCAGTATCCCAAGGGAAACTGCGGGTTGGAGCGCGCCCGGAGACAGACCTCGCCGGTCTCGCCCGTGGCTACTTCCTGCTCGTTTTCGTCCAGCAACCGGACGTCCCAACCGGGAAGCGGCTTGCCCATCGAACCGGGCTTGACCGGCACATCCGGGTAGTTCCCCAGAAGGGGGTAGGACTCGGTGGAACCGTAGTAGTCCAGCAGCGTCACCCCGTACTGCGCCTGGAACCAAGCGATAAGGTCCGGCGTCAGCGGCTCATTGGACGAGCAAACCGTCCGCAGGGACAGCGGGAAGCGAGTACCGGCGTCGGGCACGTCTTCGCGCATCTTGCGCAGGAACGTCGGATTGACGAGGGCGCTGGTGACACGGTGGCGGCTCATGCTGTCCAGGAGGGCTGCAGGGTCGAAGCCGCCATTAGGCCGAAAGACCAGATGCGTGGCGCCGAGGCGGAGCGGGCCCATGAGCTTGGCGAGCGACCATGCCCAGTCCCCCGCACCATAGAACACGTCGCTGTCGCCGATCTGGTGGCAGTACTCGAACTCGTTGTGGCCCAGCAGGGTCCGATGCGCATGCACGATTCCCTTCGCGCGGCCGGTGGTGCCCGAGGTGTAGAAGATGAGGGCGGGGTCGTCGGCTGTGGTTTCGACGTCCCGGAACGCGGTGGGGGCCTCCTTGATGGCCGGGCTGTCGATGTCGATGAACGTACCCTCGTAGTCTGTAAACAGGTGCTTCGCTGACTCCTCGGCAATGATCACCGACGCCCCGCTGTCCTCCAACCGGAACCGGATGGGCTCCGGAGCCCAGAGCAGGGACATGGTCACCAGGATGGCGCCGGTCCTCAGCACGCCGAGGTAGGCGGCCGGGGTATCGGAACGTTGCGGCAGCAGGACTGCGACGCGGTCGCCCTTCTTGACACCGGCCTTTTGGAGGGTGGCCGCGATCTGCCGCGACCGGTCCTGGATTTCGCCCCAGCTCACCTCGCGTTGACCTTCGACGGCGGACTCCAGGATGAGTGCGCGCTTGTCCCTTGGGTGCCGGTCGGCGACGTCGACGGCCATGTTGTAGAGCTCCGGAACCTCCCAGCGGTGGCTGTTCCGTAGTTCGGTGTAGCGGTCTTGGGTGGCTGTTGTTGTCATGGTTTGCCTCCTGATTCTGTTGCTTCGGGGCTCAGCGGCGGCCGGCGAGGAAGCGGGCCATTTCGCGCTGCGGTTCGCCCGTACCGTAGGCCTCGCGGTGTACGCGCTTGGCTTCTGCCATGGCGTCGCTGAGGTCGTCGTCTTCCAGGCTGCGCAGGCGGTTCTTGGTCAAGCGAACCGCGCCCGGAGGAAGCAGGCTCAAGCGGGCGGCGAGGTCCTTGGCGTAAGCCAGCACGCCGCCGTCGTCCGCCAAGTAGTTGAGGAGGCCGAGGCGCTGAGCCTCGGCAGCGTCCACCAGCTCGCCGGTGAGGACGAACTGGGAGGTCTTGGACTTGCCCAGGATGCTCCACATGGCCCAGATTCCGGTGATGCTGGGGATTCCGGACAGGACTTCCGGCTGACCCATGCGGACTTTCGAGTCACCGACGCGGAGGTCGGCGAGGAGAGAGTACTGGAACCCGGATCCGGCGGCGACGCCATTGACCGCGGCGATGGTGATCTGGTCGAGGTTGCGGACGGCGCGGTAGAGGCGGCCGAAGCCGTCGATCCACGCCTCGGCGGATTCGTGATCCTCGGGGTTCATGGACGCGGTCTCGGCCAGGTCTTGCCCGGCGCAGAAAGCGCGTCCGCTGCCGGTAAGGATGACGGTGCGGACTTCGTCGTTGCCTTTGAGGCTTTCCAAGTAACCGATGAGATCGTTGCGCATGGCCTCGGTCCAGGCGTTGAGCTTGTCCGGGCGATTGAGTGTGATGATGGCGGTGGGGCCGGTCTGTTCGAAGAGGACGTCCTGGGACATTGGGGAGTTTCCTTTGCTTCGGTGGGGCTTCTTGATTCCCATCTGACCATCGGTGAATGTGACCCGTCTAACATCAATATCTACTTGCCTTGATACCAAACTGGTATGGTGCCTCGATGGACCTCCACCATCTGAAGTACTTTGTGGTGCTCTCCGAAGAGCTGCATTTCGGACGTGCCGCTCAGCGTTTGCACATGGCCCAGCCGCCGCTGTCGCAACGGATCAAGGACCTGGAGAAAGAGCTCGGAGTACAGCTGTTCCACCGCCGACGCACCGGAGTGGAGCTGTCCGAAGCAGGGGCTCTGCTGCTGGAGCACGCGCGCGGGGTGCTGGATCACGTAGCCATGGCGCAGGAATCGATGCGGCGGATCCGGCCAGGCGCTTCGGGCATCCTGCAGGTGGCCGTGCCGCCGGACACGAACCCGGTGGCATTGTCCACGATGGTGTCATTCTTTGCTGCGTCTGCGCCCGACGTTCTGCTGAACCTGCACGAGCTCACCACAGTTGAGCAGGTTGAACGACTGCGGGACGGCGAACTGGACGTTGCGGTGGTCCGTCACCCGTTGAGCAGCGTGGGTTTCGAGTCCGGAGCTCTGTACTCGCGGGCGCTCGGGGTGGTGCTGAACGCTTCACATCCGTTGGCTTCAATGGATGCCGTGCGGCTGGGCGACCTGGCCGGGAGCCCGTTGATCATCTTCCCGCGGCACATGGCGCCCACCTTGTATGACTCGTTCCTGCATACGTGTCGGGATGCCGGGTACTTGCCTGCGGCGATTGTGCACGCGCGGAACCAGCACTTCACGCACGGGCTGATCATGGCCGGCCGCGGAGTGCACTTCAACGAGGAGCCGTGGACGCCCCTGCCTTCGGGGATTGTGTGGCGACCGCTGGTTGGTGATCCGTTGGCGTGGCGGACCTCGGCGCTGTGGTTGAAGAGCCGACGGTCAGCGGAGACGGACGCGTTTGTGGCCGCTGTCGGGGCGGGGTTGGAAGCGGGTGGGCACGGGTAGTGGGCTGGGAATTGCAGTATCCCCTTGATGGCATCCGCGCCC
This sequence comes from Paenarthrobacter sp. FR1, assembly GCF_051106045.1. NCBI lineage: Bacteria > Bacillati > Actinomycetota > Actinomycetes > Micrococcales > Micrococcaceae > Paenarthrobacter > Paenarthrobacter sp. FR1. The sequence goes on along the minus strand of NZ_JBPFSF010000010.1, from coordinate 102,607 downwards.
GAAGCGTAACCTGCACGAAAGCAAGCTGTGATGGCAGGATTGGCCTAGGAGCACGGCATGAATGTGCTGAGTCAGATACTCGCCGGATCCACCGGTCTGGCGTTGATAAGCGTTGGCGTCCTGGAGATCTTCTTCCATGGCGATCAACGGTTTTACAGGATCTTCCTGATTCGACCTGAAGACGTGCGCGCAGTGCGGATGTGGGCGATGAATGTTGGCGCCTACAACATCACCTTCGGCCTGGGCATCGCAGTGGGCCTGTGGCTGGTGAACTTCTCAAGCACTCCCGCCAGCGGGTCGGCGATAATTATCTTCTGCTGCGCGTGCCACGTCTTCCTTGGTTTCTGGCTTTGGGTCACAGAGAAGCGCCTTCTGGTCAGCGCCATCGGCCAGGCGCTCTTTCCGGCGCTGGCTATCATTTTCTACGTTCTCCTTCACTAGTGGGGGCAGTAGCCGAATCCTCGTGGCGGCGTTCATGGTGGATAGGCGCCACAGCGACGCCCGTGAGAGCATCGTTGAGTGACCGACAGTACTTCGATTGAACTGCCGCCCCTCTACGAGTCCCTGACCTGGCTTACCCCCCTCTCCGAAGACCGCGCTGCGCACCTTGCGGCGTTCCTGTCCGAACCGGCGCCGGCTGAGGTTCTGGACATGGGATGCGGATGGGGTGAACTACTACTTCGGGTTTTGACGTCAGCCCCGCAGGCACGGGGACGCGGAGTAGACAGTGCTTCCGCGTCCATCGACCGAGCGAGGCAACAAGCATTGACTCGTGGGCTGCTCGACAGAGCGACGTTTGATTCGATGCCTGGGCTGGAAGCCCAGGTTCGGCCCGCAGACACTGTCATCTGCATCGGCGCGAGCCAGATCTGGGGGCCGCCGGTAGAGGACTCGCAGCCGCTTGACTATGCCGCAGCCCTGCGCGCCCTTCGAGCTCTGGTGCTTCCCGGCGGCCGACTCGTCTACGGCGAAGCGATCTGGTCAGCAACACCTCATCCGGCTGCCACCGCCCCTCTGGCCGGACGTGATGACGAGTTCTTAACACAAGATGCGTTACTCGAGCAGATCCGCGCCGCTGGTTTCGAGGTGGTGGACCACGACCAGGCAAGCCTTCAGGAGTGGGACGTCTTCGAGGCCGGGTATCGCGACAGGTTTACCCGTTGGCTAGAAGCAAATGATGCAGTCCATCCGGCCGCAGAGCAAGTCCGCCGACGATATGAGGAACAGCGCGCTGCATATGAAGGGGGCTACCGAGGCGTACTCAGGATGGCCTATTTCTGTCTCAGGGGATAGGAATCCACTGCGGCTCACCGTCAGCGGCCCTAGTCACCAGTGTCGGCTGACCGTTTCTGCAGAGCGGAGGAGAAGATGTGGGTGAAGTAGACGCCGTACTCGCTATCGTCCGAGAACTCGGGTAGGTCCAGGTTGCCGCTTGTCTCGAACTCTGACCATAGCTTTTCCCCAACAGACTCCCACGGCGTCGGACCGCACCCACAACACCAAGGGAATGACTTCGACATCCAGCCCAGGACAAACCGAACCGTAGTGTCAATCTCCTCCGCCGAAGTGAGGAAGGCAGCCAGCTCGGGGAACAAAGACGCGTCGTAGTCATAATCAGGTAGGCCGGTCAGAAAGTCCGGTTCACTGCAAGACCACCACTCGATAAACGCGAGCCTGAGTGCGGTTCCTTTGTCCGGAGGAAGGGAACGCCAGCGTTCAAGCAAAGCTTCACGCGATGCAGAGAGTGCTCCCGGGCGTTCCAACTCAATTGCTTCTCGCAATGACAAGGGCCGCTTATCGTTCACGTCGCGATTCTACGACATCTGTTTCGGCTCAGATTGGCGCCTCAGCAAATGGTGCGGCCGAAAGGGGATGCCTCAGCGCACGCTGGACCGAAGATCCGATTGCAAGTTCGCCCCGCTGACGGATCGAGTTCCCAGCCATCCGTGAAGTATGAGCACAAGTGCGGCACCTGACAACAACCCGTCAGCAATTCCGGCGGGCAAGAGGAAAATCATGAGCACGAGCGTGACTGCGCAGTTGACGAGTGAAAGCGCCAGGCCCCACAGGCGGCCCCTCCAGAGGGCAATGCCCCCAGTCACCCGGAGAGCAGCGAAGACTCCACTCATCGCCATCATGAGATAAAGGTTGTCCTGCAGGTATGGCAAGGCGAATATATGTGCGTTCCGGGTAATGACATCCTGTGTGACCCCTAGGCCCAGCAGCACTAAGAGTCCGATGAAGACTAGGCCCTCCATCAGGACACCCTGTGCGATAAGCAACCCTGCTGCACCGCGGAGCTCTCTGGTGGACCGTGATGGCTTTTGCACTGCAGGAGTCTATCAGTGCGCTATTCGCGTACTTCCGAAGCGCCGTGCCCGCCCAGCACGGAACGGGGTCCTCCGCGGGCCGCTAAGAAAGATCTAGCTGCACTTCGTACGGGACGACGACAACCTGAACATCGTCCTCATACAGGACGTCGCCCGGATCGCTTGAATAGACCGCCCTGCAGGGAACATCATGCCGGCGAACAAGATCGATATAGAACTCCATTTTGCTCAACAGGTGTGTGGCCGTTAGTTTGAACCACGCCTGTGCGCCCGGGGCTGCGTAGATCGACGCCTCAGGCGTTACGTAAGCCGCGTCGTAAAAATCGTTTGCCCTGCGCCAACGGCCCCAATCTTCGGGGCTGAGGCTGCCCTCCTTCGCCAATCGGTTCGCGAGGGCGAAGATCCCAAGGTGTCGCCCTTTCGCATCAGGCGTGCTCGATTGGTAGCGCACAAAGCGTTGTTCCATAACGCCTAGCCAACCAGCTGCGTTATCGGATCACAGGGATTGACGACGCGGGCGTCCTTATCAGACCTTCCGACTGCCGGACGGGTCGGGTCTCGACTAGCCGCCAGCCAGCCGCCCCTCCGGATGCTGCCGCAGGGACATCAAGGCGAGCGCGTACAGCAAGCCGCGGGCCACGCCGAACAACCAAGGGAAAGGCAGGTCGAAGCCTATCCAGAACACTGCTTCCACAGGCAGGAGGGTCAGCCCAAGAACCAGCCCGGACTTGCGCCCCCTCCATGCCAGCCAAGCCGCCCACGACGCAAGCAGCACTGCACCAAGGAACGCAATGAGCAGCGCCACGAAGGTCCAGCTTTGCAGGCCGTCCCATGGACCCGCGTACATCGGGAACAGGTCCATGAACATCGGCAGGTACCCGTTCTGTAGGAGGTGGATGCCGACTGGAATAGCTGGGATCCCGAATGCTGCAGCGTAGATCCACGTCAGCACGGCCGCTACACGCGCTTTCTGCATCGTCTTCCTCGTTTCGGCACGCCCGAAAATCCCGCACCCAGCGAAGCTGGATAGAACCAGTGTGGAGCAGAGCAGCCCACCGGCGGAAGCTTCCGGCATCGAAGCGGCGGCGCCCACATGTTAACGAACGATAGTGTTATCTCGGCTGGGGACCACCCAGCGGTAAAAGCAGACCCATTGGGGGAAATAGAGTGAAGAAGTTTGCGCTGCAGAGCGTCGGAATATCGGCGCTGGTGGTGATGGCACTGACCGGATGTGGTGGGTCAACCGGCTCCACTGATAGCGCTTCGCAAGAGGCTGCGGCGTCGCCCACGCCCACCGCTGCCAAGCAGTACACCAACGACGAGCTCGTTGAACTGGTCAAGCAGATCAAGCCTAAGTCCGGCAAGGAATTGACCGTTGCTTCCAGTGCGGAACTCGCCCAGGAGAATCCCATGAAGGCGCTCATGAGCATGTTCACCATCGAACCGGCTGAGTGCAAGGACCTTGCAACGCTGGGCGGAAGTGAGACCCTCGCCGGTTCAACCACGGCTGCCGGCGCCGACCTGGATGCTGAATCCGGGGTCATGACCATGGTGACACTGACGTCCGGGCTCGATAAGCAGAAGCTTCAGGACAGCATCGATAAGAACGGCGTCCAGGCAGAGAAGTGCGCCAAGATGACGCTGTCCATGTCCGGTCAATCGATGAACGTCTCCACTGAAAAGTTCGACGGCATCAACGCGGTCCCCGGAACGGTGGCCTACAAGACCGAAATGTCCACAGCCAGCGGCGCGGCACAAACCACGTACATGGCCTACGCCATCAAGGAGGGCGTGCTGATCTCCGCTACGGCGTCCGGCAAGGGCGCTGACGCCAACGGCGTGGCCACGACCAGCGACCTCATGGAGCAGGCCGCAGCACTGATCAAGTAGCAGCCCGCCCGATCAGGGCCGCGACCCTCAAGGGTCGCGGCCCTCGTCGTTAATTGACAGCAACTCGCTCCCGTACTTCCGTCACCGTGCTCCTGTTCCGCGCCGACTCTTCGACGGCGGCCAGGACCCGCTGGATCTGCAGCCCGTCATCGAACGACGGCGACGGCTCGCTTCCGTCGCGAACGGCAAGGAGGAAGTCGCGGACCTGGTGCGTGAACGTGTGCTCCCAACCGATGACGTGGCCCTGCGGCCACCACGCCGCAGCGTAAGGGTGCTCGGGCTCGTTGACCAGGATCCGCCGGAAGCCCTGCTCCCGCACGGGAACCGTAGCGTCCAGGAAACCGAGCTCGTTCAGGTTCTCCAGGTCGAACGTCAACGAACCCAAAGACCCGTAGATCTCTATCTTCAAAGAGTTCTTCTGTCCCGTAGCCACTCGTGACGCTTCTACGGAGGCACTCACGCCGCCGGTCAGGCCCAAAGTGGCCCACGCGGCGTCGTCGACTGTCACTTTCTCAAGCCCAGCGGCACCGGGGCGTTCGGTCACAAAGGTCCGCAGCGTTCCGGTCACCTCGGTGACGGTTTGGCCCGTGAGGTGCTGTACCTGATCGATGGCGTGGGAGGCAATGTCGCCCAGCGCCCCGGACCCGGCCGTCTCCTTGCGGAGCCGCCAGCTCATGGGGGTTTCGACGTCGGAAAGCCAGTCCTGCAGGTAGGCGGCACGGACGTGCCGCACGGTTCCAAGACGCCCTTCGGCAATCAGTTCGCGGGCCAATGCAAGTGCAGGAACGCGGCGGTAGTTGAAGCCGATCATCGATTGCACACCCCGGCCCCGCGCCGAAGCTGCGGCGGTAGCCATCAACTCGGCCTCTTCCAGAGTGTTGGCCAGCGGTTTCTCCACCAGCACATGCTTCCCGGCAGCCAGAGCTTCCAGAGCGATCTCCGCGTGCATCCAACCGGGCGCGCAGATGTCCACAATGTCGATGTCGTCCCGCGAAATCACGGAACGCCAGTCCGTGGCTGACCCGGCCCAACCGTACTTGGCAGCGGCCTCGCTCACCGCCAAAGCGTCCCGGCCAACCAGTACTTTCTGTTCGAAGGCCGGGACGTCGAAGAAGCTGGCCACGTTCCGCCACGCGTTCGAGTGGGCCTTGCCCATGAAGGCGTAACCGATGGCAGCCACGCCCAACGGACGGCCAGCGGGAGGAAGGGAAGTGCTCATCGTCCTACGCTTCCTCGAACCAGCCCCGCGAAGGGTTGGAAACCTCGGGTGGCTCCCGGAAGACGCCGGGCTGGGCCACCCAGCCGACACTGTTGGCGATGACCTTCTGGATCTGTGGCTGGTGGTACACCGGGTATTCCTGGTCGCCGGGGCTGAAGTAGAAGATCCGGCCCTTGCCGCGCGAGAACGTCACGCCGGAGCGGAACACCTCTCCCCCGGTAAACGAGCTGATGAAGATCAGGTCATCGGGCTCAGGGATGTCGAACAGCTCGCCGTACATCTCCTGCTGCGGAATGACGATCGGGCTCTCAATGCCGGCTGCGATCGGGTGCGACGGCTTGACCGTCCACACCAGCTCGCGTTCGCCCTCGTTGCGCCACTTCAGCGAGCAGGTGGTTCCCAGCAAGCGGGTGAAGATCTTGGCGAAGTGCCCGGAGTGGAGCACCACAAGTCCCATGCCACCCAAGACGTGTCGCTGCACGCGCTCCACCACTTCTTCAGCGACTTCCCCATGCGCAATGTGCCCCCACCACAGCAGCACGTCGGTCTGCTCCAGCACCTCTTCAGAAAGACCGTGCTCGGGATCGGCGAGTGTCGCCGTCGTGATTTCGGAGTCCGGGTAGAAGCCGCGCAGCCCGGCGGCGATGGCGCCGTGGATCCCTTCGGGGTACATCTCGCCGATGGTTGCGGGCTCGTTGCGGGCCTCGTGGACAGCTTCGTTCCAGACGACAATCTTCAATTTCGAATCAGACATTTCAGAGCACCACTTCACGTTGTTCAAGGGCGGATTTGTAGCAGGCATCGAGCACCAGGGCCCGGCTGAGGGCAAGGGAACCGTCGTGGCTTCCCCACACGGTTTCGCCGCCGCGCACAGCGGCGATGAAGTCGTCGACGACGGCCTGGTGGGCTCGCCCGGGTTCGGCCACCACCTCGAAGTCGGCGTTCTCACCGTCCTTTTCGGTGAAGACGTGGACGTCCGCTACCGGGTTCTCGGAGGCGCCCACCGAGCGCAAGTCCGCTCCGCCGTCGGTCCCGTAAACGGTGAAGTCCATAAGGTCCCGCTCGTCGCGGTACGTGGCCCACCCGGCTTCCAGGATCAGGGTTCCGCCGCCTTCCAGCCGGATGAACGCGGAGGCGAAGTCTTCCACTTCAAACTTGTGGCTGGAGTTCGACGCCGTATACCTCGCGTTGCCGCCGAGGCCGCGCGGGCCGAGTTCGGAATGGGTCGACGCCGAGACGGCCAGCACCTTGGGCTCGCCAAGGAGGTGCAGCGAGTAGTCCAGGACGTGCACGCCGATGTCGGCAAGCGGTCCGCCGCCGGCGAGTTCGGGGTTGGTGAACCAGCTGCCCAGCATCGGAATGCCCTGCCTGCGGAGCCACGACGCCTTGGCATAGTACGGGCGGCCCAGCGTGCCGGCGTCGATCACTTCCTTGAGTGCCTGGATGTCGCCGCGGCGGCGGTGGTTGAACGCGACGTCCAGGACGCGTCCTGCCTTGCGGGCGGCGTCCACCATCTGTTGACCCTCGACGGCGTTACGCGCCAACGGCTTTTCGCTCAGCACATGCAGGCCCCGCTCGAGCGAGGCAATGGCGATGGGTGCGTGCAGGAACGTCGGCACGGCGACGCTGACGGCGTCGAGGCCTTCCAGCTCGATCATGTCCTCCCACCGGGCGAACGCGTGCGGAATGCTGTACTCCCCCTTCAGCTGGGCAAGGAGGTCAGCCTCCATGCCCGCGACGGCGACGATCTCGACGCCGTCGATGTTGCTGTACGCCTTGAGGTGCTGCTGGCCGGCCCAACCGATGCCCACAACTCCCACCTTGAGGGTTGTGGCGGGGACCTGCTGCTGAATGCTCACGTTATTCCTTTTCTTTCTGGGTTTCTGGGAGTCAGTGGGTGGTTCTTGGATTTTGTGACGGGGTCAGCCCTTGACCGCGCCGGCTGTCATGCCGGAAACGATGCGTTTCTGGCACAGCAGCACGAGGATCACGAGCGGGACGGTGATGATCACCGATGCGGCGCTGATGGTGCCGAGGGGTTGGTCGAACTCGCTGGTGCCGCTGAAGAACGCAATCGCGACAGGCACGGGCCGGGCTTCGGGCGAGGTGGTCAGCGTGACGGCCAGGAGGAATTCGTTCCAGACCGAGATGAACACCAAGATCGCGGTGGTTGCGAGGCCGGGAACAGCGAGGGGCAAGATGACCTTGCGGAACGCGGTGAACGGCGTGGCGCCGTCCATGTACGCGGATTCCTCAAGCTCACGCGGGATCTCCTTGAAGAAGGACGTCAGCGTGTAGATCGCCAGCGGCAAGGCGAACGTCAGCTTCGGGATGATGAGGCCGAGCAACGTGTCGTACAGCCCGATCTCGCGCCAGATGGAGAACATCGGGGCCGCGATGGCGATGGCCGGGAACGTGGTAACCGAGAGGATCAGCGTCAGGATCATCGCCTTGCGGCGCATCTTCAATCGGGCCAGCGCATAGGCGGCGAAGGACGCGAACACCAGCGCCACTGTTGTAGTCACGACGGCGATAATCACCGAATTGCGCAAGGCCAAGAGGAACTCGGGGTTCTGGAAGACCACCAGATAGTTCTCCAGGGTCGGCTGGCTTGGGAAGAGCTCACCTTGGGACAGGCTCGCGCCCTTCTTAAGGGACGTGTTGACCAGCCAGTAGAACGGGATGAGCGAGAAGCCCATGACCGCCACCACGAACACCCACACCATGGGGTGCAGTTTCGCCTCGCCACGCAAGCGACGACGTTTCGGCGCCTTGGCGCGCGTGGCGAGTTCCGGCGTCGGGCGTTCTGCAGTCAGCGTGCTCATTGTTCCTCCTTCGCGACGTCGCGGATGTTGCCGCCGGCGAAGCGGACGTAGATGACCGAGACCACCATGACGGTGAGGAAGGTCAGGATGGACAGCGCCGAGCCTTCGCCCACCAGCCGGTTCTCGCGCAGCTGGGTGTAGGCGAGCATGGACATGGATTCGGTGCCGTTGGCGCCGCGGGTGAGGACGAACGGCAGGTCGAAGACGCGGAGGGCGTCCATGGTGCGGAAGATCGCGGCGAGGACGATCGCCGGACGCAACAGCGGCAGGGTGATGTTGACGAAGGTCTGCCATTTGCTGGCGCCGTCGAGTTCCGCGGCCTCGTACGTTTCGGCGGAGATGACCTGCAGGCCGGCCAAGATGATGAGCGCCGCGAAGGGCGTGGTCTTCCAGACGTCGGCCATGACGATCACGGCCATCGCGTAACCGTGCTCACCGAGCCAGACGACGTCGCCGCCCGGCAGCCCCAGTGCGGAGAGGACGTTGGTGACTAGGCCCATGTTGGGCTGGAACATCGTTTGCCAGGTGATGGCGCTGACCACGGTGATGATCGCGTACGGCAGCAGCACCACGGTGCGCAGGACGGCGCGGCCCTTGAACGCGAGGTTGAGCAGGAGCGCCATGGCCGTTCCGAGGACGAGTTCCAGGGTGACGGAGAGGCCCGCGAAGAGGAAGGTCTGGCCGAACGCAGCCCACCACTCCCGGCTTGCGAGGGCGTTGATGTAGTTTTCCAGGCCGACAAAACGGGACAGGCCGGCGGTGCGGACGCTGTACTGGTTCAGCGAGAGCCAGATCGCGTAGCCGATGGGGACTGCCGCCACCAGCGCCATGATGACCAGCGACGGCGCGGTCATGCGGAACGCGAGCTTGCGTTCGGCGCGGTCGCGACCGCTTGTCTTCGCTGGGCCGCGGCTTGGCGGGATTGTTCTGAGGGCCATGGCTAGAAGCTCGCCTTGGCGGTGGTGATTTCGTCAGCCATCTTCTTCACGGCTTCCTCGGTGGAGGCGGTGCCGGAGAGGACGGCGTAGACGTTCTTGTAGATCGCCTGGCTGATCTGCGGGTAGACCGGGGAGATCGGGCGCGGCTTGGCACCCTTCACCGAGGCGAGGAGTTCCGTGGCGAACGGCATCTTTTCTAGCACAGCCGCGTCAGAATAGGCGGCCTCGTTGACCGGGGCCTGCGAGTAGTCCATGGCCACGTGCTTCTGCCAGTCCGGCGTCGTGGCGAAGTTGATGAACGCGACAGCCCCGGCCTGGTTGGTGGAGTGGGCCGAGATTGCCAGGTTCCAACCGCCGAGCACGCCGGAGGCCTTGCCGCCTTCCCATGCCGGCAGCGGCGCGACCGCGAAGCTGGACGCCAGCGGTGTCGCGTTCAGCAGGCGGTACACGTGCGGCCAGTTGCGCTGGTACCCGAAGTCGCCGGACTCGTAGGCGAGGCGGGCCGGGTCTTCGTTGTAGGTGAGGACGGCGCGGTCTGCTGAGCCGTTCTTGAGTCCGTCGCTCATGAAGTTGAGGACGTCGCGGGTTTCCTTGGAGTCGATCGTGACGTCGCCCTGGTCGTTGAGGACTTCGCCGCCTGCGCTGTAAAGCATTTCGAGGAAGTTCACCGTGAGGCCCTCGTACTGCTTGCCTTGGTAGACGTAGCCGTTGCCGGGCGCCTTGGCGGCTTCGGCGTAGAGCTGCTGCCATGACTCGGGCTTGGCTACCTTGTCCTTCTGGTAGTAGATCAACCCGGCGTTGGTGAAGAACGGCGAGCCCCAGTACTTGTCCTGGTACTTGGTGGTTTCCACAGTGGAGGGAATGAGCCGGTCCTTGTTGGCCTCCACCAGTTTGGTCTGGTCCAGCAGCCAGCCCTGAGAGGCGAACTCGGAGGTCCAGATCACGTCCGTGACGAAGAGGTCGCACTCCGTGGACTTACCTTCGAGCCGCTGCACAATCTGCGTGCGCGCCTCATCAGTGGTGGCGCCGATCTCGGTGTACTTGGCCGTGACCTTGCCGTTCCCCTTCGTGAACGCCTCCGCCGTGCCCTTGTAGATACCGCTCGCGTCCTTGACGCCGCAGATGTTCACGTTGCCGCTGGCATTAGCGCCCGACGCCGGATCGGCAGCTGCCGCTTTTTCGGCACCTTGGGGTGCAGCTCCCCCGCCGCATGCGGTGAGGAGGAGGGCTGCGGCTATGGCGGTCGCGGCTCCGAGGCCCTTCGTCTTTCGGGTGGCTTTGTTCTGGAGCGGTGAAGCAGGTCGGTTCAAGTCCACAAGTGGCTCCTTCGGTGGCTGTGGGTGGGTGACGTTCAGTACGCGTTTTGGCTGTCCCGCGTGCTGAGGGTGGCTTCTTTGCCGGTGGTGCTTGTGGTTCGTGGAATCGATTCCAAATGTGTTCAAAAGAATCGGCCTTGAGGCCATGGAATCGATTCCAAAGTAGTGTGACAGGGACCACTGAGGGCTGTCAACCCTCTTTATTTTGTGGAGTCTCGGATGACGAGTTCGTGCGGGAGGAAGGTTCTTCCTTTGCGATGCGAGCCCTCGACGGTCATTCGCTCCAGGAGTTCGGCGAAAGCTACGCGGCCCATTTCGTAGGCTGGCTGGCGGACTGTGGTCAGCTCCGGGACGCACATTTCCGCTTGGGCCGAGTCATCGAAACCGGCTACGGCGATATCCCCTGGGACCTTTAGGCCCGCGTCAGTGAGTTCCCGGACGCACCCGGCAGCGACGATGTCGGTTCCGCAGAAGACGGCGTCGGGAAGGTCTTTTGCTTTGAGGAGCTTCCTTGCGAGGGCACGGCCGGAGTGGAAGCCGAAGTTGCCTTCGCCCAGCAGGATCTGGTCTGCTTCCAAGCCCGACTCAGTGAGTGCCTGCCGGAAGCCATCTTCACGCAGCCGGCCCGAACGGGCCCCCCTATGGGCAAGCATGGCCAGCTTCTTGGCGCCGGTGGTGATCAGGTGTTTGGTGATGTCGTAGGCGGCCTGGCGGTCATCGATGGACACCCCAAATGCCGCCTCGGCGTCGACGACCTCACAGACCTGGATGACGCTAAGTTGCTCGGCAACTGTGTTGACGTCCTCGTCCGGCATCGTTGGCGAGAAGATCACCAGCCCGTCCACGGACCCATTCCGCAGCATGTCCACGAGTTGTTGTTCGCGATCCAAGTCCCCGTCGGTGGCCGCGATGAGGCTGACGTAGCCGGAGTCCGCGGCAGCGTCGCCGACACCTCGGAAGACTTCACTGATCACCAACGAGTCCAGGTTCTTGGCGAGGGCCAGGACGCGCATTGTTCTGTCTCTCCGGAGATCCCTTGCAGAGGCGAGAGGCCGGTAGCTGAGCTCCGTTATGGCGGCGTTGACCTTCTCCTTGGCCGACGCACTTACAGCTAGGCTTCCGTTCAAGACGCGCGACACCGTCCCCACGGACACTCCCGCCGTCCTGGCGACGTCCTGAACTGTCGGCCGAGCCATTCGATTGTCCTTTCGCAAACAGTGACGATGGTCCTTGCCACCACATCGCCGCCGTGCCTTATCGGCGTTCCTCAGCTTAGCTGGCAGTGGACGCCAGCCCGATATGAGTACTACAAGATTCCCGGCGGGCGTCGACTGGGCGATTCTCCACTCCGCCGACTGGGTAGAAATCACCGTGGAACTTTCCGACCAGTCACACGGCATCGCCTGCGTCAGGAGCAACTTGCGGGAATACCCACGATTCATCCCGTGCCGTCGGTGGTCACTGTCTGATTGCATCGTAGGCTATGCATGTATCTAGGTGACCAGAAACTGTCCAGTGGAAAAATCAACCAAGGAGTACTAATGGCGCGATCATCGTTCGTAAGCTTTCACTACCAGCGCGATCACTGGCGGGTACAGCAGGTTCTAAAGATGGGCGCACTGGACCAGCAACTGGAGCTTCCTTCACAAGATTGGGAGGCAGTCAAGAGTCGGGGCGATACTGCCGTGAAGGCGTGGATCGATGAACAAATGAAGTACAAGCAAGCGGTCATTGTTCTAATAGGCAATGAGACCGCCTCCCGAAAGTTTGTAAAGTATGAAATCGAGCGCGCTTGGTCCATCAAAAAGCCCCTGCTAGGTATCCGTATTCACGGACTAAAGAATTCGTTGCAGGCCACTGACATGCCAGGTGCAAACCCTTTCGCTTCGTTCGGCTTCTCTGATAGCACGAGGACATACGCGGATTATGTACCCGTGTATGATCCCGCCGAATACACAGGCAAATATGCCCCATCAAGCTCCGACATCTACACCGCGATTCAAAGCAACATCGCTGACTGGGCGACGAACGGCTATAGACGGCCATGAGGTCTTCCTCATCTGAAGAGGAAAGTTGCGTTTTCTGCGATATCGCGCAGGGGCGCACACCAGCACGTGTCGTCTGGCGTAGCGAGGATGTCATCGCATTTCTGCCCGACATACCCGCTGTAGTTGGTCATGTTCTCGTCATCCCCACGCGGCACGCTCGCGACATATGGGACGTCGATCGCGGGATGGGGCGGAATCTCGCCGAGGCGACACGTCTAGTGGCGTCGGGAGTCGCAAAAATGGCCGGCACGCGAGAATTGAACATCATTCAATCGAACGGAGCCGCCGCTGGTCAGACTGTATTCCACCTACATATCCATATTGTTCCCAGGGCAACCGGGGATCGAATTCCCCAGATGTGGCCACCCGACGCCGTTTGGTCGCAAGACAACCTAGATGAGATCGCCGCTGAACTTCGTGGTGCATTGGCACAGTAGGAGGCAATGACCTCCACTTACCCACGGTCGCTCCTCAGTTGGTCAATGCGGATTAGTGGTCACCAGTTGAGCAAGTGAGGCTGCACGCGAGCCGCAGAGACGCTGAATGCCATCACCGCCCAAACCAGCAAGCTAACACCGACAATTGATCCATAAAACCAGAAAAGGCTGACCGACCAGAATATTTTCCAGGACTGCTTTTCTGCGTAAGGCCCGGGCTTGATTTTGAATCCCACAAGATTCTGAGCTGCAATATCGTCGAACATTTCGCGAAATGCGCGTTCCTGACGAAGGAAGTACGTATCCTGTATCCAAAACACCAGGGCGGGCAGCGCTGCGACGAGGGCCAGAAGAGGCTTGTTTCCTGACACGGCAAATCCCAACAGGCCAGAGGACACCGTCAAGGCCCACCCCTTCATAAGAAATGAATTGCCAGCCAGTCGGTTGATCACCGCTTGGACGTAGTCCATGTGCTTGTGATGGTCCAGTTGCTGTACGGGCTTCCCGTTCGTCTCCTCAGTCACGACGACACCAAGTTAACGAATCGCCCCTGACCGGTAGCGAATGAGCTCAGAGGTTCACCTTGACGTCCCGAAGGGCGCACGGCATATGGGCGCGTAAGGCCACCACCGACCCCGACTTTCTCGATGGCCTTGTACAGCCCCAAGTACTCCTGTCCACCTAGGGCGCTTTGCCCACGGTCCTCGATGGGCATTAGCGATATCCTGGAATCACCTCGGAAGCCATCAAAGTATCCTAGCTCCCACGGCATCCATCGTGACCGACTAGCAGCCCTGGAGGTCGCGTACACCAAAGAGGTGGACTGTTGCATCCTCTCGCGTAGCCGCGCAGCCGTCGACGGCGAAACATGAGATCGTTCCAACTCTGGATCATCAATCCAATCGACGTAGACACGCAGGCCCTGATCAGCGAACAGTTTTCGGAGCCCGAATATCGCCTGAGCATCTTGGAAGCTATGACTTAGGAAGACGTCAAACGTCTGGTTGGCGGACTTGGTAAATTGCCTCAGTTGCTCTCGAGCTGCCGACGCAGTCAGCCCTCCCGAGTAAGCACGCAATTCATCGACGGAGTAGTAACTGGCCACCCTGCATTCCCTTCTCTTGCCCTCAATCTAACAAACCGCGGATGAAACGACTGCAAAAGGAACTGTGAAGGAGACCGGGCCCCTTCAAAACGGACGCATGATAGGGCATTTTGACTCCAGCACCATCAAAGGTCCAGGGTTGCGATGAGGCGGCCGAGCTTCCTGAACACGGCTGCGCTGGCTATCTTCGCCAGCTCACGGTCACGGGCGTCTCGGCAATTGTTCCCTGGCGAGACGCGGATTTGTGCGGCTTGAGGCCAATGGGGCCCTCCTTGCCTATTTGCCGTACGAAACCTCCGCTGAGTTAGCGAAAATCACCGATGGCACAATCTGTCCTAGAAACACAATCTTGTAAATCAATATTAGGGTCCCATTGGGTGCGTCGACGGGCGACAACATCGATGACTGGTTTCGAAACGGGGATTTTCTTTGTCGAGCTGCCGACCGCCACCTGGCGGAGGAGCAACAGCCCGGTGCAACGACAGGTCACCCTTGCACTCGGCAGCGTAACCGTCTTGTAACGGTGAGCCCAAAGGGCAAACCAACGAAGGGTCACCCCCCACAAGTAAAAACCCCTCTGGAAACGGGAAGCTTCCATCCCCCAACCAATCGTGGAAATTATCGGCCCGTTACCCACTGCAGAACTGTTCCGGCCCAGCTGACGAACATGCCCTAAACTCGTCTCCGAGCCAGAGCCGACCAAACGTGTTCCGCGTAACCGCCCCACCTTCGCCGTGTGCTGTCTCCTACTCTGCTCGAAACACAGGAAGAAACCTCATGAAGAAACTCCAGACGCTCCTCGTTGCGACCGCATTCGCACTCTCAGGCTGTGGCGCAGGAACCGCGATCTCACTTGAGGCGTCACCAAGTACGCCGCCGACCTTCACGCCGACATCAGTCCCCACAGTGCTTACCACCGAAGAAGCAGGAAAGGCCTACTTGGCGGCTGTATGCCCCAGCAACATCCAAGCCCACAAGACCTCCGAAGTCGTCCAAGCAGAGCCATTCGACTTGCAGGCATCGAAAACTGCAACGGCGGCACTTCGAGATACCTACCGGGCGACTATCGAAAAGCTGACGAATGACAAGACCCTATGGCCCGGGACAGTCAAAGCCGACATTGAAGCGCTCACAGAGTTGATGTACGACGACTTAAGCGGCACCGAAAACGTAGCAAAACAAAAGACACAAACGGACTTCACATCCTCGTGGAACAGCTGGACGTCGAGCATGGCAGACCGTCCCGGAACGGCCCAGAAAATCCGGTTGAAACTTGGGCTGTCAGCCGACACGGCCTCGAGTTGCGCCAGCCCTTAAAAACCGGCGTGCTCAAAGTCAGGAGCGCTGTTGCGTGAACGGCGCAAGTGGCAAAACTCCTTTGACGACAGAGTCGGCGGCCAGACGAAGAACTCATGGAGCAGGAATAATCGGGAACCTCTAGCTCTAGCACGAGTAGGCGATGAGCAGCCGCTCCCGCCACGTGGGATACGAACCAAAAGCGACGGGCGTGTCTACGAGACGGTTGACTATCCGCCGCGGGCTGCCCCGAGGAAGCTCGCCCGTGCGAGGCGACTCGGGTGCTCGCCGCCGATCCAGCTACTCAATAACTTGCTTCTCCTTGGGCGGGTTTCGTATGAGACTAAAATCATCGGATACCCAGGCTTGCACCAAACCAAGAGCCGACGGAAAATCCGAAAATAGCAACAGAGTTTCCGCGTTTAGAAAAAGCACTTGCTCATTACTTTGTCTTTGCGAAATAATCTCTTCAAATTCTCGATACATCATTCGTGAGGTTTTCACATCTGCGATCTCCAGCAAGGGTAGCGCAAGCAATATTCGAACAGCATCCTCTATCGCGTGCCTGCCGCGCGTTTTCAGTAAAATTGAAGCCGTACTCCTATAATCATTTTTCCAACGCATCCAAGGTCCTGGACGTTCCGGAAGCACAGACAAGATTTCCTGAGCAATCTGCCTTGAGCGTTCAGGATTTACGGGACCAGAGAGGCCTTCAAAACCACCATGAGTAGCACGACTTAGAAATCTGTATACAAAAGGAGGTCGGTCCCTTAACCGGTCAATAGTAAAATCGTATAAGCTCTTGATACCATGACGCTTCAACAACTGGGATAGATCGATAACTCCACGTTCATACTCAAGAACAGCGGTCCAATAGTACTTCTTTCTAGCCTTCTCGAGAACATGCCTATACACAATTGTATTTTCAGCTACCCATGCACGCCAGAAGTCATTGACCGCCCGATGTTCGAGAAAGACTAGCGCAAGCAGCCTCTCGTCTAGAGAATTATCTGCAAATCTCGCGGTGAAGCTTTCGCGCATCGCGGCCGCAACGCGAGGTGCATTCTCGGGAGAACAACGCATAAGGAATTCAACGGGGTCGAGATATTCTAAGTAACTCATTGGCTTCGTATTGTCGCGAAGTCGTACAGCATGATCGCAGATCGCCTTGAGAACGTCTGGTCGAGGTACAACGAAATGCAGGGCGCGCGCGGCGAAGGAGATACTATTTATATCTGCGGGCTCCGATCCGGATGCATCCCTAACTACAAGGTCCAAAAAGTCATCAGCGCCGTCCTCCGTATTACGTCCAAGGATTTGCAGGGCTAGCTGAGCAACGACGTCGGACTTTCCATTCCGGACGTCATCCTTGAGTCGCGCATAGAGCGCGTCAGCAGAGGTATTAAGCCGCACAAGCTGACTTGCCGCAAAGTATTCGAGAAAAGTTCGATGGGTAAAACCGTACGTTTCCGCGCCAACATCCGTCAGCACCCAGGCGCGACCCTTGCAAAAGTCCAGAAACTTTATCGCGGCCGTCTCAGCGTCCTCATCATTGTCAAATCTTTTCTCGCGTAGGTACCTACTCAAGAATGATGTCAATTCACGCCTACCAATCCCCTCACTATGGGGAGTCTCATCGTCATCGATCTCTGATGCATTTGCAGACTCTGCCTCAAAGATATGAAGGGCCAGAGCCCGCAGTGCAGATTGTACATGAGCATCGAAGGACAGATCAGGAATGATTCCACGCTGCTTATCCCACCGTTCAAAGAGAAGAAGAGCACACTTCTCATAGACGTCAGGTCGATTCCTCGGAATATAATTTTCACTGGCATAAATCCCGCACATAAGCGATAACATGAGTGGATTGACTCGAAGATCGGAAACGAACTGGCTATCGACCATGAACGAGCGTGCCAACTGTCCCCTCTGGGACGATTCAACGCCTTCATCGAGCGCAAACCATCTTTGAACATATGCCTTAACCTGCGAGCCGTTGAACTCACTTAAATTGGCGTGAGTGAATAGGGAGGCATTTAGTGCCGCTTCGGCGTAACCGACGCGTCGAGATGTAACCAGCATTGGGCAGGTCGGGTATAGATGTGCGAATCCTTCAACGGCCTGAACGACATCTCTCCGCAATGAGACGTCCAGTAGTTCATCAAGCCCGTCGAGCAACACAACAGCACGGTTATTCAGCAAGAGATACTCGATGGCATCTTTAGGAGCCTCAATATTATACGGAGACTTACATACGCCTTCCAAGTATTCGATAAGTGTCTGGCGCGATTGACCTCGGACCGAGGCCGCATAATCCCGAAGTTCAAGGTAAAAGGGGACCCGTCCTTGCAACCCCTCCACGCGATCTGCGGCTATGTCGAACATCAACTTTCGGGTGAGAGTCGACTTTCCGCCGCCCGGGTCTCCAAGTATGACCGACCGCAATGACCCTATGACCAGAGCATGGACTTCGATTCCTGCATCCGTCTGTCCAGTGAGGTCTACGTCTATGCCTTCAACTGCAACGTAGGGATCAACGAACAGTTGGTCATAAGGAACCTGGCGTGTTGTCCCAGCGTGTGGCAAGCGCATCATCCCGTGGACACCAGCGATCTGCCCCTTGAGCGCTACCTCGAACCCGTGGATGTCCTCAATATTCCCAAGACCCTGAAGCAGCTCAGTGTTCCGCACACTCGCTGCGGCCATGCTGCCAACCGTTGCTATCAATTCCGCTTCAAGAGTGGGTGCTACTTTTCCGCGCCCATTCAACGGTGCTATACATTTGGTCACACATTCGAACAGCGCTTCCCAAACTGCTTTGACTACCAGATCATCGATGGGGTCCCCCATCCATAACCTCATCGCGGCAGCGAATTCCTCTTTAAGTGTCAGAAGTAATTTATCGGCCCCCTTGCCTGCACCTTCGATTAGTGAAGCACTGGACAGCGCGGTGGCAAACTTCTCAATCTCAAGAGACTGACAGAAATCGGCTAGAACCAGGGCCTGCTCGTGCTTCAGTTCCGACAGTGCCTCCAACTGAGCAGCCCGGGCCTTACTGTGGACCAACGACCGAATCGTCCGACGTCGGCGTTCCTCCAGAAAAGCTTTCGCCCCCCAACTGGCCACCTTCGCAACGCCTGCCCCGGCGGCCTTAGCCAAGGACGGGCCAATCAAAGCCGCGACTGCAACACTCACGTTTCCTCCTAGGTCCGCGCTCCGGAGCAATTCTATGGCGTCACCATGATCTCGGCGGGAGACGTGGCCGGGGTTCTTACTCTGCTGTAGCGCTTCAATCCCGCAGGGCGGCGAGTCGATATACACCAACTTGCGCCACTTGGTATCCCAAACCCCTGCCTCCCACCCGCCCCTTGACTCAGACCCCCGCCTTCCCTAAACTTTTCATAAAGCAGAATCTAAATTCCACAAAGCGGAAACTGAGGCCAAGCACCAAGGCAACAGCCAAGCAACCCGGAAGATAGATCAAAGCCCCTCCTCGGAAGGACCTACGATGACGTACACAGTGAACTGCTCCATCCTCCTGACGGAGCTGCCCTTGCTCGAGCGCCCCGCCGCCGCGAAGGCAGCCGGTTTTGACGCCGTCGAGTTCTGGTGGCCCTTCGAAACCTCCGTCCCCACCGACGCACAAGTAAGTGAATTCGAGAACGCCATCAAGGACGCCGGCGTTCAGCTCACGGGCCTGAACTTCAACGCAGGCAACATGCCCGGCGGCGACCGCGGCCTGGTTTCCTGGAAGGGACGTTGCTCCGAGTTCAAGGACAACATCGACGTCGTTGCCGGCATCGGTGAGCGCCTCGGCTGCAAGGCCTTCAACGCCCTCTACGGCAACCGCCAGGACGAGTTCACCCCTGAAGAGCAGGACGAACTCGCCGCCAAGAACCTCGCCGCAGCAGCAGAAGGCGTCGCCCGCATCGGCGGCACCGTCCTCCTCGAACCGGTCAGCGGCGCACCCAAGTACCCGCTCCTCACCGCCGAAGACGCACTCAAGGTCATCGCCCGCGTCAAGGCAGAATCCGGCGCACAGAACATCAAGCTCCTCGCCGACTTCTACCACCTGGCAGTCAACGGCGACGACGTCGAATCCGTCATCGAGAACCACGCCAAGGACTTCGGCCACATCCAGATCGCCGACAACCCCGGCCGCGGAGCTCCCGGAACCGGCACGCTCCCCCTCGGCGAATTGATCGCCCGCAGCCGCGAACTCGGCTACGACGGCTACATCGGCCTCGAGTACAAGGAACCGCAGGAATCGGCCTTCAGCTGGGCCATCCGCCAGCGCGCCAACGCCAACTGAATTACGACGGCGGCACCCACCACGGCGGCCGACTCGCCAACCAGCACACCTGAGCTAAAACAGACTTTCAGAAAGAGAACCACAATGAGCAACGTTGCAGTCATCGGACTCGGAATCATGGGCCTCCCCATGGCCATCAACCTCGTCAAGGCCGGCCACACGGTCACCGGTTTCAACCGCAGCCAGGACAAGATCGACAAGCTCGTCTCCGAGGGCGGCCAGGGTGCCACGAGCATCGCGGACGCAGTCAAGGACGCCGACGTCGTCATCACCATGGTCCCGGACTCCCCCGATGTTGAGGGCGTAGTCAGCGGCAAGGATGGCGTCTTCGCCAACGCGAAGAAGGGCACCATCTGGATCGACGCATCCAGCATCCGCCCGGATGTCGCCAAGCGCCTCTCGGACGATGCAGTCGCAGCTGGCATCCGCCCGCTCGACGCTCCCGTATCCGGTGGTGAGCAGGGCGCCATCGACGCCGTACTGTCCATCATGGTCGGCGGCGAAGCTGCTGACTTCGAGGCAGCACAGGATGTCCTCAACGCAGTGGGCAAGACCATCGTCCACGTCGGCCCGTCCGGCTCCGGCCAGACCGTCAAGGCTGCAAACCAGCTGATCGTAGCCGTCAACATTCAGGTCCTCGGCGAGGCCATCGCCTTCCTTGAGGCCTACGGCGTGGACACCGACGCAGCACTGAAGGTCTTGGGCGGCGGCTTGGCCGGCTCCAAGGTCCTCGACCAGAAGGGTCAGAAGATGCTCGACCGCAACTTCGACCCCGGCTTCCGCCTGGCCCTCCACCACAAGGACCTCGGCATCGTCACCTCCGCAGCCCGCGAAGCCAACGTCGCTGTCCCGCTCGGCGCAGTTGTCGCCCAGCTCGTCGCCGCAACCGTCAACCAGGGCGACGGCGGCCTCGACCACTCGGGCCTCTTCAAGCAGGTCCTCCAGCTCAGCGGCCGGAAGTAAGACCAGCCCCCACGGCAAAAGAGTTTGTGTACAGCTGACGCCCGGAAAACACCTTCTAGAAGGCGTTATCTGTACACAAACTCGCTTCAACACACCCAAAAACAGACTTCAAGGAGTACACCATGGCTAAGATGCGCACCGTTGATGCGGCAGTCGCCATCCTGGAAAAGGAAGGCGCAACCGAAGCTTTCGGTCTGCCCGGCGCAGCGATCAACCCCTTCTACTCAGCAATGCGTGCCCACGGCGGCATCCGCCACACGCTGGCCCGCCACGTTGAAGGCGCCAGCCACATGGCCGACGGCTACAGCCGCGCAGCTGATGGCAACATCGGCATCTGCATCGGCACGTCGGGCCCTGCTGGCACGGACATGATCACCGGGCTGTACGCGGCCCAGGCTGATTCCATCCCCATGCTCTGCATCACCGGCCAGGCACCCGTTGCCAAGCTGCACAAGGAAGACTTCCAGGCCGTGGACATCGAGTCCATCGCCAAGCCGTTGACCAAGTTCGCCATGACCATCCTGGAGCCGGGCCAGGTTCCCGGTGCGTTCCAGAAGGCGTTCCAGCTGATGCGTTCGGGTCGTCCAGGCCCGGTCCTGCTGGATCTGCCCATCGACGTTCAGATGGCCGAGATCGAGTTCGACATCGATGCCTACGAGCCCCTGCCCATCGAGAAGCCCAAGGCTTCCCGTAAGCAGCTGGAAAAGGCACTGGACCTGCTGACCGCAGCCAAGCACCCGCTGATCGTTGCCGGTGGCGGCGTCATCAACGCCGGCGCTTCGGCGCAGCTGGTTGAGCTGGCCGAGATCCTGAACGTTCCCGTTATCCCCACCTTGATGGGCTGGGGCGCCATCCCGGACGACCACCAGCTGATGGCCGGAATGGTTGGCCTGCAGACCTCGCACCGCTACGGCAACGAGACATTCCTGCAGAGCGACTTCGTGATCGGCATCGGCAACCGTTGGGCCAATCGTCACACCGGCGGCCTGGACACCTACACGGCCGGCCGTAAGTTCGTGCACATCGACATCGAGCCGACGCAGATCGGTCGCGTTTTCTCGCCGGACTTGGGCATCGCGTCCGACGCCGGTGCGGCGCTGGACGGTCTGTTGGAGCTGGCTCGCGAACGCCAGGCAGCCAAGACCCTGCCGGACTACTCGGGTTGGGTTGCCGAGTGCCAGGAGCGCAAGGGCTCCCTGCACCGCAAGACCAACTTCGACAACGTGCCCATCAAGCCGCAGCGTGTGTACCAGGAGATGAACAAGGCCTTCGGCCGCGACACCACCTACGTGTCAACCATTGGCCTGTCGCAGATCGCCGGCGCACAGATGCTGCACGTGTTCGGTGCCCGCAAGTGGATCAACGCAGGCCAGGCCGGCCCGCTGGGTTGGACCGCTCCGGCAGCACTGGGCGTTGTTCGTGGAACCCCGGACGCCACCGTTGTTGCCCTCTCCGGTGACTACGACTTCCAGTTCATGATCGAGGAACTGGCCGTTGGCGCACAGTTCAACCTGCCGTACATCCACGTTGTGGTGAACAACAGCTACCTGGGCCTGATCCGTCAGAGCCAGCGCGGCTTCAACATGGAACAGAACGTTTCCTTGGCCTTCGAGAACATCAACAGCCCGGAGACCAACGGCTACGGCGTGGACCACATCAAGGTTGCTGAAGGTCTGGGCGTCAAGGCCATCCGCGTTGAGGACCCGAACGACCTGCCCGCCGCCTTCGACAAGGCCAAGGCACTGATGGGCGAGTTCAAGGTTCCCGTGGTGGTTGAAGTGATCCTGGAAAAGATCACCAACATCTCCATGGGCGTTGAGATCAACGGCGTGAACGAGTTCGAAGAGCTGGCAGAGACCGCAGCGGATGCACCCACCGCGATTCTGACCAAGGCCTAGAGAAAACAGTAAGGAGGCACCGGAATGCGTGTTGTCATCGCCCCGGACAAATTCAAGGGCTCGCTGTCCGCGCCCGACGTCGCCAAGCACCTGGCAACAGGCCTGCAGGCGGGGTTCGGCCAAGGCATTGAAGCAACACGCATTCCGGTGGCCGACGGCGGCGAAGGAACCATCGACGCCGCCATCGGCTCCGGCTTCACCCGCCGGACCACCACCGTCACCGGCCCGCTCGGCGAGCCAGTGAAGGCCGACTTCGCGGTGCGGGACCAGGAAGCTGTCATCGAAATGGCGGCAGCTTCCGGTCTCGCCCTCCTCCCGGACGGCCCCACGTCCCAGACGGCCAAGCAAGCAACCAGCATCGGCACGGGTGAACTCATAAGGGCCGCGCTGGACCTCGGCTGCCGCAAGATCATCCTGGGTGTGGGCGGCAGCGCCAACACCGACGCCGGCGCAGGAGTTCTGCAGGGCCTCGGCGCCGTCTTCCTGGACAAGGACGGCAACGAGCTCCCCGGCGGCGGTGCCGCACTCACGGAAATCGACACAATCGACTTCTCCAACTTCGACGTCCGCGTCGAGGCAACGGAGTTCGTGTTGGCGTCCGACGTCGACAATCCCCTTCTGGGGGCCAGCGGAGCCCCGGCCATCTTCGGTCCGCAAAAAGGCGCGACGCCGGACGACGTCACCGAACTGGATGCCGCGGCAAGCCACTTCGTCGACGTCCTCGCAGCCACCACCGGGACCCATGCCAAGTACGCCGCCAAGGCAGAAGGCGCTGGAGCCGCAGGCGGCGTTGGCTACATTGCCATCGCGGCACTGAAGGCAGAGCGGCGGCCGGGCATCGACGTCGTTCTTGAATTCACTGAACTCGAGCGCAGGCTCAAGGGCGCCGACCTGGTGATCACCGGAGAAGGCAGCCTGGACGAGCAAAGCCTGCTCGGCAAGACGCCCATGGGTGTCTCGCGGGCGGCACAAAGGGCCGGGGTTCCCGTGATCGCAGTGTGCGGCCGGAGTACCCTGAGCCGGGAACAACTCACGGATTCCGGCTTCCACACGGTCCACGCACTGACCGATCTGGAAAAAGATGTCCAAAAATGTATCGCTGAAGCAGGTCCGTTGCTTGAACAATTAGGTAGGCACATAGGCGTGTACCTGGCGGAACGGACCGAAAACAAGGAGTACCTCAATGTCTGAAGCAATCGGCGCCTATGACCTCGTTATCCGGGGCCAGCGCATCCTGACCACCGCCGGCCTCGCCGCCCGCGAAGTTGGCATCCGCGACGGCGTTATCGTCGCCATCGAACCCCTGGGCAACGGCCTGACGGGCAACGAGGTCATCGAACTCGCAGACGACGAAACCCTCATCCCCGGCCTGGTGGACACCCACGTCCACGTCAACGAGCCCGGCCGCACCGAGTGGGAAGGCTTCGCCTCCGCCACCCGTGCCGCAGCAGCCGGTGGCGTGACCACCATCATCGACATGCCGCTGAACAGCATCCCGCCCACCACCACCGTGGACGGCCTGGAGCAGAAGCGCGTGGTCGCCAAGGACCAGGCATTCGTGGATGTCGGATTCTGGGGCGGTGCCATCCCCGGCAACAAGGCCGACCTCCGCCCGCTGCACGACGAAGGCGTCTTCGGCTTCAAGTGCTTCCTCCTGCACTCCGGCGTGGACGAGTTCCCGCACCTGGACGCGGACGAGATGGAAGAGGACATGAAGGAACTCAAGTCCTTCGACTCCCTCATGATCGTCCACGCCGAGGACTCCCACGCGATCGACCGCGCCCCGCACCCGGGCGGCGACCACTACGAGACCTTCCTGGCCTCCCGTCCCCGCGGCGCCGAGAACAAGGCCATCGCCGAGGTCATCGAACGTGCCCGCTGGACCGGCGCCCGCGCCCACATCCTGCACCTCTCCTCCTCCGACGCGCTTCCCATGATCGCTTCGGCAAAGCGCGACGGCGTCAACCTCACCGTTGAGACCTGCCCGCACTACCTGACGCTCATGGCCGAAGAAATCCCCGACGGCGCCACGGCCTACAAGTGCTGCCCGCCCATCCGCGAGGCCTCCAACCGCGAGCTCCTCTGGAAGGGCCTGCAGGACGGCACCATCGACTGCATCGTCTCGGACCACTCCCCCTCCACACTGGACCTGAAGGACCTGGAAAACGGCGACTTCGCAGTAGCCTGGGGCGGCGTTTCCTCGCTCCAGCTGGGCCTTTCCCTGATCTGGACCGAAGCCCGCCACCGCGGCATCCCGCTGGAACAGGTGGTTTCCTGGATGGCTGAGAAGCCCGCCGCCCTGGCCCGCCTGCACAACAAGGGCCAGCTCGCACTGGGCTACGACGCCGACTTCTCCATCTTCGCTCCGGACGAGGCCTTCGTTGTGGACGTCACCAAGCTCAAGCACAAGAACCCGATCACGCCGTACGACGGCCGTCCGCTGGCCGGCGTCGTCCGCAAGACGTACCTGCGCGGCACCCCGATCGACGGCCAGAACCCCGGCGGCAAGCTGCTCCGCCGCGGCAACGTTTAGGTCCACCGCCATGGCAGTCAATGCCTACGGGCCGCCCCCGTCGCGCGGTTCTTCCGCGCGGCGGCCCGGCTTGAACGCGCGCGGCCTGGCACTTTGGGTCAACCCGGCCGAGGGCGACGAGATCGATCCTGAGGTCTGGGAGCGGGCAGCACGACTTGTGCTGGCCCGTGCCATGAAACTTGCCCCGGAGGCGGAAGTCCGTATCTGGCCCGCCATCGGGGCACAGCACTCCGGCGTCGGCGACACTTCCTGGGGCGGCACTCCGCAGGAAGCCGCCGACGCCGGTACCACCTCTGGAGGGACGAGCGCTCTTTCGCTCGCCGAAGCCCTCGCCGAGGCCCGTTCCACGACAGGTTCCGACGGCGGCGACGGCGCCTCAGCGGGCGGCAGCACCGCCGTCGAGCCCGTAACGTTGGCGAGCCGCCGCAGCCAACTTGCGGTGGACCTCGCCGCTGAAGTAGTGCTGCTGGACGGCGAGCCCGTGGCCTTTACTGGCATGGAATACAAGCTGCTCCGCTACCTCGTGGTGAACTGCTCACGGGCCATCAGTCGTGAAGAATTGCAACGTTTCCTGGAGTCATTTGACCTTCCCGGCGCGGCATTTCGCTCGATCGACGTTTATGTTGGAAGGGTGCGGCGGAAGCTAGGCTCCGCCCGACACACCGTCGCCACCGTCCGTGGTGGCGGCTACCAGTTCGTGCCAGGGCCCTATGCCACAGTGCGCGGACCTGCGGAATACAGCATCTAAGTTCGCTGTTCTGTCTTCTAGACAATCCGTTTTTTGAATGACCAATGCCGGCCGTTTGCCGGTGAAACGTAAAGGATCGCCATGACCCAGAAACTCCTCGTCGGAACGCAAGCACCTGACTTTGCGCTGCTCGACGCCGACGGCACCAAGGTCTCGCTGTCCGACTACCGCGGACGCAACGTCATTGTGTACTTCTACCCGAAGGCAGCCACCCCCGGCTGCACCACCGAGGCCTGCGACTTCCGCGACAACCTCGCCAGCCTGCAGGGCAACGGCTACGACGTTATCGGGATCTCCCCGGACGCTCCGGAAGCACTGTCCAAGTTCACGGGTGAATTCGCCCTGACCTTCCCGCTGCTCTCCGACGAAGACCACAAGGTTGCACTGGCCTACGGAGCCTGGGGCGAGAAGCTGGTGGACGGCGAAATCGTCGAAGGCCTGGTCCGCTCCACCGTTGTCCTCGACGGCGAAGGCACCGTGAAGCTCACCCAGTACCAGGTCAGCGCGCAGGGCCACGTCCAGGCGCTCAAGGAAGAGCTGGGCGTCTAACCCTCTCTCACATCCCACGCGTCTGAGGGAATCCCCCTCTCACATAACTGAACAAATCCTGTAACGCCCGCTCACTTAACGTGAGCGGGCGTTACATTTGTCTTGACTAAACGTGACAAAAGCCCGGCCGCATTAGTTAATGGAGCCATGGTCTCCCCAACACCTGTACGCCACGCTGTAGTCGTCGAAGATGACGCCGACATCCGCGGCCTCCTCGTCCTGGTCCTCGAGCAGCTCGACTTCGTGGTGACCGAGGCGCCCGACGGCCTCTCCGGCGTCGAAGCTGTCCGCACAACCAATGCCGAACTCGTAACGCTGGACGTGAACCTCCCGGACATCGACGGCATGGAAGTGTGCCGCCGCCTCCGCGAATTCTCGGACGCCTACATCCTGATGCTCACCGCCCGTGCCGATGAGATCGACCGCCTCAACGGTCTGGACACCGGTGCCGACGACTACATCAACAAGCCCTTCAGCCCCAAGGAACTCCAGGCACGCATCCGCGCCCTGTTCCGCCGGGCGCGGACGCCCGCAGCTCCCGCCGAGGATCCGCGCCAAAGCGACGAACTGGAGCGCGCGGCAGTGGTGCAGCACAGCCTCCTCCCCCGCGAAACAGTTCGGCTGGAGGGATACGACGTCGCTGGCGCCTTCCGTCCGACGCGCAGCGTGGGTGGGGACTTCTACGACTGGTACCAAACACGCGACGGCATGCACCTCACCTTCGCTGACGCGATGGGCAAAGGGATGGGGGCCGCGTTGATCGCCGCCACCGTCCGCGCCGTGATGCGGTCCGTTGCCGACACCCCCGCCATCTTTGACGCCTTCAGCTCTGCAAGCACCACCATCGCCTCCGACCTCGACCAGTCCGGCTCCTTCGCAACGATGTTCCACGCCCGGCTGGACAGCGCGTCCGGAAAGCTCAGCTATATCGACGCCGGTCATGGACTCGCACTGCACATTCCGGCTGAGGGGGCGGCACAGAGGCTCGTATCGGCAGGCCCGCCCGTCGGCATCCTGGACGGACAGCACTGGCCGGCCTCGGAACTGGACCTGGAGCCGGGAGACTCGCTGGTGATTGTCAGCGACGGCGTGCTGGACGCCCACGACTCCCTGGAGGACTTCATGGTGAACGTGGAGAAGGCAGCCCGCAGCGGAGACACCTCGGAGGACGTCTGCGCCGCCCTGCTGGAGTTGGCACCGGCGGCTACAGCGGAAGACGACGTAACCGCCGTCGTCGTTCGCCGTAAACCTGACGCAACGCACTAAGGCCACAAAGGGGGGATTGTGACACGTTTCTGGACGCGGCTGTTCGTTGTCCTCACGGTCATTCTGGGCGTCAATTACGTTGCCTGGCGCTGGCTGGCGTCACTGAACTGGGAGGCGTGGTGGATCGCCGTTCCGTTGGTGATTGCCGAGACGTACAGCCTCATTGACGTGATGCTGTTCGGGCTGACGGTGTGGAACCTGAAGATCCGCAAACCACCACCCCCGGCGCCTGACACCGCCACCGTGGATGTCTTCATCACCACCTACAACGAACCACTGGACCTGGTGATGACCACCGCCTTGGCCGCCAAGGACATCCGCTGGCCCCACAGCACCTGGATCCTGGACGACGGCGACCGCCCCGAGATGCGCGAACTGGCCGAGTCGAATGGCATTGGCTACGTGACGCGAGGCGCCGACTGGACGCCCGACATGCCGCGGCACGCCAAAGCCGGCAACCTGAACAACGCGCTCATGGTCACCTCAGGCGAATACCTGTTGATTCTCGACGCCGACCAGATCCCCGAACCGGACATCCTGGACAAGACGCTGGGCTACTTCAACGACGACCGCGTAGCCCTGGTCCAGACTCCGCAGTACTTCATCAACGTCCCTGCCGACGACCCCCTGGGCAGCCAGGCACCCTTGTTCTACGGACCCATCCAGCAGGGCAAGGACGGCTGGAACGCTGCGTTCTTCTGCGGATCCAACGCGATCCTCCGCAGGGAAGCCCTCATGCAACTGGGCTTGGTGGGCTATGTCAAAGCCACGGAAAAGAGCGTCCGCCGGGCCCTTGCCGCATCCCGCTCCGCCATCAAGAAGGCACGGCGCTCGGACGAAGCCAAAAACCCGCTGGTGGAGCAGATGCTCAACCAGGTTGAGGCCGCCACGGAAACCGCCCAAACCGAACTCGAGGCCGGGGCCTCCCTCAGCGAGATCACGTACCGCGTACGCCGCAAAGTGGACGACGCCGTACGCACCCTGGTGGCCGCCGACTTCTCCGCGCTGCAGGCCGACCTCGAAGAGATCGCCGCGATGGAACTTGCCCACGTCGGCGAGGGAGGCGTCACAACTGTGGCGACTGACGCCGTCGACCGTATGTCCGGACGCGACTGGTCGCCGCTGGGTGCGCTCGAATCCGTGCACGCCGTCCTGGACGCCATCTCCGTGGAACGCACCGACGAAGCCCAGCCCATCATGCCGCTGGCCACCATTTCCGTCACCGAGGACATGGCAACGGCAATGCGCATCCACTCCCTCGGCTGGAAGAGCGTGTACCACCACGAAATCCTGGCCAACGGCTTGGCACCGGAGGACCTCAAGACCATGCTGACCCAACGCCTTCGCTGGGCCCAGGGCACCATGCAGGTACTCCTTCGCGAAAATCCGCTGGTCCAGCGCCGGCTGACGTGGGGCCAACGGCTCATGTACTTCTCCACCATGTGGAGCTACCTCAGCGGCTTCGCGGCCGTGGTGTACTTCGCCGCGCCGATCATCTACCTGACGCTGGGCATCCTTCCGGTCAGCAGCTTGAGCTACGACTTCTTCATCCGCTTCATCCCGTTCATGGTGGTGAACCAACTGCTGTTCGTGGTGGCCGGGCATGGGATCCCCACCTGGCGCGGGCAGCAGTACAGCCTCGCGTTGTTCCCCACGTGGATCAAGGCCTGCACGACGGCGGCACGCAACGTGTGGTTCGGCCGTCCCCTCGGGTTTGCGGTCACCCCCAAGGCCCGGCAGAGCGGCGGGCCGAGTTGGAGCCTCATCCGGCCGCAGATCATCGTGGCCGTGTTGCTTGCAGTGGCTCTGGTTGTAGGGATTATTCGGCTGCTCGCCGGAATGTCCGAGCCTCTGGGCACGCTGGTGAACGTGGCCTGGGTGGCGTTCGACCTTGTGGTCCTGAGCGTGCTGGTCAAGGCAGTTTTGTACAAGGGTTTTGTGCCTGAAAATGGGCCCGAGCATGGTGGGCCGGAACGCCCGGAGGAAAGGAATGCAGATGCAGTTTAGCTACGAGGTCAAGGACTCCTACGCGGAGGTGAAGAGCGTAGGCCGGCTGAACATGGTGGCCGCGCCCAAACTGCGCGAGGTAGTGAATGAGGTGGTAGCCAGCGGTTCAAGCCGCGTGGTGGTCAACTTGGCCGAGACGGACTTCATGGACTCCTCCGGCCTTGGAGCCCTCATCGGTTGCCTCAAAGCAGCACGCCAGGCCGGCGGTGACCTCCGGATCGCCGGTGTCCAGCCGCAGGTCAAGATGGTCCTGGAACTGACCAACATGGATCGGGTACTCACTGCCTACCCCTCGGCCGAGGAGGCGTTCGGAGATGACTGAGGTTGTAGCCCGGCGCGGTTTCCATGGCCCGTCCAACGACGACGCAATCGGGGCCATCCACAATGAGCTGGACGGCCTGTGGGACGATGCCTCCTTCGTGCCGGACATGGATCGGATGACGTTCGCCACCGCAGTGATCGAGGCAGCGGCCAACATTGTGCAGCACGCCCTTCCGGTGGCGGACAAGCCCGTGGAGATCGACGTCGACATCAGCGTCCGTCCCACCCGGCTAGTGGCGAGGGTCAGCGCGTTCAACGCCCGCGAACCGTTCGCCAACGACATGCAGGCTTCCATGCCGGACGAAGACGCCGAGTCCGGGCGTGGGTTGGCGCTGATCGAGGCCTTGGTGACCACTGTGACCTTCGAACGCCAGGACGGCACGAACACCTGGATCCTGACCCGCAACACCTGACCCTCTCTCACATCCCACCCCCTCCCCGCCCGTCCCTCTCTCACATCCCACCCCCTCCCCGCCCGTCCCTCTCTCACATCCCACCCCCTCCCGAGGGGTGTTCTCCCCATCGTCAAGCGCAACCCAGCGTGACAACATTCGGTGAGGACCGCCGTCGAGCACTAACTGAAACTGGGGACCACATGAACCGCCGCATGCACCGAAAGCCTTGGGCGCTGGCTGCTGCCCTGTTGGTGGGGGCCGTCGCTGCGGGCTGCGGCAGCACGCCCGATGGACCCACCCGGGAACCCAGCAGCCCGCCTCCCGTCACCGCCAGTCCGGCTCCCCTCGCGGAAAGCAAAGCAAAATATGACTCCCTGCGCGCTGACCTCGTTGCCGCATTGGAGCAGCAGATGCCGGACATCACCTGGTCCGTGGATGATCCGGCACGCATGAGCCGCACTCAAGACGGCAGGTGCGTGTTTTCCCCGCAGAGCATGAAAAGCAGCGCGGACATCGTGGAGCGTTCAAGGAACTTCGAAGAGGTCTTTACTGCCGCCGATCCCGTCCTCAAGAAGCACGGATTCCCAGCATTTGACGGCACTGACCCAGTCCCGGGCGGCTGGGTAGTGGCCCGCAGTACGGACAGCGTCGGCGCCACCGTCACCATCCAGTCAAAGAGCCCAGCCTACCTGGACGTCACCGTTCCGGTGGCCTCCGAGACGTGCGATTCGGACGAGCTATCTCAAGGGGACAAGTAATGCCGGGATTTTATGGTGCTGACATTGAACAGTTGCGGGCTCTCGCCAAGACGATGTCCAGGCATTCAGAAAGAATGACCTCGTTGTCCCTTGAGCTGGGCAACCTCATCACCAACGCCCGCTGGGATGGCCGCGACGCCGCGACATTTCGGGCTTCCTGGAACTCCGAGCACCGGCCAATGCTGAAAAAGATCTCTGCCGAACTGCAGAATCAAGCACGTGAGCTCGAGCGCAATGCGGACCAGCAAGACACCAGCAGTTCCGGTGACTCCGGTTCGGGCGGCTCAGGCAAGGGCGACTCGAACCCTCCCGGCGACCCCGGTCCGCTGGACCCGGACACGCCCGACGTCGATGTTCCCGGCGACGTTCGCGACGATCCCAACGCCGGCGACCCCAGCGACATCAACCAAGGTCAGATTGGCGACTGCTGGTTGTTGGCGGGTATTGGTTCGGTGGCCCAGGTCCTGGAGCGCGAAGGCAAGCTCGATGAATTCCTCGAGGAGCACATGCGTCCCGTGGGTGATCCTCCGACGCACTGGGTGGTCACCCTCTACGAGGACGGCGAACCCGTGGAAGTCACTGTGGAGGCCAAGTCCACCGAGGGCGGCGTCCGCGGTGCCGACGGCGAACCGAACTGGCTTTCCATCTACGAGCGCGCGGCCGCTGAGCACCGAGGCGGCTCCTATGACGACATCGACGGCGGCTTCAGCAACGAGGCCATGGAGCTGATGACCGGCCAGTCCGCCGATAAGGATGGCGAGCTGGACCTGGACGAGATCGAGGACAAGCTCTCGGACGGGCAGGCCATTTCCGTGGGCACCGAGGACGTCAAGGACGACGATTTCGACTGGGTCTGGGAGTCCGACGAAGTCAACCGAACCGATGTGGTTCCCAACCACGCGTACGTTGTGGTTGATGTGAAAACCAACGACGACGGCGAGAAAGTCATCGTCCTCGCCAACCCGTGGGGACCCTCCGGCGGTTACATGGAAGGCGACGACGACCACAAATCCGGCACGCTGGAATTGACCGAGGATGAGTACAAGGAAAACTTCGATTCCGTGTACTCCGTGGACGTGAAGTAAGGATGGCCGTGGAAAAGCTCGTGACAGTCAAGCAAGGCATGCAGCCCACCTTCGACGGCGTCAAGGTTGGCGTGGTCAAGATCGGCATCGCCGACGGTGCTCCCGCTATCCAGTTCTGGATCCGGACCGCCGAACAACAGCGGAAACAGGCCTTCCGCGAAGGCCAGTCGGTCACCCTGCCGGGCGCTGGCCTGTTGACGGTCACCTCGATCCAACCCGCCGACGGCAACAGAGCGGCCAGCGCGACTTTAACGTACGACGGCGGTCGACTCACCGCTTGAGCGTCGGCGCTGGCAAAGACTTCCCGGAAGACTGACTACCCTTGTGGGCCCACAGCTTCCAGCAAGTCGGCGGCCAGAATTGACGCTGACATGGACACAAGTTCTGGATCGCCGAGGCCTTCTTCGGCGCGGCCCGCCATCAGGGACCCTATTGCTTCCGGACCGGAAGCAAAAACCAACGTAAGGTGCTCGATGGCTTCTTTGGTCGCTTCCTCACTGACGTTGTCTGCCAAGAGGCGATCAAACCCAGCTGCCAGATCATCAGTGTCTATGGCACGAAGGATGCGATACGCGTCGTGCGCATCCTTGTCCAGCAGACGGTGCGGCGTCCCGATCCGTTCCGCAAGCTTGTGAAGCTTTGCAACAAGCAGAGCGGCCGGGCCCGCCACCTTGACCTTCGTGACACGGCTATCGTCGGGAGCAAGCGCAGGGACTTCAAGAACGCTATGGTCAACCAGCGTGGCTTCGAGCCCACGGGCCCGGCGGGTTGCGCGTCTGTCATGCGGAGGTATCCTTGCACCGCGAGTGCCTGCCCCAGCAAAGCTCTCGGGAACCATCAGATCAACCGGAATGCCGTCCAAGCTGATCCAGGCACCCGGCTGGCCGGTCGCCGAAGGTACGAAACCTGCGACCCTCATGGCGTCTTCGAGAAGCGGATCGTCCCCCAATAGTCGGGGATCTACAGCCACATCGCTGTCCTTCGTGGCTTCAGCCAAAGCCACATCGATGCCGCCCGTCCTCAGATAGACGGCCTGAGCCCCGATAACTATGACTGCATCTTTGTGCTCATGCAGTGCTTCAAGCGCATCAAGCAGCACCGAACGAGCGCGGATCAGCAAATCTTCGCCGTTATCTCCAGAGCTGTTCATTCCGCACCATCCAATCAATTAATTCTTCGGCTTCGGAGGGAGCCCGCCCTGGCCCTGTCATAAGGTCAACGGCAACCTGTGCCGGTGCCGCCAGCTGTAGACCGTCTTGGCGGGTGATGACTCCCTTGAAAGCAACTCCGTATGCCGGTTTTGCGAGTAGGACATTCACGCCTGATTCTGCTGGGCGGAGACCCCACTCGCCTGCTGCCGTTATGGGGTCAGCCGTGTAGATCATGGCCGACCGGGATGGGGCATAGGCTGCCCAGTGGGCAGCAGCTATGGAGCCGGTCACTGCGTAGTCTTGGACGGAGCTCGTACGCATTCGGTTCAGCAGGTCCTCGAGCCCACGTGGTGCGATCCAGCGCGTGGTCATGTTGGATTTCTGAAATTGGTAGTCAAGGCTCCATCTCCGGAGCAACGAAGGCCAGTCTGGGATATTCAAAAGACCATTCTCGGTTCTTTTGATGAGTTCTTCACCTTCAAGAAACTCGATCACTCGATATACGGAACCAGTTGATGCTCCGGATTCGGAAACAAGTTCCCGAATCTTCCAGTGCCCAGCTCTATCTAGGAGCGAGCGGACTACTTTTGCGGCGGGCTCCCCCTTCAACGTTCCCCTAGGTCGACCTCGCCCCCTCCACGGATCCGAATCATCGCCACGATCCGATACGAACAGGGCAGGTGACTCCGTGCGCACAAGTATGTTGCCCGTCGCGTCAGCGTAGGAGAGACCGAACTGAGCCAGGCGGTCGCGAACCGATGGTGGTAAATACCGCGCAACTACCATTCCAATTGAATCGCCGAACTCCAAAAATCGTTCGAGATGCTCCTCAAGGGGGGCTATATCCCGCACGTCCAGCAATCGCTTGGCATGGACAAAGATTTTTGTCTGCGTACCGTCCGGGGCGCGGAGAAGAAAACAGGAGTCCCAACGCCTGTCTGCGGACAGGACTTCTACCTCCAATGACCAGTCGGTGGGGATCCGTTCACGAAGAAGCGCCTCAGCGATCGCGGGCAGATCAGCCTCAGTTGGTGGCGCGTCCAACGTCTTCGCTACATGCATGTTCAGATAATAACCTGTTTCCGCTGACTACGGAATAGTGCAAATTCCCGAACATCCCGAGCTCCTTTCAATCAGGCGTTCGCGATGGCCTCTTTCAGCGCGCCGAGCACCAGGGTCACTGAGGCACTGTTGGCGTTCGGGCCCATCATGCCGATCCGCCACACCGTGTCCGCGAACTCCCCAACGCCCGAGCCGATCTCCATACTGAAGTTCTCCAGAAGGTAGGCGCGGACGGCGGCCGAGTTGACGCCGTCGGGCACTTTGACCGTGGTGAGGCTCGGCAGTCGGGAGCCCTCGGCGGCAAACAGCTCGAGCCCCATTTCCTGCAGCCCGTCCTGCAAAGCGGCGCCCGCAGCGCGGTGCCGTGCCTGCACAACGCCCAGGCCCTCAGCGAGGATCCGGTCCAATGCTGCCTCGAGGCCTGCGATCATGGTGACCGGCGCAGTGTGGTGGTACGTCCGGGCCCCGCTCGCCGCGCCAACATAACCGCCGAGCAGGCCAATGTCGAGGTACCAGGAGCGCGGATCCTTGACGCGGCGCTCGAAGGCACGGTCGGACACCGTGAACGGCGACAGTCCGGGCGGGACGCCCAGGCACTTCTGCGTTCCGGCATATCCGACGTCGATACCCCAGTCGTCTGCCAACAGCTCCAGTCCGCCGATGGACGTGACAGCGTCGGTGATGAGCAAGGCATCCCCTTTGCCGGCGCCGAGCGCGGCGATGTCGGAGAGCACGCCCACGGACGTCTCGGCGTGGACAGCGGCGATGACTTTCGGGTTGGGATGCGCCGAGAGTACTCGGTCAGCATCCACGGGCTGACCCCATTCGTGATCCACCCGCACCACGGTGGCTCCGCAGCGCCGGGCCACCTCACACATGCGTGCCCCGAAAAGTCCGTTGACGGCGATGACTGCCACGTCGCCGTCGGACACGGTGTTCACAAACGCCGCTTCCATCCCACCGGAACCCGTGGCACTCAACGGGAGCGTCCGCGCGTTGGCTGTCCCCCAGACGGCCCGGAGGCCTTCGCACGCATGGTCGAGCCGTTCGATGAACACAGGATCGAGATGCCCGAGCACGGGATAGGCCAGAGCCGCCATGGCTTCGGGGTAGCAATTGCTCGGGCCGGGACCGAACAGGAACCTGGACGTCAGAATGTCTGGCATGTGCGAACTCCTTCAGCTGGTTGAGGTCATTCTGCCCCAGCGTGCTGGGCGGAGCGAACCAAACCCGCCCCTGCGGGCCTTTCGGGGCGCCGGAGCCGGTCCACACCCCAGATTGCCAGCGCGCCCAACGCGAAAAAGGCCCCGAGCACGCCGGCTCCAGTCCAGCCCCACCCGTCGTAGACGGGGGCGACGGTCGCGGCCCCCACTGCGCTGCCCACGGAGTAGAACACCATGTAACTGCCAATGATGCTGCTGGCGGATTCCTCGGCGCCGGACACGATCATGGTCTGGCTGCTGACATGGACGGCCTGGACGGCGGCGTCCAGCACGATGATGCCGGCGATGAACCACAGCAGCGACCAACTTCCCAGTGACAACGCCACCCACGAGCCAAGGAGAGCAAAGAGGCTCACTCCTGTGACGCGTTGCCCCCATCCCCGGTCCGCCGCGGCACCTGCCCTGGAAGCCGCCAGTATTCCCACGAGCCCGGCCAGCCCGAAGAGCCCAACAAGGCTTGGCGGGAGATTCCACGCAGGGCTGCCCAACAGCAGGGACATACCACTCCACAGCACTCCAAAGGACGCGAAAAGGAGCATGGTGATGAGCGCCCGGGTCCGGAACACAGGGTTGCTGCGCGTCAGGAGCACCACGGACCCAACAGCACGCCGGTAGCCAACCTCGCCTCGGACACGGGGGTCCGGCGGGAGCGCGCCGAAAGCTGCGATGGCCAGGACCGCCCCGGCCACAGCCGCGAGGACATAGACCGACCGCCAGCCCCACAGGTCCGTCATGCCTCCTGCCACTGTCCGCGCCAGGATAATGCCACTCACGACGCCGGCAGTGACGGTGCCGATACTTCCGCCCCTTTGCGCTGGGGTGCTTGAGGCGGCGGTGAACGCCACGATGGTCTGCACGACAGACGATGCCAGCCCCAGGAGCATGAAGCCGATGAGCAGTGCTGCCTGCGAGGATGCGAACGCCACGACGCATGCTCCTGCTGCAGTGGCTCCCACCTGAAGGGCGATGAGTGCGCGCCGGTCCACCAGGTCTCCCAGCGGCACCAGGAAGACCAGCCCGAGGAGATACCCGGCCTGGGCCGACGCCACCACGCATCCCACGCCCGCCACAGGGATTCCCACATCCGCCCCGATGCGTTCCAGCAGGGGTTGCCCGTAGTAAAGGTTGGACACCATGAAGCCAGCCACGACCGCGAGCAACAGCAGGAGGCGGCGGCTCAGTCCCTGCTTGGATGTCGTCTGAATACCGCCGGTCACAGGGCGCCTCCTAGTTTAGTTTCAATATGCAACCATTTGAGCCTATGGCAGAATGGTTTCATGTTGCAACCAACCGACATGGACTGGACGGATCCCGAGTGCCCCGTCGCGAGGGCCGCTGATCTGGTGGGGGACAAATGGATTCTGCTGATTATTCGGGATTCACTGGACGGCAAACGTCGCTTTTCGGAGTTTGAGAAGTCCCTGGGGGTGGCGAAGAACATCCTCTCGGACCGCCTCCGGCTTCTGGTGGACAGGGGCGTGCTGACCCGGACGCCCAATGACCGCGGCACCCGCAGCGAGTACCAACTCACACGTGCCGGGCTTGACCTGTTCACACTGATCCTCAGCCTCCGGCAATGGGGAGAGCGCAACGCGTTCGGCACCGACGAACGGCACTCCATCCTGGTCGAACCCGCCACGGGTGACCCGGTCCCACAACTGCGCCCCCTTGACCAAGACGGCAACGAGCTTGGACCGCAGGAGACGCTGCTCATCAGGGTGAGCCACCACCCCGAACCGTGACCGGACGCAGCACCAGGAAGCCCCAAGCCCAAACTGCTAAGGTTACTCACCATACTGAGGCCGCCACGGTAAGGGGACGAGAGTGACGACTGAAGGAAAAGAGTCGGTGGAAACCGGCGTACGGGGCGAGGTCAGCCAGGATCGGTTCGTCGCCGGGCAGGACCTGACGCGCTGGAAATCCCCTGCCGGCCGGACCATGGCCCGGAGCGCCGAGTGGGTCACCGGATTACTCGGCCCCTACGCTGCACTGGTCATCACACTCGTCGCGGGACTCGGCGTTGCCCTCTGCCTGGCCTTGGTGTTTGGCGAGGTCTACGAGTCGGTGACCGAAGCCGACGGTGTCGCCGGCCTGGACGATCCCGTCCTCGCAGCAGCCAAGACGGTCCGTTCCCCCGCCTTGGATGTTGCCGTCACGGCGTACACAAACATCGGCGGCACAGTGGGCATGCCCATCATCGCCGTGGGCATCATGATCTTCCTGGCCACGCGGCGCCGTTCATGGACACCCGTCATCCTGATGCTCGCCGCCGGACTGGGTTCCCTGGTGATCACCATCCTGGGCAAGCCGATCTTCGGACGGACCCGCCCTGACATGGCCGATGCGATCCCGCCCTACGAGCATTCCGCTTCGTTCCCCAGCGGACACTCCCTGAACTCGATCGTGATCGCAGGCATCGTGGCATACCTGATCATCCTGCGGCTCAAGACCATGCGGGCACGGGTGATCACGGTGGTGGTGGCGGCAGCCTTCGCGCTCACCATGGGCTTGAGCCGGGTATACCTCGGCCATCATTGGCTCACGGATGTGCTGGCAGCCTGGGCTATCGGCATCGCGTGGCTGGCCCTCGTCATCACCGCCCACCGCCTCTACCTGACCGTGCGGACAAGACGCCAGGGGGCGGTAGTCTCTTGACATCAAGCGGATCCGTCAGCTTAACTAAATTACGTATGCTGAAATAACAGTTCCATGATGCGGAAGCTTGAAGTAAAGACTTCCTCTTGCACCAGCAAGAGTTCCGCATAGCCCACACCATGGATGCCAGCATTTTGCACGAGGATGACACAAGCATGGAGCTTGCAGTATTCAACAGTGTTGACCGGGACGAGGCCATCAGGACCCTGACCCCTTGCCTGGATATCAGCCGCTGGGTCGAGGCCATCGTGGACGCGCGCCCCTACGCCAGCGTCGACGAACTGCTGGGGCAAGCCCAGCGTGCCGCCGAGCCCTTCACCGCCGATGAGGTGGAGTCAGCCATGGCCCACCATCCCAGGATTGGCGAGCGTCCCAAGGCCCAGACCACCGAAGCCGCGATGTCGCGCTCGGAGCAGGCCGGCGTTGACCCGGGCGACAACCAGACAACAGCGGCGCTGGCCGAGGGAAACCGGGCCTATGAGGACAAGTTCGGCAGGGTCTTCCTGATCCGCGCGGCAGGTCGCAGCGCACAGGAAATGCTCAGCGCCCTCCAGGAACGCCTCACCCACACCCCCGAAGAAGAAGACACAATTGTGGCCGGCCAGCTCCGCGAGATCGCACTGCTGCGCATCTCCGGACTGATCAGCGAAGGAGTCAACGCATGACCGTTTCACAGGTAACTACCCACATCCTGGACACCGGTTCCGGCCGCCCGGCGGCGGGTGTCGCCGTCGTACTCTACGTCCGCGAAGGTGACGACTGGACCCTGGTGGCGAAGGGCGAAACCGACGCCGACGGCCGGATCAAGACCCTTGGCCCGGAGCGGATCCCCGGCGGCGCATACCGTTTGAACTTCGCCACGGGCGCCTACTACGAGGGCCTCGGCACGGAGACGTTCTTCCCGGAGGTGGACCTGAACTTCACGGTTTCCGACGCCGGCGAGCACTACCACGTGCCGCTCCTGCTGAGCCCGTTCGCTTTCTCGACGTACCGCGGCAGCTAACCGACCCCGCCGCCGAGTTGCCAGATAATGCCAATGTTCCTGCCGAACATTGGCATTATCTGTCACTTGGGTGGGGAACGGTACGCTTGAAGGCATGGCTTCAGAGGACACCACCCCCAATTCCGCCCGTCGCGAGATCACGGTTCGCCGGGCACCCAAGTTCGTTCCCTTCATGATTTTGGGGGCCGTGGTTGGTGCAATCGTGGCCGCCATCATCGCCTATGGCCGCCAGGCCGACCCCGCCTTCGACGCCGGCACCGTGTTCGGGTTCTTCCTGATCGTCTGCGCGGGCGGCGGCGTCATCCTCTTCTCGATCCTCGCCCTCATCCTGGACCGCGTCAGCGTCAAACGCTCCGAGCGCGCCGTTGTGGAAGCCGTCCCGGATTCGGTTCCGGACGAAGGACCAGAGCACGACGACGTCCGCTAAGTCGGGCGCCCAACGCGCCTCTTCGGAGGGGAGCCGATGTGAGACACACCGCATTTTCGCGGGAACACGCCAGTTCACGGGGTCACATAGGCTGCGAGGGAACTTACCACGGCCACAACATGAGACAATCGACCAGTGGCACGTGGCGACGGAAAACTTTCTCATGATCTTCTCCCCGGCGAAAAAGGCCCCCAGGACGCTTGTGGCGTCTTCGGGGTTTGGGCTCCCGGTGAAGAAGTAGCAAAACTCACCTATTACGGGCTGTATGCGCTGCAGCACCGCGGACAAGAATCGGCTGGTATTGCTACCAGTGACGGCAAGCGCATCAATGTCTATAAGGACATGGGCCTTGTGTCCCAGGTCTTCGATGAGACGACCCTGAACACCCTGACCGGACACCTGGCCGTAGGCCACTGCCGGTACTCCACCACCGGTGCAAGCCACTGGGCCAACGCACAGCCAACCCTGGGTGCTACGGCAACCGGCACGGTTGCCCTGGCCCACAACGGCAACCTGACCAACACCGCTGAACTCCGGGAAATGATCCTCGAGCGCAACGACGGCCAGCTGACCGGTGAAATGAAGCAGGGCAACACCTCGGACACCGCACTGGTGACCGCCCTCCTTGAGGGCGAAGAGGGCAAGACCCTGGAGCAGACCGCGCTGGAGCTGCTGCCCAAGATCAAGGGTGGCTTCTGCTTCGTCTTCATGGATGAAGGAACCCTCTACGCAGCCCGCGATACCTACGGCATCCGCCCGTTGTGTCTGGGTCGCCTGGAACGCGGCTGGGTGGTAGCCTCCGAGCAGGCCGGTCTGGCCACCGTTGGCGCAAGCTTCATTCGCGAGATCGAGCCCGGCGAATTCATCGCCATCGACGAAGACGGCGTTCGTTCGCAGCGCTTCGCCGAGGCAACCCCTGCCGGCTGTGTCTTCGAGTACGTCTACCTCGCCCGCCCGGATGCTGCCATTGCCGGCCGTTCGGTGTACGAGGCCCGTGTTGAGATGGGCCGCCAGTTGGCCCGCGAAAACACGCACGAGGCTGACCTCGTCATCCCGGTTCCCGAGTCCGGCACCCCTGCCGCTGTTGGCTACGCCGAACAGTCGGGGATTCCTTTCGCGCACGGCTTCGTCAAGAACGCCTACGTGGGCCGCACCTTCATCCAGCCCTCGCAGACCCTGCGCCAACTGGGTATCCGGCTCAAGCTCAACGCTCTGGAATCCGTGATCCGTGGCAAGCGCATCGTTGTGGTGGACGACTCGATCGTCCGCGGCAACACGCAGCGCGCCATCGTCCGGATGCTCCGCGAGGCCGGCGCAGCGGCGGTGCACGTCAAGATCTCCTCTCCTCCGGTCCAGTGGCCATGCTTCTACGGCATCGACTTCGCGTCCCGCGCCGAGCTCATCGCCAACGGCGCCACCATCGAAGAGATCTCGCAGGCCATCGGCGCTGACTCGCTGGCCTACATCTCGGAAGACGGCATGATCGGCGCCACCCAACAGCCGCGCGAACGCCTCTGCACGGCGTGCTTCACCGGCAAGTACCCGATCGAGCTTCCGCACGCGGACAAGCTCGGCAAGAACCTGCTGGAGCGCACCGACCTGGGTGGACTGCCCGCCGCGAATGAGGACACCTCCGTGGACGACTCCGAGGATCCGGCCGAGAAGCCCGGCGCCACGGGCTGCGATCCGGGACCCGACGCCGAATTCGAGAACCTGCTGACCGACGCTGATCGTTTGACCGACGCCGACAAGAAAGAGTCTGTATGACCTCCGCAACCCCTGCCGCTGAGAACAACTCCGGTATCACCTACGCCTCCGCGGGTGTCGACGTCGAAGCGGGAGACCGCGCAGTCGAACTCATGAAAGGCGCCATCAAGGCGACCCACAACTCTTCGGTGATTGGCGGCGTCGGCGGTTTTGCTGGCCTGTACGACGTCTCCAAGCTCCTCACCTACAAGAAGCCGCTGCTGGCCACGTCCACTGACGGCGTGGGTACCAAGGTTGCCATTGCGCAGGCCATGGACATCCACGACACCATCGGTTTCGACCTCGTAGGCATGGTGGTGGACGACATCGTAGTGGTGGGTGCCGAACCGCTCTACATGACCGACTACATCGCCTGCGGCAAGGTTGTCCCGGAGCGCATCGCGGACATCGTTCGCGGTATCGCAGCTGCTTGCTCTGTTGCCGGCACCGCCTTGGTGGGCGGCGAAACCGCTGAGCACCCGGGCCTGCTGGGTGAACACGAATACGACGTCGCAGGTGCCGCCACCGGCATCGTCGAGGCCGATGCCCTGCTCGGCCCGGACCGGGTCCGCGAAGGCGATGTCGTCATCGGCATGGCGTCCTCCGGCCTGCACTCCAACGGCTACTCCCTGGTCCGCCGCGTCATCAACCACGCCGGCTGGGCACTGGACCGCCAGGTTTCCGAACTCGGCCGCACGCTGGGCGAAGAGCTCCTGGAGCCGACGCGCGTCTATGCAGCTGACTGCCTGGACCTCGCCCGCACCTTCCCGGTGCACTCGGCCAACGCCGTTCACGGTTTCAGCCACGTCACCGGTGGTGGCCTGGCCGCCAACCTGGCACGTGTCCTCCCGCAGGGCCTCGTGGCCACGGTTGACCGCAACACGTGGGAACTCCCCGCCATCTTCAAGCTGGTCTCCGAGCTCGGCAACGTTCCGCTGGCCGACCTCGAGCGCACGCTGAACCTCGGCGTGGGCATGGTTGCCATTGTTTCCGCCGAAGCAGCCGACGCCGCAGTGGCCCGCCTGAACGACCGCGGCCTGCCGTCCTGGGTCATGGGTACCGTTTCGGCTGACAGTGACTCGATCGACAAGACCGGCCCGGATTACGTCCAGGGTGCCAAGGGCGTCGACGGCGGCGCCGTACGTCTGGTGAACGCCTACGCCTAGGCGGTTTATCGCCTCATCAAGAGAGCGGCCGGGCAGTTGAACTCAACTGCCCGGCCGCTCTTTCTTGTTGGTTGCCCTTCCTAGACCTGGATCAGGCTCAGCACGCCGCCTTGGGATCCTGGATGGTGGCGAGGGAGCCTGTCTCGGGCTTGTCCTCCGGCTCCACCAGGAGCTCTCCCCCGGCGGCAACGGCTGCCTCAGCAGCCTTCCGCAGGTCCGAAACCCCGAAGTAGATCTGCCAGGCAGCGTCATCGCCCTCCTCGGCAGGAACAATCCCGGCCACCTCGTCGCCGTTGATCATCAGCGTGCTGTAGCTGCCGCCGTCGTCCTGGGGATATTCGGTGACCTCATGCCCGAAAAGCTGCTGGAAGAACGCGACGGCGGCCTGCGGCTCGGGTGTCAACAGCTCGGCCCACGCCAACGCACCGGGCTCGTTGAACAGGTGGCTTCCCACGTGGGTTCCGGCCTGCCAAATGCCGGTGGTTCCCCCGCCTGCAGCTTCGATGAACGCCAGGACACCCGTGTCGGCCACAGCTTCGGGCCCGAACTGGAGCTTCCCCCCGGCATGAACGGCGTCCGCCGCGATTTCTTCCGTATCAGTGGCAGCGATGTAGATGTTCCACTGGCCGTGGGTTCCGGCGGCTTCTTGCCTGGGGTTCTGCGGAGCGATCACTGCCACCAGCTGATCCTTCACGAAGGCTTGCGAGTAACTGCGGCCATCCGGCGTCGGCAGGTCCTTGAAGGTCCAGCCGAACACCTTTCCGTAGAAATCCTTGGCAGCGGGAACGTCCCTTGTCTGCAGATCCGCCCAGCACGGCTCCCCGCTGGCGTAGTGCTTCCGCGCCGTCACGCTGCGAGTCCCGTCATGATGCTGAAGGCTGCTCCCGCAGGATCCATCAGGACAGCCATGCGGCCCACTCCGGGGACATCAAAAGCCGGCGCGATGACGTGGCTGCCCAGCTCCACGGCTTGCTCTACGGTGGCGTCGATCTCCACCGCGCTGAAGTACGTCATCCAAAACGGCGACAAGCCCTCAATGGGCAGCTTGAGTGCTCCCGCTATGCGCTTTCCGTCCACCAGGAGGCTCGTGTACTCCTGCAGTTCACCGGCGGGCCCGGTCTCGCTGGAGCAGCCTGTCACGGCCTCGTAGAACGCGACGGCCTTGGGGACGTCGTGGGTCTGCAGTTCATTCCAAATCATGGTCCCCGGCTCGTTCACCAAGCCCGATCCGGGGTGGTTGCCCGCCTCCCAGAAACCGATCTGGGCCCCGGTGGGATCTGTGGCGAAGAACATACGCCCGCTGCCGTTGGGGACGGCGTCCGGAGGAACAACCAAGGTCCCGCCTGCTGCTTCAACGCGCTTAGCGGCTTCGTCGGCGGAGTCCACGGCGATGTAGTTGGCCCAGTAAGACGGCATTCCCGCAGGCGCATCCGGCAACTGCTGCATCATGCCTGCGACGTAGCGGCCCTGGAGCTTGGCCATGTAGTAGGTCATGCCGTTGCCGGCGTCCATGGCGTCCAGCTCCCAATCGAACAGGTCGCTGTAGAACTTCTTGGAGACCTCAATGTCGGTGGAGGACAGGTCCACCCAACACGGTGTCCCCTGCTTGTAGCTTTCGACCGCCGGCATGGCACTCCCTTTCAATGCACTCGACCTCAAGCCTACGCAAAAAAGGGCCCTCAGGGTACGCCAATAAATGGCGTGCCCTGAGGGCCCTTTTCAAAAGATATACGGCACCCGAAGATGCGCGATGACCTTGATGTACGACGGCGGTCCGCAACTCAGTGCCAGCGGCACCTGTTGGTTGCGACAGCTATCCGATACGGCGGGTGTCTACCTCGTCGTCATCGTCTTCCGCGTACTTGTCCTCGTAGGCCGAATAGTCCGGCTCCGGGGGATCTTCGGGGAAGTGGCTCTTGACACGACTGGACGGACCCGTGAGCTCCCGCTCAAGTGCCGAATAGTCAGTGTTCGGGGAGTAGTACTTAATGTCCCGAGCCTGCTTGGTAGCTTTTGCCTTTTGACGGCCGCGCCCCATGGCGTGACCCCCTTTTGTACTTGGACCGGAGGTGGTCACCTTGGCTATCGGTGAGGCCCCGGAATGTTTGGTCAATTTGTCGTATGTCTAGATTACATGCTTTCGGAGGTGCCTGCGCGCCACCGCAGCGCCGCGCCGGGGCCAACTGCAAGCAAAACCGGCACCGAACACCGCCAAGAGGGCCGAAAATTGGGTAGAGTCTGCCTCAATGCGGCATCAGAGCAGGAAGGCACACCCCGGATTATGAGCCAGGAC
The DNA here is from genome assembly GCF_051106045.1 of Paenarthrobacter sp. FR1. Lineage (NCBI taxonomy): Bacteria > Bacillati > Actinomycetota > Actinomycetes > Micrococcales > Micrococcaceae > Paenarthrobacter > Paenarthrobacter sp. FR1. Next base: position 57,642 of record NZ_JBPFSF010000010.1, on the reverse strand, counting down.
AACACTCCACCGCGTGATGGTTCACCTCGCAATCAAGACGAGGATGGGGTGCCTCCTGCACCCAAGACGCCACCTCCGCCGTCGGGCCTCCAACCTGATCCCGCCCCGGAGATCGACCCCGACTTCGTCCCGAATCCCGGAGAGCAACCGGACCCCGCTGCCCCGCCCACCGGTGATCAGGCGCCGGAAGATACAACTGCAGATCCGGCGCAGCCGGCTTTCGCGGGTCAGCAACCCTACGCGAGCCAGCTACCTTATCCTGGCCAGCAACCGTACCCGGGGCAGCAGACCGGCCAGGAATGGCGACCAGAGCCGCAGGGAGATCCGGTCAAGCGGCAGCGGCTGGTGATCGGCGGGATCGTGGTGGGCGTCCTCGTCCTCATCGGCGTAGTCATTTGGGTCCTGCTCAACCTGCTGGGCACCCGCCCGGAAGCAGTTGTCAGCACACCCAGCGCGACGGCAACCCCCGGCCCCCTCCCACGTGACGCGAATTCCAAGGACTTCCAGGTGGGCGACTGCTTCGCCGACTTCGATCCCAATGCTTCCAAGGCAAGGGCCGTTGCCTGCGACACCGAGCACTCGGCCCAGCTTGGCGCCATCCACCTGTACGGAGCGGACGAATCGTTCCCGGGCACCAATGCGTTGCGCGACAAGGGACGTGAAGTGTGCCGCAACGTGAAGCTCAACGCGGCAGCCGACAAGTACGTACTGCTTCAGCAGAACGTCTACCCCAGCACCACCAGTTGGGACCGTGGCGACCGCCGCGTTGATTGCTTCGTCGTTGTGGATTCCGGCAACACCATCACCGAGGACGTCCTCGAAAAGTAGCTCTCAGCTACTTCCTGCGAACCGTGAGACCTGTACCTGCAGCAGCACCGCCGTCGGGACCTGTGAGCGCTTCCAACCCCTCAAGGGTGAGTTCGTCCACGTCAGCTGCGGTGTCCACCAGCACAGTATCGCCGTCGCTGATCTCGCCGGCCAGGATTTCCTTGGCCAGGCGGTCACCGATCTCGCGCTGGACGAGCCGGCGCAGTGGCCGGGCGCCGTAGGCGGGATCGAAGCCGGACATCGCCAACCAGGCGCGCGCACCGTCGGTGACCTCCAGGCTCAGGCGGCGATCACGGAGCCGGTTGCTCAGCTCGGCGACATGCAGCTCCACAATCCGGGCAAGTTCCTCGACGGACAGCGGATCGAAAAGCACGATCTCGTCCAGGCGATTCAGGAACTCAGGCTTGAACGATGCCTGGACCACGGCCATCACAGCCTCGCGCTTGGCCCTGGCATCCAGCGACGGGTCCACCAGGAACTGGCTTCCGGAGTTGGATGTCAGCACCAGGATGGTGTTGCGGAAGTCCACGGTGCGGCCCTGGCCATCGGTGAGACGACCGTCGTCCAGAACCTGCAGGAGGATGTCGAAGACCTCGGGGTGGGCCTTCTCCACTTCATCGAGCAGCACCACCGAGTACGGACGGCGACGGACAGCTTCCGTCAACTGACCGCCTTCCTCGTAGCCGACGTATCCCGGAGGGGCACCCACCAGGCGGGCGACGGCGTGCTTCTCGCTGTATTCGGACATGTCGATCCGGATCATGGCGCGTTCGTCGTCAAAGAGGAAGTCGGCCAGGGCCTTGGCCAGCTCGGTCTTGCCCACGCCGGTAGGACCAAGGAACAGGAACGAACCCGTGGGCCGGTTGGGATCGCTGATGCCTGCACGGGCACGGCGAACGGCGTCGGAGACAGCCTGCACGGCCTTGCTCTGGCCGATCAGGCGCTTGCCGAGTTCCTCTTCCATATGCAGCAGCTTCTGCGACTCGCCTTGAAGCATGCGGCCGGCAGGGATGCCCGTCCACGCTGAAATGACCTCGGCGATGTCGTCAGCGGTCACGTCTTCCGCGACCATCAGTTCAGGCTTCGACTCGCTCCGGGCGGACTCTTCCTCAGCAGCGGCGCTCAGCTCCCGCTCCAGGGCGGGCAGTTCACCGTAAAGAATCCGCGACGCCGACTCAAGGTCGCCTTCACGCTGGGACTTGTCCGCTGCCGAGCGGAGTTCATCGATCTTGGCTTTCAGCTCACCCACACGGTTGAGGCCTGCTTTCTCAGCTTCCCAGCGCGCGTTCAGTGCGCTGAGTTCTTCGTTCTTGTCGGCCTTGTCCGCGCGGAGCGCAGCCAGCCGTTCCACCGACGCAGGATCGGTCTCGCCCTGGAGGGCAAGTTCCTCCATGGTCAAGCGGTCGACGGCGCGGCGGAGCTGGTCGATCTCTTCAGGGGCGGAATCGATTTCCATCCGGAGCCGTGACGCGGCCTCGTCCACGAGGTCGATGGCCTTATCCGGCAGCTGGCGGCCCGAGATGTAGCGGTTGGAGAGCGTTGCCGCCGCCACCAAGGCAGAGTCGGCGATGGCTACCTTGTGGTGCGCCTCGTAGCGTTCCTTGAGGCCTCGGAGAATGCCGATGGTGTCTTCGACGCTGGGCTCGCCAACGTACACCTGCTGGAAGCGGCGCTCCAACGCAGGGTCCTTCTCAATGTTTTCGCGGTACTCGTCCAACGTGGTGGCACCGATGAGGCGCAGCTCGCCACGAGCCAGCATGGGCTTGAGCATGTTGCCCGCATCCATGGCACTGTCGCCGGTGGCACCGGCACCCACTACCGTGTGGATTTCATCGATGAACGTGACGATCTGTCCATTGGAGTTCTTGATCTCTTCAAGGACTGCCTTCAGGCGTTCCTCGAACTCGCCACGGTACTTGGCGCCGGCCACCATGGACGCAAGATCGAGCGCGATCAGCGTTTTGCCGCGCAAACTTTCCGGGACGTCGCCGGCCACCATGCGCTGGGCGAGGCCTTCGACGACGGCCGTCTTGCCGACGCCGGGCTCGCCGATCAGCACGGGGTTGTTCTTGGTGCGGCGGCTCAGGACCTGGACGACGCGGCGGATCTCGCTGTCACGCCCGATGACGGGGTCCAGCTTGCCCGAGCGGGCCACCGCGGTGAGGTCGGTGCCAAACTTCTCCAGTGCTTGGAAGGTGTTTTCCGGGTCTGGCGAGTTGACGTTCCTGTCGCCTCGGACACCAGGCAGGGCGGCGAGCAGCGCTTCGTGGGAGGCACCGGCGTCGCGCATTAACTTTCCGACGGCGTCACTTCCGGCAGAGAGGCCCAGCAGCAGGTGCTCGGTGGAGACGAAGGAGTCGCCAAGTTTGTCGGCCTCGTTCTGGGCAGCCTGGATGGCCTGCATGGACTGGCGGGACAGCTGCGCCTGCTGGACCGAACTGCCCGACGACGACGGAAGCGCCTTGATGGCAGAGCTGGCCTGCACGCTGACGGCATCCGGATCGGCCCCCGTAGCTCGCAGGAGTGCCACGGCCACGCCTTCGCGCTGGTCCATGAGGGCTTTGAGCAGGTGGGCTGGCTCAAGCTGCGGGTTGCCGGCAGTTGAGGCGTTCATGGCGGCCGCAGAAAGGGCCTCCTGGCTTTTGGTGGTGAATTTGACGTCCAAAGAGTGCTCCCTTTCTGGAGTTGAACCAATACTTTCAAAGTTGAGTCTACTACGCTCAACTTTGATTTTTGGCCCACTGTGTTCCATGTTTGCCCACGGCGAAACCAGTGTCCAGAGCTGCCGGGTAGCAACGCAGCTTAGGCTGGGGCCATGGACTCAATCTCCACCGTGGACGAACTTGAAGAACTGATCGGCCTTCCCCTGGACCGCGTGCGCCGAAAGGTGCGGAACTCGCTCAGTGATTTCGACCGGCAATGGCTGGCAGCGAGCCCCTTTTGCGTGATCTCGACGACGGACGCGCAGGGTCACGTGGACGCCTCGCCCAAGGGGGACCCGGCCGGCTTCATCCAAGTCCTTGACGACCACACCATCGCCATCCCCGAACGGCCCGGCAACAAACTCGCGTTCGGCTTCCGCAACATCCTGGAGAACCCGAATGTCGGCATCCTCTCGGTGGTCCCCGGACGCACGGACACACTGAGGATCAACGGCACGGCACGTATTGTCCGCGATGCCGACTTCTTCGAACTCATGGTGGTCAAGGGGCACCGTCCGCGCGCAGCTGTGGTGGTTTCCGTGGAGGAAGTGTTCACGCACTGCGGCAAGGCCTTCATGCGCAGTGGGCTGTGGCAGCCCGAGACGTGGAACCCCGGCGACCTGCCCAGCATCGCAAAGCTCGCCCAGGCCTACACGCAGCCCGAAACCCCGCTGGCAGACCTCGAGGACTACTACGGACGGTCGTACGCCGAGCGGATGTACCGCGAGTAGGCGTCAGGCCGGGTAGACCGACACCAGCGCTGCCTTGACCACGAACCGCACGTCCATCCCGGGAACAAGGCCAAGATCGGCCGATGCCGCGGGCGTGATGTCGGCGGAGAGGGCCGGTGCCGATGAACCCGTGCTGGCACGCACCCGGATCTGGTCGCCGTGCGGTTCAAGGTCCGTAACGGTCGCCGCGAAGGAATTCCGCGGGCTTCCGTGCACATCGCCCAGGAAGACGGAAACAGCCGACGGCGGGAACGCGGCCACGCCCGCCTGGCCGGACACAGGTGACCACTCAGGATCGTGCTGGCCGGCGAAAACCCGGCCATCCGGCGTCGTTATTCCCTCGCCCGAGATGACCCCCGTGACGAGGTTGAGCCCCGCCAGTCCGGCGGCGAACTGGCTCCGGGGGCGCTCCAGGACCTGACGGGTGGGTCCGGCCTCGGCAATCCGGCCCTGCTCCACCACGATCACGCGGTCCGCGAGCATGTAGGCATCCAAGACATCGTGCGTGACGATGATGGCCTTCCGGTCCTTGAGCACCCGTTTGAGGACACGGCGGAGCAACGGTGCTGCATGGATGTCGAGGGCTGCCATAGGTTCATCGAGGAGCAGCAATTCCGGTTGGGCCGCCAGGGCACGAGCCACGGCAACGCGCTGAGCCTGCCCGCCGGAGAGCTGGGATGGCTTGCGGTGCGCCAGGGGCAGTGCGTCAACTTCGGCCAGCCAATGACCTGCCGACTCCCGCGCGGCCGCTTTCGAAACACCGGCACTGCGCGGACCAAACGCCACGTTGTCCAGGGCATTCAGGTGCGGAAACAGCAGCGCCTCCTGGGCCAGCAAAGCCGTGCCACGCAGGTGCGGCGCGCTCCACAGGCGAGTCCCGCCGTCGAGGTTGAACAGCGGTCTCCCTCCGATTTTCGCCGTGCCGGAATCCGGCCGGAGCAGCCCGGCGATCACACCCAGCAGCGTGGACTTGCCCGCGCCGTTGGGACCGAGAATGGCCACGGTCTCACCGTCAGCGAGGCTGAGCGACACGTCGAAGTTCCGGGCACGGAGGCTGGCCCGCAGCTCGAAGCTCATGCCTGGACCTCCGCACTGTTGCGTCGGCGACCATAACTGAGCCCCACCACGGCCACGGCGACCGCCACCAGTACCAGGGACAGTGCGACGGCGGCGTCAGCATCACTCTCACGCTGCAGGTAGATCTCCAGCGGAAGGGTCCGAGTAACTCCCTCCAGGCTGCCCGCGAACGTCAGGGTGGCGCCAAATTCCCCCAGGCTGCGGGCAAAGGACAACACGGCGCCCGACGCCAGCCCTGGCAGTACCAGCGGGAGCGTCACGCGGCGAAGCACGGTGGTGGGTCGCGCACCGAGGGTCGCCGCGACGGCCTCGTACCTGTTTCCGGCCGATCGCAGGGCACCCTCCAAACTGACCACCAGGAACGGCAAGGCCACGAAGGTCTGCGCGAGGATGACGGCAGTTGTGGAAAACGCGATCTGGATACCCGCCAACTCCAGGGACTTCCCCAGGAGGCCTTGGCGCCCGAACGTATACAGCAGCGCAATACCGCCGACGACGGGTGGCAGCACCAGCGGCAACAGGACCAACGAGCGGAGGAGCCGCTGTCCGGGGAACTCGCCGCGGGCAAGAACCAGCGCCAGCGGAACGCCCAGCACAATGCAGAGGATTGTGCTGGCCGCGGAGGTTCGCAGGCTCAGGCCCAACGCGGCCACCGAGGATTCGGACGTGATGAGGGGAATGAATTGCGGCCAGTTGACCTTCGCCACCATCGCCACCAATGGAAGAATCACCAAGAGGCCGCCCACGACCGCCACGGCATAGACCCATCGCGGGATGCCGTGGTAGCCGGAGGTGCTCTGCCTGTTCATGGACGTCCTACGGTGCGCCAAAACCAGCGTCGCTGAGGACCTGGCTGCCAGCCTCGCTGGTGACCGCCGCGATGAACGCCGCCGCCAGTTCCTTGTTCTTGCTGGTACCGACCGTGGCGATGGGATAGACGTTCACGGCCCTGTCCGACTCCGGGAAGGGGATGCCCTTGACGTTGTCGCCGGCCCCCTTCACGTCCGTGACGTAGACCAGGCCAGCATCGGCCTCGCCCGAGGTGACCTTGCCGAGGACATCGGTCACCGAGGATTCCTCGCTGACCGGGGTCAAGGAGATGCCGCTGGCCTTCTCAACCGTGTCCGTTGCCGCGCCGCAGGGGACCTGGCTGGCGCAGGTGACTACTTTGACGCCTGGCTTGGCGAGGTCCGCAAGGGAAGAGATCGACGCCGGGTTGCTGGGTGGGACGGCAATCTCCAGGACGTTCGTGGCGAAATTTGTCGCGGTACCCTCCACGAGTTTGGCGTCGGCCAGCTTGGTCATGTTCTTGGTGTCGGCGGAAGCGAAAACGTCGGCTGGGGCACCTTGGCTGATCTGCGTGACCAGGTCCGAGGAGCCTGCGAAGCTCAGCGCGACCTTGGTGCCGGGGTTCTTGGCTTCAAAATCCTTGGCCAGTTGGGTGAAGGTGGCCTTGAGCGAGGCTGCGGCAAAGACGGTCACTGTCCCGCTCAACTGGGCGCTGCCGCTGGTGCCCGATGGTGCCGCGGCGGGGGCCGTGGTGCCGCAAGCAGCGAGGACGCCGGCCAAGCCCACCGCCACGGAGATGCCCACAATGCTCGTCTTCAGGTGAAGGGTCCTCATATGATGCTCTTTCCCTGCGGTGTTTCGATGATGACGGTGGTGGCCTTGACCACGGCGGTGGCCACTGAGCCGAGTTCCAGTCCCAGCTCCCTGACGGCTTCACTGCTCATGAGCGACACCACCCGAAACGGGCCACATTGAAGCTCCACCTGGGCCATGACTTTGTCCGCGGTGATTCCCGTAACCAGGCCGACGAAGCGGTTCCGCGCCGAACTTCCGGATCGGGAGGGGTCGTCCGGGAGGTGGGATTGGTCGCGGGCAAGCGTGGCCAGTTCCAGCCCGTCCACGGCAAGCCGGCCCGCTCCGTCCTTCTGCGCGGTCAGCGTCCCATTTTCCGTCCAACGCCTTACGGTGTCGTCACTGACACCCAGGAAGCGAGCGGCTTCTGAAATTCGTATTTGCGGCATGGAATGATTGTAGTTCCGTAAATGCGGTTTATTGGCATCGAATGATCCGCAGACGAAATGTGACTCCCTCAGGACCAGCCGCGCCCGGTCCCGCCAGACGCGACCGTACGCAGTGGTGCGCCGGCCGCGGAGGGGTGCGCCCGCCGTCGTACTTCTTTGCGCTACCCATGGTCCCCGGGAAGGTGGAGCCGTACCCTGATCTAGGGGAGAGTCTTAGGCGCGAAGGAGCGTCCCATGGAATGGATTCGTCCGGACAGCCCGAACTACCACGAGGCCCGGAAACTCTTCAACGCGATGATCGATCGCAGGCCGGCTGTCATCGCCAAATGTTCTGATCCCGGGGAGGTTGCCGAGGCCCTCAGCTACGCCCACAACCACAATCTGGACGTGGCAGTAAGGTCCGGCGGGCACTCGGTGGCCGGCATGTCCACCAATGACGACGGCCTGGTGGTTGATGTCCGCCCCATGAAGTCCATCAGCGTGGATCCGGAGGCAAAGACCGCCACGGCCGGCGCCGGACTCACCTGGGGCGAGTTCGACCGCGCCACCCAACAGTATGGACTGGCCGTCACGGGTGGGCGCGCCTCCACCACGGGAGTCTCGGGATTCACCCTGGGCGGCGGCTCGGGGTGGCTGGAGCGTTCCTACGGTTTCGCGTGCGACAACCTCCTCTCCGTTGACCTGGTCACGGCCGCCGGCGACCGGGTCACCGCAAGCCGGGATGAGAATCCGGAGCTGTTCTGGGCCCTCCACGGCGGGGGCGGAAACTTCGGCGTCGCCACCTCCTTGACGTTCCAATTGCACGATCTCGGGCCCACCATCATGGCCGGACTCATGTTGTTCCCCGGAGACGACGCGGCGGAGCTCTCCCGTGCCTTCCGCGGGATCGCATTGGAAGCTCCCGACGCCGTCGGAACAGCCCTCGTGTACCTCACCGCTCCGCCGGAAGAGTTCGTCCCGGAGGACATGGTGGGAAAGCTCGCTGTCGGCATGGCCTACCTTTACGCGGGTGATGTGGAGGCCGGCGAAGAGCACGCGAAGCCGTTCCGCGACCTTGGCCCCTCCGTGGATCTGGTCTCGCCCATGGGATACGCGGATTTCCAGTGCATGATCGACGACCCTCCAGACCATTACAACTATTGGAGCGCCGACTACCACGATGAGCTCAACGATGACGCGCTGGACCTTCTGGTGGACTCTGCCCACCGGCTTCCCGGAGCCCACTCGCAACAGTTGGTGGCGCGGTGGGGCGGAGCCGTTTCCGGACCTGCTGCCGCGAACACTCCGTTACAGCACCGCGGCGCAGCATGGGTCAGCCACCCGTTCGGCTTGTCGGAGACCCGGGAGGGCGGGCAGGAAGCCAAAGCCTGGGTCAAGCAGTTCCGCCAGGACATCGCCCCCTACACCACGGGCGGCGTGTGGCTGAACTTCATCGGCGACGAGGGCCAGGACAGGATCATGGCCGCCTACGGAGAGCAGAACTACCGCCGGCTGTCCTTGGTAAAAGGCGAGTTCGATCCTGACAACGTGTTCCGCGGCAACCAGAACATCCTGCCGGCGGAGCGCTGAGTTTCCCCACACTCCTTCCCAGTTGCCGTGGACAGCGCGGGCAGTGAAGCCCGGGTTTCCGGGGCGGCAGCACGGCGGTAGACGTCCCGATGGCCGGCAACTGGGAAGGATCGTCCGGGACTACACTTTGGCCATGGCCATCTACGTCGATCCCCCTTTGTGGCCAGCGCACGGAACCGTGTTTTCGCACCTCGTTTCGGACACGTCGCTGGACGAGCTGCACGCCTTCGCGGCCGCTGCCGGAGTACCGGAGAGGGCCTTCGACGGAGACCACTATGATGTCCCGGAACGCCGCTACGACGACCTTGTCCTCGCCGGCGCCATCCCCGTGGAAGCCCGTATCCTGGTCCGCAAACTCATCGCCAGCGGGCTCCGGATCCCTGCTCGGGAACGGAGCAAGGCCCTGACTGTCCCGTTAATGGAACGCTGGAACAGCACCTATCCCGGGCACGAGGAATTAGGCCTCGAGCTGCTGGAACGCTGGGGTGAAGATGGCAGGAAGTACCACAGCCGCACGCATCTCTTGGCTGTAGTGGAAGCCCTGGACATCCTGACCGAACCCGCCCTGCCCGCACGGACCGTTGCCCTGGCGGCCTGGTTCCACGACGCCGTGTATGAAGGAGTGGCCGGACAGGACGAGGAAGAGTCCGCACAACTGGCAGAGAACCGGCTCACGGCTGCCGGTTTGGCTCCCGCAGACGTAGCCGAAGTAGCCCGCTTGGTGCGGCTCACGGCCACCCATAGTCCCGAGCCAGGTGACCACGCCGGGGCCCTCCTCTGCGACGCTGACCTCTCCGTGCTGGGAGGTGACGAGCAGTCCTACGCGCGGTATCTGGCCGCCGTCCGCGAAGACTACGCCCACGTCAGCGACGACGACTTCGCGAAGGGGCGCGCCGCCGTCGTGCGTCATTTGCTGGGCCTGGACCCACTGTTCCATGGCGAACGCGCCAAGGCTCTGTGGCTCGACGCCGCCCGCCGCAACCTTGCCGGCGAACTCGCGTGAGCGGTGTCCTCAGCGAACCCGGGGCGCCGCAGAGGCAGCTCCCGTACTCGGTCCGGTTCGAATGGGGGCTCGACGGCGCCCGGGCGGTGGTGCCGGGCGCTGACCTTGCGGTGGTGGTTGATGTCCTCTCATTCACCACGTGCGTGAGCGTTGCCGTGGATCGCGGGGCGGTGGTGTTTCCGTATCCATTGAGGGATGCGGGGGCGAGTGAATTCGCGGCCCACCATCGTGCCTCGCTGGCCGGACCGCGGGGCTCGGAAGGGCTGAGCTTGTCGCCCGTGAGCCTCCGTGCTGCGCCGGTACTTGAGCGGGTGGTTCTGCCCTCCCCCAACGGGTCCACCATCAGCCATGAATTGGCCGGTTCAGCCCGTCAGGTGGTCGCGGTTTCACTGCGCAACGCCGCTGCCACGGCAGACTGGGTGCACGCCACACTGCCTCATGGTGCCGTTATTGCCGTCATCGCCGCGGGTGAGAAGTGGGGCAACGGTAGCCTGCGCCCGGCACTGGAGGACGAACTTGGAGCCGGCGCGTTCATTGCCGGCCTCGCGGCGGCCGGGCGTCACAACTTTTCCCCGGAGGCGGCAGCTGCTGCTGCGGCGTTTGACGCTGCGGAACCTCATCTTGCGGCCGTTTTGCGGGGATGTTCCAGCGGCCGGGAACTGATCGACGCCGGCTATGCGGACGATGTCGTCATGGCAGCGGAGCTGGACGCAGGTTCCGCAATTGCTCTTGTGCAGGACGGTGCCTATCGGGGGGTGTTGGCGGCCAGCTAGCATAGAGGTGTGACCTCCTACCTCTTGGGTTCCTCCCACTCTGCCGTTCCCCTTGCCGTCCCCGATGTGGAACACGTCCTGGCGGCGCGCGGCGTGGGCGGTTACCGGCAGTACCGCATCCCAGCCTTGGCCGTCACCATGCGGGGAACAATCCTGGCTGCCTATGACGGACGGCCCAACTTGGACGACCTTCCCAACCCCATCGACCTCCTGCTTCGTCGCAGCTACGACAACGGGATCACCTGGGAGCCGCAGCAGCTTGTGCGTACCGGTGCGGGACTCCACGGCTTCGGCGATCCAAGCCTGCTGGTTGACGCCGACACCGGCCGCATCTTTATGTTCCACGCAGCCGGGACCCACGCAGGCTTCTTCGAGGCCGTTGCCGGATTGGAGCCGGACAACGACGTGCAGCATGCGGACGTCAGCTTCTCCGACGACGACGGCGACACCTGGCAGCACCGCCGGCTCACCCCACAGCTCAAGACCGGCGGAATCACCGGCCTCTTCGCCGCCGCCGGACAGGGCATTCACATCCACACCGGACCATTTGAGGGCCGGCTGGTGCAACAGTATGTGCTGCTGGTGGATGGTGCCATCATGGCCGCTTCGGCGTTCAGCGATGACCACGGCGAGACGTGGCAGTTGGGCGAGCTGATCGGTCCGGGCACCTCAGGGGTGGGGCCAAACGAGAACAAAGTGGCGTGCTTGGACGATGGCCGGTTGCTCCTGCATTCGAGGGGCACACCGTGCCGATTGGCCGCCGTGTCCGAGGACGGCGGCCAAACGTGGAGCCCGTTGCAGCCTGTTCCGGACCTGCCCGATCCCAGCGACAACGGATCCCTGACGCGCTTCGACGGAGTGCCGCATGTTGCGTTCGCAGCGCCGGAGACTACATCCTGGCTTCTCGCGAGCAACAACCAGGACCCTCATCTGCGTCGTAACACCGTGCTGAGCCTCTCCCCCAACAACGGCGCCACCTGGCCGTCAAAGCTGCTCGTCTGCCCGGGAAGCTCGGCCTATTCGACGGTGACACGGCTCCCCGACGGGAACATCGGAGTGCTCTACGAACGGCAGGGTTACACGGAGATCGTGTTTGCTTCGATCCCGGCCGAGCAGCTGACAGGGCAGCTTTCCGCGCAGCCTCTGGTTGCTCCCGGGCCCACGGGCCTGGTCTTCGACATGGAGCTGCGCTCCGTAACCCCAGGCAGGCCCACGGTGTGGCAAAACGCCGGAGAGTTCCACGTGATCCCGTCCAACAGCCACGGTCAATGGGATGTCCAAACATGGAAGGAAATCGGGCAGGGCTACGCCGGTGACCAGGTTCTCGGCACCCGGGAAGCCCAGGACCTCAACTACGGACCCATCATCCCGGGCTACAAAGCCGGGGACATCCTCGCCTTCACCGGGCGCGTCCGCAACGCAGGCACTGAGCCGGCTACCGGCGTCGTACTTCTCGGACCGCACCAGAACGCGGGCGATTTCCCACCCGCGGACCTACTGCCCGGCGAGCATGCACTCTACTTCACGCCGACCTACACCATCACGGCGTCGGACCTGGAGCACGGTGCGCTGAAACTTACCTTCGCGGCGGAGGCCGACGGCGGAAGCGTGCGTGTGGAGCGGACGTTCCTTTTCAATCTGCGCACCGGAGTGGTTGCTGCGTCCTAGCGGTACGTGCTGACGAACGGCTGGTTGGTAGGCACGATCTGCTTGCCCAGCGGCATGAGCGAAACCGGAATCAGCTTCAGGTTGGCGATGGCCAACGGGATGCCAATGATGGTGATCGCCATGGCAAACGCCGTGACCACGTGGCCGATGGCAATCCAAATTCCGGCCACCAGCAACCAAATGACGTTACCCAAGAGCGCGAACACGCCCGTGCCGCCCGGCTTCTCGACCACCATCCGGCCGAAGGGCCACAAGCAGTACGCGCCGATCCGGAACGAAGCGATGCCCCAAGGGATGGTCACGATGAGCACGCAGCAGATGATGCCGGCCGCGAAGTAACCCAAGGCCAACCAGAACCCACCGAAGACAAGCCAGATGACGTTAAGGATCGTTTTCATAGTCTTCATTCTCCCTTGTGGGTCTGACAGAAAGCCTAAGGGTCTGCCCTGAATCTTCCCTGACTTACACGCGTTGCGCGGCCACAGGCTTAGGCCAGGAGGGCGTCCAGCTTGTCGAACGATGTTCCCCAGCCATCGCGCGTCATCTCAACCCAGTCCTCTGAAGCGAACGGGCTCTGCGTCAGATGCATGCGCGTGCGGCCGTTGAGATCTTCGAATTCGAGGCGCATCTCTTCAAACTCGTGATCGGCGTCAGGTGCGGCCTTCGCGGTGGACACCAGAAGGGCGGGAGCGTCCAACTCCTTGATGACGGCCTCGATCGGCGCTTCCTGCCGGCCATTCTCGTCGGTCCACCCCATCACCACCTGCCACACTCCACCCACCCGGGGCTCGATGATGATCTTGTCCCGGGGAGCGTCCATGTCTGCCGGCCCAAACCACTGCGTGAGCAGATCCGGGTTCATCCACGCTTCGAAAACCGTCTCGCGGGGTGCGTCAAACTCGCGGGTCATGGTCAGGGTGTACTGTTCCGTGCTCATTGCTTGACTCCTGTTTTCCGTGGTTTCCGTGGTTTCGGTTGATTCCATGGTTTCGGTGGTTTCCGTGGTTCGGTGGATTCCATGGATTCCGTGGTTTCGGGCGAATCGTGCTGTTGGGAGCGATTCTATGGGGTGCCGCTGACAGCCCGACGCTCTCTCACTAAATCGCACGTTTCCACCAACCCTCTCTCACATCCCCACCAACCCTCTCTCACATCACCATCAGTCCCCACCAACCCTCTCTCACATCCCCACCAGTCCCCACCACCCCTCTCTCACATCACTTCTCTGGGCGTGGCCATCCGATACACCGTCTCCCATCAAGCTGTCTCAGAAAACCAAACGGCGGGCACCCGGATACGGGACGTGAGAGAGGGCCGCCACAAAACCAACGGGACGTGAGAGAGGGCCGCCACAAAACCAACGGGACGTGAGAGAGGGCCGCCACAAAACCGACGGGACGTGAGAAAGGGCCGCCACAAAACCAACGGGACGTGAGAGAGGGTCAGGCTTTGGCGGCTTGGACGAACGCGCGGATCTTGGCCAGGTCCTTCACACCCCGCGAGGACTCGACGCCGGAGGAAACGTCCACTCCCCAAGCCCCGGCAGCGGCTGCGGCGAAGGCCACATTGCCGGGTTCCAGGCCACCGGCGAGCAGCCACTCCCGGTTGTCGAGCCCCTTCTCCCGCACAGAGGCGTAGTCCCAGGACTCTCCCGACCCCGGCACTGCGGCGTCGATCAGGAACACGTCTTCACCCAGATCCGCGAACTCGTCCAGGGAGGCACCCATGGTGACGGCCCGGATAAGCCGCATCCCGGCGTCGTGCACTGTTTTGACGTCGTCAGCGGTCCGGTGTCCGTGCAACTGCACCCACCCAAGCCCAGCGACCCGCGCCACAACCACGGCATCGGCGGCGGCTTCATGCCGGAAAACACCCACGGCACGAACCCCGGCGGGCACCAGCGGGAGCAGGATGCGAACCTGGTCGGGGCTGACCTCCCGGGGGCTGGTGGTGAGGACGAAACCGACGGCGTCCGCACCGGCGTCGACGGCCTCACGCACTGATTCGGGCGTGCTCAAGCCGCACACTTTGACGAACATCCAGCCCCTCCCTCACTACCCGAACAACGTTTTCCACATATGACGTTAGCAAGCCACGTTGCCAACGCAGAAGCGGCGTCCACCACTAGGCTGGTCGGATGGAGATCATCCGCTTTGCCGACATCCATCCCGAACCGTGGCGCAACGGGGGCGGGGTGACCCGCGAACTCGCCAGCCATCCCAAGGCCGCGTCGGCGCAGGACGGCGCATGGGATTGGCGTGTCAGCATCGCCGACGTCTCCAAAGCCGGAGAATTCTCCACCTTCCCGGGCATGGAGCGGGTCATCACCATCATCGACGGCGAACTGTTACTCCTCACCGTGGACGGCTCTGAGCATCCGCTGGAGAAATACCGTCCGTTCCGGTTCTCCGGCGAGGCCGCATCGTCGGCCACGCTTCCCACAGGGGACATCCGGGACTTGAACGTCATCGCCCGCGCAGGCGCCTTCAAGGGCTACACGTCCATCGTTGAGATCTCCAAAAAGCGCGCGCACCCCGTTTTCGAAGGCCAACTTGCCATCCTGCTGGAGGGAAAGGCGACTGTTGCGCCTGGCGCCGCAGTCGAGGAAGAGTCGGCTGCTGAGGAAAAGTCCGACGGCGGCGTCTCCCCAACCAGCCCCGGGGAACCTGTTGAGTTGTCACGGTACGACGCCGTGGTCGGCTCGGACACCCGCAGCCCCGAGATCTCCGGCCGCGGTTTTGTTGCAGTGATCTCAATCGACCACGTGGAACCCACTCACGCCTGAGTTGGTGACGTTAACCACCAGAAGTGGCCACCCCGCGCGGGAGTTGCTAGCCTGAAATGAAGGTTCCCCTCTGGAACCTCCGGACGACGGTTCAGTACCCGGCACGCGACAAGACTGGCCAAAGGAAATGTCATGTCGTGGATAATTCTCATTCTTTCCGGAGCACTCGAAGCCGTTTGGGCCGCAGCTCTGCATCGTTCCAAGGGCTTCCGTAAACCCGTCCCCACAGTGGTTTTCCTGGTATCCGTGATCGCCAGCATGGGCGGGCTGGCAATCGCCATGCAATCCATCCCCACGGGCACGGCCTACGCCGTGTGGGTTGGAGTCGGCGTAGTGCTGACTGCGACGTACGCGATGGTCACCAAAGTTGAACGTGCGACGACGGCCCGGCTGCTTCTGCTTGCCGGCATCGGGGCGTGCGTGGTCGGCCTGAAGGTGGTGGCATAGCCATGACAACGAACACTAAGAACACCGGTAACGGAATCTTCTGGGCCATCCTCCTGGCGTCGGCGCTCCTCGAAGCCGTGTGGGCCACCGCTTTGGGGCTCTCCAATGGCTTCACGCAACTCATGCCCACACTGGTCTTCGCGGTCACCGCAGTATTGAGCATGCTGGGACTGGGTATCGCAGTGAAGCGCATCCCCCTCGGTACTGCTTACGCGGTATGGGTGGGTATCGGTGCGGCCCTGACTGTTGGTTGGGCCATGATCACGGGCGTGGAATCGGCGAGCCCGCTGAAACTCCTCTTCATCGCCGGAATCGTGGGCTGTGCCGCCGGTTTGAAGGCGTTGCCCGCAGAGAAACCCGTAGCCAAGACCGAATAGCGGCGGGTCCCTGCGCTCCATTTCGATGGATCGCTGCAGACCATGCCGCTCGCACGGCACGGTACGCAGCGATCCATCGAATCGGCCACGCCACGCACGCCACGCAGGAATACCCCAGCGCGCCATCGGGTTCACGCCTTCAAGAGCACCCAAACACGCATTGGAGACGTTCATGACTGCAGTTCAGCTCGGAGATGGCCTCACGGTCAGCCCCCTCGGTTTCGGCGGAATGGCCCTGACCCCGGTCTATGGCGGGATCGACCCAGCAGAAGGCCTGACCACGCTCAGGCATGCGGTGGACGCGGGCATCACGTTCATCGACACCGCAGATGTGTACGGCGCCGGCAGCAACGAGGAACTCGTGGGCAGGCTCCTGAAAGAGCGCCGCGACGAGATCCAGGTAGCCACGAAGTTTGGAATTGAGGGCAACCCCGCGGACGGATACACGGGAGTCCGCGGGGATGCGCCCTACGTCAGGCAAGCAGCGGAAGCGAGCCTCCGCCGCCTGGACGCTGACGTGATTGACCTCTACTACCTGCACCGCCGCGACCTCCGCGTTCCGATAGTGGAAACCGTGGAGGCCATGGCGGAGCTGGTCCGTGAGGGCAAGGTCCGGCACCTCGGCTTGTCTGAAGTGACAGCCGAGGAGCTTAGGCAGGCCAACGCCGTCCATCCCATTGCCGCGGTCCAGAGTGAATGGTCAATCTGGAGCAGGGATGTTGAACTCAACGTTGTTCCTGCAGCCAAGGAGCTTGGCGTAGGGTTTGTGCCGTATTCGCCGCTGGGCCGCGGGTTCCTCACCGGAACCGTCAGCGCGGGCGACCTTGGCGAAAATGACTTCCGCCATAAGATCCCCCGTTTTGGCGACGAGGCACTTGATGCAAACCAAGCCGTGGTGGCCGCAGTTCGCGAGGTAGCCAGTGAGCTGGATGCAACTCCTGCCCAGGTAGCCCTGGCTTGGCTGTTCGCCCAAGGTCAGCGCCTCGGGATTTCGGTAGTCCCCATCCCCGGCACGCGCAAGACGCACCGGATCGACGAGAACCTGGGGGCGCTGTCCCTGCAACTGGGGCCAGCACAACTTGAGGTGCTCCACCAAGCCGCTGCCGCCGTCGTGGGTTCACGCTCCGCCGACCCCAACTGGGTCTCGCAGGGCCGCGAAGCCAAGAACGTAGGCTGAACGCATGGATTCGCTTATTCACTCACTACGTGACGTCACCATTCGCAGCATTTCGGTCAGCGAGATGAACAACAACGTGTACCTGTTGACGTCAAAGTCCACGGGTGCGCAGGTGTTGTTCGATGCCGCTGACGACCTTCCGGCCATCCAGCAGCTTCTCTCGGAGTCCGCCGGCGATTCGAGCAATCCCACCAAGCTGGTCAGGATCGCCACCACCCACCAGCACTGGGACCACGTCCGTGCGCTGGCGGAGCTGGTGGAAGTCACCGGGGCCACCACGTCAGCAGGAGCGGACGACGCCGATGCGTTGCCGGTTCCGGTGGACGTCCGGCTTGGTCACGGCGACGTTGAGCGCTTCGACGACATCGAGCTCACGGCGGTCCACCTGCGTGGACACACCCCTGGCTCGATCGCCTTCGTGTACCAGGATCCGGACGGGCCGGCCCACATTTTCAGTGGAGACTCGCTGTTTCCGGGAGGCGTCGGCAACACACAGAAAGATCCTGCACGCTTCACTTCTCTGTTGAACGACGTGTCGGAACGACTGTTCGACGCCTATCCGGACGATACCCTGGTGCACCCGGGCCATGGATTGCCCACGACCCTCGGAGCCGAGCGGCCACACCTTGAGGAGTGGCGCGCGCGGGGCTGGTAGCACCTGGAGTTGCGGGGCCTGCTCTGCGCTCCATTCCTTCCGGAAAGCGCGTAAAGCGGGCCTCACAACGGGAGGTTAGCGGCCGCGGCGCTCGTTTGACGCGGGAGCCGACGCGCGGCGGGGACCGCTGCGTGCCGGACGGCCTGCGCCGGATCCACCGCGACCGGAGTTGCCGGAACCCGAACCGTATGATCCACCGGACGTAGCGCCCGTAGCGGAGGACCATACGGCCTTGTTTCCGCCGGTACGCGTCGAGGTGGTGGATGGCGTGCGCGGAGCCGAAGCTGAGCGCTGTCCAGTGGCCGGACGACCACTGCGGCCGTTCTGGCCCTGCGAGCCGGGCACGTCGTTGCTGTGAGTGGCACCGGACTTGCCGCGGCCACGTGAGCTGCGGGCGACGTCGTCGTTCATTGCTGCGCGACGCTCGGCGCGGTTGACGTCGGTGCGAACCGGCTCAGCCGCGACCTTGCCACGTCCGTTGCGACCACCACGGCCGCCGGCCGTGGGAGCAGCCTGCGTGGAACGCCGTGCACGCTTGCGCTGGGCGTTGGCGCCGGTGGACGTGCCGCCACCCTGCGGGGCTTTCGCCGCGAGGAGGGCTGCACGGGTGCGGGGATCAACCTTGTCGGCGATGTCGCCAACGAGGTCGGCAACCAACGGCGAGTTGGCAGTGACGCGCTCGAACGAAACGTCAACGCCGGCAGCTTTCATGAGCTTCTTGACGTCGCTCTGCTGCTCGGGGAGCGTCAGGGTGACCACGGTGCCATCGGAACCTGCGCGGGCTGTACGGCCTGAGCGGTGCAGGTATGCCTTGTGCTCTGTGGGCGGGTCCACGTGGATAACCAGTTCGACGTCGTCAACGTGCACGCCGCGGGCTGCGACGTCGGTAGCCACCAGGACGCGGACGTCACCGTTGGAGAACTCGGCAAGGTTGCGGTCGCGGGCGTTCTGCGACAGGTTGCCGTGGAGGTCGACGGCGGGGATGCCGGCGTCCGTGAGGGTCTTGGCAAGCTTGCGGGCGTGGTGCTTTGTCCGCATGAACAGGACGCGGCGGCCGGCTCCGGAGGCCAGTTCAACGATGAGCTGCTTCTTGACGGTCTGGTCGTTGACCACCAGGACGTGGTGTTCCATGGTGGTGACAGCGGCCTGGGGATCGTCCACGGAGTGCGTCAGCGGGTTGGACAGGTAACGGTTGACCAGCTTGTCAACACCGTTGTCCAACGTCGCGGAGAAGAGCAGGCGCTGACCCTGGGTGGGGGTCATGTCCATGAGCTTCTTGACCACCGGGAGGAAGCCGAGGTCTGCCATGTGGTCGGCCTCGTCCAGCACAGTGACCTCAACGGCTTCGAGGGTCAGGATGCGCTGGCGGATCAGGTCTTCCAGGCGGCCCGGGCAGGCGATGACGATGTCGACGCCGGCGCGCAGCGCCTTTTCCTGGCGTGCCTGGGAGATGCCGCCGTAGATGACCGTGGTGTTCAGGCCCATGGCCTTGGCCAGCGGCTCGATGGTGGCGTTGATCTGGGTTGCCAGTTCACGCGTCGGCGCAAGGACCAGGCCCATGGGGCGGCCCGGCTTGCGGAAGTGCTTTGCTTCGCGCTCGGCCAAGCGGGCCACGAGCGGGATGGCGAAAGCGATGGTCTTGCCGGAGCCGGTGCGGCCACGGCCCAGGACGTCGCGGCCTGCGAGGGTGTCAGGGAGGGTCTTCACCTGGATGGGGAATGCCTCTTCGATGCCGTCTGCGGCGAGGGAATCAGCAATGGCCTTGGGCGTGCCAAGGGCAGCAAAAGTAGTCATAAACTTCATGTCTTTCGGGCGGTGTCCAATTGCGGACATCGGCCCCCGACGCCGGTTGGGCCAGGGGTTCGCCGAGGAAAAGTCAGGTGGTCTACCGATTCGCTGCAGCAGCGGTGGCCGGGACCAAATAGAACGCGTTCATCGACGCAGGATGTGCCTCTCACATGAAAAATGCCCCGTCGCGCAGCCTTTCAGGCCGCCTGCTTCAGGGCGTCACCGCACATCAAGTGTTTCCAGTCTAGCAGTGATCGGGGCAGAGACCTGCATCGGGGCAGGTCAGGCATGCGTTGTGGGGCCCGCTTTGCGCGTCTCCGGGCTCGCGAAGCGCGCAAAGCGGGCCCCACAACTGGTCAGGCGTGGTGCGAGAGCTCGGGTTCGGCGTCGCGGGTTTCGGATGCGCCAGCGCGGGTGGCGACCCTCGGCGCGATCAGAACCCCGGCGACGGCGATGACAGCGGTCAGTGCGAAGACGCCCGCAAACGAGTTCGTCGTCGTGAAGGCCGCGAAGACGAGTCCCGTCGCGGCGAGGGACAATGCGCCGCCGAGGGAGTCCGAGATGGACATGGCCGCGCTGTTGAACCCCTGGTTCTCGGGCGTGGACAGGGCCAGGGTCATGACGCTCAGCCGCGGGTACATGAGCCCCATGCCGCCACCGGCCAGGATCCAGCCGCCAATAGCCACAGCCGCGGGCAGGGCCAGGGCCGCTGTTACCAGCGTCGAGACCACAGCCACCAATACCAGCAAGGCGCCGATCTTCACGGCGAGATCGTCGGCCAGCTTGGCGCCCAGCTTCCCCTGGATGGCCGAGGCCCCGGCCCACGCGAGCGCGGCACCCGTGAGCGTCAGCCCGGCGAACGTCGGCGTGAACGAGTACCGCTCAGTCAACAAGTACGGCAGGTAAACCTCGGCTCCGAAGAACGCGGCCGAGGCGAGCCCACGGACCAGGATGACGCTGGGCAGACCCCGCCGGGCGGTGAGGGTCCCCCGCGGAACCAGCGGCTTCACCGCGATCAAGGCAATGACAAGTGCGACGACGGCAATCACCCCGCCCACTCCCGGCACCTCTGCGGACAGGTTCAGGCCAAGGACGGCAACGGCCGCCAACGCCGCCCACCCCATACGCCCGAAGGCCCACGGGACGGATTCGGTGGCGGGTTCGGACGCCATGCCCCGGACGGCCGGCACCACCATGAGCAACGCCGGAACAACCAGCCCCACAACACCGAGGAACACCCAGTGCCAACTGCTCAGCTGGGCCACGACACCTGCGGCGAACGGGCCTACCAAGGAAGGGACCACCCAGGACGCGGCGAAGGCCGCGAAGATCTTGGGGTGCAGCGCAGGCGGGTACACGCGTGCCACCAGAACATACAGTGCAACAGTCATGGCACCGCCGCCAAGGCCCTGCACCAGGCGTCCCAGCACCAGCATTTCCATGGTTCCGGCCATGCCCGCGATCAGCAGGCCAGCGACGAACAGCACCACTGAGGAGTACAGCGGCGCCGCCGGACCCCGACGGTCGGACCAGTTACCGGCCGCCACCATGCCCATCACGCCAGTAGCCAGCGGACCTGCGAAGGCCAGCGCGTAGAGGCTGGCTCCGTCGAGGTCGCGGCTCACAAGCGGCATGATGGTGGTCACCGCGAGGGACTCGAACGCGCTCAGGAACACGAGTGCGCATGCCCCCACGGTGGCAAGCAGGTATGGGCGGCTCAGTATCCCGGCCGTTGAGGTGTCAGAGGTCATGGACGCAACCCTAGAACCTCAACTAATGTTGAGGTCAATCCACCACGCCCAGCCTTGGAGCAAAGCCATGACGCACGTCGCCGCCCACCGGCCCCTCACCATCGGTGAGCTGTCCGAGCGCAGTGGAGTATCGCCGTCGGCCCTTCATTTCTACGAACGCAACGGGCTCATCGAAGCCGAGCGCACGGCCGGCAACCAGCGGCGGTACCGGCGCGACACCCTGCGGCGGGTCGCGTTCATCAAGACGTCGCAGCGGGTGGGCCTGCCGCTCAAGGACATCCGGGAGGCGTTGGACTCTTTGCCGGACGGCCGGACGCCCACCAAGCATGACTGGGCCAAGTTGTCTCTTCGGTGGCGCAAGGAACTTGATGAGCGGATCGCCGCGCTGCAACACCTGCGCAACGACCTCGACGGGTGCATTGGCTGTGGCTGCCTGAGCTTGAAGTCGTGCACGCTGCAGAATCCCGCTGATGAACTCGGCGCCTCCGGGGCGGGCGCCCAACGCTGGACACTGCCGAACTAGCAGCGTCAGAGGATGGCGGTCATGACGTTCCAGCCGGCCCCCACCTGCAGGTCCGGTTGCAGGCCGCCGGACGCCGTTCCGCGGTAGAGCTTGAGGTTTCCATTGGCATCGCGCGCCAGAACATCGGGAAGCCCGTCGCCGTCGATGTCGCCGGGGGTCACGATCGCCGTCATGACGTTCCATCCGATACCGATCTGTTTGCGCGGCAGCCACCCACCGTTGCCATTTCCTTCGTAGAGCCACATGGTGCCGGCTGCGTCTGTGGCCATAATGTCCCCTCCGGAAGCCCCGAACTCCCCCGGCCCCAGAATCGTCGTCATCTGGTTCCATCCGATTCCTGCCTTGGAGCGCGGAAGCCAGCCACCGGCACCGTTGCCCGGGTAGAGCCAGAGGTCCCCGGCAGCGTCACGGGCCAGGACGTCCGCTTTGCCGTCTCCGTTGAAATCGCCGGGGGTTACGACGGCGGTCATGGCGTTCCAGCCCACGCCCACTTTGATCCTCGGCAGCCAACCTGAACGGCCGTTCCCGGGATAGAGCCAGAGGTCCCCGGCAACGTCGCGTGCAAGGACATCAGCATTGGTGTCTCCGTTGAAGTCGCCGGCAGAAAGGATAAGGTTCATGCCATTCCATCCTGAACCCACTGCTGACCTTGGAAGCCACCCCTTTCTCCCATCGCCGGGGTAGAGCCACAGTGTGCCCGACGTGTCCCGCGCGAGCAGATCGGTAGTGGCGTCGGAGTTGTAGTCCTTCCAGACGTTCCTTGGCTGACTCGAGGTGTCCACCACCCAAATGGCGTTGGCATCAAAGGCTGCTGCGTAGAGCTTGGACCCGTCCGGGGCCATCGCCGCGACGTAAACATAGGTGTCGAACTTGATGGTTTCAACGAGTGGAAGGTCGAAGTCGGCTGACCTGGCGCCCCACACCTGAATGTTGGTTCTAGCTGACTTGTAGAGCCGGGTTCCGTCCGGACTGACCGTGACGTCGCCTGTGTGGAAGTAGTCCTGCCTGTCCGGAGTGGCCTGGCCGACCATCAGGGTTTCGAGGTTGATTTGGGACAGCATCGGATTGTTGATGACCCGCACGCCCGGCTTCGGGTAGTAGGGCTGCCCGTGGTCCGCGAAGAAGGCACGCTTGCCGTCAGGGCTGAAAACGGGCCGGGATGGCGTCAGGAACGTTGAAAATGAAGCGAGAACCTTATCTGTGGTGGTGTCAATAACCGATAACCCCCACCCGTAGACCGTGATCAACCGCGTTCCATCCGGCGAGATGGTGCCGTCATCCCCGGTCAACGGACCGGTGCTGAGGACGGCTTTCGTCCTGGTGTCAATGACCGCTACAGACGCACCCTTGAGGGCATAGAGCTTTGACCCGTCCGGCGTGGCGAGCAGTCTGGAGATGTTGCTGCCCGCGGCTATCTGAGCTGTCACTTTGGCTGAGGCAACATCGACAACCTTCACGCCAGCGGTCTTGAGCGCCACGTACAGCGCCGTTCCGCCAGGGCTGGTCACCATACTGGCTACCTCATCCCCCATCGCAACGACGGACGCCACGGTCGTCGTCGAAGTATCGACGATCGTGACGGAAGTCCCCGTTGCAAGGAAGGCTTTTAGTCCATTCGGGCTGAGCGACATGGCCGTGGCGGGCCCCACCTGCACGCTCTTGGTCACGGATTCCTGCGCGGTATCGATGACGGATACCAGCCCTTCGGGACTGGCCACGAAGAGCTTGGAGCCATCCCTGTTGCGTTCCACAAAGCGGGGATTGGCTATGTCGATCTTCTTGGGGCTGCCTTGGACGGCTGCCGTGGTGACGGCCGGCAGGCGGGTGGCACCGGCGTCGGACACCGCATGCGACGGCGGCACCGCCACCAGCACCATGAGCGCGGCCGCTGCTCCGGCCAGACATGCCTTCAGACTGATTTTTCGCAACAGGAACACCATGAATCCCCCAATTTCAGGCGCCGCGAGACCGTCAGGGGCGCTGTGAACCTCAGGCTAACCACCATCGATTGGAAAAACCAGACCCCTGCTGCTGCCCGAAAATTTGCCGAAACAGCAACAGGTATTGCCCCTGATAGCCCGCCCGCGGCACGCTGGTGTTATGACTGAACACACGCACGACGGCGTAACTCACCAGCACGGTCAACACACCCCTGAAGGGGCGCAGCAGCGCGGGCTCAACCTCCACGAAGACGCAGACAACGCCGTGGACATGTGGGACGGGATGTACCGGGAGCGTCCCAAGGTGTGGAGCGGTAACCCAAACCCCCAACTCGTCGCGGAGGCCGCCGGCTTGAAGCCCGGCACCGCCTTGGACCTGGGGTGCGGCGAAGGCGCCGACGCCCTGTGGCTCGCCGAGCAGGGCTGGACGGTCACCGCCATGGACGTGTCCGCCGTCGCGCTTGAACGGGCCGCTGCGCACGCAGCGGAAACCAACCACGGTGACCGCATCACCTGGCAGCAGCAGGACCTCACTGAGTGGACGCCTGAGCCGGTGTTCGACCTGGTCTCTGCACAGTTCCTGCACTCCCCACTCCTGCCGTGGCGGGATTCCGTGGCCTCGGCGGCAGCAGCGGTTGCTCCGGGCGGGACCCTGCTGGTGGTCGGGCACCACCCCCACGGCCTGCCGTCATGGAGCCACCACCACGACACCGGCATGTTCTTCAGCCCGGAGCAGCTGGCGGGCGCCCTCCGGTTGGATCGCGAACCGTGGTTCGTGGACGTCCTGACCGACCGGGAGCGCACCGTCACTGGACCCGATGGTGAGCAGTCCAAGATTCTGGACACCGTCTTAAGGGCAACCAAGCACGCCTAGATTCCAGCCGGCAGCAACTCTCCGTAGGGCGGCACCACTGTTCCCGTAGCCGTGGAGTCCGGGTTCAGCATCCACCCAACGCGCTTGGCCGTGTTGAGCATGACCACGCTTTCCACCAGTTCGATGCCCGGAATCCGCTGCTGGATGGTCAGCTCCATTTCCATGACGTCGGCCAGCGACCTCAGCCACATGATCATGGTGAAGTTGGTCCGGCCCGTGGTGGACGCGGAGAAGCGGACGTTCCGGATGGCCCTCAGTTCCGTGGCGGCGGCCTCGTGCTGGCCGGCGGGAACGTTGGCGAACCATTGCACGGTGATGGGGAAACCGGAGAACTGCTGGGCGATTTCGCAGCGGAAGGACAACATCCGACTGTTCAGGACCCGCCCGAGTTGGCGCTGGACCGTGGCAGGATTCCTGCCCAGTGCCCGGGCAATTTCCGCCGCCGTGGCGCGGCCGTCCCGGGCGAGGAAAGGTATCAGCGCCAAGTGGCTTTCCGGGAGCGGGACCACGATCGCGTCCGGCGCTGAGGGGTTAGCCGATTCCGGACCTGCGAGCGCCCGGAGTGCCTGCTGTTCGGCCTTGCTGAGAACGTTGAGCCGCCACGCAAAACCGCTCGTATGGATGCGTGTGCAGAGTGCTGTGTGGTACTTGGTGAGCCCGCGGATTTCCTTGAGCTGCGGCAGCAAGTGCGTACTGAACTGCTCCAGGTCCTGGGTGATGACCGTCAGGGTGAGATCACGATTGCTGGCGGCTTCCTCCACGGTGATGACTTCGGGGAGTTCCGCCACTGCGGCTGTGACATCTGGCCTGAGGTGCATTTCGCAGTCGATATCCACCATGGCCAGGCACATGTCCTTCGGATCGCCCATGAGGTGGGCGGTGGTCCAGGCAGCTCCTGCACCCCTCAACCGCTCCCACCGCGACGCCAGAGTGGTGGCATGGACGCCCAAGACTTCCCCGGCATCGGACCAGCTGATCCGGGGCGAAATCTGCAGGGCGTTGACCAGGCGCAAGTCCTCTTCGCTGAGCTCCATGAGCCGATTATCTCAGAACAGTGCATGAATCGTGCGCCTGAGAGAAAAAAATGCATATTTCAAGATGTTTCCGGGCATGTGAATCACATCACCCCAGAATGGCATGAGGAACCCATTCCCGGAAAGACCAGGAGAACCCATGACCATCGCTGCCGACGCCAAGGAACTGCGGGACGACATCGTCCGCCTCCGCCACGACCTCCACCGCGAACCGGAGATCGGGCTGCAGCTCCCCCGCACCCAGGAGAAGGTGCTCCAGGCGCTGGACGGGCTTCCGTACGAGATCACCCTTGGCAAGGAAACGACGTCGGTCACCGCGGTTCTGCGCGGCGGTGCCGCTCACGCTTCGGCTGAGAAGCCCGTGGTGTTGTTGCGGGCGGACATGGATGGACTCCCCGTGCAGGAAAGCACCGGCGTGGACTACACCTCCCGTGTGGACGGCGCTATGCATGCCTGCGGCCACGACCTCCACACGTCCATGTTGGCCGGCGCCGCCACCCTCCTTGCTGAACGTCGCAATCAGCTGGCCGGTGATGTCATCCTCATGTTCCAGCCCGGAGAAGAAGGCTTCGACGGCGCGAGCTACATGATCAAGGAAGGTGTCCTGGATGCCGCCGGCCGTCGCGCCGATACCGCCTACGGGATGCACGTGTTCTCCTCGTTGGAACCGCATGGCCAGTTCGTCACCAAGCCGGGCGTCATGCTCAGCTCTTCCGACGGACTCGTGGTCACCGTGCTCGGTGCCGGAGGCCACGGCTCGGCCCCGCACTCCGCCAAGGACCCCGTCACGGCCGCCGCCGAGATGGTCACCGCACTCCAGGTGATGGTCACCCGACAGTTCAACATGTTCGATCCCGTAGTCCTGACTGTCGGTGTGCTGCACGCCGGAACCAAGCGAAACGTCATCCCCGAAACTGCCCGCATCGAAGCCACCATCCGGACCTTCTCCGAAGAGTCCCGGCGGAAGATGATGGAAGCAGTACCCAGGCTTCTCCACGGGATCGCGGCAGCCCACGGTCTGGAGGCGGACGTGCATTACCAAGAGGAATACCCCCTCACCATCAACGACGAAGACCAGACCACCACCGCGGAAAAGGTCATCGCCGGAATGTTCGGCGAGTCCAGGCACACCCGGATGGCCACTCCCCTCAGCGGCTCGGAGGACTTCTCGCGGGTCCTCGCCGAAGTCCCCGGCACCTTTGTTGGGCTCAGCGCCGTTGCCCCCGGCGCCGACCACACGACGTCGCCGTTCAACCACTCGCCATACGCAATGTTCGACGACGGCGTCCTCACCGACGGGGCCGCGCTCTACGCCGAACTCGCCGTGTCCCGTATCGCCGCCCTCGCCGGCAACTAGACCCCTCCCAGCCCGCCCCACCTTGGAGAAACACATGACCGCCACCGTAGGAACGTCACCCGACGTCAAGGTCCATAAGTCCCACATGCGCACGCTGGTTGGCACCGGCATCGGCAACGCCGTTGAATGGTACGACTGGGCGATTTACGCAACGTTCTCGCCCTTCATCGCGAGCGCCCTGTTCAGCCAGGCCGACCCCACGTCCGCCGTGCTGTCCACCTTGGCGATCTTCGCCGTCGGGTTCGTTGCCCGTCCGTTCGGCGGGTTCGTGTTCGGCTGGATTGGCGACCGGATCGGGCGCAAGACGTCCATGACCGTAGCCGTGGCACTGGGCGCCGTGGGCAGCCTCCTCATCGGTATCGCGCCGACGTTCGCCGCTGTGGGCGCCTTTGCCTCGGTGATGCTGCTGGTGGCACGCCTCATCCAGGGCCTTGCGCACGGTGGTGAGTTGCCGTCGTCGCAAACGTATTTGTCCGAGATGGCACCCAAGGAACACCGCGGCTTCTGGGCGACCCTCATTTACACCTCCGGCACCGCCGGAATCCTGGCCGGTACGTTGCTGGGCGCCATCCTCACGGGGGTCCTGAGCAAGGAGGAAATGAACGCCTGGGGCTGGCGGATCCCGTTCCTGATTGGCGGCGCCTTGGGTATCTACGCCCTGTTCATGCGGGCCAAAATGAAGGAAACCGAAGCCTTCGAGGCCGAAGCCCCCAACGAGAAGCGCCTGCCCATCTGGCCGCAGATCGTCAAGTACCGCAAGCAGGCCCTGCAGGTCATTGGCCTCACCGTTGGCCTGACCGTTGTGTACTACATCTGGGGTGTGGTGGCTCCGAGCTACGCAGCAACCTCGCTGAAGATGGACCGGGGCGAGGCGCTCTGGGCAGGTGTGATCGCCAACGTGGTGTTCATCGCCGCCCTGCCGTTCTGGGGCAAGCTGTCCGACCGCATCGGCCGCAGGCCCGTGATCATCGTGTCAGCTGCGGGCGCCGCCCTGCTGCACTTCCCCATGACGTGGCTGCTCAGGGACTCACCATGGCAGCTCGCCGTGTCCATGTCCGTGATGCTGTTCTTCATCGCCGGCAGCGCTGCAATCGTTCCGGCCGTTTACGCGGAACTCTTCCCGACGCACATCCGCACCATTGGTGTCGGCGTCCCGTACTCCATCTGTGTCGCGGTCTTCGGTGGCACGGCTCCGTACCTGCAAACGTGGCTGGGCAGCATTGGGCAGGCTCAACTGTTCAACGTGTACGCAGTGATCCTGCTGCTGGTGGGCATCGCGTTCGCCTTCTCCATCCCGGAGACCAAGGGCAAGGACCTGACGGTCTAGCTATCTCGTTGCGAGGCCCGCTCTGCGCTCTTCCCTGGGTTTTTGGGACGCAGAGTGGGCCTCACAACGTTAAACGAAGCGGTCGCGGCCGGCCCGGTACCCGAAGAACGCTGCGAGCGAGCCGACCACCAGGAACAGGATTCCGGCTGCCTCGAACCCGCCGGTGGCTTGGTGCAGTTGACCCACCAACAACGTGCCCACCGACCCAACTCCGTACCCGACGCCCTGCATCATTCCCGACAGGTGCGCGGCCGTGTGGGAGTCGCGCGTGCGGACCATGATCATGGTGAGGGCCACCGCGGTGAGCGATCCCTGTCCCAACCCGTTGAGCCCGGTCCAGATCCAGATCAGCTCGGTGGGGCCAAAGATCGTCAACGCGAAACCGCCGCCCGTCATCAAGGCCACCACCATGTTGATGATCCGCTGGTCCTTGAAACGCGTGGCCAGCGCCGGGGCAAACAGCGAACCCAGCATCTGCAGCACGATCGACACCGACACGATCAGCCCGGCCGTGCTGCCATCAATCCCCCGGTCGCGCAGGATCGGGGCCATCCAGGCGAACACACTGAACGACATCATCGCCTGCAGCACCATGAACATCGTCACTTGCCAGGCGACGGCTGACCGCCACACATTCGCGCCACCATGGACGGCCTGATGCTTCACAGATGGCTGGCGGATTGCCAGCGGCAGGAAAAGCAAAAGTACGACGGCGGCAGGCACCGCCCAGAACCACAGAGCCGAGGTCCAGTGGCCGGTTGCCGTAAAGACCGGATACGTAAAGCCTGCTCCCAAGGCCGCTGATGCACAGATCGCGGTGGTGTAGAGACCACCCATCAAGCCAAGGCGGTGCGGGAAATCCCTCTTAACCACGCCCGGCAGGAGCACGTTGCAAAGAGCTATGGCAGCACCGCAGGCTGCCGTTCCGGCGAGAAGCGTGGGAAGGTGTCCCGCTCCGGCGACCTCCAGGGGCCGCAGCAGCAAACCTGCGGTGAGGACGGCCATGGCCCCGAGGAGAACCCGTTCCGCGCCGAACCTGCGGGCCAGGATGGGAGCAAGCGGCGCGAAGACACCCAGCAAAGTGACCGGCACGGTGGTGAGGACCACCAGCGACCAGCCCGGCAGACCGGCGTCGGACGTTATTTCCGGCAGGACTGCGGAGAAGCTGGAGAAGACCGTGCGGAGGTTCAAGCCGATCAGCACCAGGCAAATGGCGAGGTAGACCAGGCCCCTCTTGCCCCTCAGCTGCGTGGGGTCCGCCGCCGGTTCATCGTCGATCTCGGCGTCGACTGCTATTTCGGGGAGGACTGATTTCTCTTGGTAGCCGGGCGTCTTGGAGGAGGTCACACGTCCTATTCTGTCAGCCGGGTCCTGGAAGCCCATCCTGGGCAGGATGTGACCCCGCCTCGTGCCTCGGATTATCCACATACGCCTGGTTCCCCCTGCCGACGCCGTATCGCGCTCCATACCGTTGAAAGCATGAACCAAAAGCCTGAACCGTCCCCGGTGCCGGAGCACCATCTGGAGTTGCCGACGTCCGCGTCGGGCGGCGTCATCCTTTGAAGACCTGTCAGACTGGCGCTGTTTTTCCGGGAGCCTGCGCCACAGCGAACCAAAGTATTCTGGAAGTGATGAGTGAAAACCCAGATTCCCCGCGCCCAGTCACGCCCGGCACCCAGGCTTCCTTCGGAACCTACGGTGGCAGGCCGGTCAGCTTCGTGCGCCGCGGCACCCGCCTGCAGGGACGCCGGCAGGCTGCCTGGGAGGAGCACGCCGAGCGCTGGGCTATCCAGGTCCCACGGCATGTGGCCAACACCTCCGTGCACCCGGACTACACGTTCGACGCCGAGGCAGTGTTCGGGCGCAAGGCTCCCTTGATCGTCGAGATCGGCTCCGGCTTGGGCGACGCCGTAGTTCACGCTGCCGAGCAGAACCCGGACAAGGACTTCCTTGCAGTGGAGGTCTACACCCCCGGACTGGCCAACACCATCATCAAGATCAACAGCCGTGGGCTGACCAACGTGCGCGTGGTGGAAGCCAACGCCCCTGAAGTTCTTGAGTCGATGCTTCCCGAGGGTTCGGTCAGCGAACTCTGGGTCTTCTTCCCGGATCCGTGGCACAAGGCCCGGCACCACAAGCGGCGGCTCATTCAGCCGGCCTTCGCATCCGTTGCCGCGAAGGCACTGGAAAAGGGCGGCTACTGGCGCATCGCCACCGACTGGTCCAACTACGCTGTCCACGTCCGCGAAGTCCTGGCAGGTTCCACCGAGTTCGAGAACATGCACGACGGCGAGCGCAGCGGCGAGGAGAGCCCGCTGACGCAAGTGTGGCAGTCCGGCGTCGAATCCGTTGTGGGCGGTGCGCCGGTCAGGGAAGGCCGCGCCCCCGTCAGCACGGAGCACACAGGACCGAACGAAGGCGTGGACCAAGAAGGCGGATGGGCACCCCGCTTCGAGGGCCGCATCCGGACCAGCTTCGAGAACAAAGCCCACGAGGCCGGGCGCATGATCTTCGACCTCACCTACCGCAAGATTTAGCTAAGGACTTTTTGGGGGAACCATGAGCTACCAGCCACCGGCCTACTACCAGCAGCCTCAGCGATCAGGGAACCGTGGCCTGGGCGCTGGTATCACGAGCATCGTGGCCGCCGTCCTGTCACCAATAGCGGCAGTGGTCAGCATTCCCTTAGGCATCGCTGCCGTCGCTTCGGCCATGAGCCGTTACAACCAGGGCAACGACGCCTGGTGGATTGGCGCCCTGGTGCTGGCAGGAGTCGCAGTATTGCTGGCCATCGTCGCTGTGGTCTGCGGACTGATTGCTGTATTTCGTGCCGGGCGCATGAATGCGGGGCGCATCACGGGCATTATCGGACTGGCCATCATGGCGGTCAACATCTTTGGGATCGTCTTCATGGTGTTCCTGGTGCTCGGCTCCGGACAAGGGTTCTGATGCCGCAAGTCCGCGCGGAGCGTTTCATTCGGCTCGACCCAGCCACCGCCTTCGCGTTGTCCCAAACCACGGGAGAGTTCCGGCTCAAGTGGGACCCGTTCATCTCATCCCAAGGTTTCCTGGATGGCGCCCGGGCCGCTGGCAAGGGTGTTCGCACCCGCACGGTCTCGCGCCTGGGACTGAAGATGGTCAGCGAATACGTCTCTTACGTGCCACCGAAAAATGTGGGCATGACCATGGTGTCCGGTCCGTGGTTCTTTGAGAATTTCGGCGGCGGTTGGCGATTCACTCCCGACGACGGCGGCACCCGGGCAGTCTGGAAGTACACCTTTTCCTGTCGCCCGGCTTTCCTGAAGCCCGTGGCAGAGCGGATGGGGAGCTTGCTGCTGGGCCGCGAGATCGAGCGACGGATCGAAGCGTTCGCCCGGGCCTGTGAGGACCCTGCGTTGGTGGCCGAACTCAAGGCGCAGGACACGGGCGTCACGGAGCACTAACCCCTACGGCACCGAAATCGATGCCACCGTTTTCTCCGACTCGTCGCGAAGCTCAACGCCTGCAATGCCCGCTAATTGCACCGGAGTGGCGCCGGTGATCTTGATCCGGCCACTCGCCGTAGCTGTCCAACCGCAGGTCCGTTCCTCGGCACCGTCACGGCCCTTCACCCACAGGTAGAGAGTGCCCTGGAGCGGCATGCTGCGCCCCTCAACCTCGAGCTCAGTTCCCCAGTTCTTCTTCACCATTCCTACGGTCAGTTGCAAACCGTTGTCCGACTGCACTGAATAGCTGGCGTCCGGTTTCGGCGGCTGGTTCACCAACGGCCCGGCGAGGAAGCCCAGAGCCAGGCAAGCAGCGGCCACCGCACCCACCAAAGCCGCCCAGCGCCGTCGTGATTTCCGCCTGCGGGCAGACAAGTCCACCAGGACCTTCTTCGGGAGCGCGTCCGCCTTTGACTCCAGTGGTGAGAGGGCTTCCGCGCCGCCGGCGACCGCCAGGGCGACGGCATCGGCCGGCGGAACCGCGTCGAGTAAGGCCGGCAGGCTTTCGAGTTCCTCAAGTTCCCTGCGGCATTCCGCGCAGCCGGCGAGGTGGTCCTCGAAGGCGCGCTCTTCGTCCGGTTCCAGCCCACCCAGCAAGTAGGCGCCCAGCAATTGGTGGACGGAGTTGCCGTTCATCGTTCCACCCCCATTTCATCGAGGATTGTTCGGAGGGCTTTCACAGCGTAGAAAGCCCGGGATTTAACTGTGCCGACGGGGATGTTCAAATGCAGCGCCGCCTCCGCGACGGTAAACCGCTGGTAATGCAGGGCCACCAGCACTTGTCGGTGTTCGTGGCTAAGCCGGAGCAGCGCTTCTTCCATAAGGACCCGGTTCAGGAGTTCGTCAACGCGTTCCTTTGCTGCGTGGTCCGGGAGGTCGTGCTCACCTGACTCCGTGGGGCGCCGTTGAGCCTTCCGGTAGTTGTCGATAATGACATTCCGGGCCGTCCTGAAGAGGTAGCTGCGCAAACTTCCCGTGATCTGCGGAGCGTGCTGCCACACCTTGAGGATGGTCTCCTGCACGACGTCGTCTGCTTGGTGGGCATCCGAAGTGCAGCTCAGCACGAAACGCTTCAGGGCCGTGCCGTGATCGCGGTAGATCGCTGCCACCACGTCTTCGTCCAACGGCATAGCCACCTCCCTCGTACTCTTTCCGCGGCCCTTCGCCTATACGACGACGGGCGCCGGTAAAAGGTTCAGCTGTATGAACCATTCTTCCCCTGCCGGCGTCGTACGGGTTAGCGCCGGTCCGTTCCGGCCGGCTCGTCAAAGGAGCTAGACATGAAGAAGCCATTGAGTGTTGGATTCGGTGCACTGGTCCTCGCGGCCACCCTGGCGGGATGTGGCGGGAGCCCTGCCACTAACTCCTCGGCAGCACCCACAACCACCACGCCCAGTGTCGCGGCCAGCACCGCCGCAGGTGCCGAGATGAAGGTTGCCTCGTCCAGCGCCGGACAGATCGCAGTAGACAGCAAAGGGATGAGCCTCTACTTCTTCACCAAGGACGTCAAGGACTCGGGGACCAGCGCCTGCGTCGACGCCTGCCTGGACGCTTGGCCGATTTTTACCACGACGTCGGACGCACCCGCCGTTGAAGGCGTCACCGGAACTGTGGGAACCATCGCTTCCCCGGACGGGAAGAAGCAGGTGACGCTCAACGGCCTGCCCCTGTACTACTACGCCAAGGACAAGGCCCCCGGCGATGTCACCGGTCAGGGCGTGGGCGGCGTCTGGTACCTCGTGAGCCCGTCTGGGGAGATGATCAAAGGCGCTGCGGCCTCCGGATACTGAGGCCGGCGCGGTTTCGCCCGTCCGTTAGACTGCCAGTTACTCATTGGGGAGGGGAGATGGCATTGAAAGACACTGCTAAGAGACCGCCAAACCTGGGATTCCTTGCATTGCAGGAGGTCGCTTGGACTTTGGGAGTCATAGCAATGGTCATCAACGCAGCAAACCGCGGCTTTGACTGGATCTGGATTGCCCTGCTCGTCTGCTGGCAGGCGTCCATCGTTTGGGGCTTCGTCAAGCTCAGCCGGGCCAGGACAACCTAGCCCCAGGCCGCCGGAACACGTCCAGGCCGCCGGAACACGTCCAGATCGCCGGATTGCCACGGCGATCCCGCAGCGCTCCGGCGATCTCGGCGATAGGTTTAAGCGTCCACGAATTCCTCGGACTCTTCGAACTCCACGGCAGCGATGATTTCCTTCGTCTCCGGGTGGATCATGAAGGCTTCGTCGTCGTCTTCCACCATGATGTAGTCGCCGTGGTCGGTGGAGAAGTGCCAGGCGAGGGTCTTGACGCCGTCGTGTTCGTAGTTGGGGTCACCCATGGTGATCTTCTCCAGGGCGTAACCGGCGACGTCGCACAGTTCGCGGATGATGACCTCGAACTCGGGGGCGTTGGCCAGCGCTTCTTCGTCGGCTTCTGCCTGGCGCTCGGCGAGGTCCGGGATCAGGGCCACGCGCTCGGCGATGTGCGCTTCGATCTCCTCGTCCGAGAGAACCAGCAGCTCGGACTGATCGCGAAGGTAGGCGGCGTTGAGGTCGATGATGTCCTCCTCTTCCAGCAAGGCTTCGAACTCCCCATCCAGCTCGTCCAAAAGAACAACAGCGGGAAGGGGAGTCTCTGACTCGTCCAGTTCGCCGTCGAGGTAGGCCTCCGCTTCGTCCTCGGCCAGGGCATCGAAGGCAGCTGCCGTGCGGTTGAAGAGGTCCAGGTGCCGTTCGGCGCCCATGCCTTCGAGGCCGGCGCGGACGTAGGCGTCAACTTCTTCACGCTCCGGTGCAGTGAAGACGTACTGGGCGAAACCGCCGGCCAACGCCTGGGTGAGGTAGAAGTCCACAAAGAAGCTGTTGAGCGCAGCGCCTGCGATTTCGTCGCTGTTGAGGAGCTCCTGGTACATCTGGTTCACGACGTTGACGTTGGAATCCACAACATCCGCATTGCCGGCTTCGAAGCTGGTCTTGTTCAGGACGACGGGGTACTCGTTGGTAGTCATGGGAAATCCTCACTGCTGAAAGCTGATGGTGCTCCGGACACTTTCAACGTACGCGTGGGAGCGGCGCGGCAATCGAGGTAGAGGTTAACGGAGGGCGAAGTTTGGGAGCCGTTTTCTGCTGACTAAGATTGAGCAGATAACCTCCTGCCGAAAGTAGCCCGACGCATGCCGTCCCACACAGACGAAACCTGGGAACTGGCCATTCAGACTCCTGCCATTAACGACCGCTCCCTGGCGGCCGGATTGGCCTATGCCATGGGCAGCCGCGTGAGCGGGATTTCCTTCGATTCGGCCACCGGCCTCCTGATGGGCAAGGTCCGCGGAACCGGTGCGCAGCCGTATTCGACATCGGCAAAACTGGTCCGCAAGTCCAGCGGCTGGAGCTGCACTGTGGGTATCTGCAGTTGCCCGGTCCGCAAGGACTGCAAGCATGTGGCCGCGCTGCTCTTCACCGCCGAAGACCACCCCACCATCCGTGCCCAGCTCTTGTCGCAAGCGCCTGGAATCCAGACGTCCCGCCTTGGTTCCACCGAACAAGGCGGCTCGGCACGGCCTGCTTGGGAACAAGCCCTCAATAGGCTGATCGCAAAGCCCGGCATCGCGCCGACCACTGCGGGCATCCCGCTAGCGCTTCAATTCGAGGTGGAAGAGCCCGCCGCGCACTTCTCCTACACAGGCCGCCGCGACCCCATGCGGAGCGTCCGCCAACTCAAGGCCCGACCCGTCATGATGGGCGCCAAGGGCAAGTGGATCCGCGGCGACGTCTCATGGAACAACCTCAGCTACGTCAGCTTCCGGCGCGAATTCAACGAAGTTCACGTTGAATGGCTTCAGACGTTCCTCGCGGCCCACGGTTCCAGCAACGGACGCCAGCAACCCTCGGGGGCAATGTGGCTGAGCCTCAACGACTTCGCGGCCAAGAACCTGTGGACCCTCCTTTCCGACGCCACCAAGGCCGGCATCCCACTCATCCACTCGGCTGGTAGCGAGCCGGTCCGCGTCGAGACCCAACCCGCCGTCGTCGGACTGAGTTTGGCGCGCCTGGACGCGAACGGAACCGAAGACACAACGTCCGACGCCGGCCTGCAGCTTGCTCCGTCCGTCACCGTGGGCGGGGAGCCGGTTGATGCTGCGGCGGTGGGCTTCCTGGGCAAGCCGGCCAACGGGATCTTCTTCACGCATTCCGGGGAAACCCTGCCGGGCGTGCCGCAGCAGAAGAACCTCATTACCCTGGCACCGATCGAGGGCGGTATCACCGATGAGCTGCTGGAGTTCGTCATGGACGGCCAAACACTGCAGATCCCGGCCGAGGACGAGAGCCGCTTCCTGACATCGTTCTACCCCAAACTGCGGCAGTCCACGCCAGTGCAGGCCGCGGATAAGTCCGTGGAGCTGCCCACGTTGGCTGTCCCCACGTTGTCCCTGCTGGCCAATTACGGCAACGACCACAAGGTTCGGCTGCACTGGGAGTGGCATTACAAGTCCGGCACACTGGTCACAGCGCAACCGCTCTGGCGGCACCCGGACGACCGCGGCTACCGCGACGATCCCGAGGAAGCCCGCATCCTGGAGTCGCTCGGACGGCCATGGGATGTTGTTGCAGCGCTGGCCGAATCGGCTACAGGCGGCTGGGGCGCCCCACGGCTGGCTGCCTCGGTGGAACTCGGCGGCCTGGATACCCTGGCCTTCACAGAAGAGGTGCTGCCCGCGCTCAAGGACCTGCCCGACGTCGTGGTGGAAACGTCCGGCGACATCGCCGACTACCGCGAGGCCGCCGAAGCACCCGTGGTGTCCATCTCCACCAAGGAAACGGCCAGCGGCGACTGGTTCGACCTCGGCATCGTCATCACGCTTGAGGGTGAACCGGTCTCCTTCGCAGCCGTGTTCTCTGCCCTGGCCGCCGGGATGAGCCGCATGCTCCTGCCCAGCGGCGCGTACTTCTCGCTGGACCTGCCGGAGCTGCACCAACTGCGCGCGCTGATCGACGAAGCCCGGTCCCTCCAGGACAACCCGGACAACACGGACGGCACTCTGCAGATCAGCCGCTTCCAGGCCGGGCTCTGGGACGAGTTGGCGCAGCTGGGGATCGTGGACGAACAGGCCGCCGCCTGGCGCGAAGCTGTGGGCGGACTGCTCGACGACGGCGTGACCGGGCTGCCGCTTCCGGCCGGCCTTAACGCTGAGCTGCGTCCGTATCAGTTGGAGGGGTTCAACTGGCTGAGCTTCCTGTATAAGCACAGCCTTGGCGGCGTGCTTGCTGACGATATGGGCCTGGGTAAGACAGTGCAGGCCATTGCCCTGATTTGTGCCGCGAAGGACCTGGCCGCTGAGACTGCTGCCGCCGCACAGGGCGCCTCGGCAGGGGTGGCGCCGCGCGCTCCCTTCCTGGTGGTGGCGCCAACCAGCGTGGTGAGCAACTGGGCTGCGGAAGCGCAGCGCTTTGCCCCTGGGCTTGTGGTCCGGACCGTCGGTGAAACCTTCGCCAAGAGCGGGCTGTCCCCCGTCGACGCGTTGGCTGGTGCCGACGTCGTTATCACTTCCTACGCCCTGTTCCGCATTGACTACGATGCCTACGCGTCCTTCCAGTGGGCCGGGCTGATGCTGGACGAGGCCCAGTTCGTGAAGAACCACCAGTCCAAGGCCTACCAGTGTGCGCGGAAGCTCCCTGCCCGGTTCAAGCTGGCCATCACGGGAACGCCCCTGGAAAACAACCTCATGGAGTTCTGGGCGCTGACGTCCATTGTGGCGCCTGGACTGTTCCCCAGCCCCAAACGGTTCGCCGAGAACTACCAAAAGCCGGTGGAAAAGAACGGTGACTCCGCGCAGCTGGGTAAGCTCCGCCGTCGTGTCCGTCCGCTCATGATGCGTCGCACCAAAGAGCAGGTCATTAAGGACCTGCCGCCCAAGCAGGAACAGATCCTGGAAGTGGTGCTGAACCCGCGGCACCAGAAGGTCTACCAAACGCACTTGCAGCGTGAGCGCCAGAAGATCCTCGGGCTGATCGACGACGTCAACAAGAACCGTTTCACGATCTTCCAGTCGTTGACGTTGCTCCGGCAGTTGAGCCTGGATGCTTCGTTGGTGGACTCTTCGTTGTCTGGCGTGCGGTCATCCAAGCTCGACGTGTTATTCGAGCAATTAGAGGACCTGGTGTCCGAGGGCCACCGCGCCCTGATCTTCAGCCAGTTCACCGGCTTCCTTGGCAAGGTCCGGGAGCGGTTGGATGCTGAGGGCGTGGAGTACTGCTACCTCGATGGCGGCACCCGGAACCGCGGCGACGTGGTGAGCGAGTTCAAGAACGGTTCAGCACCGGTGTTCCTCATCTCCCTGAAGGCCGGCGGCTTTGGGCTCAACCTGACAGAGGCCGACTACGTGTTCCTGCTGGATCCGTGGTGGAACCCGGCGTCCGAGGCGCAGGCCGTTGACCGTACGCACCGCATTGGGCAGGCCCGGAACGTGATGGTCTACCGATTGGTGGCAAAGGACACCATCGAAGAGAAGGTCATGGCGCTGAAGGCCAAGAAGTCGCAGCTATTCGCGGATGTGATGGAGGGCGACGCGTTGGCTGGTGGTTCGTTGACTGCGGAGGATTTGGCGGCGCTGTTCTCCGAGTAACACACCTGGCGGAGCAGGACGCCCAACTAGCTCGCATTAGTGGTTGTTCTCAGCGCTGGGAACAACCACTACTGCCAGTCAGTTGGGGCGATTAGTCGTCCAGCCGCACTCCACGCAGCAGGAGCATGGTTCCGCCCACAGCCACCGCGGATGCCAGGAACACCCCCGCCGCACCTAGCCCCACGGCCACCACGCCGATGGCACTGGGCAGCACCACCTGGCCCACCCTGTTTCCGGCCAGACGCAGGGCCAGGGCGCGGCCACGTTGTCCTTCAGGCGCTTGGGCTGAGAGCCAGGACATGGTCAGTGGTTGGCCGATTCCGAGCCCTAAGCCGAGGAAGGCCATCACAACGAACAGCAACCATTCCGGCATCGGAACTGCGGCCACAGCCAAGGCAACTGTGGAGATGGCCAGGCTTAGGATCAGCAGTTTCATGCGCCCGAGCCTGCGGGACACGCTGCCGAGCCCCAGCCGGGAAATCATGGAGAAGACCGCACGGACTGTCAGCAAGAGACCCACGGTTGCCGCGGTAAGTCCGCGTTCGGCGCCGAGCGCCGGCAAGTAGACCACGGTCAGGTCAACCACCGCGAGAACGGTAGCGCTCGTAGCCAATGCGCGGACGACGCCGGGCGTCCTCAGCAGCGACATTGCGCCACCCTTGGGGCTGGCGTTGGCCTTGCTTCTCCGGCCGCTCACCCGACCGGAGATCACAAACGTCGCCAGGAAAAGCACCAAGCTCATTGCTGTCGCGAGCAGGAAGATCGCTTGGGTATTCGGGCGTACAGCAGCACCACCCACCAAGGAAATCGCCAACGGACCGAGCGCTTGCCCCAGCGACGCAGCGAACGTCAGGTACCCGAAAGCCGAGTCCAGACGCGATGACGCAGCGTTGTTCGCCACCACAGCCTGCTGCCCCACCACGCACGCCAGCTGCCCTGCGCCTAGGAGCGCTGTACCGGCCACCAAGGCGGGGACTGACGTTCCCCAGAACAACAGAAACGCAGAACAACCCAGCACGACGGCGGCCCCGAAGGCCATGAGCCGACGCTCACCGAGGCGGTCCACCAGTCCGCCGATGGGCAGCGCGAGCAGCAGCGGGAACACGGCGTAGCTCGCTGCCAGCAGACCAAGGGCGAATCCCGGGACGTCCAGTTCCAGCGCGCGGTATGTGGTGGCGGGCCGGACCAGGAACGTCACAGCCTGGATGAGCGCCGAGTGGACCAGGAGTGCGGTGGACGAGCGCCGTCCGAGTTCGCCGATCATCCGATGACGAGGCCGGTGCCTGAGATGACTCGCAGGGTCTCATCCCGCGCACCGATGACGTGGTCAAAGGCAATCTTTGCTGCCTTTTCCGGATCCTTGGAAGCGATGGCCTCAACCAGGAGCCGGTGATTGGCGAGTGCTTCGTCGCGGCGTTCGGGAGCGTTATTGGTGAAGTATCGGTAGCGTTCCACCTGGCTGGCGATCTGCTCATGGAAGCGGTGGGCCCAAGAGTTTCCGGCGATTCGGGCGATCGCGGCGTGCAGGGCAACCCCGTACTTCATGGCTTCGTCGGCAAACTCCACCATCGCTGCGTTGCGGGCCACGATGCCGTTCAGTTCGTCGAGATCTGCCGCGGTGGCATTGGCGCACGCTTCGCGAGCCATCAGGGATTCCAGGGCGGCCCGGACGTCGTACAGCTCTGAAATCACCTTCTCATCCAGCGCCGGTACCAGCACTCCCCCGGTGGGTTGCTGTTCGAGCAGGCTCTCCGAAACCAAGCGACGGATGGCCTCACGGAGTGGAGTGCGGCTGACCTTCAGTGCAGTCGCCATGGCGGGTTCGTAGATACGCTCACCCGGCTTGAGTTCGAGGCTGAGGATCCGGCGTTTCAACTCGCCATAGACCAAGTGAGCCCCGGTGTTGCGTGATTGAGGATCTGCCATGTGATGCCGCCCTGCCGAGAAAAGGTGTACTTGTATACATCTATACATGATTACGGAAGTGGCGGGCAATCTTGTTACGGCAGCGACCACTTACGACCAAGCCCGTTCGACCCTGTTCGAGTGCCTTGTGACACCCTGACCCGCCTCATAGTCTCGGCTTGCTCGGGCCTTCCCGCGAAGACCGTGCACCATCACACCGAACCCCGACGATGAGGTCCACCCATGGCGTTTACCGCGCGAAGAATCCGAAAGCCAGTGGCCGTGCTGGCAGCAGCTGTCACAGCCGCAGCCGGCCTGGCACTCATGCCCGCAACAACCCCACCAGCAAACGCCGCTGACGCAACTGCCGTCACTATCACTCCGAACCCCGCCAGCCGTGGTGAAGCGTTCGAAGGCTGGGGCACCAGTTTGGTGTGGTTCGCGAATGCGACGGCGGGATACTCCCCCGAGCTGCGTGAGGAGCTGTACCAGAAGGTCTTCGGCGAGGATGGGCTCAACCTCAACATCGCCCGCTACAACGTGGGCGGAGGCAACGCGTCGGATGTTGCTGACTACCTCAACGACGGGAGCGCTGTGGAGGGATGGTGGAAACCTGTCACCGAGGCGCGACCCGGCCAACCGGCGTCGAACCTCTACAACCCTGACGGAACCGTCGATAAAACGCAGGCCAACAAGCTCGCGTTCTTGAACGCCTGGAACCCTGACGATCCCGCGTCCTACAATCCCGACGCCGACCAGAACCAGCGCTGGTGGGTGGAGCGCCTCGCTGCCGACCAGCAGATCACCCACTGGGAAGCGTTCAGCAACTCCCCGCCCTGGTTCATGACCAAGAGCGGCTATGTTTCCGGCCAAGTGAACACCGCCAAGGGCGAAAACCTCCTGCCCGAAGCGGAGGCGAAGTTCGCCGCGTACATGAGGAACGCCGTCGAGCTTCTCGAAAAGGGCAGCGGCATCACGGTGGACACCGTCGATCCGTTCAACGAACCCAACTCCGGCTACTGGGGCACGGACATCAACACCGCCACCGGCAAGCCACCCACCACGTACACACAGAAGCAGGAGGGCGCACTGATCTACCCGGCAGCCCAGGACCGGGTGACCAAGCTGTTGGCTGCGGAACTCGCCAAAGGCACCACGGACGCCGTGATCTCCGCGATGGACGAGACCGATCCCACCAAGTTCATGACCAACTGGAATGGCTACAGCCAGGCAGCCAAGGACGCCGTTGCGCAGCTCAACGTCCACACGTACGGCACGAATGATCGCCGCCGGGTCCGCGACCTGGCCAGCTCCACGGACAAGCCGCTATGGATGAGCGAAGTGGGCGGATTCTGGCCCGGCAACCCGGTGTTCGGTGATTCCACCAGTGGCTGGGACCGCTCCAACATCACCAACGGCCTGGGCATCGCCAGCCGCATGGTCAACGATCTCCGCGAACTCGACCCCAACGCCTGGGTGTTTTGGCAGCCCGTGGAGGACACCTACAAGCAGGAGAAGGCCGACAAGGGTTGGGGTTCCATCTACGTTGACTTCGATTGCAACTACGAAGGACGTGAGGGCTTCTCCAACCGTCGAATCAACGATGGCGCAACGCAGGATCAGGCCAAATGCAAGGTCCTGACCAACCAGAAGTACAACACCACCCGGAACTTCACGCACTACATCCGTCCGGGCGACTTCCTCATCCAGA
The DNA here is from genome assembly GCF_051106045.1 of Paenarthrobacter sp. FR1. Lineage (NCBI taxonomy): Bacteria > Bacillati > Actinomycetota > Actinomycetes > Micrococcales > Micrococcaceae > Paenarthrobacter > Paenarthrobacter sp. FR1. The sequence continues at coordinate 15,513 of NZ_JBPFSF010000010.1, read as the reverse complement.
ACGACAACGCCAAGACCGCCAGCGCCCTCCGAGCCGACGGCAACGGGGCCACGCTGGTCCACTTCAATGACACCCCGACGGCGGAAAAGGTCACGATCGACCTCAGCCGCTTCGGCAAGATTGCCCCCGGCGCCAAGGTCACGCCTGTGGTCACCACCAAATCGCCGCTGGAGGACATCGAGAAGAATGCCCTCGTCAAAGGTGCGCCGGTCGCCGTCGACACTGCGGCCAAGTCCGCGACCCTCGACGTTCCTGCCGCATCAGTGGTGACATTCGTCGTCGACGGCGTCAGCGGAGTTTCGGACGATGCCGCACCGGTGGAGGACGGTCACAGCTATCACCTAACAGGTGAAGCCAGCGGCAAGTACCTGACTGCCGGGACGAATGGTGCAGCGACAATCGAAGAACTGGGCACGGACGCGGCAGGTGTCGCTCCACAGATGTGGACGTTCACTGCGGTGAACGGCAAGGACGAATTCGCGAACGATCGCCGCTGGGTCCTGAGCAACAAGGACGGCAAAGTGCTCACCGGCAACGGCGGTGTGCTCAACGGGAGCCAGTCGGGCGCGGCATCTTTGACATCCATGACCTTGGATCAGGCCAAGACCACTCCCTCTGCACAGTGGATAGTGACCACCGAGAACGGCAGGCAGTGGACCCTGGTAAACGCCGCCGCGGCCATTGCCCTGCAGGTTTCGGGCAACCAGACCGCGACTGGAACGTCCGTGGCTTTGGCATCTTCCACCGGAACCACGGCCACGGCATCGGCCAACCCGCACCAGGCGTGGGCTTTCACAGACATCGCAGACCTGAAGCTCCTGGGAGTCTCTCCCGTTGAACTGAGCACCCCCGTAGGTACGGCACCGGCCCTGCCCGCGACTGTCACCCCCGTCTACGAGGCCGGTCCGGGCAAACCACTGGCTGTAACGTGGACTCCCGTCGATCCTGCCTCCTGGCAAAAGGCCGGCAAAGTAACCGTGTACGGTTCCGGCGCTGACCCCTACGGCCAAACATTCGAAGCCGTTTTGACAGTCACCGTTGGCTCCTACATCGCCACAGACCCGGCTTCAGTGACCGTTGGCGTTGGATCGTCGGTGGCTCCCGCACAAGCTGCGGCTCCGGGTACCGTTCCCGGCCAGATAGCGGACGGCCCAGCCCGGAACCCGCTCGCGGTGACCTGGGACTGGTCCTCAGTCTCGGATTCCTCACTGCAAACTCCGGGCACCGTTACGGTGCAGGGAACCGCCAACGGACTCCCGGCAACACGACCGTCATTGTGGTTGACCGCGTTCCCGTAGCCAACATCTGCAAGGACGATCCCACCACCACGGCCACCGCCAGCTACACCGAGGGCTCCTACATCGCAAAGAACACCTGCGACGCCAACACCTCCACACGCTGGTCCAACTGGGTGAGTGGAGGCCGTGCCGGCGACAGTCTGAGCTACGCCTTCGGCCGCGACTACACCGTGGATTCGGTGACGGTGACATCCGCTGAGAAGGCTGCCCAGAGCCTCAAGGTCCAGTACCAGGATGCCGCCGGCGCGTGGAAGGACACCGCTGCGGGAACCGTCACGGGACTTTCGACGGCGACACCGGTCACCGTGCGCTTCGACCCCGTCACGACCCGTGGCATCAGGGTTTCGTTTGCGACCACGGCTTCGTACACCAAGATCGCGGAGGTGGCCATTGCCGGGTCACGTTTGGCTGATGCCGGCCTCGCCGACCTCGGCAGGCTCCTCGTGAACCAGTCCTCCGTGGTGGGGTTCGCCCCGGCCACCACCGACTACCGGGTGTTGTCAACGTCAGCGAGTCCCGCCGTCGTCGGCTACCCGCTGGACGCGAACGCCAAGGTGACGGTTCAACAGCCAACGGCAGAAAACCCGACGGCGGTAGTCACCGTGACCGCACCGGACGGCACCACCAAGGAGTACCGCGTTGCGGTGTCCACGGGGAAGGACGCGTGCAAGAACGACGGCTGGAAGACCAGCCCGCAGCCCGTGTTCAAGAACCAGGGACAGTGCGTGAGCTACTTCGCGGCAGGGAAGTAGAGGTTTTGTGAGCTAGTGAGGCCCCTTGGGATTCGTCCCGAGGGGCCTCACGCCACCTTGGCCTGCGCATGGAAATCCTCGGGCCGGCCCCCACGGGAAGGCCGCTTGTTCACCGAAGTCGGCTCAACCGGCGGCTGGCCGGTAAAGTCGCTTGAGCTTCTCAGCTCCGCACCCAGCGGTACGGGGTGGTGGTCGAAACCTTGAGTAATCCCGACCGCTCCAGGATTGGGCGGGAGAACTCGGTGGAGTCACTGTGGATGAGGGTCTTCCCCAACTCAAGCGCGACGTGCGCGCGACGTGCCGTCAACGCCCGGTAAATCCCCCGGCCGCGCCACTCTTCTCTTGTGGCACCGCCCCAGATGCCGGCAAAAATCGTGCCGGGAACTGGTTCCAAGCGTCCCGCGCTGACAATCCGGCCTTCCGCTTCGGCCACCCAGAGTTGCATCCCGTCACCCAGCGACAGCCGACGCAGCAGGGCATCAGCCATCTCATCTGAGACCGGCTCGCCAAAGACCTCGTCCTGCATCGCGCTCATCGCCCGCACATCGGTTTCCTCCTCCACCTGCCGCAGCGTCACGCCGTCGGGAAGCGGAACCGGAGTGCTCAAAGCCTTTGCTTCACCAATCATGATCGACTCGGGGTGATCCTTGGTGAAGCCGTTTTCGATGAGGGCCCCATGCAACCCCGGGGCGTGGTCATGGCCACGGGATTTCCATTCGACCCTGGTGATGTTGGGTTCTGCGCGGAAGTAGGCGACTGCCTCGGCAACAAGCCGGCGGATGCCCTCTGCGTCCGCATCACCGAGATTCTGGTAGGTGACGAAGCCCCGCCCCTCCATGAAGGTCACCAAGCGCAGGGGTCCGAGCCTGGTCACTTTGAGTGCGCTTGGGGTCTCGGCATCGGTGCGGAGGTTCTCGTCGTAGGCAGCGAGGAAGCGTGCTCGTTCGGTTTGGCTCATCCCGCGAGCCTACTTCAACCCCGGAGTCACCCGATTCGATGGCTTGCTGCGCAATGTGCCGTGCGCACGGCTCGTTCCGCAGCAAGACCCCGATCCGGACAGCACACCCAGCCTGGTACTGCCGTCCACCCCTCAGCTACCCGTGGAAACGAGCGAGCTGCTCCAGTGATATTGACGTGCCGTCGGGGAATTCGAAGTGGCCATCGGCATACGTGACACCTGCGTCCGTCGAAGCACCTCCGTCACCGGCGAGGACCACGACGGCGGCGTAGTCGCCGTCGTGCGCGGTTCCCGAGGTTCCCACCCATGGAATGGTGAGCTCCGAACCCACGGGGTGGGCACCGGAGCGGACGAACGTCCCGGAAGTGTCCAAGGGCCGGCCGAACCCAGGAACAGCCCGGACCGAGCTGACAACGGACGAGGAAGCATCAACCGGCCAACCACCAATCCGGAGTGGAGCGGCCGGGCCTTCAGAACGGACCCGGACCAATCGCAGCTCAATGGCACCGCGCGTTATCGACACCACCGTCACAGAGGGACCAGGTGTCGCGGTGCCGGACACCCCGCTGCCGTGGTCGGGACCGGCGTCGGGGTCGGGCTCGATCCAGTGTGCAGTGAAGCGGGAAGCGCCCACCTGCACACCGCTTTCGGAGAAGGAACCGAGGTGTTCAAAACCCGTCCGATGCGTCAACCGGCCGGAGGGATCAACGAAGACCACCGCGTTGTCCCGAGACTCCGGTGAGAGGTCGGGGAATGTGTGGGTTGAGTACCCGATCCGTGCGTACAACGGCGAGTCCGCCACCAAGGCCCCAACCACAGCGTGGTCCGTGGCATGGTTCCGGATCCTGACAACCCCGTCAGCGACCGTGCCGTCAATCTGCCACCCCGGAGCCGCGATCAGCCGCTGCGTGTCCGCGACTTCAACAGGCAATGGAGCCTCCACAGCCGTCCACGCCGGGTGATCCGCCGGCAGTGCCAAGCCCAGCATGCCCTTCGCCGCCCAGTACGGGGAACCGGCACCGGAATAGGCCTGCTTCATCCCAGCGAACTCGCCGTGCCAGCCGATGGACAGCAACCCATCGTCAGTGATGGAGCCGTAGCGGGCAAAGTAGCCAAGCATCCCGGAAGCAGCACGCCGACTCAGGCCCGGCGACAGAGGAGAATGCCCGGACAGTTCCCCCACCCAGAACGGTGCTGCGGCCGCAAACCTGTAGATCAGGCTGCGCCCTTGAATGAGCGGTGCACCATTCGCACCCACAAGATGCGATGCGTCGTCCAGATACTCAGCCAACCGGTCGCCGTCGAGCTTCTTGCGTGCCGCTACACGCGGATCGTTCGGCGCCATCAGCGCCCACAGCTGCGGGTAGACCTGGAAGGCCCAGCCGACGTAATGGTCGTACGCGCGTTCGGGACCGTCCGCAAACCAGCCACCGCCCCGGTACAAGGCATCGTGGACGGCAAGCCCGGCGTCGATATCCTCGTCCGAAGACCGACCCCCAACGGATGCCAGGAACGTCTCCACCACAATCTGGAACCACACCCAATTGATGGGCGGGTACTCCTCGCCGATCACGGTCTCGAACCACGCGATAAGCTGCTCCTGCACACGCCCGGGCAGCTTTTCCCACAGCACGTCGCGGGTCAGTGCCAGCCCGACAGCCAACGACGCCGCTTCCACCTTCGCCTGCCCCAGCTCACCTGGCGTCGGCCACCGGTCCGGGTTCGCGGGGTTGGTTCCGGCGTCGAGTCCGTCGGCGTACCACTCAGCGATCCACCCCGTAGCTGAGGGATCCCCCGCGATCCGGAACGATGCCAACAGGAACGTGCGGGCGAAGGCCTCCAGCGAATCACTCCTGGGCCCGTAACGGCTGTTGGCGCCCGGCAAGTGGATGTTGGCGTGGTCCTCCGTGCCAAACCGGTGAGCGGAACGCAGCAGGTAATCGGCGTAGGCGCACCAGTGCTCGCGGGCCATCCCTGTGTAGGGCGACAACGTGTAGTCCAGCGGCGGCAAAACGAGGGCCATCAGAGCGATTCCTCCAGGACGCTGTCGGTGGGCAAAGCGGGTGCACCCAGCGAGGAGTCACGCACAATCAACTCAGGGTTCAGGTCAATGCGATGCACGGGACGCATCCTTCCTTCGGCCAGGCGGGCGGCCATGAGCTGAACCGCTACCTTGCCGACGTAGCTCTTGGGAGGCCGAACGGCGGAGATGGCAGGCTCGGCCAGGTAGGCGACTTCGTCGTCGTAGCCCACAATCGCCATGCTGCCGGGAACGTCCACGCCCTTGTCCACACAGTGCTGCACGAAGGCAACAGCCTGCGTATCGGAGTGCACCAACATGGCAGTGGTCCCCGATGCGCGGCATAGCTCCAGGACATGGTCGAAGTGTTTGGCGCGGTCCCCGTTGTCCAGCTTGGCCGAGTCCTCGTGGATGGATGCGTCCAACGGAATCTTCAACGCAGCAAGCGCCTGCTTCCAACCGCGGACCACATGCGGGCTGGTGGGACTGGTGGAATCCGTGAGGCAGCCAATCATCCGGTGCCCCTCCTGCCAGAGATGCCGCACGGCCATGCCCGCGCCGAAAGAATGATCCGTTGCCACCCATTCAAGGCGGTGCGACGGGATCTCCAACGGTGCCCGACGTTCAGCCATAACCACTGGAATAGGCAGGGCGTTGAGCCAGCGGAGCAGCTCCTTGCCGTGCGCGCCCCCCATATCCGGAGCCACGATGAGCCCATCAATGTTCTGGGTGTCCAGCAGCGCCTGGACTTGGCGGCGATTGTCGGCGGCGTCGTACGCGGAGCCACGGACCAGGATGCGGAGGTTCTGAACTTCCGCCTCGCCCCGGGCTCCCGAAATCACTTGCGGCCAGTAGTAGTCCAGCGAGGGAACCACCATGCCGATGGAGTAGCTGTGTGGTGACGGCCTCCCCACTGCCACGGAGCGGTCCAGCGGGCTGGGCAGCGTCGCCCCGCCGTGCACACGGGACACCAGGCCTTCGTCGGCGAGGGTATTCACATCGCGCCTGATAGTCAGCTCACTGACGCCCAGCTTCGCCGCAATGTCGCGCACGGTGATGGCGCCGTGTGCCCGCAACTCCTCCATGAGGCGCTCACGACGCTGCAGCGAAAACAACGACTTGCCACCCGTTTCCGGTGTCTGTTCGGAACTCATGGTGTTGCCTCCACTGTGAGGGTGAACGCGCCGGAGGCGCGGTTTTCTGCGGGCATACGGAATCGGAGCCGGGTGAGCTTGTCGCCCCAGATATCGCTGAGGAGCGGATCGTCGAGGTGCCATTCGTCCACCAGAACGACGGCGGTGGTCGGTTTCCAGCGCAGGCGCAGTCCCACAGGGCTGCTGACGGTCGGACTTCCGGCAGAGGTGATGGCCGCCGTCGCATCCTGCCCGATACTGACGGTGCCGGCAACCAGGTAGGTGATGTCGACGTCGGGCGTTCCCTCGGGCGGGGGCGCTGGAAGGTTCCAGCGGTCATCAATCACGACGCTGCCCGGTTCCCTGTTCAGCAGCGACGTGCGGATCCACTGCTCCGGGTGGCCCAGGCCGTAGGCGTCCCCGAGCCCCAATGCGAGGGTGGGTTCTTCGGGAGTGGGCTCTTGGAGAACAACCGCCGTGAACCCGGGACCGGTCCCCTGTTCCAGGCCGAACGGCGCAGGGACACTGTGCCAGGCGCTCTGCATGGCCCGGATTTGGTAGCGATCAGGTCCGAACGTTTGCGCCGTGTAGGTGGGCTGGCCGGCATCGACCAGCAGCGGTACCCCCTCCACGGCCACCACCACGGAGCCGACGTCCCGGTGGTTGTGGTGTTCGCCGTTGTGCCCGCCCTTGGCCGCCAGCGTGAGCCCGTTCGTGGAACCCGGGGTCTGGCGCGCCACCATGATCTGGACCGACGACAGGTAGGTCCCCCAACCAGGTCGCAGCTGAACGCGTTTTGAGGGCTCAGAACGCGCTGTGCTGCTACTTGCTTGGGTGAGGGAGGTGAGGACACGGCCCAGCCCGGAGCGGGAATCCGGATCGGGCTCGGCGTCCATGAAGGTTGCGGCATGCGCTGCTGCCTCGGAGTCTCCCAGCCGGACGGCCCAGCGGTGGAGCATGTTCCACGGGAGTCCCTCATGCGCTCGGGCAGGGCCATCGGCGACGTTGAGGAACCACCGGTGGCCGAGGTGCATGCGGTGCGGGAAGGCCACCATTGCGCGGATCACCGGCAGGTCGGCGTTCAGTTCACCGCCAGTGGCTTCCTCCAAGAGAGCAAGCCCTTCCAGCGCACGGCCAGCCCCGTTCCACCAGTAGGCGAACCCTTCGTCGATGGCGCCATCGGCCGGAATCGAGTCCAGGAACCGGTCCAGGCCCTCGATGCACCGGGCAATCGTCTGTGCCTGCACTTCTGGATCATCAACCAGCAACAGCGCGGCCACGATGATGTTCGAGTGGATCCACGGATTCCAGTTGTGGACGTCCCCGTTGAGGCCCAGCCAATGCCAGTCGAGTCGGTCCAGGAACGGCCGGATGACGCGTTGGTGGGCTTCCTCGCGGAGCCGTTTGCGGAGGCCGGGCGCCCTCTCCTCCAGGGCATCCCCCAGCAACAAATCCAACCAGGCAAGCTGCGCTGCGACTTCCCCGGCGCCAAGGTCCACATAGGGATGCGTACGGTCCGGAACCACGTGGGCGCTGCGGGTGAACACGTCGTCGTGAGCGGCCCAACTCCATGAGCTCTGCTCACACAGCAGGTAGGCGCCGTCGACCACTTCGTCGAGCCAGTCCTCTTGGTCACGTTCGGCCAGGGCAGCCATCACGACGGCGCGCGTCAGCCGCTGCTGCCGACCCGCCACCAGTCCTTCGTACTCCGTGCGGTTGCCGTCGCGGAAGTAGCGCGCGTAGTGGGAGACCAGCGGTTGGGGCCACGGGTGCCCCTTCTCTTCTTCCGCTTGGGTGCGCAACGCGCACAGGGGGCGGGCGGCGGTGCGGCGCCATCCAGCGTCGGAGGCTGGACGAACGGTGAGGCGGTCCCGGGAGCCGCGGAGCGAATCCGTCAACGTGGACGCCTGGGCCTTGTCGCCCCAAGCGGTGGAGAGGGGCGGCGCTTCAACGGCGGCGGTGCCGGTAGCCATAGGGATTCTTCTCTCATTTGTTCGAGTTTGAACGTTTCAGATCAAGCTCGATTGAGTTGAATGAACTGTCTTGTTTATGAGTATGTACTGATTATTAGATGTGATGCAACACATAAATCACGGTCGAACAGGCCGACGAAAATCCGAAGGGAGGATCCCCTCAATGTCGCTCAAGCCCCAGGCACTGCTGGTCATGAATAGCGGAACCTTTGCTGACCAGTTCGATTCCACGCGACTGGAGCGGCTGGCTGGACTGGTCGACCTCGGCGACGAGCCGTGGACGGATTCCCTGGATGCCCCCGAGCTTGCCGACCGTTTGGAGGAGGTGGAAATCCTCCTCACCAGTTGGGGAGTTCCGCAGCTCAACGCCGAGCGTTTGGAGCGGATGCCCAAGCTTCGGGCAGTGTTCCACTGCGCAGGAACAGTGCGCAGCTTCGTCAGCGAAGAACTCTGGGATCGCGGCATTACCGTTACCAACGGCGCCGATGCCAACGCCATCCCGGTAGCGGAGTTCACCTTCGCGTCGATAGTCCTGGCAGGAAAGAAGGCCCACGTCCTGGCCAACGATTCCCGGACCTTCCGCGAAGACTGGAGTTACATCCGTGATCGCGGCGAGCTCGGCAACATCGGCCGCGTTGTGGGCGTGATCGGCTTCTCCCGCATCGGTCGTCGCGTGGTCCAGCTGGTCCAGCAACTCCAGGACGTCACGTGCCTGGTCAGTGATCCATACGCTGATCCGCTGGAAGTGGCGGCTGCGGGCGGCACCTTGGTAACGCTCCCAGAGCTTTTGCCGGTCTCGGACGTCGTCACCATCCATGCCCCGGCCTTGCCTGAGACCCGCAACATGATCAGTACGGCTGAATTGAGCGCCATGAAGGACCACGCAACGCTCATCAACACCGCACGCGGTTCGCTGGTTGATACGGCAGCACTCGAGAAGGAATGCGCCACCGGCCGGATCACCGCCCTGCTGGACGTTACGGAACCCGAGCCGCTGCCGGCGGAATCTACCCTGTACGACCTTCCCAACGTGATCCTCACCCCGCACATCGCTGGCTCACTTGGGACCGAAACCCGCCGGATGTCCGATGCCGCATTGGACGACCTTGAACGGTACCTCGCCGGCAAGGACCTCCTGGCCCAGGTAGTCCACGCGGACCTTGGCCTCAGCGCCTAGGTCCACCACGTCACACGCCGCACCTGCGGCAAACTTGAAACCCAGTACTAAAGGAGAACGCAATGAAGCGCACAACCCTCGCCGCAATCGCCCTTGCGGTGACTGCCGGGCTTGGACTCACTGGCTGCGCAGGCGCAGCCGGTCCCGCCGAACAACCGGCGGCCAACGGCAAAACCAAACTGACCGTCTCGGTCTGGAACTACGAGGGCACCCCGGAGTTCAAGGCCCTCTTTGACGGTTACGAAGCCGCCAACCCCACCGTGGACATTGAACCGGTGGACATCCTTGCTGACGACTATCCCCAGAAGGTCACCACCATGCTGGCCGGTGGAGACACCACTGACGTCCTGACCATGAAGAACGTCATTGACTACTCGCGCTACGCCAACAACGGCCAGTTGCAGGAGATCAACAGCGTGGTGGACAAGGTGGGCAAGGACAACCTCGCCGGCCTGGACGCTTTCGACATGGACGGCAAGTATTTCGCGGCTCCGTACCGTCAGGACTTCTGGCTCCTTTACTACAACAAGGACCTCTTCAAGGCTGCCGGCATCGAAGAGCCCAAGGACCTGACATGGGAGAAGTACTCGGAGCTCGCCAAGAAGCTCACAAAGGAAGCTGACGGCAAGAAGGTCTACGGCACCTACCACCACATCTGGCGCTCGGTGGTCCAGGCCATCGCAGCTGCACAGAACGGCGCCGACCAGAACAGCGGCGACTACGGCTTCTTCGAGGACCAATACAACACCGCCTTGGATCTGCAGAAGTCCGGCGCCACGTTGGACTTCGGCACGGCCAAGAGCCAAAAGACCAGCTACCGGACCATGTTTGAAACCGGCCAGGCCGCCATGATGCCGATGGGGACCTGGTACACCGCAGGTATCCTGCAGGCCAAGAAGGACGGCAAGACCACCGTCAACTGGGGCTTGGCTCCCCTGCCGCAGAAGAACGACGACGGCAAGGTCACCACGTTCGGTTCGCCCACGGCGTTCGCCGTGAACAAGAACGCAACTCACTCCGATGAGGCCAAGAAGTTCATCGAATGGGCAGCCGGAGAAGAGGGCGCAAAGGCCATCTCCAAGATCGGTGTTGTGCCCGCCCTGCAGAACGAGTCCGTCACCGCCGAGTACTTCAAGCTTGACGGCCTGCCCACCGACGAGCTTTCCAAGAAGGCTTTCACTCCGGATACCACAGCCCTGGAGATGCCTGTCAGCGACAAGTCCGCCGCCACGGACAAGATCCTCAACCAGGAGCACGACCTCATCATGGTCGGCGAGCGCTCCGTCACCGATGGCATCGCTGAGATGGGCAAGCGCGTCACGGGCGAAGTCCTGGGCAAGTAAGAGCCGCCCGGCACTGCTCCCCTGGTTCCGGTGCCGCGTCCTGGATGCGGCACCGGAACCGGACCTGAACTCTCCTCATCCTGAAATGGAGGAACGCCCCCGCCCCGGGAGCGGTCAATCATGACTACAGAAACAATCACCCAGGCGCCTGCCCCCGTGCACAGCCGCGGCAACAGGAAGCAAGCCCGGCGTAATACGCTGATCGGCTGGACGTTCATTCTTCCGAACTTCCTTGGTTTCCTGGCCTTCACCCTCATTCCAGTCGTGGCCGCTTTCGCGCTCTCCTTCATGGAATGGACCTCATTCAGTGCCCCCAAGTGGGTAGGCCTGGCCAACTTTGAGCGCATGTTCGCGTCCGACTCCTTCTGGATCGCCCTGCGGAACACGGTGGTCTACGCACTTGGCCACGTCCCGCTCACCATGGCCCTCGCCCTCATTCTTGCGATGCTCCTGAACCGCAACCTCAAGGGCATCGGCTTCTTCCGGGTAGCCATCTTCTTCCCGTACATCACGTCCTTGGTTGCTGTCGCCGTGGTCTGGAACATGCTGTTCAGCCCGGACAGCGGCCCCATCAACCAGTTCCTCGGTGCCATTGGCATCGCCAACCCGCCCGGCTGGACCTCCAGCTCTGATTGGGCCATGCCGGCGGTCATCATCACCAGTGTGTGGCGGGACATGGGCTATTACATGGTCCTGTACTTGGCCGGCCTGCAGGCGATCCCCACTGAGCTGTACGAGGCCGCTGAAGTGGACGGCGCCAGCGCCTGGCAGCGCTTCTGGAACGTCACCATCCCGTCGCTGCGTCCCACCACGTTCTTTGTGGTGGTCATGCTGACTGTCTCCAGTTTCAAGGTGTTCGACCTGATTGTGGTCATGACCAACGGTGGCCCCGGCCGCTCCACTACGGTGCTGTCCCAGCTGATTTACCAGGAAGGCATCGGCGAGGGTAAGTTCGGCTACTCCTCGGCCATCTCGCTGGTCCTGTTCATCATCGTGCTGACGGTTACCGTCCTGCAGTTCAAGATCCAACAGCGGAGGGAACGCTGATGACCAACATGGCCGAAGACCTCAAAGCCACTCATGTGAGGGACGCAGCCCCGCTCCCGAACGGCGCACCAAACGCGGAAGACCGCCGTCGTACTGACCGCAAGCGGTCCCCGCGCGAGCAGAAGAAGCGCACCGCGAACATCGTGATCTACGGTGTCCTGGTAGTTCTGGTGGTGGCGCTCATGGTGCCGTTCATCTGGATGCTGTCCTCATCGCTGAAGGAGAACAACCAGGTCCTCACGGTTCCCATCCAGTGGATTCCGCAGGAGTTCGTGTGGAGCAACTACACGGACATCTGGACCCGTATCCCCATGATGGGTTACCTGCAGAACTCCCTGTACCTCGCTGTGATCATCACCTGCCTGCAGGTCCTCACGGGCTCGCTGGCTGCCTATGGTTTCTCCAAGGTCCGTTTCCCGGGCCGTGACGTGCTGTTCCTCGCGTACATCGGCACCATCGCCGTTCCGTGGCAGGCCTACATGGTGCCGCAGTACATCATGATGCAGAACCTTGGCCTGACCAACAGCTTCAACGCGTTGATACTCCTGCAGGCGTTTGGCGCGTTCGGTGTGTTCCTGATGCGCCAGTACTACATGACCATCCCCGACGAGCTGTGCGAAGCAGCCCGCATTGACGGCCTCAGCGAGTATGGCATCTGGGCCCGCGTGATCCTGCCCCTGTCCAAGCCGGCCCTCGCCAGCCTTGCACTGCTCACGTTCGTGAACACGTGGAACGACTACATGGGTCCGTTCATCTACCTCACGTCCAACCGCCTCTGGACGGTGCAGCTTGGCCTGCGGTCCTTCGTGGGGCAGTTCGACGCCGAGTACGCCATGATCATGACCGGCTCGGTAATCTCCGTGATCCCGATCCTCATCATCTTCCTCATCGGCCAGCGCTACTTCATCCAGGGCATCGCGACGAGCGGAATGAAAGGATGAGTTCCGTGAGCGCTAAACCGCGGCGGTGGGCCGGGCCAGGATTCGAGACCTTCGGGAGCATTTTCGGATTCATCTACACTTTCCTGGCCGGGAACGTCCTGCTTGCCGTGGCCAATGCTCCGCTGGTGCTCTGCCTTGCCTTGGTGGCCGACCCCGCGGCCGCCTGGCCGTTCTTCCTGGCGCTGTCGGTCACCATCGCGCCGTCACTCGCCGGCATCTTCGCCGCGTTCCGCGCATTGAACGACGACGGCGGCGCGGTCAAGCCGGTTGCCGCTTTCCTTCGGGGGTACAAGCGCAGTTTCGCGAAAGCCGCACTGCTCGGGGCAGGTGCCGTGGCCGTGCTGCTATTCCTCGGTGTGGACCTGGCCGTGCTCCAGAGCAATGCCCAGACCGTTCCAGGTGCTGCACTTCTGGTGCCGCTGATTGTGGTAGTAGCCGCCGTGACGGTGAGCCTCACCGTCACGGCGATCGCCGGCGTCGTGCTCCTTCCCGAAGCGAGCATGAAAAGCATCCTGAAGGCCTCACTGTTCTTGGCTGTGCAGCGCTGGTACTTGAGCCTGGCCATGCTGGTGTTGCTGGGAATCATCGTGTCCGCCGCCGTGATGCAGCCGGTCCTGGGCATCGCACTGGCCCCCGCACCGCTGTTGTTCGTGATCTGGAGCAATGCTTCGTACGCCTTCCACGCCGTGCTCCGCTCCGCGTAATCCCCGATAGGACATTCCTTGGACACCTTCGCAATCGGCGATCAGGACTTCCTCCTGAACGACGAACCTTTCCGCGTCCTCTCCGGAGCCATCCACTACTTCCGTGTGCACCCGGACCTGTGGGCTGACCGTATCCATAAGGCCCGGCTCATGGGATTGAACACCATCGAAACGTATGTGCCTTGGAATGAGCACGTACCCGTTCCCGGTTCTTTCCATACCGACGACGGACTGGACCTGGGCCGTTTCCTGGACCTGGTGGCGGCCGAGGGCATGAGGGCGATCGTTCGTCCCGGCCCCTACATTTGCGCCGAATGGGACAACGGAGGGTTGCCGACTTGGCTGTTCAGCGACCCGACCGTCGGTGTGCGCAGCAGCGAGCCGGGCTACTTGGCGGCCGTATCCTCCTACCTGGAGGCCGTCCTGGCAGTGGTGGTGCCGCGGCAGATCACCCATGGTGGACCGGTCATCCTGTTGCAGATTGAGAACGAGTACGGCGCTTTCGGGAAGGACAAGGAGTACCTCCAGCATCTGGTGGACCTGTCCAAGCGCTCGGGTGTGGACGTTCCGTTGTTCACCTGCGACCAGCCCTTCGGGACCATGATCGAGGACGGCTCCCTGCCTGAACTGCACAAGACCGGAACATTTGGTTCCCGCGCCGAGGAGCGCTTGGCCTTCCTGCGCGAGCGGCAGCCTACCGGGCCGTTGATGTGCGCCGAGTTCTGGAACGGCTGGTTCGATAACTGGGGCACCCACCACCACACCACCGGTGCCGCTGCTTCCGCCGCCGAACTGGACGCCCTGCTGACCGCCGGTGCTTCGGTAAACATTTACATGTTCCACGGCGGAACCAACTTCGGCTTCACCAACGGTGCCAACGACAAAGGTATCTACGAGCCCACCATCACCTCGTACGACTATGACGCCCCACTGTCCGAAGACGGACACCCCACAGCCAAGTACTTCGCCTTCCGGGACGTGATCGCCAAACACTTCCCGGTACCGGAGGAGGTCCCCTCTGAGCGGGTTCCCCTGCCAACTTCTGTGGTGACCGTCTCCGAGTCCGTGCACCTGCTCTCTGCTGCCGTGGCTGCATCTCAGGTTCCTGGGCCGATCCCGCCCGTGGAAGTGACGGGGCGCTACCGCGGATTCTCCTTGTACCAGACGTCACTGGAGACCGGCGGTATCCTGTCCTTCTCCGAGGTACGGGACCGCGCGCAGTTCTTCCTGGATGGCTTTCCCCTGGGGACGCTGAGCCGGGAGCTGGGCGAGCGCACCATCGCCGTGCCCGCCGGGGGCCGCCTGCAAATTCTCCTCGAGGACCAAGGCCGCGTGAACTATGGGCAGAGGATCGGCGAATCCAAGGGGCTGATGGGGCCCGCGCTGCTGAACGGAGTGGAGGTCCTGGACTGGGAAATCGGTGCTGTTGACCTTGATTCTCTGGCGGCGTTCCGGGAGGCGGCGACCGGGCTGCCTGTTGGCGGCACCACCGCGGGAGTGGCTGGCCCATCAGTCTCGTTTGCTACCTTCGAAGCCGACGGCCCCGGAGACCGCTTCCTCCGGCTGGATGGCTGGACCAAAGGCAATGCGTTTATCAACGGCTTCAACCTCGGCCGCTACTGGAGCCGTGGTCCGCAGCGCACCCTCTACGTTCCTGGTCCGCTGATCCGGGAAGGCGCCAACGAACTCGCCATCCTGGAACTGCACGGAAGCGCGACGCGCGAGGTGAGTTTCGCCGTCGGGCCTGACTTGGGACCCGACGAAAAGTAACCCTCTCTCACATCCCACCCCCATTCCCGGCTCCCTCTCTCACATCCCACCCCCATTCCCGACTCCCTCTCTCACATCCCACCCCCATTCCCGGCTCCCTCTCTCACTTGCCTGAAAGAAGTGAGAGAGCGTACGGGTTTTAGGGGGTGGGAAGTGAGAGAGCGTCCGGGTTTTAGGGGGTGGGAAGTGAGAGAGCGTTGAGCGATTGCACACAAAAAGGGACCGGTTCAACTGAACCGGTCCCTTTTTCGCGTGCTTGCGGGGCCACTAGGTGTACTATCCCGGTTGGTTGGTGACGCGGCTGATGGGTGAGGCGCCTTTGAGTGCGGTGTGTGGCCTGCGTTGATTGTAGTGCTCGATGAAGTCCGGGTAGCAGGCTTGGCGTGCGGCCTCTGAA
>NZ_JBPFSF010000009.1:0-224461 GCF_051106045.1 Paenarthrobacter sp. FR1 | reverse complement strand
CGTCGGCGGCGGAGGAATGCGCCTTGGAGTTGGCGGAGGGTTTCTTCTGTGGGTTCGGGGCCGTCTTGGTCGATGAGGTCGGCCCAGCGTTTGGCGATTTTGGTGAGGAAGTCGGGGTCGGACTGCCGGGCGGTGGCGGTGAGGGCGTGTTCCATCCGGGTGAGGGTTTCGGGTTCGGTCAGGTGCCGGACTTTGTCCAGTGCGGTGCTGATGATGGTCGCGGACCGGGACGGTACTTGGGCCGTGGCGAGGGCTTCGGCGAGGATCTCCCGCCGGGCCGGGACGTGTTGGCCGGTCATTCCCGTCTGGGGCAGGACCTCCGCGGCGAGGGCAAGCCGTCGCCGGGCTTCCCCGATACCGATCCGCAATCGGGCCCGCAGGAACTCCGCGGCGTTCCGGTACCCATCATCCAAGAGACCGGCAGCGGAACTTTCAGCCTCCGCACCCAACACGGCACCAGCACTACCCTCCGCACCCAACACCACAGTGGCAGTCGGGTCGACTACACCCGCACCCGTGTCGGTCAAACCCGGTTCAGTCCACCCGGTCCGCCACTCCGGCGCTGTAGCCGCCGACCCCCGCCGCGCCATCTGCGCCATCTGCGCCTCGCTCCGGGTCCGTTCCACCGCCTGCGCCGCGAGAACCTGCAGATACTCCAGAGACCGGGACATATCCTCAACCCGGCCGGCGAAATCCGCCGCCTCCACCAAACCAAACAGCCCGGCCTCATCAACAGCACAGGCCCGTACCTCGTCGATTGCAGCCGCCCCCACCTCAAGGGCCTCACCCAACCCGGGCCCACCAGCGCGCAAACCGCTTACGGGTCCAAAAGCCAAGGACGGCCCAGCCGGAGCGTCCGAGCCCGGCCTCCCAGATCCCGGACCTCCAGCGGCCGATGTCCCCGCCCCAGCGACCACCGATGTCTCCGCCGGGTGCCCGGCGTCCGCTCCGCCGTCCGCAGCGGTGACTGTTGCGGGAACCGCGGACTGGCCGGTCGAATCCACCCCGGGAAGGAGCCCGGCCCTTAGCGGATCGTCCGCGAGGGTGGTGACCGTCGTCGGGCCCTCAACGAATGCAGTGGCGGGCTGGACCGGCAACGACATGGCCGTCCCGGCGGAGGGGGCAGCGAGCAGGAGACCAGCATCGGCAACATCCGCCCGCCGCTCCAACACCCACCCTGCGCTCTCCATACGAAAACCCTGTCACGACAGCCCCACCACCATCAGCCCCGGATTCACCTATGTGGAAAACAGCCTAGGTTCTGCCGTCACTTCGGTGTCGGCAACAACGCGGTCCTTCATCTGGTCGCCCTGCCCACTGGCGTCCTGGGCGCATCTGACTCGATGTTTCCAGCGGTTTGGAGAAGCTGCAACGCCTCTGCCCCCGGGGTTCCAGGGTCTGCGGCGTACATGAGGACGCGGTGCCCTGACTCGTCGGGCGGTGTGAGTACTTCGAAGTTCAACTCCAGGTAGCCCACCTCCGGGTGATGCATGTATTTCAGCCCGGACATGCAGTTCTCCACCGGGTGCTTTGCCCACAATTTCGCGAAGTCCTGGCTCTTCAACGTGAGCTCCCCAACCAAGGAAGCCAACTCCTGATCGTCGGCCGATTTGCCTGCCATCAGGCGCAGGGACGCGACAGCCCGCCTGGCCTCCTCCGGCCAGCGCGCATAGAGCTCGCGCGTGTGCTCGTCAAGGAACAGCATTCGGGTCATGTTGGGACGGGTGGAGGGCCTCTCCGGAGCTGTGTAATCCAGGTGGCCGGCAACGAGCCGGTGCCCGAGCGCATTCCACGCCAGTACGTCGCTGCGACGGCCCAGGACCACGGCTGGAGTGCTGGCCATGGACTGGATCAGCCGCAACGTTCCGGGGCGCGCGTTGTCTGGTTTGGCAGGGACGCGCCGCCTGCCCTTTCCGGGGCGCGCAAGGTCGAAGAGGTGGGCCCGTTCGTCGTCGTCCAGGTTCAAGGCGCGGGCAATGGCGTTGATGACGGATTCGGAGGCATTGGTGCTGAGGCCCTGCTCCAGCCGCGTGTAGTACGTGGTGCTGACGCCGGCCAGCATGGCGAGTTCCTCCCGGCGGAGGCCCGGGACGCGGCGGATACCGTAGTTCAGCACTCCGACGTCTTCCGGCTGCAGAGCGGCGCGACGAACGCGAAGGAACTCCCCAAGTTCATTGTGTGTATCCATTCGCCCATTGTTCCGTGACGTGCAGGCATTGTCCTGTCACTGCCAGTGATAGCCACGGCAGGGGGTGGTTGACACGTACCAAGCCGTCCACGATGAACCCATGCCAGCAACTAACGAACTCACCAGCAAGTCATCAGCACGGGGCATGACCACCAGGCAGCACCTGGCACTGGTCGTCCTGCTGACCGCAAGCTTCACCCTTGCCGTCGACTTCTCCATCCTCAACGTTGCCCTGCCAACCATTGGCGCGGACGTGGGCTTTTCCTTGGATAACCTCCAATGGATCGCCACTGCCTTTGCCCTGTGCGCCGCCGGTCTTACGCTCCTGTTCGGTCGGGTGGCTGACGTTGCCGGCCGCCGGAAGCTGTTCTTGATCGGCATGGCACTGCTCGGCGGGGCATCACTGGCCGGCGGGATGGCCACCGAACCGGCGCTGTTGCTGACCGCGCGGATCGGGCAGGGTGTTGCCACGGCCATGGTAGTGCCGGCAGCACTTTCGCTGCTGCTCGGCTCTTTTCCCGAAGGCCCACTTCGGGATAGGGCACTCGGGCTGAACGGCTCCTTGATGGCCGCCGGATTCACCACCGGCGCCATCCTTGGCGGGCTGCTGACCGATCTCCTCAGTTGGCGTTGGGCGTTCTTCATCAACGTACCCGTCGCAGTTGCCGTTCTCCTGGTTGCGCCTGTGGTGCTGTCCGAAAGCAAGCCGAACATCAAGCGTCGACTCGACATACCTGGAGCCATCACGGTCACCCTGGGCCTTCTTGCCCTGATTTTCGGCCTTACCCGGGCGGCAGAACATTCATGGGCCGATTCCCTGACGCTCGGCGCGCTTGCGGCCGCCGTCGTCCTCTTTGCCATCTTCGCTGCGGTTGAAAGCCGCGCCCAGCACCCGTTGGTCCCCCTCGGAGTCCTGAAGCGTTCGAGCGTAGCGTGGGGCAATATCGCCGGGGTTCTTGCGTTCGTCACCGAGACGTCGCTGGTGTTCCTGCTGACCCTTTACCTTCAGCAGGTCCTCGGCTATACGCCGCTGGGTGCCGGACTTTCTTTCGCCGTCCTCGGTTTGGGCACGG
Source organism: Paenarthrobacter sp. FR1 (assembly GCF_051106045.1). Classification (NCBI taxonomy): domain Bacteria; kingdom Bacillati; phylum Actinomycetota; class Actinomycetes; order Micrococcales; family Micrococcaceae; genus Paenarthrobacter; species Paenarthrobacter sp. FR1. The sequence goes on along the minus strand of NZ_JBPFSF010000009.1, from coordinate 221,200 downwards.
TTCTGGGCGGCCTCCTCGGGCCAAAAGTGATCGCGATGGTGGGCAACAAGAAGGCAATCGTTTACGGGTTTGTAGTGCAGGCCGCTGCTACTGGCGTCTTGGTCCTGCTCAGCGCAGAACCCGCTTCCATCGGATTGTTGTTGGTGGCGACGTTTGTTGGGGGCGTCGCAAACCTCGTGGTCATCGTCGGCTTCATGGTCACGGCCACCTCCGGCTTGCCCGACATCGAGCAGGGAATGGCGACCGGACTGGCCACCATGAGCCAGCAGATCGGCATCACCATGGGGATCCCCGTGATGAGTGCGGTGTTCACTGCCCAGTTGCTGGCGGTCGGAGCCAGCGATGCGACCGCCGTGCTGAGCGGCGTCACGGTAGCGATCACCGTCAACGCAGTTCTTTGCCTCGCAGCGGCATTGGCCGTGGCATTGTTCCTCAACAGGAAGGCGCCACCAGCCGCGGGCTGAAGCCGGGCGCCGGCGGCGAAAGCGTACGACGGCGGCAGGTCGCCGTCGTGCGCTTGTTGCGTTGGGTGCGGCTTGCTGCGGCTGCGGTTACGGCCGTTGGGACGCCGCTGCGGAAGGTTCGAGGTCCGCGAGGGTGAGCAGGTGCACGGGGTCGGCAGGGAAAGGCACTGTGGACGTCACGGCCAAGTCCGGGCCGACGTGAACCAGTTCGCCGGAGGCCATGGGGCGCCAGCCCGGGTTGTGATCCATGGGCTCGGTCGCAAAGAGGACGTGCGGAGATCGGGCAAGCTCTGTACTGCGGGAATGGATTCGCCTGCTTCGGACGTCTAGTGGCGCGGGCGGATCCGGAGCAGCGGCCGGATCCCTTTCCAGCACATACAAGGGGTGGGTTGCCGGGTACCTGAGCGCCCATAGTTCGGTCGCCGTGGACAGGATGAAGTTCAGGCTGAAGACAGGCAGTTCGCGGGCAATCCAGCTGATCGCCCGGGTGATGCCTGCTCCGATGTCCCCACCCGACCTGCGGGTTTCAGCAGTGATCAGCGCGAAAAGGCGTTCGCTGTCCGACTGTCCCAGCACCAAATCCATGACCCCGAGCTCGGTAAGGCGGCGGTCGAGTTCATCCAGGCCGTGGAGTACGCCATTGTGCGCCAACAGGCGTCCATCCTGTTCGAACGGATGAGTGTTGGCCAGGGTGAGCGCGCCGGTGCTGGCGTATCGGACGTGCGCCAGGAACGTGGTGCTCTTCAGGTCTCGAGCTTCACGGGCGAAGGCGTGATCCTCCCATGCGGCGAGGGGTTGCTTGGCCACATGGGGTTTTCCGTCCGCCCCGAACGTGCCTATGCCCGCTCCGTCAGGTTCCCGGCGGCTCTGCACGGAGAGGCTGTCCGGAGCGTCCAGCAGCCAGAAGGTGGCACGGACGGGCCGGGGACCGGCATGCAGTCCAAAGAGACGGCACATGGCAACTCCTCCAAGGGTTAGTGGTGGAAGCCCTGTGCCTGCTTGTCCGCGGGCATGGGTGCTGTGAGGCTGTCGAGGTAGTCCACTTCCTTCTTGAGGTCAGCCAGGAAGCTGGAGGCGAGGTCGCGCGTGAAGCCGTTGCGGACCACGATCCTTTGGACCGTGACGTCGCTCAACCCTTCAGGCAGGGGGTAGGCAGGAACCAGCCAGCCGTTCATTCGCAGGCGCTCGGACAAGTGGTGGAGGTTCCAATGTTCGGTGTGCCCGTCGTTGAGCTGCCAGGCGAAAACCGGGATGTCGGAACCGTCGCTCCAGAGGGTGAAGGCTTCCATGGCTCCGATCTCGGTGGAAAGATACAGCGCAACGTCGCGGGACGTGGCTTGGACGGACCGGTATCCTGCAAAGCCCAGCCTGAGGAAGAGGTAGTACTGCAGCAACACTTGGGCGCCGGGTCGCGAGAAGTTAAGGGCAAAAGTGGGCATGTCCCCGCCGAGGTAGCTGACGTGGAAGATCAGGTCCTCAGGGAGTGCCGCTGCGTCCCTCCACACCACCCAGCCGAGCCCGGGATAAACCAGCCCGTACTTATGGCCGGAGGTGTTGATGGAGGCCACCCGCTGGAGACGGAAATCCCATACAGTCTCCGGTTGCAGGAACGGAGCCACCATCGCTCCGGAAGCGCCGTCAACATGGATGGGAATGTCCAGGCCACGGCGTGCCTGGATGTCGTCCAAGGCTTCGGAAATGAGCTGAACGGGCTCGTAGACGCCGGTATACGTGACGCCCATGATCGCGACGACGCCGATGGTGTTCTCGTCCACGTACTGGTCCAGGTCATGGCCGTCCAGCATGGGGTGTTCAGCTGATACCGGAACGAAGCGGGCCTCCACATCCCAGTAGTTGCAGAACTTCTCCCAGCACACTTGGACGGCCGAGCTGAGGATGAGGTTGGGCTTATCAGTGGACTTGCCCTCGGCACGCCGGGCATGCTGCCATCGACGCTTCAGCGCCAGGCCGCCCAGCATGCAAGCCTCCGAAGATCCGATCGTGGACGTGCCGATGCTCTTTTCGGCATCCGGAGCGTTCCAGAGGTCCGCGAGCATCCGCCAGCACCGGGTTTCGATGAGCGCCGTTTGCGGGTACTCGTCCTTGTCGATCATGTTCTTGTCGAACGTCTCGGCGTACAACGTGGCCGCTTCTGGTTCCATCCACGTCCCCACGAAGGTCGCGAGGTTCAGCCGGGAATTCCCATCCAGCATCGCTTCATCATGGACAACTTGATATGCGGTGGACGGCAGGGCCTCGCCCTCGGGAAGGGTGAACCGGGGAAAGAGGGTGGATTCTCCCGGCCTGCTGAACAACGGGTTCAGCTCCACTGCCGTGTTGGGTTGGTGCTGTGACGTTCGGTGGGACCTGCTCATGGGCCAGCTCCTTTGCAATCGTCCGCTCGCTGCGGGGGCAACCTGTCTGCCGTTCACGCTACCCGGGCCGGCGAGCACACCCAAGGCTTCCGCCGGGCTGATGGCACAGCAAAACGCCCGACGGCGGTAGTCGCCGTCGGGCAGTTTTGTTTACGTTTGCGGGCGGTGCGGAAGCCTAGTCCGGAATCTCCATCTGGAATCCGCACTCATCGCAATGCAGCACGCGAGTGTTGAGGTAGGCCTCAAGTTCAGGATCAACGTTTCGGCTCGAGAAACCAGCGGTCAGCAAGCTCCGTTTGCCGGCGCCCGTGTGCATGGGGACTCCACAGTGCAGGTAGTGCTTTCCGAACTGCAGGAGTCCTGGGAGTTTCGCTGAAGTGTTCAGGACCTCCGCAACGTCTGCCACGGTTGCTGCGTGCTCGCGGAAGGAACCGCAATTCCTGCAGTTGTAGCCAACCTCGACGAGTCCGGCCGAGAGGTCGGAGTGGGCATCGATGGTGTCAACCATGAGGTGTTGGCTGGTGCCGCATTGTTCGCAGCGGGGCTGGGACGCCGAGGAAGACGTCAAGGAAGAGGAGGAAAAAGTGGGGTGTGCTGACTGAGCAGACATTGTTGACCCTGCGGTGATGGAGAGTGGATACCTTTGTCACAAGTATGGTTTCTCCACTCCTGAGAGTAAGTGCGCGGGTGCCGTCCTGGCAAGCGGCTGAATCACCTCGCAGGAATTGCCGCTACCGCAAATGCATGGGCGATGGGACGATTTTCATATGGGCGAACAAGAGTATGGCCAGCCCGCCGCGCCGCCAGGCGCAGCGTCAGAGGACAGGGGAGACCCCACAACACAGCAGATGCGGACCATCGGCCAGCGGAGGCGTGAAGCCGAGCGGAAACTGGACCTGCACTTGGAGGAAGCAAGCCATAAGGGCGAACCGTCCGCTACTGAAGGCGAGGGTCATTCCGAAGGGTAGAGCCGCTCGCGTTCCCGGGATGCTTGGGGTGGACCAGTGGGGTGTCACTGCTGTGGGCTTCGCCGTGATGGAGCTGCAAGGCGCTGTGGATGAGCGGAAAGTGGCTGAAAGCCTGCGGGGTATTGCCAAGCTGCCGCTGTGCACGCGGATCCCATTCTTCGCTGAGCAGGCCAACATCGTTCCGCAGCGTCAGTAGGCGCTCGAAGAGTTCGGTGGCCTCGACCTTGCGGCCAATACCCAACAATGCGTCCACCAGCCAGAACGAACATGCAAGGAACACGCCTTCGCTGCCTGGTAGTCCGTCATGGCCTGCCTCGGTGCGGTATCGCAGCACAAAGCCGTCGTCCGTGAGCTCCTTCTGGATGGCATCCACCAACCCGGCGACCCGGGGGTGGCGGTGGGGAAGAAAGCCAACGCGGGGTATCAGGAGCAGGCTCGCGTCGAGTTCCTTGCTCCCGTAGGACTGCACGAAAGTGTTGCGTTCCTCGTCGAAGCCCTTGGCCATGACGTCGGCGTGGATCTCGCTCCGGAGCGCTGCCCAGCGGTCGTGCGGACCGGGCAGTCCTGAGGTCCGGACGGCCTTGACCATGCGGTCGGCTGCAACCCACGCCATCACTTTGGAGTGGGTGAAGTGCTGCCGGGGCCCACGCATTTCCCAGAGCCCGTTGTCCGGTTGGTCCCACGCCCCTTCGAGGTACTCCATCAACGCGACCTGAATGTCCCAGGAATTGTCTACGGTGCCCGGAGGCGAAGCGGCCCGCGTCAGTGAGAGTCCGTCCAGAACCTCACCCCAGACGTCCAGTTGAAGCTGCGGAGCCGCGGCGTTTCCCGTGCGGACCGGCTGTGAACCTTCGTAACCGGACAGCCAGGGGATGTCTGCCTCCGGAAGTCTCCTGGCGCCGTCGAGCCCGTACACAATCTGAAGTTCGGAGGGGTCGCCGGCGATAGCGCGCAGCAGCCATTCCCGCCACGCCGCGACCTCTTCCGTGTAGCCGGCGGCGAGCAGCGATTGGAGTGTGAGCGTGGCGTCCCGGAGCCAGCAATAGCGGTAATCCCAGTTGCGCGGGCCGCCGATTTGTTCGGGCAGGGATGTGGTGGCGGCGGCCACAATGCCACCTGTAGGCGCATACGTCAGTGCCTTGAGGGTAATCAGGGACCGTTCCACCGGCTCCTTGTACTTCCCTGTCATTTCGCTGCGGCCGATCCATTCCAGCCAGAACGATTCGGTGGCCTCGAGTGCCCGGTGGGGGTCGATCCGCCTCGGCTCGCGCTCATGGCTCGGCGCCCAGCGGAGCACGAAGGGAACCTTGTCGCCCGCACGGACGGTGAAATCGCTGTACGTCCGCCGGTCCCTGCCTTCGAGCGGGGCGTGGGTGGTGAGGTATGCGGAGTCCGGGCCTGCTACTGCGCTGATGCCGTGCTTGCTGTGACGGACCCAGGGCACCACGCGACCGTAATCGAAGCGCAGGACCAGCTCCATGTGCATGTCCACCTCGCCGGACAGGCCTTCGACGATGCGGACCAGGTCCACGGCGTCGTCGCGGACCGGCATGAAGTCGGTGACTCGGACGGAGCCGCCGTCCACCTCCCACTCGGTTTCGAGGATCAGGGTGTCCTCACGATATTGGCGTCGGGTGCAGTTGCCGTCCGCAGGGGTCCCGGCCGGTACCAGGAGCCAGCGGCCGGCGTCGGAAGTGTCCAGCAGTGCGGCGAAGCACGCGGGCGAATCGAATCGGGGCAAGCACATCCAGTCGATGGAACCACTTCGCCCCACCAGGGCCGCCGTGTTCAGGTCCCCGATAATCGCGTAGTCCTCAATCCTGGCCATGGATTCGATCCTAGCCTTCGCCTGCCGCCAAACGGCTGAGGCCATCGAGGATGAGGTCCAGGCCAAAGCCGAATTCGTCGCCAAAGTCGTAGCCGGGTTTGAGGACATGTTCGACGGCGATCTCCACCATGTGCGGATACTCACCGGTGGCGAAGCGCTCCATGATGGGGTTGGTGATCTCGGCCGCGGTGTCGCGGCCTTCGAACGGCAAGGCTGCTTCCTGGAGGGCGAAGCCGTAGATGTAGCTGTCCAGCAGGGCGTAAGCATGGGCTGTCAGTTGTATGGAGAAGCCCGCCGTCCTCAGGGTAGCGAGGGTTGCCTCGTGGTGCCGAAGGGTTGCAGGACCGGGCGCGGAACGGCTCTCCATCAACCCGACTGCCCAAGGGTGGCGCCTGAGCGCGGATCGAACTGCCTGAGCCCTCCGGTGCATTTCCTCCCGCCATTCTCCATGGGGGGCGGGCAGGTCGATTTCACTGAAGACCATGTCCACGATGCCATCAAGGATTTCGTCCTTGTTGGCCACGTAGTAGTAGAGCGACATGGGTTTGGTTCCCATGCTTTGGGCGAGCGTGCGGATGGTCAGGGCCGCTATTCCGGACTCGTCGGCAAGCGCGACGGCGCATTCAAGCACCCTTTCCCGGCTGAGTGGAAGGCGTTGGGATGCTGCGGTGGTCACGAGTCTTCCTCTTTCCAAGCTGGCCTCTAGCGGTTTAGTACAGTGTACGGTAGCGTCATTGGTACAACGTACGAAAAAATCGAAACACACCAATGCAATGAAAGGACCGGCCATGGCAAATGGTCAGCAAGCCAAGGAATCACACCCGTCAGAAGCCCCGCCGGCCTCTGAAACCATGCGGGCGATCGTGCAGGAGGCGTACGGTTCGGCCGATGTCCTGCACCAGGTGCTGATCCCGCGGCCCACCATCAAGGAGAACGAAGTGCTGGTTCGGGTCCTTGCCGCAGGGCTGGATCGTGGTACGTGGCACGTCGCCTCGGGCCTGCCATACGCGTTGCGCTTGGCCTACGGATTCAAAGCGCCCAGAAACCCTGTCCCCGGGCTCGATCTCGCTGGCACTGTGGAGGCCGTTGGAGCGAAGGTGACGCGTTTTGCGGTGGGAGACCAGGTCTTCGGGTCAGGCAAGGGTTCTTTCGCCGAGTACGCGTCGGCCCGCGAAAACCAGCTCGCCCACAAACCTCGGAACGTCAGCTTCGAGCAGGCGGCCGTGGTCCCGGTGTCGGCCTGCACGGCGCTGATTGCGTTGCGGGCGGGTGGCATCGACCCCAGCCGAGGTGCCATGCCGCAACCGCTAAAAGTCTTGGTTACCGGCGCATCAGGCGGCGTGGGCAGCTACGCGGTGCAGTTCGCCAAAGCAGCTGGCGCCGAGGTGACCGGCGTGGCCAGTACCACCAAGCTGGACCTTGTCCGTACCCTGGGGGCCGACCACGTCATCGATTACACCGCGCAGGACTTCGCTGACGGCGCTGGACAGTATGACGTCATCATCGACATCGCCGGAAACCCCACCATCTCCCAGCTCCGCCGGGCGCTCAGCGCTTCCGGTAAGGCTGTGATTACCGGTGGAGAGGAGGGCGGATCGTGGACCGGAAGCCTGGACCGACAATTCCGGGCTGTGGCGCTCTCGCCGTTCATCCGCCAGCGGCTCACCATGATCGTGGGCACGCAGGGAGCGGAGGACCTTGAATACATCGCGGGACTCCTGGCGGCGGGAACATTGACCCCGGCCATCGACCGGACCTACCCGCTCGCCCGGGTGCCCGATGCCATGCGCTACTTCGACGCCGGCAAGGCCCGCGGCAAGATCGCGATCACCATCTGAGCCGCGCGGCGCCCAACGCAACAAACGCACGACGGCGGCAGGTCGCCGTCGTGCGTCAGGCCTCCATGCGTCAGGCGTCCCTGATGGGGCGGTCAGCGGGTACGGCGTCCGGCGCAGGGGCCGTGGTGATGGGTTCGGCCAGTGGGGGCGGGTTCCTGGCCCCGCCGCGCTGGGACGCGGCGCCGGCGAACACCACAAGGGCGATGCCGATGAACTGGACGATCGATGGCTGCTGGTGCAGCACGATGAGTCCGAGGAGGACGCCGAAAGCCGGTTCCAGGGACATGAGCGTGCCAAAAGCTGTGGAGGTCATGCGGCGCAAGGCCATGAGCTCCAGGATGAACGGAAGAACGGGCATCAGCAGTGCCACTCCAAGGGCAGCCACAAGGACCCCCAGGCTGAGGTGCCCCGCCGCTTGCGGAATTCCCACGATTGCGGCGGTGACGGCGGCCACGGGAACCGTGAGCGAGAGTGCGCCGATACCGGTAAATCGATCGCCGATCCTTTGGGTCAGCAGTATGTAGGCACCCCAACCTGCGGCTGCGATGGTCGCGAACAATACGCCCAACACATCAATCTGCCCGTGCCAGGGTTCGGTCAGCAGGATCACTCCCACCAGTGCCAGCACCGGCCATGCCAGGGCCCGACGATTGTGGCTGCGAACCGCTGCGACGGTCAAGGGGCCGAGGAATTCGATGGCCACGGTGGTGCCGAGGGGAATGCGTTCAATTGCTGCGAGGAACATGATGGTCATCAGTCCGGTGGCAATGCCGAGCCCCAGCAGGGTTGGCACGTCGTGCCTGCGAACGGAACGCAGCGGTGGGCGGGCGATGGCCAGGAAGATGATGGCACCCAGGCTGAGCCTTAACCAGGCAGTTCCTGCCGGACCGACTTCGGAGATGAGGTTCACGGAAAATGCGGAGCTAAGCTGCACCGAGATCATGGCCGCGACCGCGAGTCCCCACGGTGGAACCGGGATGCGGTTACGAGTGGTCATGAACCCGTCTCCTGCCGATGCCCCGAACCCACTCCAGGCTCAAACACTGCCAAGGAGAAGCGGGCGGGTTCGCTGCCGGAGTTGGCATACGAATGCGCGACGTCGCCCGGGAAGGTCAGGGAGTCGCCGACTTCGAGAGTTACAGCCTGGCCCGCCACGTCTACGGTCAGCGACCCCATGTGGACCTGAAGGAGTTCCTTGGTGCCCGCGGCATGGGCTTCGCTACCGTGGCTATCGCCCGGTCCCAGCGTCCAGTCCCACAGTTCCACCACGTCCGGAGATTCGGTTCCCGCCACCAGGACTCCGCGGCCACCCTGCCCGCTCCTCCACAAGGTGGCGCCTTCGCCGCTGCGGACCACCCTGACGGGCTTCGGCCGCGGTGACTCCACCAGGGCGGGAAGTCCGACGCCCAAGGCGTCGCTGATTCTCAGCAACGTGCCGACACTGGGGTTCGCTGCTCCCTGCTCCACGTTGACGATCATTCTCCGGCTCACGCCGGCGGCTTCGGCCAACTGATCAAGGGTCCATCCGCGGTTCTGGCGTTCTTGCTTCACCCGTGCGCCAATGGCCAGGGAGAGCGTGGTGGTGCTTTCATCCATAAGTGCAGCATACTGCACTGGCAGTGCACTGCAATTCGCGATGGGCGCGGAGGCCTAGCCGCGGGGATCGGCGCGTGCTACCACTGACCATAAGAACGAGACCCCCAAGGAGAAACTGTGGCCGAAGACCTGCCTGTCCTTGTTGTCGGTGCCACGGGTTTTCTGGGTGGCCAAGTGGTGGATGAGCTTCTCAAGCGCGGCAAGAAGGTTCGTGCGCTCGTTCGCCCCAAGTCCAAGACCCACAAGCTTGAGGCGAAGGGTGTGGAGATCGCCCGCGGAGACATGTTGGACGCAGCTTCGTTGATCACTGCGATGACCGGCGTATCCGCGGCCATCTCCACGGCCGCCGGCTATACCCGAAATGACAAGAACGCCCACGCGATCGACACCTACGGGAACAGCAATCTTGCGGTGGCGGCCAAGCATGCCGCAGTGCCCCGCTTCGTGTTGATCAGCATCGTCACCAGCGATCAAACTCCGCAGATTCCCCACTTTTGGAACAAGAAGCTCGCGGAGGACAAATTCGAGGAGCTTGGCGTCCCGTTTGTAGCGCTGCGGCCGGGTGCCTTCTTTGACCAAGCGGTCGGCATGGGTGGCGATCCCTTTGCGAAGGGTCGCTTTGTGTGGCTCGGATCCAAGAACGCTCGGCTGACGTTCGTCCTGGCCAGTGACGTCGCCGCTTACTTGGCGGAGGCGGTGGATGCGGACATCGTTGAAGGGGAGCGCATCGACATCGGCTGGAGCCGGCCCGTGAGCATTCAGGAAGCTGCGGACTTGGCCGGGCGCAGGGCCGGTAAGCCGATCAAAGTGATGACCATTCCAGCGGGAGCCATTGCCGGACTCGGCAAAGTCACCTCCAAGATCCTTCCTTTGGTGGGTGACATGGCCAGTATGGTGGCATGGTTCGAGACCGGTAAGTACGTTGCCGACACAACCCGCCAGGAGCAGGTCTTCGGGCCGGCGCCGACTCCAGAGGATGCCATCTCCCGGGTAGCCGCTCGCTACGGCCACTGATTGGCGCGCTGCCCCGCTGATCAACACGTCGCTCAATGTCTGGTGGGAGCGGTAGATCGTAAGTATCCTGATCACACAGATCCGGCCGGAGACATTTCCCGCGGGCCGGACCAACATGAGGAGCACGTTATGAGAATCGGTTCTTCCATTGCCCTGATCGCCGTCGGAGCTATTCTGGCTTTCGCGCTCGCCCCTGGACTCATCCCCTTCCTGGACCAGGTTCTGGTGGGCTACATCCTGATGGTGGTGGGCGTCATCGGCCTGATCATCTCCATCGCTATGTCCAACAGGACCCGCCGCACCGTCGTCGAACGGCGCACGGCTCCCGAAACCGTTGTTGAGCGGCGCCCCGAGGTTTAGCAGCCGCAACAAACGCATGAAGCGCACGACGGCGAGTTGTCGCCGTCGCGCGCTTCATGCCTTAAGGGAGGGGCAGGCTAGGCAGAGGTAACCCCGCTGCGCTGTCCCGCCGTGTTGGAGTTGCTCCACTCCGGCGAGCGGAAGTGCGCGCCACCGAACATTGGGAAGGGCAGCAAGCCCTCCTGGTCACGAAGCTGTGCCCACTGGCGGTTAATGCCGTGTGTTCCGTAGCGTCGGAGTTGGGTAACGCGGTCCAGGTCCAGTACGGCAAAGAGGATCTCTTCCCCGCCCCGAGCATGCTGCATGATGGTGCCCTCGGGGTCCACGATGACGCTTTCACCCACCCCGGAAGGGGATGCGCCGTTGACGTTCACCACATAGACCTGGTTGGCGAAAGCATTGGCTTGGGACATGACGATCTCCATGGCCCTGTCCCGGGTGGTGGTGAGCGTTGGCTGGATGATGACTTCGGCGCCGAGCCAGGCCAGTTGCCTCGCCACCTCGGGGAAGCTGCCGTCGAAGCAGATAGCCAGGCCAATGCGTCCGCAGCCGGGGATATCGAACGTGACGAAGGAATCCCCGGGAGTGGTGGTTTCGAAGGGCCGCCAGGGGAAAAGCTTGCGGTAGCGTGCCACGATTTCGCCTTGGGGTGAGACGGCGATTGCGGTGTTGTAGGTGTTCCCGTTGTCAGTTTCCAGCAGTGAGCCGGGGACGAGCCACACATTCAGCCGCCGGGCCAGTGCCGAGATGCGGTCGGTCAGCGGGCTGGGGATGGGGGCGGCGGATCGGGTTTCGCCTTCCGGGTCCGGCATCAGGAACTCTCCGGGTGCCGCAAGCAGGAGTTCGGGAACCACGATGACGTCCACGTCGGGGCCGAGCTTCTTGGCTGATTCGGCCTGGGCCTCGAATCGTGCCCAGGTGGCCTCGAGGTCGTGGGGGACCGGGTTGGTTTGAATTGCTGCGATGGACAGGATGCGCATTTATGCCTCGGTTTCGTTGCTGAGAATGGTTGAAAGTTGGTGGCGGGTGGTGACGTTGCCACGGGGGATGGCTTCGCCGGAGAAGAAGCGCCGGAGGCGGGGCTTCAAGATCGCGGTGACCAGCAGGCCCAGGGCCAAGGCGCCGATGCCGATCCAGAAGACCGAACCGATGCCCAACCACGAAAGCCCCGCGTATTCAGGGGACAGCATGTCCACTGCGCTGTACGCGAACGCTCCGATCATCAGGAGTGCGCCGAGTCCGGGGAGGACACCCTTCAGGACCAAGGTGGAAACGGAGTTTCGCATCAGTGGCGCGAAGTACACCACTGAAGCCATGGCCGTCGCTGCGTAGTAGGCCGCGATCATGAGGCCCACCGACAGAATGGCCAGGCCGATGAAGTCGGCGCTGATGGCCGTCAGCCCCAGTGTTATTGCCACGGTAATAATCGCCCACCAGGTGATGGACGTTGTGGGGGTTCCGCGCCTGGCGTGCATCGTGGTGGTCGCCGGGTGGAGGGCTCCATAGGTGCCCATGCTGAGCCAGGTCCGGGGAGTGCTGACAGCCACGGTCATGAGCGCCGCCAGCGCGGAGAGGCCCACTGCCAGCATGATGACCTGGCCGAACACGTCGCCGGTCGCCTGCGGGCCGAGGACTGAGAGGACATCGGAGACGGTTTCCGGATCCGTGATGCCCGCGGTTCCTGCGAAGCCAACGGCGGCGGTGGCCGTGACGACGTAGAAGAACAGCAGGATGACGGTAGTGATGACCACTGCCTTGCCGGGCGTTCCCTTGCGGTCCGTGGTTTCCTCATTGACCGCAATCAGGGCATCCCAGCCCCAGTAGATGAACAGGCACAGGATGACGCCGGAAACGAGCCCGGACACGTCGCCGGATGCGAAAGGGTTGAACCATTCAAGGCCCGGTTTTTCAGCGCCATCCGTGGCGTTGCCCGTAGCCATCGCGGTGAACGCTGCGACGCAGAAGCCGCCGAGAGCCACCAGCTGCAAGGCAATCAGTGCGTACTGAACCCATGCGGAGAGCTCGATACCCCTTGCAGCGATCCATGCACTCAGGACAACCAGCCCGCACGCTATCGCGGCCACTGCGATGGGCTCCGCTGCGATCCATGCCAAGCCGGCGAAGTTGAGCAGATACGTGGTGGCCACTTGGGCCAGCGCCGCGCTGGCAATGAAGGTTGCCATTTGGGGTACCCAGCCACCCAGGAACCAACCGGCTGCCGGTCCGAAAACGCGGGTGATCCAGACGAAAACACCGCCACAGTCGGGCATTTCCTTGTTGAGGTCCCGGAAGGCGAGGGCGGTGAACAGAATCGGCACGAATCCCAGGAGGAAGGCTGCCGGGGTGCTTGCGCCAACAGCCAAGACAACGAAGCCAAGGGTTACGGCAAGGCTGTAGGCGGGGGCTACGGCAGCAAGGCCCAGGGCAACGGTGGGGCCGATACCAATGGAGCCGGCCTTGAGGCCCTTGGACGGTGGGTTCTGGGGTAAAGGGCCCTTGGCGAGCCCGGCGGGGAAGGGTGGTTGTGGCACGGAGACTCCTCGTTGAAGCGGTAATTTGAATCACATTCAAATTTGAATGCCATTCAATAACGGTCTAGAGTCAAAGTCAACAGATATCTTCAGAAGTCGGGGTATCTTCAGAAGTCCGGGGGAGCGGCAGTGGCAAAGGTGCACAAGAAGGAAATTCGACGCCAGGAAATAGTGGCCGCAGCCCAGGCCGTGGCCGCGCGCGATGGCGCGGAGGGCGCCACGCTGCGTGCCATCGCCGCAGAGGCGGGCATGGCCGCCAACGCTGTGCTGTACTACTTCGGCAGCCACGCAGAGATCATTGCGGCTGCCGTGCATGCATCGTCGGACAGGTTCCTGGAAAAGCTCGACGAGGCCATCGACCCCGGCATGGGCCCCACGGCCCGGTTGGCCGCGGTCATCAGCGCGGGAACGACCGCCGGGCTGGACGACGACGTCTCCCGCATTCTCTACGAGTACTGGCCGCACATGCTGCGGGATCCCGAACAACGCCGGATCCAGGAAGAGCTCACCGCCGCCCAGGAACGCATTTACCGTGACATCATCGACGCCGGAACGCTCTCGGGAGAGTTTTCGCCCGTCTTGGATCCGGCCAGGATTGCCCGCACCCTTGTAGCCCAGGAAGACGGGCTGGTGATGGATGTGTTGGCCGGGAGTGCCAGCAGCGAGTATGTGCTGGACCTGATGGGGAGCCTTGCGGCCGCTCTACTGGGAGTCAAAGAGGAAATCCTGCTGGGGTTGGTCAGCGCCCGGAATGGGTCATCACCCGCGGCGTGACGGCGTAGGCTGCTTCCATGGAGAAGTCATTCGACATCGAACTTGTGAATCAGAACGAGTACCTGGTGCGTTGGGCATCCGAAGGGCAGACCGGGGAATCCCTGGTCCATACCAACCCGGATTTCCTTGCAGAGGCGGGATTGGGCGGCTTCGATGAACAGTCGGTCGTGGAAGAAACCACCAGCTACCTCGCCGAGCACCAGCCCGTGATCGACTTCCCCCAGACTGTTGACCTGGAAGAAATTGCCGCAGCCTACGGCGACTACGCGCAGCAACTCAAGGCACGGCTCGAAGCCAGATAACCGGGCGCCCCGGCCGCCCGATCCTCGAACCGGGAAGCCTATGCCAACGCGCCTGAACTCTCTATTCTCGTGACAAGGGCGTTTGGGAGCATGGCGTGCGGGGAGCTTGGGGGTGGCACATGGGCACACAGGTCAATACTCCGCCTGCTGACAACTACGCCGCCTTCATCTTGAGGCTGGAGGCGGCTGCTTCGAACCTGGGCAAGCGCGCGAAAGCCGTGGATAAGGCAGTCTCTTCCGTCTCGCTGCTCTTGGAGAAGTACCAAGTGGCACTGCTGGGATGGGAGCGTCGGCGTGCCCGTGTCAGCGAAGAGCTGGACCGGTACTCGGGCGAACCGCAGACGTACGCCACCCTGGCGGAACTCCACGACACGGCAGTCAAGATGGTGTCGACGCGCCGTACCCAGGCACTCCGGATCGCGGAAAAGCTGCGGCGCTTGCAAGCGCAACGAGAGGCCGTGGGTCAGTCGCTGCGCGAACTCGAGGCCAGCAGGGCAAAGCTGACGTCGGCACGGCGTTTGTCACGCGACCGGGAAAACCTGAACAGGGTCATCTACCAACTCGCTGGCCCACGATCCGGCCCAACCACCCGGGACCAGGGTCTGCGCAATGATCTGCGGGAAGCACGCCAGGCAGTCATCCTGGCCGAAGCGCTCATGGAAGTGAAGGGAACCTGACGATGAATGATTCGGTGCGCCAACCATTGCAGCACGACTCCGTGACGGTGGTTCGCTGGGAGAGGAAGCCAGGCGACAACCCCATGGTCAAGTTCATTATTTTCAGTGCTCTGGGCCTGGTCCCTGGCCTTGCCCTGGCCTTCATGCCCGGCTTGGGAGGCTTGGGTGCGACGACCCTCTTCACTGCGCTTTTCGCCACTATCCTCACCATCCCGGCGATCGCTGGTCAGCGGAGCTTCATGCTGGGGCTCACCAAGAGAGTGAACGACACCATCGTCGAGGTGACGGGTAGCTCCCGCGACAGGCTTTCTGTGAAGCAACTCCGCCGATTGATTGCCAGCGGCGAGCCTCTTCCGCTCACAGTCAGCGGGCTTCCCGGGTTGCGGCTTCACGCCAAGCGACTCCTCGCGGTTGAGGCCGACGCTCCCCAAAAGTGGGCCGTCAAGATCTCGGCAGTCCCGCAAAGGGAGGGAGTTGCCAGCTTTGACCGTTTATTGTCGGCGGCGTTGTCCGCCCGGTCGGAGGGTCCCGGCGCCAGCTAGTACTCCATGGCTCCTCCCCCGGATCAGACCCTGGCGTCGGCGGTGACGCGCTCGCCGTTGAAGTACTCAAGCTCCCAGCCGTCCGTCACGTGGTGATGGGCCAAGTTCAAGACAGCGTTGTGGACACTGTCCAAGGTGCGACCGATGGCACGGTTGAGCGTCAGCCGAATCAAGGTGCCGTGAGCAACTACCAGGACACGCTTGCCGGCAAACTCTGCGGCCAGTTCCTCGAGCGCTCCCAAGCCTCGGCTGGCGGCGTCGTCATCGCTCTCGCCGCCACGGAATCCACCCGGAATGCGCAGGGCCTCCAGCTCGGGGCCCGCCTGCAGTCCCTCGGCAGGTCCAAAGCTGCGTTCGGTCAGCTCCGGAACGAGCCGCGCGACCTTGAGTCCCAGCCCCTCGGCAATGATCTCGGCGGTCTCAGCGGCACGGCCCAACGGCGAGGAGACTACAGCGTCCCATGAGCGATCCGACAAGAAGGCGACGGCGTCGCGCGCCTGTCCGCGGCCGACGTCGTTCAGTGGAATATCGGTAGAGCCCTGCAACCGGCGCTCCGCATTCCAGTCGGTCTGGCCATGGCGGACGAGGGCAAAGGTTGTAAGGGTCATGCCTCCCATTGTGCCCTGAGGCCCTGCCGGACCGCAGTTCCGTGCGTCACGTGAGGAAAGGCCCGACGCCGGGACGTCGGTTAGTCCTTTTCGTAGACGGTTCGCCCGCCTACCACCGTTCGCACAACCTTCACAGCCAGGAGTGTGGCCGCGTTGCCGGCGAAGACATCGGTGTCCAGGACAACGAAGTCCGCATACAGGCCGGCTGCAAGCCGTCCGATCTCATGCTCGGCGCCGCAGGTCCACGCAGGATCCCGCGTTGCATGCTCGATCGAATCGGCCAGTGGCAGCGCGAAGTCAGGCACGTTGGTTCCGGCGGACGCGTCCAAGGCAGAGGCACGCGTGGTGGCCACATACATATTGGGCAACGGTGCGTGCGGGGACGTGGGGGAGTCGGTGCCGAAGGCAAGGCAGGCGCCGGCCTCCTTGATCCACGGCCATGGGAAACCGCGCTCCACCCGCTCGTCACCCAGTTTGGCGGCCCAGTTCTCGCTGATGGCGGGATCGGCGTGGACAGGTTGCATGCTGGCGGTGATCCCCAGCGCGGCGAGGCGATCGACGTCGGCCCTGTCCACCAACTCAAGGTGCTCGATCCTGTGACGGCGTTCGCGGGGGCCGTTCGCCGCCACGGCGTGTTCCACGGCGCCGATCGCTATCCGCACCGATTCATCCCCAATGGCGTGCATCGCAACCTTGAGGCCAGCGGCATCCGCCGCCGCCACCACCGGCGCAAGCTCGTCAAGGCTCCAGATCGGCTCGGCGTTTGACCCGTCGGCGTACGGCATTCCCAGGGTGGCGGTGCAGCCGTCGATGGTGCCGTCGATGATCACCTTGATACCCGCCACCCGAAGGAACGGTGTTTCATGCTCGACGGCGAGCGCAGCCGCCCGCTGGACCTGGGCGATGTTGTCCTCCACAGAGCCGGTGTTGTTAACCCGCCAGTAAGCGATGAGTCGGCTGGTCAGCGTGCCGTCCTTATCTGCCCGTTTGAAGGCGTCGAGGTCCGTCTCGTTGAAGCCCATGTCGCACGCGGCGGTGACCCCGGTTTCGCGGTAGGCCTGCTGGACTGCGGCGATGCTGGCCGAGTGCTCATTCTCGCTGACCTGGGAGTCCAGGAAGGGGAGCACCAGATCGTAGAAAGCGTTCTCGTCGATGTAGCCCGTGGCATGCCCGTCGGCGTTGCGTTTGATGGTGCCGCCGTGGGGGTTCTCTGTGTCGTCGGTGATCCCGAGTTCAGTGAGCGCCGCGGAGTTCACCCACACCGAGTGGAAGTCGTAGGCGAAGGCATAAACGGGTTTGTCCGGGACCACGGCATCCAGCATGCCGGCGTTCGGGACGCCGCCAGGTATTGCTCCGTGAAGCCACCCGGTGGCCAGGATCCGGTGGGCATCCGGTCGTTCGGTATCCCGAGCCTTGATGCGTTGCTGGATGTCTTGCACGGACTTGGCGCCCCACAGGCTGACCTGTCCCAAGGCTTCGCCGGTGCCCACCACGTGGGCGTGGCCGTCGACGAACCCGGGGACTACCAAACGGCCCTCGAGGTCCGTGACCGCGGCGTCCGGTCGCAACCGCGCCGCTGTGCCTGCGTCCCCTACGTAGAGAAGGCGGTCATCCTGGACAATCATGGCCTCCGCCCAGCGGCGGGTATCAGAGGTGAAGATGCGGGCATTGGTGTAGAGCTGGGTGGTCACGCTGCGTTTTCCTTGCTTTCTGTTCCTACGGTGTTTGCGTCGTATCGGGCGCCGTGGTCAGCGGTGATGTGATCCACTGCATGGCTGACATCGAGGAGTAACTGGTTGTCGAGTTCATGGAAGTGGTCGCTGTCCGGTTCCGGCCACGTGGACAGCTTCACGATCACGGTATCGGTGGTGGGATCCAGCCAAAGGTACTGGCCGTGGATGCCAATGCCGGTGACGTTGCCGCGCTCGTTTCCCGTGCACCACCACTGCCTTGTGTAAGAGCCGCCGGGGTGGAGCGCTGTGTAGGAGGAATCGGCCATGGCGTGGGGGTCCCCGCCGTCGAGGATGCTGCGGACCCACCCCGCGGACACCACCCTCCCGCCTGGACCTTTGCCGCCGTCGAGCATCAGCCGGCCCACGCGGGCGAGGTCGCGGGCGGTGCAGGAGACCCCGCCGTTCGCGAAGCCGAAGCCTGCGGGATCGACGGTGATGGTGGCGTCCCGGCCAGCATCGAGCTTGGACCACAGATACTTGGAGAGCGCGTCCGAGTAGCGCAGCCCCGTAACCCGCTCAATGATCCATGCCAGGACGTCGGTGTTGGCCGAGCAGTACTGGAACGAACCCACTGTGCCGTTACCCGTGAGCGTAGTGAGGAAGGCGTACGTGTCCGCAGGGTCGGCGCTTTGCCGGGTGCGCCAGCCGGAGGACCGGTCGTGGGTCTGGACTTCGGAGGACGGATCCATATAGTCCTCGCTGTAGTCGAGGTGGATCGCCATATCCAGGACGTGCTGCACGGTGGGTCCATCGTAGGCCGACCCTGCGAGTTCGGGGACGTAGTCGACCACGCGGGCGGATGTCACGATGTCTCCTGAGCCCACCAAAGCCCCCAGCACCAGTCCGCACATGGATTTGGAAACGCTCATGACCAGGTGAAGGTCATCCGGGGCGAAGCCGGGGCGGTAGTACTCCGCGATCACCTCGTTGCGGTGCAGGACCAGGAAAGCATCGGTGTAGCTCGCTTCCAGCCGTTGTGCCAGGGCGGGCAATTCAAGGGCGTCCAACCGCTCGGCAGCTCTAACAGGGGTGGCCGGGAAGCGGCGGGTAATGGCCGCCGTCGGAACTATTTCCCCCAGGTGCGCGAACGTCCATCGGTTGTGCGGTCCCACCTGCCAGGTATCGAGGGTTGGTTGCTCGGCGGCGCCGGGGTAGCGGGCGGGGTGGGCGCCTGTGGTGGGGGACGTCATGCGCGGGCTCCTTCGATGGAGGGGATGGCGGTAGGG
The DNA here is from genome assembly GCF_051106045.1 of Paenarthrobacter sp. FR1. NCBI lineage: Bacteria > Bacillati > Actinomycetota > Actinomycetes > Micrococcales > Micrococcaceae > Paenarthrobacter > Paenarthrobacter sp. FR1. The sequence goes on along the minus strand of NZ_JBPFSF010000009.1, from coordinate 202,364 downwards.
CGGCGCTTCGCGGCCAGGCGTGTCAGGGCGATGTACACCCCGGCGGTAGTCACCACGGATACCGGCACCGAGAGGTCCAGGTTGCCCATGGCCGCTGCGATGGGGCCTGTCCACACGGCGTTGGTGAGGAACAGGGACGCCACAGCCGCGCCCACAACGATGGCGAGCAAACCGGGAACGTGCCAGCCGCCGGAGTACCAGAAGGGGCTGCCGGGCTTTTCGTCGAAGAGGTCCCTTCCGCTGTAGCGATTGCGCCGAAGAATGACGTCCGTGGCGAAGACCGCCATGGTGGGTCCCGAAATGAGGACCAACAGCTGGAGCATGAGGTTCACAGCTTCAAGCAAGCTGGTGGACATCACCAAATAGATGGTCAACGCCGTGCCGATGGCCCCAACTACCACCGCCGAGGGGATGCGCCGGATGGGTACGCCGATGGACTGGAACGCCATGCTGGCGGTGTAGGTGGTCATGCCGTTGAGCGAGATGGTGTTGATGATGACGCCCACCACGAAAAGGGGTCCGAGCCATGCGGGGAGCAGGGCCAGGAGCGCCGATTCGATGCCGAGGTCCATGGCGGCTGCGTCAATGCCGGTTGCGAGCAAGGCACCTACCCCTGTGAAGAACATGGCAGGAAGGGCGCCCCCGAGCGCTGTAGCCGCGATGATGTGCGAAGGCTTGGTGGACTCGGGGAGGTAGCGGGCCAGGTCCGGGCTGTTCGAGTAGGACAGGGGGCTGGAGGCCAGGATGGTAAAACCGATGGTCATCGCGGACCACAGTGGTGCACCTTCCACGGGCGCCGGAGCGGCGTAGCCCCACTGAACGTGGGGCAGGATGAACGCCGTCACCAACAGGAAGATGCCCAACAGTACCGAAGCCACTATGGGGTAGCTGCGCAGGATCAGGCTGTGCCCGAACACCGCAACCAGGACTGTGATGGCGGCAACCACGATGGTGACGAGGACTGGAACCAGAACGGGATCCGTGAGCCCCAGCTGGCCCAGGAGCTCGGCGCCCATGAAGGAGGATGCCAGCCAGTTGAGCGCCAGGAAGACTGCGGAGATGAACCAGCCGAAGAAGGCCACCACCAGCCTGTTCCCGCGGATTCCGTAGATGGCGCGGGTGATGACGGAGCCTGACGTGCCTGCGGCAGGACCACTGGTTGCGACGATGCCGGTGAGGATCCAAGGGAGGCTGCCGGCGATGATCACGAGGAAGGCCTGCCAGAGTTCCATGCCGAGCAGGATCAGGGAGGCGCCCACCGTGAAGTTCAGGACGCTGACGTTGGGGGCGGCCCAGACCGGGAAGAGGTCCCTGGCCCGGCCGTGCCGTTCGGAGGTTTCGATGAGTTCGATGCCGCGGGTTTCGGGATGGGCAAGGGGTTCGGGGTAACTGACCGCGTCAGTCATAGGGGGGTGGGACAACGTTGTTCCTCTCGGGCAAGGATCGGCTCGCACCGTTGGGAACCGATCCAATGACGCTATTGGTCGCCTGACCAATGTGCTATTGGTCACCAATCCAATAGACTGTGGGGCATGGTGTCAAGCCCCACATCGCAACGCGTACGAAAATTACCTGACGAGCGCCGTGCCGAGATCCTGGCCGAAGCCGCTTCGATTGCGCTGAATGAGGGCTTGGAGCGGATTACCCTTCGCGCCGTGGCCGACCGCCTGGGCGTGCGGCCCGGGCTGATCAGTCACTACTATCCCGCCGCCGAAGACCTGGTGATCGCCGCCTTCGTCCGCGCTGTTTCGGAAGAGCGGGAGGAGTTGTTCCCCGACGTCGGCACTCCCCTCGAGCGCATGGCGCACCTTGTCTTGCGCATCGAAGGCCAAGGCGCCTTCGAACTCACCCGGCTGTGGCTCAACGCCCGGCATCTGTGCCGGTTCACACCTGCCCTCGTGGAAGCTCTCTTGGCGCAGGAGCACTTGGATCGGACCAGGCTGACCGCCCTGATCGAGGATGGCGTGAGGTCCGGGGACTTCGTGGTGGAGGACCCCTTCGCCGCCTGCATTCGGATCTGGGTAGCCATTGACGGCGTGGGTTCGTACGTCAACAACGCCGAGGCCTTCGATTATGAGGCGTTCACTCGGTTCGTCACGGACGTGGCCGAATGGTCCCTGGGGGTACCTGCGGGACAACTTCGCGCGGCCGTGGACCGGCTGCATAGCGCCTGATTCAGTTGTCCCTGAATCGCCACGTTGCCCTTGCGGGTGGTTAATAAGTATCCTGATGACTTATCTGGTGTAACCGGATGATGCTGTTTGGGCTTTGAGCCTGGGCCGCCAGGGGCTGAAGCAGTCGGCCGCGCGGCCATCGTGGAAGTTTGATTGACGGCATTGCTTGGTGACGTCGGACGGTGGATTGGTCCGGGGTATCCAGGTGGGCCTGAAGGGCGTGACCATTCGTGGGCAACAATGAAGAGGCCGTGGACTCCCGCGTCCCCGATTCCATCGACGACACCTTGGACGGCCGATACCAGATGGGCCCTGTCCTGGGCCGCGGCGCCATGTCCACGGTCTACCGGGCAACGGACCTGCTGCTCGGCCGTGAGGTGGCCATCAAGATCTTCCTCCCGGGTTCGGGCGACGACTCCTTCCGTGGACGCCAGGAAACCGAAATGCGGCTTCTGGCAGGGTTTGACCACCCTGGACTCGTTGCTGCCTTTGACGCGGGCGTCGATACCCGAAACGACGAAGAACGTGCCTTCCTGGTCATGGAACTCGCCGAGGGCCATGACTTGCGCGCCGTGCTGTCCGAGGGTCCCCTCACCCTGCCGGAAACAGTGCGCATCGGCAGCCGGATAGCCGGGGCGCTGTCCCAAGTACATGAGCACGGTGTCATCCATCGCGACATCAAGCCCGCCAACATCCTGGTATCCGACGACGGCGAACTCGCCGAATCCGTGAAGTTGGCGGACTTCGGGGTCGCCTTGGTCATGGATGACAACCGCCTCACCGCCACGGGGTTCACTGTGGGAACGGCCCAATACCTCAGCCCGGAGCAGGCCCAGGGCCTGCACCTGACTCCGGCCAGCGACATCTATTCGCTGGGCCTGGTGCTGCTGGAGTGCCTGACCGGGAGGGCGGAATACCCGGGGACTCCCATCGAGACCGCCGCTGCTCGCCTGCACCGCGCTCCGGAGATTCCCCTGGAGCTCCCTGCGCCGCTGCGTACCCTTTTGGAGACCATGACGGACATGGACCCCGAAAAGCGTCCGAGTGCCCAAGACGTTGAGCTGGCGCTCGCCGAAGAAAAAATCCAATCGGGCCGGCGGACCGCGGTGTTGCCGCCGGTGCCGTCGCGGCCACCTTTCCGCACGCCAACCCGAAAGCAAGCCGCGATCAGCGGACTCCGGACCGTCGGCAAGAGGCGTCCCAAGACTGTCCGGGCAGTCGCCGCTGCGGCCGTGACTGTGCCGCTGGCTCTGATCTTCCTCACCCAGGGAATTGCGCCATCGGGCAACACCGCGGATCCCACCCAACCTGCAGATTCCGGGATATCCCAGGCGGAGCCCCAGCCAAGTTCGCCGGCTCTGCCAGTGGCCCCCGTGGCACCGGCGCCGGCACCTGCCGAAGCTGTGCCCGCCGAGGTGGTCAATCTTCCCGAGACACCGCAAACGGATCCCGTTCCCGTGGTCGAGGCGCCCGCCCCCGTGGTGGTGCCAGGCAAGGACCTTGCCGAGAAAAAGAGCGACGGCAAGAGCGAGAAGAAGCCTGAAAAGGCCAAGGGCAAGGGCGAGGACAAGTAGCCCCGGCTCGGGGAAAAGACGAACGACGGCGACCTGCCGCCGTCGTAACTTAACCTCCGGCCGTTCAGCGGCCGGGAACGCAACCCCCCGCGGCGCCTCGGCACTTGTAGGTGGCTCCCGGCATCAGGTCGATCCCCGCGAAAAGCTGCGGGAGGGTCACCAAGCAATAGCCCCTGCCTTTGAGCTGGGTGATGAGTTCGGCCTGGCCGTCGACGGTGGACGCGTGGACGTCGTGTTGCAGGATGATCGATCCAGGCTTGACCAAGCCCATGATCCGGGGGATGAACACAGCCTTGTTCCTGGACTGCCAATCAAGGGAGTCCACATCCCAGGTGACCTGCGGCAGGCCCACGGAGGCGGCAACTGTTGTGTTGGTTGCACCGTACGGCGGTCTCAGGAATACCGGCACCACACCCGTTGCTTTTTCGATGGCAGCCTGGGCTCCCTGGACCTCCCTTTCGATGCCTGACGCCGGAAGCTTGGTGAGGTACGGGTGGCTCATGGTGTGGTTGGCGATGCTGTGGCCCGCTGCCGCCACGGAGTGTGCCACCGCCGGATTGGCCCTGACGTAGCCGCCCTGCTGGAAGAACGTGGCATACACCTTGTGCTTGTCCAGGATGGTGAGGAGCCGGGTGGTTTGGGCATTCGGCCCGTCGTCGTAGGTCAGGGCAACACACGGGACGAGGTCGCAGTTGATGTGCGCCGCGCCGTCAGGGGTGCGCTGTGGGGCGTTGAACGGTGTTCCCGCGGTGACTGCGTTGCGAAGCACTTGGCCTGCGGGTGAGATGACGTTGTCCGTGGTTTGGGCACTGAGCTCCACAGTGAGCGGACTGGCCAAGGCGACGCCTGTGCCGGGGTCTTGGTGGATGGTCACGCTGAGATTCCCGGTTGTGGTCAAGGCGACGGCGGTGAGCAGCTCGGCATCGGGCAGCGGACCTGTGGGCAGTGAACCGGTGGGCAGTGAACCGGGGGTCGGGGCACGGGTCTCGGAACGGAAGATGTCCCCAAGGATTGTCCGCAGGGTTCCTGTCATGGCCGGGCTGATCAAGGCTGCGCTGTCAGTGACCGCCCCAGTGCTGAGGTCCTGGTAGCTGATCTGGTCCCTCCACGCGGTCCGGACACCGTTGGCCATTGTTGTCTGCACCCATCGGGAGCCCACCACGTTTCCCGTGGCCAGGATGATTTCATGCGTGACCGACACTCCGTCGGACAACAGCGCACCAGGGGTGGCTGACAGGGCCGCTGGTTGATGGCGGCCGCCGGCCCGGGCATCGAAAATGCCGAGCAGCCGTGCATCCAGGTCCCTGTTAAAGGACTCTGCGCCGCTGAGATACTGCCACGTCGCCACCGTGGGCGATTGTCCTGCCGTGCGCGTCGTCATGGCCTCAGTGGACGGAGTCCCCAGCGCGATCTTCGACGGTGCGGCGCCGATGACCGCGACAGCTGGTGGTGCCGGTGCCGGCGGCGTTGCGATCGGGACACAGCCCGCCAGGAACAGCACGATGACCACGAGTGGGATCGCGATGAGTGAGCGGACGGGGGCGGGCCGCTTCACGGTTTCCTCTACAAGAAATGTGAGGTCGTCATGCCTCGAATGATGACAGGCGCAATGGCAAGGAACCGGGAGACACTCCGGACGGTCTAGAGCCCCGCGGGAAAGCTGACGGCCACTGTTGTTCCGCCGCCGGGGGTCTCAGCCAGTGTGAGGTCGCCGCCGTGTGCTTTGGCGATGCTCCTGCACGTTGCCAGTCCGAGGCCCGTGCCCGGGCCGTCACCTTGCCGCCGCAGGCGTACCAAGGGCTCGAGGCATTTGGCCCGGTCTTCCGGGTTGATGCCCTTGCCGTTGTCCGCGATGAAAATCGTGGCGCCGTGGTAGTTGGAAACCCCACTGATGCGGACGCGGAGGTCGCGTTCGGGACTGCGGTAGTTCATGGCGTTGGAGAGCAGGTTCTGCAGGAGCGTACGGACTTGTCCACGGTCCGCGCGGACCGTGAGATCTTCGACGTCGACTATCCCGTCATTCTCAATTCCCAGGTCACCTGCAACTTCCTCGGTGAGCTCCCGCAGAGACACATGCTCCGGCTGTATGCCGCCGCCCACCCGGGAGTAGCTGAGGACGTCCTCCAGCATTCCGAGCATCCGCCGGCCGCTGGCACCAATGCGGTCCAGGTAGTTGGCGGCCGTGCTGCCAGGCTCGACGTCGGGATCGTCTTCCACCAACTCGACGTAGCCGAGGATGGTGGTCAAGGGAATGCGGAGATCGTGGCTGACGCGGCCAGCGAAACCGGCGAGCTTGGCGTTGCTGTCTTTGAGCTCGGCATAGGTGCGGTCCAGCTGGACCGTGCGATGCTGCAGTTCCAAGAGCTCCACCACTTGCTTGGCAAGGACTTCAAGCATGCTGATTTGTTCGGGGCGCAATTCTTTCGTCTTATCCGAGAAGACGCAGAGGGTTCCTGGCACAAAGCCCGATTCCGTTTGCAACGGGACAGACGCATAAAAGCGGACTTTGCCGATTTCCCCCGTGACAAAAGGGTTGTCCGCGAAACGCGGATCCTGGGACGCGTCGCTGACGACTGTCCGCTCGCGGGAGAGGAACACCTTGGCGCACATGGAGTCTTCTCGCGAGCAGACTCCGGGTTCCACACCCCACGCGCCAATTTGGTGCTGGTATTCCGCGCTGATGATGTTGACCACGCCGTAAGGAGCGCCGCACAACTCGGTGGCCAAGCGAACAAGGTTTTGCAGGGCGCTCATGACAGCCGTATTGGGAAGGAGCGTGGAATCGACTGCAGGATCCAAACCATATTCCTGTAATTCCAGATCCCGGCTTACGTCGTCGGTAAAAGCGAGCTGACCTTGTGCGCGCGTCATTAAACAATTCCCCCAAGCGTCTTTAGGATTCCCTGCCGATACTACCGGGCTGTGGGATGCAGTGGTTTACTGGGACGCATGACTGAGCAGGAACCGGCTTCTGCCGTGGATTCCGACGCCATCGACCTGTCCGTACGCACTCCGGCGCAGCGATCCCGAACCTTCACTGGGATCCTGGTCAACACGGCCTTGGCCAATATCACCACCAGCTACCTCTGGTACGCCTTGACCTTTTGGGTGTACTTGGAAACGCGCAACGTGATTGCCACAGGGGTTATCGGCGGCGCGTACATGCTGCTGATTGCCCTCTCCAGCATTAGTTTCGGCACGCTCGTGGACCGCCACCGCAAGCTGGCGGTGATGCGCTTCGCCGCAGTGTTCACCTTGGTGATGTTCGTCCTCGCCGGAGTCATGTTCCTCCTGACCCCGGTAGAGGCTTTGCTCGACCTGACGCAGCCCTGGTTCTGGATCTTCACCATGATCATCCTGATCGGCGCGGTGGTGGAGAACATGCGCAACATCGCCCTTTCCACCACGGTCACCATTCTGATTGAGCCCGACCGTCGGGCGAATGCCAACGGATTGGTGGGCATGGTGCAGGGACTGATGTTCCTGGTGACTTCCGTCCTGTCCGGGCTGTCCGTGGGAATGCTGGGCATGGGGTGGACCGTGGTGGTGGCTTTGGTCCTCACCGCGTTGGCCTTCGCACACCTGCTCACTCTGCGCTTGCCCGAGGAAGTGCGGGCAGCGGCCTCGGATGCGCAGGGCGGATTCGACCTGCGCGGGTCTTGGGCCGCTGTGATGGCAATATCCGGCCTGTTCGCCTTGATCCTCTTTTCCACGTTCAACAACTTCATCGGCGGCGTCTACATGGCGTTGATGGACCCTTACGGCCTGGAGATGTTCTCCGTGGAGATCTGGGGGACCGTCTTCGCGGTAGGCGCCACAGGTTTCATCGTGGGCGGAGCGCTGATCGGGAAGTTCGGGCTTGGGCCCAACCCCTTGCGGACCATGCTGATCGCCGTCGCTTTGATGGGAGTCCTCGGCGCGGTTTTCACCCTGCGCGAGTGGGCGTGGCTCTACATCGTGGGCATCTGGTTCTACATGGCACTTGTTCCCGTGGTGGAGGCTGCCGAGCAGACCGTTATCCAGAAAGTTGTTCCGCTCCCGCGCCAGGGCAGGGTCTTTGGTTTCGCCATGGCCTTCGAATCGGCGGCAGCGCCCATAACCGCATTCCTGATTGCACCAATCGCCCAGTTCTGGATCATCCCGTATGCCCGGTCGTCCGAAGGTGCCGCCCAGCTTGAACCGTTGCTGGGCGAGGGAATCTCCCGCGGCATCGCGCTGGTGTTCCTGGTGGCCGGACTCATCATGATCGCGGTGGCACTCATCGCTTTCCTCACACCGGTCTACCGCCGAGTGTCGGCATCGTATGCACAGGCCGGGGTGGAGGAACCGGAAAGTGAAAACGCGGGCACGTCGTCCACCAGCTGATCGGACACCAAAGATCACTCATTTCGGAGGAGACGGGAGGTCGCCGGCGGGCGCAGGGTGGAGACAGCCCGTGGTACAACGGACACTTCGGACAGCCCAGGAGAGATGGAGAGTTCTATGGCTCAGACGGACTCCGACGATTACGTCATCCGATTCGAGGCGGACTCCGTCATGTCCTTGGCCTGGAAACCCGGTGTCCGCATTGGTGCCGACAATGCCCGGGCAGCGGTAGACGCAGTGAATGAAATCGCCGCCGGACGCCGATACCCCCTGCTGGTGACCATGGCCGATGCCGGCCACCTCAGCCGTGGAGCCCGGGACGTCTTCGTTGAACCCTGCGCGGCCTCCAAGATCGCGTTGCTGGGAAGAAACCCCGTAGACCGGATGCTCGCCGACTATCAACTGGCTGTCCAGGAACCGCCGTGCCCTACTCGTTTTTTCACCTCTGAAGACGAAGCGATGGTGTGGCTCACGGCCCCGTCTGAGGCGGCCACCGATGGTCCGAAGGGGCGTGCTGGCTCCCTGGGAGGAACCACGCCGTGAGCCAACCGACGGTGGGGCGAACAGCTGGCACGACGGCTGTCCCCAGCAGGCCACGCCAGCGTGAGGTGGCAACCGAGTCCGAGGCGCTTGTGGCCGCTGCCTCGGCTGCGGTGGTTGCAGGCCTGGCAGCATTGCTCATCTTCTTCGGCCGCACCCCGCCGCTGTGGGGAGGCGCCTCCCTGGGGTTGGTGACGGCCGGGGCAGTCCTGGTGCTCGGGCTGGCGGCAGCATTCGTTGGCTACTGGCGTTCGCGTTACCTTCCGGACCAGAGCTGGCGGCTCAGCCTTCCGCCGTGGAAGTTCATCGTGGACGCAACAACAGTAGCCCTGGTTCACGCCCTGATCTCGGCCATCGCAACAGTAGCCACTTTCCTTTTGCTGCAGCGAAGTTTTCAGGGCCTCACCGTGGACATCTACGCGGCCACAGTGGGAATGGCAGTTGCCTGCGGACTGGCGGTGTATTGGATCTATCTCTCAGTGGCTGACATCAATACCCGGAAGTTGTCCGGCCTCCTGGTTCTCTTCATGGTGATGAGCACGGTGGCCAGCATGGCTACCTCGCAGGACCCGAAATGGTGGGAGTACCACTTCAGCCAGCTCGGCACCCTGGGCGGCGCATCCAGCGGCCTGTTCAATCTGTCGCTGATCGTTGCCGGCTTCTTCATCACCACGTTCGCCGTGTACCTCCACCGCGACCTGAGGTCCCTCATCGAGCGAAACGTGTTGGTGCACCGGTGGAGTGCCGGCCTGTGCTCGGGTGCGTTTGTGGCAATGGGGCTGCTCCTCGCGGGGGTGGGCGTGGTGCCGCTCTCCGTCAGTTTCCTGATCCACACCCTGTTCGCCTCCGGAATGGCCGTTGTCTTCATCCTCCTGCTCCTTGCCTCTCCCTTCGTTTTGAGAGGGCTTCCGCGCCGCTTCTTCTTCCTTTGCAGCGCTTTCCTGGCAGCCCTCATCGTGTCGCTTCTGCTGTTCTTCCCGGTGGGCTACTTCAACCTGACTGCCTTTGAACTCATCGCCTTCGTGATCATCTATGGCTGGATCGCCGTCTTTATCCGCCTGCTTGATGCCCTGGCTGCCGGTACCGCTGATGGCTGACGGCCAGCTCAGGTCGGAGGGACGGGCCCTGCGCTTTTCGTTGTGGGCCTCTGCCGTGGTCGCCGCCGGAGCGCTGATCCTGGGGATTGCCAGCGGGACCAGGATCATCGTGTTCGACGGCGCGTACATGGGAATCGGTTTGGTGCTGTCGGCGATCTCGTTGAAGGCGTCCTCCGCCTCCGCGGCAGGGCCGACGCGACGCTTCCCCTTTGGGCGGGACGCGCTGACGCCGTTAGTGGTTCTGATACAGGGGATCGCTGTGGCGGCCACGCTGTTGGTGGCCGTGAGCGATGCCGTGGTGGTCATTCGCGACGGCGGTTCGCCGGTCAGCGCCGCCGTCATCGCCATTTATGGGGCGATCACCGCTGCCATCGGATTCGCGACTGCTTGGTGGATGCGTCGCGCGGCACCGGACTCGGACCTGGTAGGAGCTGAGATTGCGCAGTGGCGGGCGGGAGCCATCCTCAGCCTCATGATGCTCTTGGGCGCCGGCGTGGCTTTGATTCTGCAAGGTATGGGGCTGGCGGAGGTGGCGCTCTATGTGGACCCAGTACTCGTCCTGGTCGCCTGCCTGATCCTCGCGTACATTCCCATCGGACTGATTCGGGCCGGATTGAACGAACTTCTTGAGGGAGCACCGTCCAAGGAGATCGACGCGGCCATCACTGCGGCGGTGCAAGCTGTTAGGAACGAGTTCGGGTTGGAACAGCCGCTGGTTCGATCCGGAAAAGTTGGACGGAAACTCTACGTTGAGGTGGACTTCGTGGTTGCCGGGTCGGCCTGGACTGTTGGTGAGGAAGACGCCGTCCGCCGGGCTGTGGTGGCCGCACTCGCACCTCTGGGCCTCGAGGTCTGGGCGTACGTGGCGCTCACTGCATCACCGGAGCTCTTTGAATGAAGCCGGCGGATCTATCCCTCGGCCACGAGGTATGGAATTATCGGCGAATGGACCAATATCTGTGGGTGTTGAAGCAAGATCAACTTGATTTGATTCGCGAATTGGAGCCAGCCAGGCTTGAGCTGCTCGACGAAGAGGGCCTGCTGAAACTGCATAAACGGGTGCGGCGGGCCCGCAATAAGTACACCACCAATTATCGGCGCAAAGCGGCAGATGAGGTGCTGGAAGCCGGCGCGCGCGGAGCTGCCGCCAACAAATCGGACAAAGCCCGCGCCCGTGCCTTCGTGTTCGAGGAAGCACTCTCCATGGTGAGTACGGAACTGGCCCGCGTGGCCCACCAGGCAGCGGAAGAACTCAAGGATGAGCGCTTGGAACGCGCCGCTGCCGGGAAGTCGTCCGGGCCGCAGACCTCAGGTGCCGGTGCCAAGTCCACCACAGGTCCGGGCCGCGCCCGCTCCCACCAGAAGACCACCGGTGGCGTAAAACGCGACGCTTCCAGCCGCTCGCAGGGCGCCCAGCGCCAAGCCAAGAAGGACGCAGGCTAAGCAGCCCACATCGGGGACGGCACAACGCACGACGGCGGGAGGTCGCCGTCGTGCGTCTTTGTCAGCCGCGTGCCGGCTAGCCTAGGCCGTGAAGGCGAGATCCTCCGCCTTCACCCGGAACCGCAACTCCTCCCGGCGGGACAGGCGCAGGGCTTCGTTTACCGCGCTCGCAGCCATCCGCTCGAGTTCGTTGCCGAGGGACCCGGCTACGTGCGGGGTGAGCAGCACGTTGGGGTGCGTGTAGAACCGGGATTCGGCGGGCAACACCCACGGGGTGGTGACGTCCAGGATCGCGTACAAGTCACCTTGTTCCACCCGGACGAGCAGCGCGTCCTGGTCCACCAGTTCACCGCGCGAGGTGTTGATGAACGTGGCGCCGGGCTGCATCCGTTCGATCAGTCCGGCGTGCAAGAGGTTCTTGGTGGAGGGTAACGACGGCGCGTGGAGGCTTACGATGTCGCTGCTCGCCACGAGCTGGTCCAGGCTGACAAGCCCGACACCAAGGGCCGCAGCCTCAGCCGGGGACAGGTAGGGGTCCGAGACCACGACGTCCAGATCATACGGCGCGAGCAGCCGGATAACGTGCCGGCCGATCTTCGAGGCACCAATGATTCCTACGCGTTTGCGGTAGTTGCCCATGTCCGGGAAGAGCTGCTCAGCAAGGACATCGGTCCGCGTGGTGTGCAGGGCGCGGGCGATCTGAAGGACGCGCTTGTTGGCCAGGACGATCATGGCCACGGTGTACTCGGCCACGGGGATGGCGTTGGCATCCGCAGCCGAGCTGATCTGGATGCCGCGTTCCCAGCATGCGTCGCCGATGTGGTGTTTCACGCTGCCTGCGGCATGCAGGACGTACCGCAGGCGGGGTGCTGCATCCAGGACAGCGTCGTCGATCATCGGACAGCCCCACCCGGTGATGAGGATGTCTGCTTCTGCGAGCATGGAACGGCCCGGCACCGACCCAAAATCCTGGATCGGTTCGCGGCTGAGCAGGTTCAAGGCTGGTTCCAACGGGTCAAGGCTGCGCGGCGGAAACACTGCCCGTGCCGTATGGGCGGGCATGGCCAAGGCGACATTCAAGGTCATTTGACGCTCCCTGCGGTGAGGCCGGACTTCCAGAAGCGCTGCAGCATGATGAAGGCCACCAGCAACGGAACGATCGAGAGGAGGGATCCTGTGATGACCATGGGGGTGAACTCAGGCTGCGGGATGGAGTAGCCCTGCCAGATGGAGATGCCCACGCTGACGGGCAGCAGTTGCTGGTCCTGGAGCATCACCAGCGGGAGCATGAAGTTGTTCCAGACGCCCACGAACTGGAACAGGGCGATGGTGATGTAGCCGGGCATCATCATGGGCAGGCCCAGGGAGAAGAAGGACCGGATGGGTCCGGCTCCGTCCACGCGGGCCGCTTCGAGGGTTTCGGCGGGGACGTAAGCGGCCGAGTAGACCCTGGCCAGGTACACGCCGAACGGGTTGCACAAAACCGGGATGAGGATGGCCCAGATGGTGTTGGTGATGCCGAACACCGAGGCCAGCAGGTACATCGGCAGGACGGTTGCAGTGTTGGGAATCAGGACGCCTACCAGGACGATCCCGAAGAATGAATCCTTGCCGCGGAACTGGAACTTGTCGAAGGCGTAGCCGGCCATGACGGAGATGAGCCCGCCGAAGACCGCTCCGAAGGCCGCGTAGAACATGGAGTTTGCCATCCAACGGAGGAAGACCCCGCCGTCCTGGTTCAGCACTGCCGCGATGTTGTCGAAGAAGGCCGGCTCCCCAAAAGCGTAGGCAGCAGTTCCGTAGAGGTCCGCGGTGTTCTTGGTGGAGGCGAAGAACAACCACACCACCGGGAGAACCATGTACGCGCAGCCCAGAATCAGCAGGGCATTCACGGTAAACGAACTGGCGAAGCCGCCGTTGCGGGCAGCCCGACGCCTCTTCGGTGGCCCGGCGGGGGTCGAGGCCCTGGGGCGGGACAACGTTGAGGTGCTCATGCTTTGTTCATCCTTGAGCTGAAGCGGGTAACGGCCCAGGACAGCACGGCGGCCATGAGCGCGATGATGATGGAGGCAGCTGCGGCCTGGTTGAGGTTGTGCCGGTTGAACGCGGCGTCGTAGGCCCACATGTTCGGCACCCAGGTGCTGGTGACGGAGGCCGTGGCCTTCGAGATGATCGACGGCTCGGTGAACAGCTGGAGGGTGCCGATCACGGTGAACAGCATGATCACGCTCAGGGCCGGGAGGATCAAAGGCAGTTTGATGCTGAGCGCCGCGCGGACTTCGCCTGCGCCGTCCACGCGGGCAGCTTCCAGGATCTCCCGCGGGACAGCCTGAAGGGCGGTGAAGAGCACGATCACGTTGTAGCCGGTCCACTCCCACACTGCGATATTCACAATGGACGGCAAAATCATCTGGTTGTCCAGGAAGTTCAGCGCAATACCGCCGCTTTCCAGGACGGAGACGATCGGGCTGACACCCGGAGTGTAGAGGTAGGCCCAGATCAAGGCAGCGATGACGCCGGGCACAGCGTGGGGGAGGAAGACCAGGAGCTGGAAGAGCTTCCGGGCACGCGCGACGGCCGCGTCCAGGAGGAGCGCGAACGCCAAGGCGCCGCCCACCATGCAGGGGATGTAGAGCGCGCAGTACATGGCCAGGCGGCCAATACCGCCCACGAAGCTCTCCGACTGCAGTACTTGGAAGTAGTTCTCGAGGCCGACGAATGAGGTCTTGGCTTCGCCGAAGCCCAGCCCGGACTTCTGCTGGGCGAAGAAGCTGAGCACAATCGAGTAGATAACGGGTGCCACCATCGCGAGTGCGAAGACTGCGAAGAATGGTGTGAGGAACAGTGCCGCCGTACGGCCGCCCGTTCCGGACATTGCGCGTTGCTTGCGGGTACTCGCGGCGCCTGTTGTGGTGGGTATTTGCGTAGCCATGATTACTCTCCTCGGGCGGGGGCTTCGTAGTCCCGAAGCCCCCGCCGTTCGGGCCTACTCCTTGACGGAGAGGCCGCTCTGCTTGAGCCCGGCTACCGTCGCGGTCTGGGCAGTGTCCACGGCTTCAAGAACCTTGCCGCCGGTGGTCAGCTTGCCGTAGGCGTCCTTCAGCGCTGTGTTGGTGATGTCCCAGTTGGGACCCCACTGCCAGCCCGGGGTAATGGTGGAGTAGGCCTTGTCGAAGACGGCGTAGATGTCGTTGCCGAAGTAGCTGGCGTCGAACGCTTGCTGCGCTACGGGCGTCAGCCCCGGGAAGGCCAGGAAGGCAGAACCGGTGTTGCCGCGGGCCTTGATGGCGTCCTGGCTGGTAGCCAGGTATTCGACGAACTTGGCCGCGGCGGCCGGATTCTTGCTGCTTTTGGTGATGTTGAAGCTGGAGCCGCCGTAGAACGCATCCGCTGGGGTTCCCCAGTTGGGGGCCTCGGCAGCGATCCACTGGCCTTTCTGGCCGCTGGCTTCGGTGCGCTTCTGGATGCCGGTCGCGCTCCAGTTGGCGCCAAGGACACCCACGACGGCGCCACTGGCCAGGTCTGCGGACCATTCGTCACTGAAGGACTGCTGGACCTTGACGATCTTCTGGTCTATCAGCTTCTGCCAGTACGTAGCCACCTTCTGCGTGGCGGCGTCGTTCACGCCCACCTTCCAGCTGTCGCCTTCGGTGCCGAACCACTTTGCTCCGGCCTGCCATGACAGGGCTGCGGTCAGTGCTGCTTCGTTCGGGTTGAAGCTTGCCAGGTAGGCCTCCGGCGCAACGGCCTTGAGCTTCTTTCCGGCTTCTTCGAAGTCCTCCCAGGTCTTGGGTGTCCCGACGCCGGCCTTGTCCAGCATGTCCTTGCGGTACCACATGATCATGGGGGCTGCGTCATAGGGCAGGGCATAGGTCTGGTCGCCGAACTGCACCAAGGCCTTGGTCTCATCCGTGAGCTTGTCCACGGTTTCGGCCTTGTTGATAAGCCCGTCCAGTGGCTGGAGCTGGCCGTTGCTGACGAACTGCGGCAGCTGCGGGTATTCGATGGTGGCAACATCAGGGCCATTGCCCGCCGTGATCGCGGTGGACAGCTTGGCGTAACCGCCGGCACCACCGTTGGGGATGGTTTCGAAGTTAACCTTGATCTTGCTTTGGCTTGCGTTGAACGCGGCGGCCACCTTGTCCATTCCGGCCATGGACGACCAGAACGTGATGGTGCCGCTGGGATCTTCCGTGGCCGTGGGGGCGGACGTGGCGGACGGGGTACTGCCACAACCCGTGACCAGGGCGGCACTGGCCATCAGGCTGACTGCTCCGAGCAGAAGCTGGCGACGCTTCATTCTGTTCTCCTTTGAAGTTCACGATGCGAAGTCGTGGTGTGCTCTGAGGGCACTTTTGGACTACCACCATGAAATCCACAAAAATGAACATCATCAACAAAGTGAACAGAAGTAAACAGCCATCTCGGGGCGTCCTGGGGGTTACACCTGCGTGGAGCCGCGCACTTCCAACGCCGGGGACAGGTTCACCCGCTGCAGCGCGGACGTGCTTCCGCGACGCGCCCCGATGCGGCTCAGGCACATCACCAAAGCCTGGTGGCCGACGTCGTATTTTGGCGGTGCCACAGCGGTGAGCGGGACGGCGCCGAGGGCGGCGATCTCGTCGTCGTAGGAGACGATGGCGAAGTCTTCCGGCACGCGGATCTGCCGTTCCAGGCACGCGCTGACGAACTGGAGCGCGTCCTCGTCGGTGTGGACAACGGCGGCCGTCACCTCCGCTGATGCGCACCAATCGAGGATCCGGTCCACCAGTTCACGGTGGGCCTGGGGATCGTTTTGGGCGCGGGACATGGCACGCACCATCGAGTCATCGCGGGCATGTCCGGCCCGTTGCATGGCCAGGTGGAAGCCCTCGATGAGTTGCGGGGCGGTGGGGCTGTTCTCACGCAGGCAAATAGCGACTTTCCGGTGCCCGAGGCCCAACAGGTGGTTCACGGCGATCTCCGAGCCGCGGACATGGTCGCTCCGCACGGCTTCGAGCCGGCCGTGGTCCAGGGCGTCGTCGATGGACCGTTCCACCACTACCACCGGCACCTCCGCCTCGGCCAGCAGCTCCAGAGTTTCGGTACCTGCCAACGATTGCCCGCTGGGAGTGATGAGGATTCCATCCACGCCGTGTTCGTAGAGCCGCCGCAGCTGCCGCCGCTCTTCCGCGTCCGAATAGTTGGTGACGCCCAGCACCAAGCGGACGCCCGCTTCCTGCGCGGCGGCTTCAGCGCCGCGGATAACGCCCGGGAAATAGTACGACGCCGACGGCACGATCATCCCGATGGTCGCCAGGGGCCTTCTCCCGCCCGGACGCCAGGATGTGGAGGGCTGCGTCGCGGGTCCAGCGGACGGTTTGCCACCCACCGGGATGGCGCCGCCGTGGACCCTTTCCAGCAGGCCCTGCTCCGCGAGCACCGCAAGGTCCCGCCGCACGGTCATCCCGGAGGTACCCAGTTTCGCCGCGAATTCGCTGGCATTGAGGGAACCGTTCAGGGCGAGTTCCCTCAGGATGAGCTGTTGACGATCCTCGGTCAGCATGCAGGTGTCCGCCTATCAAGTTCACTTGTGTTCAGTTTGTTCATTATGAACCAGAACCCGGCGACTTGGACGCCCGTTGCCTAACTGCCCAGCTGCACCACGGAAATCTCGACGACGGCGGCCCGGGGGAGAAGGTGCCTGCGGATCGCCCCGGCTGCTTCGCGGGTCACGGCCGGAGCAGGGTGGGAAGCACTCACCCCGATCCTGACTTTCACGGCCAGTGTGTCGCCGGTCTCGACCAGGCCGATCAGCGGAAGTTTCTCTCCGGTGACCGCAGCCAGGGCGGCACCGGCTATGGACTGCCACAATGGCTGGGCGGGATAGACCGAGTGGACCCCCTCGACCGCCTGGACGAGGCCGAGCAGTTCCTCGGCCAGGGCGGTTGACACGGCTGCCGACCCGCCCACAGGGGAAGTGTTCGCGGCTTCCAAAAACTCCGTCATGGCTGGTCCTCCGTGTTCAGCGGATCTGTGGTGTCAGGTGTATCGGTGGGCTGGACCGGTGCCGGCGGCTCGAGGACGTCCGTCACGGTGATGTTGATGGTCTGGATGTTCAGTTCTGTCTGGGTTGCCAGCGTCCTCGCCAGCTCGTCACGGAGGGCGGCTGCGCGTTCTTCCATGGGGTGTCCGTACACCACGGCTACTTCCACCTCCACTGTGATGGGGGCTCCCATGGTGGTCACCTCTCCCTGCAGCCGGCACTTGCCGGCCGCAGTCCCCGGGAGTGCGTCGGCCACGGACCGGATCAAGGCCGAGACCGCTCCTTCGGATTCCCACAGCGTGTCATCCGGGTGTTCCGCCTGCAAGGGAATGCTCCGTCCGGGCCGCAGTTCCAAGCGCAGGTTGTCCAGGATGGACTGCATCCAGTCGTCGTTGCCTGAGCCCGCGTCTGCTACATCGGACCGGAGCAAATCCCCGCCGAGTTGGGAGAGGTTGCGCAGGGAGGCCAGTGCGGCCTGGCATTCGGGGCACCTCTCCAGGTGCGCGGGATCATCAATCTGTCCCGTATCCAGATAGGCACTGAGATCCGCAAGGCTGTGCCCGCAGTCGAGGGTGTCGTTGGGGGTGTTCATCGCCATTCCTCCATGGTGCGTGCGAGCGTGATCCGTGCCCGGGCCAACCGGCCTCGGACACTGGCGGGGCTGATGTTCAACGTCAGCGCAATCTCCTCGTAGCTCTGGTCATTGAATTCCTTGAGTACCCAACAGCGTCGTTGCTCCTCGGGGAGTGCGGCGAGCGCGGCCTTGAGCGCTTCCACCCGCGAGGCGTTGACGGCGTTGTTTTCCGGATCCTGGGTTCCCGTCCGGGGGCTGTCATCGCGCGGGCTTTCCACGTGGTCCAGATCCACGTGGTTGCGTCGTTTCCTGAGGTGGTCGATGCTGCGGCTACCAAGGATCCTCAAGAGCCAGCCTTTGACGGCGGCAGGCTCCCTCAGGGTGTCCATCTGCTTCCATGCCTGCACCAGCGTTTCCTGGACCACGTCATCGGCGTCGGCGAGGCTGCCCGTCAACCGGCGGGCGGTGGCGCGCATCAGTGGGCCGTGTCGACGTGCGAGCGCTTCGAAAGCTGCCGTGTCACCATCTGCTGCCCGGCCGGCCAGCAAGGCATCCGGAACGAGGTCCAGTTGGTGCTGCGCCGCGGGTGAACCAGTCACGTTCTACCTTCCCAGTGGGGTCGAGGGTCATCGAGGAAAGGGGCCGGCCCCGCAATCGCTGCGGTGCCGACCCGGGAAAGGCCTACTTCCTGGTGAAGCCCTCTTTGAGCTTCTGGGCGGCATCCTTGATGTTGTCACCGATGTCGGCGGCAGCGTCCTTGACCTTCTCACCTGCTTGCTGGAGTTTTGCCTGGGCCTGATCGTGCTGGCCTTCACGCTCCAGCGACTGGTCGCCGGTCAGTTTTCCGGCACCTTCCTTCGCCGCGCCAAGGTGCTCGGCGGCGGCGTTGTTGATTTTGTCGTTGATTCCCATGGTGTTCCCTTTTCTTTTCAGGCGCGTGCTCTGTGGTGCCGCGCATGGTTTGGTGGAGAGAAATGCGTTCCAGCGGTTACCGTGCACGTCGCGATCCGGACACCTGGGTTCGGGCGCCGCTGGTAATTCGGACCAGGACGGGGATTGGATGTCCCAGCAGGGCATCTATTTCCCGGATGAGTTCTTCGGCGGTGTCGGCAAGTTCCCGCGGTGAGCTTCCCTTGCGGGCTTCCACGCGGAGCCGGAGAGCGGTTCCCCGCCGTGACTCCCACGCCGAAACGGACGTAGCCAGGACGTCCCGGTTCCCGCGGAGGGCTTCCCGGAGTGCTGTGGAGACCAGCCCGACGTCCACTACTGTCCGGCCGCGGGCGTCCCCTGCCCCCTGGGATCCGCCCCGTTCCTCAGCCCCGTCCTGTTGCTCGGCGAGGCGTGGAGTACGTCCCCCGCCTTGGGAGGCGAGCCAGGCCGCGCTGAGGGCGACCCCCACCAGCAGCGCCGCGATTCCTGCCACCAGCCACCAACTCCGCACGGGGTCCGGTAGGGGTGCGGTGTCCACGAGGTTCCGGGCGGAATCGCGGACGGATGAAGCCATTGTTGTCCAGGTATCCGCTGCTCCCGGCAGGGTTCCGGCCGCGATGACTGCGGCGCCGGCACCCAGTAGTGCAAGGCCCAGGAGGGCAAGCAGGATGCGGTTCAGTGCACGGTTTGTTTGCCTCATTGCCCCACTGCTCCTTGGTTCAGTACCCGGACACTCGACGACGCCCGGCGGTCCAGCGCGAAGGCGGCCAGTTCGCCGTCGACCACTGTTGTCACGGACTCAAGGTCCAACGGAACGCCCGACGTCGGACGCACCTGGACGCGTACGGACCGTCCACCGACGGTGGTGGTCACCTGCCCTGGGGCCAGGCCGGCGGCGAGCCGGGTGGTGTTGGAGAGAGCTGCAGCGATTACGTCGTCGTCCACCACCACGGCGGCGCGCTGGCTCGCCAAGGAGCGTCGGGCCTTCCGGCCCCTGCCCACGGCAAGCCCCAGCAGCAGCAGGCCCAGAATTCCAAGGCCGGCGCCGGTCGCTGCCATTCCCGCCGGGAGCGTGGTGTCCGGAAGGTCCACAAGCCACTGGAGCATCTGCGAGGGGCTTGCCAGCAGCGGCTGGTCCTTAAGGATCCACAGCACTGCTTCCGCTGCGAGCCATAGGAAAACGACCATGAGGACGCAGGCAGAGATGATAGACGGGAGGGCCCGCGACGAGTGCGTTTCCCGGCGGATCATCCGCCGTTGGATTCGGTCTTGGTTCACAGCACTCTCCTTTCATCGACTCGTTCCGTGGACTGATCCTTGGTACGGGGCTGCTCCTTGGCACCTGCGAGGCGGATATCCACCCGGCCGATCTCCAGGCCGGTCAGCTCCAGGCCGCGGGACACCAGCTGTGTTCGTGCTGCCTGGGCCTGCTGGAAGACGGTGTCCGTGGTTTTCCGCGGTCCCAGAAGCGGCGGGAGTGACAGCTTGACGGAGAGGCTTACCCCGAGCTTCCCGGCGTCGTCCTCCAGTTCGGCTGCCACGTTTCCCGCCCCTATCCGGAACGCCTGGGCGGTGACGGCTTCGAGCGTCTTCCGGAGAGCGTGCTGGGTGATGCGCGTGTGGCCGGCGCGACTCATGATGAGGAGCGCTTGCCCCGCAACGCGTCCAGCACGCCGCGCAGGTCAAGCTTTCCTTCGGCGGAGCGGCCCAGGACAGCCCCGACGCCCATGAACAGTGCCGTCAGCAGGAGGCCCCAGAATCCAAAGGCCAACGCTGCCAGCGCCAGGACCGCACCTATGGCCAGGCCGGTGACGGTGGGGTTCATGCGACCCTCGGCTCACGCTCGGCGTCGTCGGAATCGGCATCCTCGGAGGGAACGTGGATATCGGTGATAGTGATGTTGACCTCGGTGACTTCCATTCCCACGAGGTCTTCGATGGCCGTGTAGACGGCGTCGCGGGCGTTATCGGCCACTTCCTGGAGCGGGTGCGGATACTCGACCACCAGGGTGACGTCTACGGCCACCTGCGTCTGGCCAACTTCAACGTTGACGCCCTGCGTGAGGTCCTTCTGGCCAACCTTTTCGCGGAGGGTTCCGATCGCCCTGGCCGCACCGCCGCCCAAGGCGTGGACGCCGGGGATTTCCTGGATGGCTATGCCGGCGATCTTTGCTACTACGCCATCGGCTACCGTAGTGGCTCCGCGGCCGTCCTTGCCTTTGTCCAGTACCGGCGCCGGGGTGGTGGCGGTTGCGTTCTTTGCGGGTACGTCTGCGGGGGTGTGCGTCTGGGTGGTCATGGCAATCACTCCTGTGTAGTAGATGCTGGCGCTCTTTGCGCCTACATGAAGAAGACGAGGCAACCTCGACCAACCTCACGCTGGATACTGAGTGATGTGCATCACATTTTAGGCGGCGCCCGGGAAGTTCAGTTTTGTTCACTTCGCACCGCGCCCCGCTGCGGACACCTACTGTAAGGAGGCTAGCCACTACGCGCCCCTGCAGGAGACTCATGGCAACCGGCTTCACCATGCCCGCCCCGGATTTTGACCTCAGCCCGATAACCGGGTGGACGCGGCAGCATTGGCTGGCGTTCGCGGATCTACAGTTGCTCGCGGTGCGACCTCACTTTTCCCCGCGGAAGGCGCTGATCGGGCTGGGCGGCAGGCCGTCGTCGTCGGGGGTTTTATCCGACGGGATGGAGGGCTTCGCCCGAACGTTCCTGATGGCGGCGTTCAGGGTGGCTGGGGAGAAGGGGAGCGACCCCCATGGGCATCTTGGCCTGTACCGCGAAGGCCTCCTTGAGGGAACGCAGGCCGGGAGTCCGGAAGCGTGGCTGCCTATTACCGACCGTTCGCAGCCAATGGTGGAGGCTGCGTCCATCGTCCTGGGACTCCAGCTCACCAAACCTTGGCTGTGGGACACGCTCGGCCCTGGAGAACAATCCCGTGTAGCCACCTGGCTGCAGGGCTCCTCGCGGAGCAGTTGCGTGGACAACAACTGGGTCCTTTTCCAAGTGATGATCGCCGAGTTCCTGGCCGGTGCGGGGTTCGAACACGACGAGACCCAGATTGAGCACGGCCTGAAGCGTCTGGAGGACTGGTACGCAGGCGGCGGCTGGTACAGGGACGGGGACAACGACGGCACCGGCGACTTCTTCGACTACTACTGCGGCTGGGCGATGCACCTTTACCCCATCCTGTGGGCAGAGTTCGCCGCGGGCAGGCATCCCGATGCCGATGACCGGCTGGAGGTCTACAGGGGCCGGCTCGCTGCCTTCCTGGAGGATCACGTCCGTTTCTTCGGCTCCAACGGTGCACCTGTCTTCCACGGCCGCTCCCTGATCTACCGCTACGCCGCCGTTGCACCCCTGTTCATGGGGGAGGCGATCTGCGCCACGCCCTTGAACCCGGGCCAGACCCGCCGGCTCGCCAGCGGTGCCGCCCAGTACTTCCTCGACGGCGGAGCGTACGACGGCGGCCTGCCGTCCCTCGGGTGGCTCGGCGAGTTTGAGCCGATGACCCAGGAATACTCCGGTCCGGCCTCCCCGTACTGGACCTCCAAGGCGTTCGTGGGGCTCCTCCTGCCCGCGGACCATCCTGCGTGGACCGCGGTCGAGGAGCCGTCGCCGGTGGAGAACGACGATTGCGTGAAGCGGGTGGAGGGGCCCAATTACGTGCTCCACTCCACGGCCGCCGACGGCATCGCCCGCCTGCTCAACCATGGCAGTGACAAGTACTACGCCCCCGGCCCGGACGACCCCCTCTACCGACGCCTCGCCTACTCGAGCCACACGGCGCCGCTGTTCACAGAGCAGCCGGTGGACAACCACGTCGCCATCCTCAATGACGCGGGAGTTCCCAGCCGGCGTGCCAGGATTCACCGCCTCCGGGCAGGGTGCAAGCAAGCGGCCAGTTGGCACGCCCCAGTATGGAATGACGCCGACGATCCCGCTGGCTCGCCGTGGCGGGTAGCCACAGGAACTGCCGCGGCAAATGGATACGAACTGCGGGTGCATGCCATTAGTGCCCCGACCGGTTCAATCCAGACGGTCCGCGAGGGCGGCTACGCCCTTGCCGGCACCGTCCCGGTGGACCAGCAGGACGGATTCCTTCGTACCCCGGCACTGCGAACAGCCGTCTGGCCGCTCCACGGCTACTCAAGCAGCGGGATCTTCCGAGCGGAAGGCGTTTCGCCTTTGGGAGAGCATGCCGCGTGCAGCTATCTTGAGGGCCGGTTGTTGGGCGAACGCAGCTGCTTCGCCTCTCTGGTGTACCTCGGAGGCGAGGCCGACGCCCCGGTTCCTGCCGCCGTCGAGCCCTTTGCGGCTTTCGAGATCCACGACGACGGCACGCGCGTGAGTGCCCGGCTCACCTTGGCCCCAGGGCAGGTTCTGGAGGTGCTGTTCGAGTTCTGAGGTGCAGGCTGAAAGCTTGAGCCAATCTTGAGATGACCCGGCGTCGTTCTTGAGGACCCCATCCGATGGTTGAAACATCAGCCAATGGAGCTGATGGGAACTTCCAGGAAGGACCACCGAAATGACTGAGCAGATCTCCGCCAAGTCCATGAACACCGGCGCTGCCTACGTGAAGACCGATGCCCATGGCGGTGTCGTGGAGACTGGCCGCCAGGCAGGGGAAGTTCCCGGCCAGGCCCGTGCAGTCGTGGCCGTCCGTGAGCAATTCAACCCCCTCGGCGCAGGGCTTCGGAGCATCTGGCCGCAGTCGGTGGTCGGGTTCTAGGGACCTTTCATTTTTCTGGGCGGGCAGGCACCTCAGGTGCCTGCCCAAGGTCGTTAAGCTCGCGGTGGTTGGGGACGTGGCTTTGGCGGGGTTCGGGTGGCACGATGGTGTGCAGACGGCATAACTAAGGAGGCTTGTCATCAAGGAAGAGATGAGAAAGGCCGCCGACATGGCCGAGGAAGCCTCGAACTCGCGCACCTTTGCGGTTGTCGCCCGGGCGGGGTACGTCGTAAGCGGCTTGTTGCACATACTCATAGGCGCCATCGCCCTCCAACTTGCGGTGGGCCGTGGCGGTGAGGCCGATGTGTCCGGAGCTGTCGCATCGTTGGCCAGCCAACCAGCCGGGCCCTTCCTGTTATGGGCATGCTTCGCTGCGTGTGCAGCCCTCGCTTTATGGCAATTGGGGAACGCCATCCTGGGGCAAAGGACAGGGTCCAACAAACTCGGCAAGAGGCTCTCGGCGGTGGGACAGGCGATGGTGTTTGCCGCCCTTGCTGCCACCATCATTTCGTTCGTCGTAGGCAAAGGGCAGAACAGCCGGGAAAGTTCCAGCGACGTTACCGTCACGCTGATGAAGGCGCCCTTCGGGATGTTCCTGCTCATCGCTGCCGGCGCCGGGATCGCGATCACGGGCATTGTGTTTGCCGTGCGGGGATTTCGGCAGACATTCACCAAAGACCTCTCACTCTCGTCTGCCCGGACGGTACGGAAGTTCCAGGTGGGCGTGGGCGTGGTGGGGTACATCGCCAAGGGGATCGCCCTTTTCCTGGTTGGCCTGTTGGTGGTCATCGCCACAGTCCGGGCGCAGCCCGAACAATCAACTGGACTCGACGGAAGCCTCAAGGCGCTGAGGGAACAGCCCTATGGGCCGTATCTCTTGGCCGCCGTAGCGTTGGGGCTTATTGCTTACGGACTGTTCCTGATGGTGAAGGCCAGGACGCTCCGGACCTGACGCCACGGGTTTAGGGCTGCCGGCCCGTGGGTACAGGCAGGAGGACCGCTGGGTACAGGCAATGAGAACTGTGCAATCTGAAGCAGTGCAATCTGAAAAGGGGCAGAACCATGACTCAGGATGATCCAAACCAGAAGCCGCAGGCAGACGGGCACAAGCTCACCTCCGCACCGTCCGACCCCCGGAGTGGTTACCACACCGGTAAATTCCCGCAGCAGGAACAGCAACAGCCGGGGCTTACCAAGCCCTTGGAACCCCAACCGGACCACGGCGAGAAGAGCTATGTG
Organism: Paenarthrobacter sp. FR1; assembly: GCF_051106045.1. Classification (NCBI taxonomy): domain Bacteria; kingdom Bacillati; phylum Actinomycetota; class Actinomycetes; order Micrococcales; family Micrococcaceae; genus Paenarthrobacter; species Paenarthrobacter sp. FR1. The sequence continues at coordinate 177,663 of NZ_JBPFSF010000009.1, read as the reverse complement.
GGACACGGCCGGTTGCGGGGCAAGACGGCGCTCATCACGGGCGGCGACTCCGGTATCGGTGCAGCCGTGGCTATTGCCTACGCCCGTGAATGCGCCAACGTGGCCATCAGCTACCTTCCGGAGGAAGAGGAAGACGCACAGTCGACGGCGGAATGGATCCGTGAGTGCGGCGCCCAGGTTTTGCTGCTGCCCGGCGACGCCCGGGACGAAGGTTTCGCGACCGACATCGTGGAGCGTACCGTGCAGGAACTAGGTGGCCTCAACGTAGTGGTGTTGAACGCGGCCTACCAAAAGAACCGCGAAGGTTTGGAGACCATCCCCACCGAGGAGTTCGACCGCGTCTTCAAGACCAACCTCTACTCGCTCATCTGGACGGCGCAAGCGGCGATTCCACATCTACGTCCCGGTGCGTCCATCATCGTCACGGCATCCATCCAGGCCTTCAATCCGTCAGCCCAGCTGGTTGATTACGCCATGACCAAAGCGGCCCAAGTGGCCTTCACCAAGGCCATGGCTGAGGAACTTGGACCCAAGGGAATCCGAGTCAATGCCGTGGCCCCGGGACCCATCTGGACACCCCTGATCCCTGCTACGGAATGGCCGGACAAGCTGCCCACTTTCGGGCAGGACACTCCGCTGGGCCGGGCCGGACAGCCGGCTGAGTTGGCCCCCGCGTACGTCTTGCTGGCATCCGACGAGGGTTCCTACATGTCCGGAGCAGTGCTGCCCGTCACGGGCGGCAAAGGACTCTGAGACTCGATGGGGATCCACAGCTCCCCACGTCCATGGCTACCTCCAGCTTCCACGTGGACGCTGAGCAGTTCTGGTCCGGGTGCCCACCTGTACGGGTTGGCAGGAAACCACTCCGTTGCAGCGTCCGCCCACATGTTTTGAAGAACTTCCGGGAACTTTCCTTCGGTTGTGAAGACAACCCACAACCCAGCAGGCACCTCAAGGGAGTCGAAACCCTCAGGTGCCGGCTGAGTGGAGGCTACTGCGTGCCAGTAGTCCAGGTTGCTTCCTTCGGTGCGCTGTTCATCGATGTTGTCCGTGACCGATAGCGGTCCTGATGGATCGGTATCCGCGAACTCCAGCATGCGCTTGGTGACTGCCGGATCCAGGCTTCGCTGGAAGTCGATGATGGCTTGGTTGGGCCCGGAGTGGACCAGCGGGACACGTGCTTTCAAGCCAATCAGGCGGAAAGCTGCCTTCTTCACTATGCGGTGCTTCATGTCGGTATTCCCTTCGATTCGGAGGTGGAACCTCAGCTGAGGTTGGGAATGAAGTACCGCGCCGGGGCGTCGCGCCTCGGTAGGCGTCAGCCCGTGCATGGCCCTGAACGCCCGCGTGAACGCTTCTGCTGATCCGTATCCGTAGCGAACGGCGACGTCCAAGACTGTATCGCCGTCCAGGATCTCCGCAGTGGCGGCCGTCAGGCGGCGCCGGCGGATGTACTCCGAGACGGGAATCCCCGCCAAGGAGGAAAACATCCGGCGGAAGTGATACTCGGACGTGAGGGCGGTCCGCGCCAACGCACCCACCTCTACCTCCGCAGTCAGGTCCTGCTCAATGAGTTCGATCGCTTGGTTCCATTCGCGCACGGCTATCTCCATTCCTCCACCGACGCTACGCGGACAGCTCCGCAGTTGCCCCGACAATCCATGCCCGAAAGTATCAGGCTCCCGGCACAACGAAAGAACCCGGAGGCTGCAGTCGCAGTCTCCGGGTTCTTTGCGGATATTCAGCTGTTACTGGCCACTTGAGCCAGATGCTTCGTCGTCCGGTTCGGAGGAGAATGGACGATCCTTGGGGGTGTCCTCCGTGTTGTGCTCGTCGAGTTCCGCGTCCGCTGATGGGACGGTCTTCTCGGCATAGTCACCCTCGGTGTAGTCACCACCGGCGTCGTCCTTCAACGCTTCCGGTGACGCACCTGCGTCGCCGTAGTCGCCCTCGGAATACTGACCTTCGCGTTCGTCGGCGTTGGCATCACGATTCTGGTTGTTAGCCATGGTGTGCCTTACGGCCAGTGACCAGGCCGTAGATCAGCAGCACGATGATCGAGCCGCCGATAGCCAGGAGCCACGTGGTGAGGGAGAAGAATTCCTGAAGGCCGGTGCCGAAGATGAGGCCACCGATCCAGCCGCCCAGCAGAGCGCCGACGACGCCCAACAGGAGGGTGATCAGCCAGCCGCCACCCTGGCGGCCGGGAAGAATAAGCTTTGCGATAGCGCCAGCCAAAAGGCCGAGCAGAAGAAAACCAAAGAAACCCATTTTTGCTCCTACTTTCTTGTTATGGAAATTCCATGAACGTGATGAAGCGAGTAAGTTCACCGGGTGCCTGTTCCAAGCTGTAGGCACCGTAATGGGGCCCCTGGAGGCCCTATGGAATTGGGGGAGTGGAACGATTTATGCAACCCCGATGAATTTGTTATATACAGCCAATAAAGCACTCCTGCCGATTGGGTCGGACTCGGTACTACACCAGTAACGCTAGCCGCTCAGCTGGCTAGTAGCAAGTAACCTGACTATTAGGCTGCCCTTGGCCCCAGGCCCGGGGATGCGCGGATTCGAGGCCTAACGGCCCTCCAAAGAGTCCTTGACGCCCTTAGCGGCGTCCTTGGCTTTCTCGCCGGCCTGCTTCAGATTTGCCGTGGTTTGCTCTGCCTGACCTTCGGCCTGAAGGTCCCTGTCACCCGAAGCCTGGCCGGTCTTTTCCTTGACCTTGCCAACTGCTTCTTCAGTGGCGTTCTTAATCTTGTCACCCAGTCCCATGGTTTTCACTCCTCGGGTTGTGATGCGGTTACTCCCTGCGGTTATCCGCTGGATGGCATAACATTTTAGTGGACTCTTTTATTTCGGCAAATCCGTATTAACTTGCCCACGGTCAAGGCGCGGGTGGCATGGTGCAGCCCGCGGGACTACTGTCGAAGGATAAACACCTCGGAAGGAGTGATTGCTGTGAAAGGCAAAGCATTGTTCGCCGTTGGCGTGGCTGTCGGCTACGTGTGGGGATCCAAATCCTGGCCGGAGGTGTACCGGCGGATCCGTGGAGGCACGGAAAAGGTCTGGAAGAACCCGGAGGTTCAGGAGAACGTCCATCAGGCCACGGAAGCCGTTCAGGAATCCGTTCCTGACATCCTGGACAACCTGTACGAGGCCGGCAAGAAGCTGATGGAGAAGGCCGAGACCATGTTCCCGGGCATCACCTCACCGAAGTCCGGCCAACACTCAGATGCGAAGCCCACTGCGACCACGGTGCCCACCATCAAGTCGGATGTCATATCTGATCCCGCCTTGGATGACACCACCGGTAGTGACTGGACGGGTGAGGGCGGCGCAGCGCCGGAAGGACCAGCCACAAATACGCCGCCCCGTCCTTAGTCGGCGCGGCCCACTGCCGTCAGGATTGCTTCGCCCAGTTCCTTGGGCTTGGTGAACTGCGGCCAGTGGCCCGTAGGCAGGTCTATGTATTGGACATCCCGGATCCGGGCTAGTTCGGCTGTGAACGGGTGCCCGGCGTCCATCCATTCCTTGAGCAGCGACGACGGAAACTGGCACGCGATGATCGTGGCGGGGACGTCGTAGCGCCGGATGTCGTTCAAGTGCTGCTGGTCGAAAGCGACCCCTTTGGGTTCCGGGATAGCCCGTGCGCGGAAGGCTTCCTTCAGGTGGTCGGTGAGGTCCACGAGATCTTCGTCCTCGAATGCTTCCCACGGCGGCAGCGGAATGTCGTGGCCGTCGTCGGGCAGTTCATCGTTGACGACCCCGCCCTCGCCGAGTGGTCCACTGTCCACATAGATGGCACGGGCCACGCGGTCGGGGCGGGCATCCACGACGCCATGAATGATGGCGCCGCCGCCCGAGTGGCCCACCAGGATGACCTCTCCCTGGAGCGAGTCCACTTTCTCCACTACGGCATCAATATGGGTGCGAAGGCCGATGCCCGCCCGTGCGGAATCCACCGACTCCAGCCCTGGCAGGGTGAGCGGATGAACAGTGTGTCCTGCCGCCACCAGGGGTGGGGTCACCTCCTCCCACGACGACGCGTCCAACCAGAAGCCGGGTACAAGGATGATGTCCATGCGGGTACCCTACGGGAGCCCACCGACAAGATGTAAGGGCGGTTAGTTCCCCAGCGCCAGGCCGTCCACGGCTTTCGCCACCATCTTGGCGCGAGAGTCCGGCGTTCGGGTTTTGAGGACTTGCAGGATGATGAGGTATCTGTCGGTCTTTCCGAGCCGGTCAAAAGCGTCGCTGGCTGCAGGGCTGAGTGCCAATGCGGCTCGCAGATCGTCCGGAACCTCAGCGTTGGCCTGTGAGACGTAGGCGGCTTCCCATCGCCCGTCCGCCTTCGCTGCGTCGATTTCCGCAAATCCGGATGACTGCATGCGTCCAGCCTGGATCAGGGTTTCCACTTTTCCTACGTTGACTTGGGACCACGAACTCCGGGCCCGACGACGCGAATACCTCTGCAGGAAGGTCTTCTGGTCAAAGCCCTTCCTTTGCCCGTCGATCCAGCCGAAACAGAGTGCGCCGTCCAGCGCCTCCCCGATGCTGATCAACCCGGCGTCGGAGTTCTTCTTGCCAATCACCAGCCAGGCCTCGGTCTTGGTGTCATGGTTCCCGGCGAGCCAACCTTCCCACTCCGCTCCGCTGGAGAACCTCAGCAACTCCGGCTCACTCTTCTCCATCGCGCACCTCCCTTTCCAACTAACTGGCAATAGTGGTTGTTTTGGCGGCTCATAACAACCACTAGTGCCAGTCAGTTGGGGGTTGACGTGGATCACGTTTCCGGGTCATAGTTTTCGTATACGATTTCGTACTCGATAAATGTTCGATCAGAGGAGGCGCCGTGACACTGGAGTTCCGGACCCAGGAAGTCAGCCAGGACATGCTGGCCCGGACGCGCAAAGTCATTGCGGTCCACATCAACTACCCCAGCCGTGCCGCGCAGCGTGGACGTACCCCGCAGCAGCCGTCGTACTTCCTGAAGCCCTCCTCGTCCTTGGCGCTCGGCTCGGCTGATGCCCCCGGCACGGTGGAGCGTCCGGCCGGTTGTGAACTGCTCGGCTATGAAGGCGAGATCGCCCTGGTCATCGGCAAATCCGCCCGCCGCGTCGGCCTCGACGATGCGTGGAGCCACGTCGAGTGGGTCACCGCGTCCAACGACCTCGGCGTCTACGACCTCCGCTACGCGGACAAAGGATCCAACGTCCGGTCCAAGGGCGGCGACGGCTTCACGCCGGTAGGTCCAGCGTTGATCCCAGCCGACGCCGTGGATCCCGCCGCCCTGCGCATCCGGGCCTGGCACAACGGCGAACGCGTCCAGGACGACACCACCGAAGACCTGCTCTTCCCGTTCGCGCAGCTCGTCGCGGACCTTTCTCAGCTGCTCACGCTCGAAGAGGGCGACATCATCCTCACCGGCACCCCCGCCGGCGCCTCCGTTGCCAAGCCGGGTGACGTCGTCGAAATTGAGGTCACCGGTGGTGACTTCAGCAGCGGCCGCTTGGTCACCAAGGTAACGGAAGGTACGACGCCGTTCGCGGACTTTGGTGCCCGACCCAAGACCGATGACACCCAGCGGGAAGAGGCGTACGGATCCCGGGAGGCGGCTGGCCTGGAGGCTGCAGGACCGGAGACGGCCGCGAGTGTTCTGACTCCTGAACTGAAGGCAAAGCTGGAAAGCGTCGCTACGGCCACGTTGTCGTCCCAGCTGCGCAAGCGCGGGCTGAACAACGTGAGCATCGACGGCCTGCAGGCCACCCGTCCGGAGCGCAAAGTGGTGGGCCTGGCCCGGACCCTGCGGTATGTGCCCAACCGCGAAGATCTCTTCAAGTCCCACGGCGGCGGGTTCAACGCCCAGAAGCGCGCCATTGACTCCGTGAACGAAGGCGAAATCCTGGTGATGGAAGCCCGCGGGGAAAAGGGGACCGGCACCGTGGGGGACATCCTCGCGCTGCGTGCCCAGGTCCGGGGGGCCGCTGCCATCATCACCGACGGCGGCGTTCGTGACTACGCGGCCGTGGCGGGACTGGAAATGCCGACGTACTTTGCGAATCCGCACCCGGCAGTGCTGGGACGCCGACACATCCCGTGGGACACGGATATCACCATTGCCTGCGGGGGGGCCACCGTGCAGCCCGGAGACATCATCGTGGCCGACTCGGACGGCATCCTGGTGATTCCGCCGGCTATTGCCGAGGAATTGGTGGACGACTGCATTCAGCAGGAAAAGGAAGAAATCTTCATTTTCCAGATGGTCCAGGAAGGCCACAGCGTTGATGGGCTCTACCCCATGAACGCCGAGTGGCAGGCCCGCTACAAGGCTTGGGAAGCCACGGAAGGGGCCCAAGGTGACTGAAGCCGCCGTCGAAAGTAAGTCCCAGCAGGCCTATGCCGCCGTGAAGGCGCGGATCGTGGAAGGCACCTACACTCCGGGCTACCGGCTGGTGCTGGCGAAAATCGCCGAAGACCTGGGCTTCAGCGTGGTTCCCGTGCGGGAAGCGATTCGCCGACTGGAAGCCGAAGGGCTGGTGAAGTTCGAGCGGAACGTGGGCGCCACGGTGTCCGGGATCGACCCCACCGAGTACCTCTACACGATGCAGACACTGAGCATCGTGGAGGGTGCGGCCACGGCACTTTCCGCTCCGCTGATCGACTCGGTAGCGATTGCCCGGGCACGTGCGGTGAACGAGGAGATGCGCGAGTGCCTGGAGCATTTCGATCCCGTCCGCTTCACGGCGCTGAACCAAGACTTCCACAGCGTACTTTTTGAACACTGCCCCAATCCGCACATTCTGGACCTCGTCCACCGCGGCTGGAACCGGCTGGCCTCGCTGCGCTCGTCCACATTCCGGTTCGTGCCTGGCCGCGCGCAGGAATCGGTGCGCGAACACGAGGCACTGCTGCAGCTCATTGAGAACGCCGCGGACGCAGACACCATCGAGAAAGCAGCCCGCCAGCACCGCGCCGCCACCCTGGACGCCTACTTGGCCCAAGCAAAACCGTAACCACCAACCACTGATCGCTAGTTAGGACTTCAACGATGACGACCTCAGTAGAGACCGCCAAGCACTACATTCCCGAGAATCTGCCGTCCCACATCCAGCACTTCATCAACGGTGAATTCGTTGATTCCGTGTCCGGCAAGACCTTCGACGTCCTGGACCCTGTCTCCAACGGCAACTACGCCACTGCTGCTGCGGGCCAGAAGGAAGACATCGACCTCGCCGTCGCCGCTGCCCGCGAAGCGTTCGTCAACGGCCCGTGGCCGAAGATGAAGCCGCGCGAACGTGCCCGCGTCCTGAACAAGATCGCCGACGCCGTGGAAGCGCAGGAAGCACGCCTTGCCGAACTGGAAACGTTCGATACCGGCCTGCCGATCACCCAGGCAAAGGGCCAAGCGCTCCGGGCTGCCGAGAACTTCCGCTTCTTCGCTGACCTGATCGTGGCCCAGTTCGATGACGCCATGAAGGTCCCGGGCTCGCAGATCAACTACGTGAACCGCAAGCCGATCGGCGTCGCTGGCCTCATCACGCCGTGGAACACGCCCTTCATGCTCGAGTCCTGGAAGCTCGCCCCGGCTTTGGCAACGGGCAACACCGTGGTCCTCAAGCCTGCCGAGTTCACCCCGCTCTCTGCGTCGCTGTGGGCGCAGATTTTCAAGGACGCCGGCCTGCCCGACGGCGTGTTCAACCTGGTCAACGGCCTGGGTGAAGAAGCCGGCGATGCACTGGTGAAGCACCCGGACGTGCCGCTGATCTCCTTCACCGGCGAGACCACCACGGGCCAGACGATCTTCCGCAACGCAGCCGCCAACCTCAAGGGCCTGTCCATGGAGCTCGGCGGCAAGTCCCCGTGCGTCGTGTTCGCCGACGCCGATCTGGACGCCGCGATCGACTCGGCACTGTTCGGTGTGTTCTCCCTCAACGGCGAACGCTGCACCGCAGGCTCCCGCATCCTCGTTGAGCGGGCCATCTACGACGAATTCTGCGAAAAGTACGCCGCCCGGGCCAAGAACATCGTGGTGGGCGATCCCCACGACCCCAAGACCCAGGTGGGCGCGCTCGTCCACCCGGAGCACTACAACAAGGTGGCGTCATACGTGGAGATCGGCAAGTCGGAAGGCAGGCTCCTGGCCGGCGGCGGCCGACCCGACCACCTGCCCGAAGGCAACTACATCGCACCCACGGTGTTTGCCGACGTCGCGCCTGACGCGCGGATCTTCCAGGAGGAAATCTTCGGTCCAGTCGTGGCCATCACGCCCTTCGAGAACGACGACGAGGCCCTCGCCTTGGCGAACAACACCAAGTACGGCCTGGCGGCCTACATCTGGACGCAGAACCTGACCCGTGCCCACAACTTCTCCCAGAACGTCGAAGCCGGCATGGTGTGGCTCAACAGCCACAATGTGCGTGACCTCCGCACCCCGTTCGGCGGCGTCAAGGCCTCCGGCCTGGGCCACGAGGGCGGCTACCGCTCGATCGACTTCTACACCGACCAGCAGGCCGTGCACATCACCCTCGGCTCGGTCCACACACCCAAATTCGGCGCCTAAACCCTAAACTCGGAGTTTTTGTACAGATAACGCCCCCCAAAGCCCGTTCTAAAGGGCCGTACCTGTACAAAAAATCCACCCAAATGACCCCTTTCAACGAAGAGAGAATCCCATGAGCAACCCCTTCACCGGCCCCATCCCCACTCCCACCGTTCCGGCTCCGGACATCGTCCGCTGTGCGTACCTGGAACTGGTGGTCACGGACTTGGAGAAGTCCCGCGCGTTTTACGTGGACCTCCTGGGCCTGCACGTCACCGAGGAAGATGAGAACACCATCTACCTGCGCTCCTTCGAGGAGTTCATCCACCACAACCTGGTGCTCCGCAAAGGACCCGTTGCTGCAGCCGCTGCCTTCGCGTACAGGGTGAAGTCCCCGGCCGAAGTGGACGCCGCCGAGGCCTACTACCGCGAGCTGGGCTGCCGCGTTGAGCGCCGCAAGGAAGGCTTCACCAAGGGCGTGGGCGACTCCGTCCGCGTGGAGGACCCGCTGGGCTTCCCGTACGAGTTCTTCTACGACGTTGAGCACGTCGAACGCCTCACCCAGCGCTACGACCTCTACTCCGCCGGCGAGCTGGTCCGCCTGGACCACTTCAACCAGGTCACCCCTGACGTTCCCCGCGGACGCAAGTACCTGGAGGACCTCGGCTTCCGCGTCTCCGAGGACATCAAGGACTCCGACGGCGTCACGTACGCCGCCTGGATGCACCGCAAGCAGACCGTGCACGACACCGCCCTGACCGGCGGCAACGGACCCCGCCTGCACCACATCGCCTTCTCCACGCACGAGAAGCACAACATCATCCAGATCTGCGACAAGATGGGCGCCCTGCGCATCTCCGACCGGATCGAACGCGGCCCCGGACGCCACGGCGTGTCCAACGCGTTCTACCTCTACATCCTTGACCCGGACGGCCACCGCGTGGAGATCTACACCCAGGACTACTACACCGGCGATCCCGACAACCCCACCGTCACCTGGGACGTCCACGACAACCAGCGCCGCGACTGGTGGGGCAACCCCGTAGTCCCGTCCTGGTACACCGAGGCTTCCCTGGTCCTGGACCTCGACGGCAACCCTCAGCCCATCATTGAGCGCGAAGACAAGTCCGAAATGGCCGTCACCGTCGGCGCCGATGGCTTCTCCTACACCCGGCCCGAGGGTGCTTCAGATGCGGCGGAGGGCTTCAAGCTGGGAGCGCAGGTCTAAACCATGTTGGACGCGAAGACGATCGAAGCCATTGCCGACGAGCTCCTCGAAGCAGGCCGGAGCCGCAAGCCGGTGCCGCGGCTGACGGCCCGCTACCCCGACATGACGGTGGAGGACTCCTACGCCGTGCAGCAGTTGTGGCGTCAGCGGAACGAGGAAGCGGGGCGCACGTTGGTGGGGCGGAAGATCGGCCTCACGTCCAAGGCCATGCAGGCCGCCACGGGCATCACCGAGCCGGATTACGGTGCCATATTCGATGACATGGTCCTCGAAACCGGCTGTTCCGTGGAGTGGGACAAGTACACCCATCCACGGGTGGAGGTGGAGCTGGCCTTCGTGTTGAAGTCCGGCCTCAAGGGGCCCGGCTGCACTATTTTCGATGTCCTCAATGCCACCGACTACGTGGTTCCGGCCCTCGAAATCCTGGACTCCAGGATCGAAATGGAGGGCCGGACCATCGTGGACACCATCTCGGACAACGCCGCGATGGGCGCCATGGTGGTAGGCGGACGACCGGTGCGGCCGGACGCCGTCGACCTCCGCTGGGTCTCCGCCATCTTGTACAAAAACCAGACCGTCGAGGAGACCGGAGTTGCCGCCGGAGTGCTCGACCACCCGGCCAACGGAGTCCACTGGCTGGCCAACAAGATCGCCGCCCACGGGGACTCGATGAAGGCCGGAGATATCATCCTGGCAGGCTCGTTTACCCGCCCCCTGTGGGTGTACAAAGGTGATACCGTGCACGCGGATTACGGACCGTTGGGAGTCGTGACATGCAATTTCGACTGAGCCCCACCTTCTACTCGGCCCTCTCCGACGCGGGTCGTCCCTTGGCCGGGATGTGGGTGTGTTCAGGCAGTCCGCTGGTGGCCGAAATCTGCGCCGGGTCCGGTTTGGACTGGGTGCTGATCGACGCCGAGCACAGCCCCAACGGCCTCGAATCCATCCTGGCCCAACTCCATGCCGTCAGCGGCTACCCCGTGCAGGTCATGGTCCGGCCACCGGTCAACGACACCGTGGTCATCAAGCAATACCTGGACCTCGGCGTGCAGAACCTGATGATCCCCATGGTGAACTCGGCCTTTGAAGCCGCCACCGCCGTGGCAGCGGTGCGGTATCCGCCGCACGGTGTTCGCGGTGTTGGCTCCGCCCTGGCGCGCTCGTCACGCTGGAACCGCGTCCCGGACTACCTGGGTTCGGCCTCCGAGTCCATCAGCCTCACGGTCCAGATCGAATCCGAGTCAGCGGCCTCGGCTGTCGAGGAGATCCTGGCCGTCGACGGCGTGGACGGCATCTTCCTCGGCCCCTCCGACCTCGCGGCGTCCATGGGCCTGCTGGGACAGCAGGAAAATCCGTTGGTGAGGGCCGTCGTCGAACATTGCCTGGAAGCCGCGAAAGCGGCCGGAAAACCGGCCGGAGTGAACGCCTTCAACGAGGCCACCGCCCGCGCCTATCTCGACGCTGGCGCCTCCTTTGTGCTGGTAGGCGCCGATGTCGCGGTCCTGGCCCGTGCGTCCGAAGGCTTCGCCTCAACGTTCATTCCCGTGTCCAAGACCGCGGAGCGTGACAGCTACTGACATGCCGGCGTGGGCTAGGCTCGAGGACACGAGAGCCTGAGGGGGCAGAGCCATGAATCGTCGTGTTGTCGCTGTAGCTGCCATTGTTGCCGCGTTGGGGCTGGCCGGTTGTTCGTCGCCAACAGGCCCGGACGTCCTGGCCAGGGAAGCGACGGCGGAAGACCAGCTTCCGGAGCCCGTGAGCCTCACCGGAGTGGATCTTGAGGTCGAGCCGGGGTCGGCCCGTTTGTTGGCTACCCATGATGACGTGAAGTACTACGGGGCCAAGAGCAAGACAGGCGGTTCCTTTTGCTTGTACGCGGTGCCGGTTGGACTCCCGGAGCGGTGGAGGGCGGGCTGCGCGGCGGTTGCCACGGGTGAGGAGATCCTCACCCTCACTGTGTTTGACGGTTCACAGGCGAAGCTCGTCAACGATGACGTCGACGCCAGCCAAGCTAAATACCAAGGCTGGACCCAGATCCACGAGAATGTGCTGGTCGGCCCCGCTGACCGATAGTGGCTATTTGCCCGATAGTGGCTATTTGCGCGCCATGTACCACTCCGTGAATTCACGGGCGCGGCCGTCGTCGGCGAAACGGATCACCCAAAGGTTGTCATAGGTGGGCTCACCATTGAGGTACGTGGTCACGCCTTGGACGAAAGCGGTATCGCCGTCCTGCCCCAGGAGTGTCCATTCGAAGGTCCAGTCCTCAGGCTTGTCGCCTGCGTCCGCCCACGCTTTGACGATCTCTTCGTGGCCATTCCACGGTTTCTCCGTGTTGGGTTTGTCGTAGTAGACGGCGTCCTCGGTGAAGAGGGCCCGGATGTCGTCGGGCTCGTTTGAGGTCCACGCGCGTTCGTACCGGTCCATCCATGAATTCACGTCGTTGGTCATCTACCCGTTCTACCCTGCACTGGTGCCGGGTTCAACGGTGTGGGCTCAGGCGGGACGCACGCTTCCGCGGGTAGCCCGGCGGACGTGGTCCGGGGTGAGGCCGGTCAGCGAGGCGAGTTCCAGGTCGTCGCAGACCTGCTTCCGGAGTGCCATCACCATCAGGGCCTCGCGACGTTCCGTGATCTGGTCACGGTGCCTTTCGGCTGCCCTGAGTTCCGCGCTTTTCTGCTTCAAGGCGGCCACATGTGCGCTGCGGGGGAGACCGCTCGGATGGAGGTCGTCATAAGCCAAACCTATGGTCCGGAGGGTCCTCAGATTCTCCCCGGTGACAGTCGAAACCGTGGTCAAGGTCAGCCCATCCTCCAGGGCCTGCGCGATCAACTCGTTCCGCGCGGCGGTCAATGTCCGGATGGCGCTCGCTGCGTGGGAGAGCAGTTGACGATGCGCGGCCAGGGCATGCGTGAGTTTGGTGTGTTCGGCTTCCAGGGGCTGCGAGCGTGGGGCCTTCGCCCGGTAGGTGTACCGTCCGGCGGCTGCGTGGCCCTGCAATGAAACGGCAGGGGCTGACCCGGTTTGGGTTGGCATGTGGCTCCCTTTCGGTTTTCGTAACAGGCGCTTCCGACCCCTCGAATCTAGGCAGAGTTCACCGGGCCAAGGAAATACCAATACCGCGTGAACCCATAAGCAAAGTGCATGGAAGGGGTGTCATAAGACCCCCTTATAGATCCACGCACATTAGGTCTTATCCACAGCGCTCGCGGATCCCTAGTCTCGAAAAAGGGGATACGCGAATCCGCGCGTCCTGAGTTCCACATTCCTGGAGGAGACATGTCCGACTACCTGCCGGCGTCGAGGGTCACCCGCATCAAGTCCTCAGCGAGCGTCGCCGCGGCCGCCCGCGTCCGCGAACTGAAAGCTGAAGGCATCCCGATCATCGACCTGACAGTGGGCGAGCCGGACTTCGACACTCCGGACCACATCAAGGCCGCGGCCATCGAGGCAATCAACAACGGCGAGACCAAGTACACCTCGGTGACCGGTACGCCGGAGCTGCAGACCGCTATTCTTCGCAAGGTTGAAAGCCACACCGGCCACCACTACCAGCGGAACCAGCTGACCATCGGCGGGGGAGCCAAGCAGGTCCTGTACGTAGCGCTGATGGCGTCCCTGAATGAGGGCGACGAAGTGATCGTTCCCGCGCCGTACTGGGTTTCCTACCCGGACATGGTGCTCGCCAACGATGGCACCCCGGTGATCGTGGCCTGCGGCGAAGAGGCGTGCTTCAAACTCACGCCGGAGGCGCTGGCAAAGGCCATCAGCCACAAGACCAAGTGGCTCATCCTCAACGCGCCGTCCAACCCGACCGGTGCCGTGTACACCCGCGAGGAACTGCAGGCACTCGGAGCGGTCCTTGAGGAACACCCGCACGTCTTCATCCTCACCGATGAGATCTACGATGAAATCCACTTCGGCGACGGCCGCGTGACCAGCCTGGTCACTGCCGCACCGGCACTTAAGGACCGCATCCTGTTGGTCAACGGAGTTTCCAAGGCCTATGCCATGACCGGTTGGCGGCTCGGCTACGGAGTGGGTCCAGTACCCCTGATTGCGGCCATGAACAAGCTGCAGTCGCAGACGTCGTCGTGCCCGTCGTCCATCAGCCAGGCCGCAGCAGTCGCGGCGCTGGACGGCGACCAGTCCTTCGTCCGTGACTCGGTGGAGGTCTACCGCAAACGCCGGGACGCCGCCGTCGAGGGCCTCAACGCCATCAACGGCCTGTCCGTTGCGCCGGCCGAAGGCGCGTTCTACGCCTACGTGAACTGCAGCGGTGTGATCGGCAAAACCGCGCCCGACGGCAAGGTCATCGAGAACGACCAGGACTTCACGCTCTACCTGTTGGACGCCGCGCGCGTGGCCGTCATCCAGGGTTCGGCCTACGGCTTGGGCCCTTACTTCCGGATCTCCTTCGCCACCTCGCTGGAGACCATCAACGCCGGCGTGGACTCCATCCGCGACGCCGTCAACGCCCTCAACTAGAAAGATCCAGACCATGATCCACGTCAAGACCAAGTTCGAGCGCCCCGACGCCGATCTCGTCAGCCGCCTCGCCAAGTTTTCCTCGGCCACGATCCACGAAGCACAGGGCCGCCGCGGCGCGTTGAGCTCCAGGATCAAGCCGATCGACCGTTCCATGTCCTTCTGCGGACCGGCCGTTACCGTTGCCTGCGCACCACAGGACAACCTCATGCTCCAGGTCGCCATCCACTATGCCCAGGCCGGCGATGTGGTCCTGGTCGGCGCGCAGGAAATGTCCGAGGCCGGCACGTTCGGCGATGTCCTGGGCAACGCGATGAAAGCCAAGGGAATCGCTGCCATGGTCACTGACTCGGGCGTGCGGGATACCCAGGACCTGATTGAACTCGGCCTTCCCGTGTTCTCCGGCAGCGTCAGCATCAAGGGCACCGTCAAGGAAACCCTCGGCCCGATCAACCACCCCATCGTCTTCGGCGACGAAATCATCTACCCGGGCGACATCCTCCGCGGCGACGCTGACGGCGTGGTGGTGGTCCGCCGCGAAGAGGCCGAAGAAGTCATCGCACTGTCCCAGGCACGCGACGACCACGAGCGCGAACTCATCAAGCTCTACCACGACGGCGGCAACACCATCGAGCTCTGCGGACTGACCGAGAAGCTCAAGGAGAAGGGCCTCCTGGTGGAGGACTAGGCCCTGCAGCCAAGGCTGGCCGCACTGCTGGAGAACCAGCGTGCGGCCGGCCTTTGGCGTATCGGGAGAGCACAACAAAGGCGCCCTTGCCAGTGGCAGGGCGCCTTATCGTGGTGAAGCTGAAGTGGGAGTACGACGGCGGCTGGCTGGGTGGTGGCTGGTTCAGTCCAGTCCGGAGTGTCCCGGGCGGGTATCCACCAGGTGCCATTCGATGCTGTTGCCGGCGTGGGCGGGCATCAGGCTTCCTTCGAAGACGAACAAGGGTTCGCCAATGCCGCCGATCGGACGCCAAAAACCATTCCGTGGGCAGTGAAAACCGGTTCGTGCGCTGATCGTTCCGCGGGTTGGATTCGAAACCCATCCGGCCGTGCTGATCTTTTTCACCGTTGTTTCCTTTGAACGTGCCCGCGGAATCCGTGAGCTGCTTTCGAATTTCTTTCTAATTCGATATTAGGAAATTAAATCGGCGTTGAATAAGACCAAAGCTGTCTGTCCGGATAAGTGTTTGTTATGGATGGGCCGGCAGTTGCACGGGGTCGGTTCCGTACTTGTTGATCAGTTGTTGGTGCAGCATTTCCTTGACCACCATGAGCACGGCCGAGGCGGCCTCGGACAGTGGCTCGTGGTCGGGGGTGCAGAGGGCGATCTTGCTCTGCAGCCCAGGTTCCACGATCCGCAGCACCTTGAAGTCCTGGTCCGGGAAGAGGGCATCCGCGGCTGATTTCGGCAGCACGGTGCCGCCCAGGTTGGCGCGGATCAGCCGGGTGAGGGAGGGGACGGACTCCACTTCGCCCACCAAGCGGAGCGGCAGGTCCTGGTCTGTCAGTCCCTTCTCGATGAGCTGCCGCAGCGTGTGGTTCTTCTCCGGGAGGAACAGTCCCACCGTGCTGGCTTCGGCGAGGGTGATGGTGTCCTTGCCGTGGCTGATGTCCACGTCCGGGTGCACCACCAGGTGGAGGTCTTCCACGATCATGGTGGTGAACTGCACGCCGCGGATCTTTCCGGGCTCGTAGATCAGGGCCATGTCCAGGCGGCCGTTCTTGATGGCCTCGCTCAAGACGCCGCCGAAAATCTCGGTCAGGTGCACCACGATATCCGGGTACCGGCGGCCGACTTCGCTGATGATCTGGGGCGTCAGGCTGGACGCCATGCTGTAGGGCGCGATCGCAATGGAGACGCGGCCGGAGGGGGCCGCCCCGGAGGTGGCGACGTCTTGCCGGGCCTGCTCCACCAGCCGGAGAATCGACTGCGCGTGGCGGTAGAGGGTGTGCCCTGCGGCCGTGGGCTCAACGCCTTGCTTGCTGCGGATCAAAAGGCGCTGCTTGAGGTCGTTCTCCAGCGCGGAGACCTGCTGGCTCAGGGCGGGCTGGGCCACGTGGAGCGCGGCAGCGGCCTTGGTGATGCTGCCTGAGTCAACAATCTGCACAAAGTATGAGAGCTTGCGCGTATCCATGGGTCTGCCTTCCTGGAGGGCCACGTCCCCGGGTGGCATGCGTTAGGGAAATTCTATCCGGGCACCGCTGGGACCCAAGCCACAGTACAGGGTGGCGCAGGTCATAACGGAGAGCTATCACGGGATAGCTATTAGGTCTTTGTGCAACGTGGTTGACCGGTGCGAGACTTTTGGAAAGAACTTCAGGCAACGCTTTGGGTATCAACCAGCACCTGCCATTTTCCCGGAATTCAATTCCACTGCAAAACCACGGAAAGAGAACCACGTGAACCCGATTATTGATCTTGTAGCGGATCTTGGAGAGGGATTTGGCGCTTACACCATTGGCGACGATTCTGAACTCCTGGAGATCGTTTCAAGTGCCAATATCGCGTGCGGGTTCCACGCCGGCGACCCGGACATTATGGCCGCCACGGTTGCTGAATGTGTTCGCCGCGGCGTAGGCATTGGGGCTCACCCCAGCTTCCCGGACCTGCGCGGCTTCGGCCGACGCGACATGGGCCTCTCAGCGAGCGAGGTGCAGAACGATGTGCTGTACCAGATGGGGGCCCTGAACGGTTTCGCCGCTTTCCATGGCACAAAGGTCACCCACCTCGCCCCGCATGGCCGGCTCGGCAACCTCGTGGCTGTCCGCGCAGACTACGCCCAGGCGGTGGCCCAGGCGGCGGCCCGCGTGGACAAGGAACTCATTGTGGTGGCCCAGGACGGCGAACTGGCCACTGCCGCCCGTGAAGCCGGGCTGGACGTAGCAATAGTTGGCATTGTGGACCGCGCGTACCAGGAAGACGGTACCTTGGTTCCCCGCAGCCAGCCGGGCGCTGTGCTGCACGATCCCGCAGAGATCGTGGACCGCGCCCTGCGCATGGTGGTGGACGGAAAGATCCGCTGCGCCACCGGCGTGGACATGGACATCGACGTCGATACCGTCCTCCTCCACGGGGACAATCCCGGCGCTGTGGAACTGGCCCGCCGGATCCGTACCGAACTTATTTCCGCCGGCGTCAGCATTGCCCCGCTGGCCGAGGTCATGGATGCCAAGCGGAAGGCGGCCTGACATGTCCGTCCTGACAGTGGCTCCCACCGAAATCCACGAATCCGGAGACTCCGCGTTGCGTGTCGTGGCGATATCGGAGGCGAGCGAAGACAATTGGCTCACCGTCCACCGCTTGGCCGACTGGCTGGAAAGCTGCGGAGCGGAAGGTCTCCACGGCGCTGTTCCCACTTACGACTCGGTGCTGGTGGAGTTCGATCCCATCATGGTTTCCGCCCGCCAAGTGCGCGCCTTCGTCAAGCTCGGACTCCTGGAACTCCACCATGCCGATGAATCCGCAAAGGCTCCCCGCGAATTCGATGTTCCCGTGGTGTACGGCGGCGAGTACGGTCCGGACCTGGAGAAGGTCGCCGAGTACCAGGGCATCTCCACCGAGGAAGTCATCAGGTTCCACACCGGGAAGACCTACACCGTACGGTGCCTCGGTGCGCCGGCGGGTTCGCCCATGATGGACGGTCCGGCGTTCCCCAAACCCGTGCCCCGCCTCAAGGATCCCCGGCTCAGCGTGCCCGCCGGCGCGGTGGCGGTTGCCGGACGCCAGGCTGTCATCGCCCCGGCAGCGGCTCCTGGTGGCTGGTGTGTGATTGGCCAGACCCCGCTGAGCGTCCTGAACATCCGTCGCGAACCCCTTGTGCCCTACAAGCCGGGCGACATTCTACGGTTCCGGCAGATCCCCGCCGAAGCCTTCAGCGACTTCGCCGGCATGGACTTGGTGCCACTGGAATTGGAAGCACGGCCATGAGCGGCGCAATCCTGGTCCAGCAACCGGGCAATTCCGTGGTCACGGACCTCGGCCGATTCCGTGGACCCCGCTTCGGGCTGCCGGTCAACGGCGCCTTGGACCAGTACTCCGCCCGGGCCGCCAACATCCTGGCCGGCAATCTGGACAACCATCCCCTGGTGGAAATCACCGCCCTCGACTTCCGGATGACGGCAAACACCGACCTCCTGATCGCCGTCACTGGTGCTCCCCTCACCCTCACCGTCGGTGGCCGCCCCTGCAGCCAATGGGAGCCGGTATCGGTGCGTGCAGGTGAATCAGTGTCCATTCGCGGGATCCACCGCGGACTCCGCGCCTACCTGGCCGTCCACGGCTCCCTCGAAGCTGAGACGTTGCTCGGCAGTGCAGCTCCGGACACCGTGGTGGGCTTCGGACTTCAACTTCGGGAAGGAACCACGCTCGTCACCCGTCGGAGCGTGACACCTGTACGCCAGCCGTACTTCGACCTTCCCCTTTTCCGGCTGGGCCTTGAGCGGCCAAGCATGGGATCAGACCTGTCGGTCGATGTGACCGATGGACCGGACGTCGCCGAGTTTGGCGAATCCGGTGAATTGCTCTTCACCTCGGAGTACGCCGTCAGCGGCCGCAGCAACCACATCGGCCTGCGGCTCGGCGGAGAGCTTCCGGAAAGAACCTCAAGCGGTGAGGTCCTTTCCCGCGGCGTGCCAGTGGGCGCCGTCGAGGTTCCCTCAAGGGAAGAGCTGCTGGTACTGCACCGGGGCCGGGGCGTCACCGCCGGGTATCCGGTCCTGGCAGTAGTCACCAGCACCGGACTGGATGTCCTGGCCCAAGCGAGGCCAGGGGACAAAGTCCGTTTTCGGAAAACCACAGTGGCAGAAGCAACTGCCGCCCACAGGCGCTCGCGGGCCCAACTTGAAACACTCCGCGAATCCGTCAACACCGTCTTCGGACTCCTCGGCATCGGATGCCGTCCCCAGTGGCAGGACCTACCAGTTGCGGCATGCAGCTAAAAACCTGTCGTCATACCAGTAGGCGTTGCTACGCTCATCTCAGTAAGGAAAAGTCATGACCGCAAGCACCAACGCTGCGCCAGTGCAGCATGAGCGGCTTACCAGCCGCCAAACCCGCAAGGTTGTCACCGCAGGTTGTGTTGGCATCTTCGTGGAACTGTACGACAACGGCATTTTCGCCTTCATGGCGGGAACGCTGGCTCTCGTCTTCCTGGCCCCGGGCAACCCGGACAACGCCCTGCTCTTCGTGTTCGCCGGTTACGCGGTCTCCTTCTTCGTTCGTCCGCTCGGCGCGGTGGTTTGCGGCTACCTCGGAGACCGGATCGGCAGGCAAAAGCTCCTGGTCTTCGTCATCCTCCTGATCAGTGTTGCCACCGCCGGTATCGGCCTGCTGCCCCCTTACGCGGCCATCGGCATCGCGGCGCCTATCCTGTTGGTCCTCATGCGGCTCCTCCAGGGCTTCTCCGTCGGCGGCGAGGCCGCCGGCGCCATGACCTTCCTCGCTGAACACGCTCCTGAGGGCAAGCGCGGCATCATCACGTCTTACGCACAGATCGCTTCCTTCGCGGCACTGCTCACCGGTACCTTGGTGGCCTTCTCCATGTCTCCGTGGCTTACCCAGGCAGCAATCGACGGCGGCGGCTTCGGCTCGTTCGCCTGGCGCATCCCGTTCCTGGTGGCCATCCCCATGGGCATCATTGGTTGGTACATCCGCAAGGCCATCAGCGACACCCCCAACTTCGAGAAATTGAAGGAAGAGGGCGGGCTCTCCAAGAACCCGCTCAAGGAAGCCTTCCAGTCCAAGGAACACCGCCGCGCCATGCTCCTGGCCCTCTTCATCCCGCTGATGAACGGCTCCGGCTACTACGTCCTCTTCTCCTACATGCCTACCTTCCTCAAGGGCAAGCAACTGAACTTCACCATCGGCGAAGCCCTCCTGGTCACCGCGTGCAGCCTGGTGGTCATCTGCATCGCCATCCCGTTCATGGGCGCCCTCTCCGACCGCGTTGGCCGCAAGAAAGTCATCGCGGGCTCCGCCATCGCCATGGCAGTCCTCGGCATTCCGTCCTACGCCCTCATCGCCACCGGCGAAATGGGCCTGGCCATCCTCGGCGCCTGCATCATGGCCATCGTCTTCGCCGGCCACACCGCAGTCATCCACATCCTGATCGTCGAGCTCTTCCCCACCCGCGTTCGCTACTCCGCCTACGGCCTGGGCTACAACATCTCCTCGGCCCTGTTCGGCGGTACCGCCCCGCTGCTCATGACCTGGCTGATCGGCAGCACCGGCAACATCTACATGCCTGCGTTCTACGCAGTGGTCACGGCCCTCGGCACCTTGATCGCCGTCAGCACGGTCAAGGACCGCGCACACGAACCGCTGCGCGACGCCTAGCCACCACTACCTGCGGCCCACTACCTGCGGCCAGCGCCGGGCTTCCGGGCCCGGCGCACTGCGCCCCACGATTCCCCACCTTTGGAGGACCCAATGTCTTTTTCCGACTACACCACCGCCCTTGTCACCGGAGCATCAACCGGAATGGGCGCAGCCATCGCCGAGCGCCTGGCCAAGCGCGGCCTGACCGTCCACGCCGTGGCCCGCAACGAGGAACGCCTGGCCGAGCTGGCCGACCGCACCGGAGCCACCCCGCACGTAGTCGACCTGACCGACACCGCCGCGCTGGCCGCCGTCGTGAATGACCTCAAGGTGGACGTCCTCGTGAACTGCGCCGGAGTGTCCCGGCCCGGCAACATCCTGGATTCGTCCGAGGAGGACATCGACGAACTAGTGGATGTGAATCTTCGCGGCCTGCTGCAGCTCACCCGACTGGTGCTGCCGGGCATGGTGGAACGCGACCTCGGCCACGTCATCAACATCAGCTCGATCGCCGGCACGTACAACTTCTACGGCCACACGGTCTATCACGCCACCAAAGCCGCCGTGCACCAGATCTCCCGCCAACTCCGCAACGACACCGTGGGCAAGCGCATCCGCGTCACCGAGATCTGCCCCGGCCGGGTGGAGACGGAGATCTTCGGCCGCAACCTGGGCGGCACGCCCGAGGCCATGGAAGAAGCCTGGCAGACCTACTACGAGGGCTACGAGTCGCTGACCACGGACGACATCGTCAACGCCCTGGACTACGCCATCGAAACTCCGCGCCACGTGAATGTGGGCATGCTTGAGCTCATGCCGACGTTCCAGGTACCCGGCGGCCTGACGTTTGACCGGCGCTAAGGCGCCCCACAGGTTCCGGTGACATCACTCCCGTCACCGGATATATAAGCTGGCGGCCGCGTTCTCGTGGCCGCCAGCACCCGTTGAGCAGCAGTTTGAAGGCGGTACGACGGCGGCAGGTTCAGTCTTCGTCCAGCGTTTCGGTCAGGTGATGCGTGGGGATGCGGTCGCGGTCGTACGTGATCTCCGTGTAGCCATGCGGCTGGGGACGACCGTCCGTGCCGAGGTTCACGAAAACGATCTCCTCAATGGTCAGGATCGGCTGCCGCGTGATCATGTTGCGGACCTCTGCCCGCATGGTCAGGGATGTCCGGCCGAAGCGCTTTGCCGTCAGCCCCATCTCGATCAGATCCCCTTGCACAGCGGAGCTCACAAAGTTGATTTCGGAGATGTACTTGGTCACTGCGCGGCCATTGCCCAATTGGAGGATGGCGTAGATCGCGGCCTCTTCATCGATCCACTTCAGCAGGCTGCCACCGAAGAGCGTGCCGTTGGCGTTGAGGTCCTCGGGCCGCACCCATTTACGGGTGCGAAAGGTGATGTCTGCTTTTTCCATAATCCGAGATTATCGAACCGGGGCCACTCTCTGCTTGATGTTGCGTGGACGCATGAGGCCAGTGCCGTCCGTTCCTAAGCCATTGCCGTGTGAGACGCACTGTGCGAGTCGAGGCGCTTGGAGTAGCAATACGATTCCTTGACCCCCACGTACGGGCCAAAGTTCGGCACCGATGCGAACCCTGCGCTCTCATAGAAGCTGCGGCCGTCCGACTGGGCCGAACCCGCTTCTGCGGCGATCACGCTGAATCCGTGGGAATGGGCCTGGGCCTCGAGTGCAGCCAGGATGGAACTCGCAACTCCCGAGCCGCGGGCGTAAGGGACCACGTACAACCTTTTGATTTCGGCCGTGTTCTCGTCCAGCATTCGGAGCCCGCCACATCCCAGCGGCTGTCCGGAGCATTTCTCATAAGCAACAACGAAGACCGCCGTGTCAGCTTCCGAAGGCGGCGGGCCCGGCTCATGGTCCGTAGTTCCGAAGCGTGAATCCAGTTCTGCCTGCTGTGCTGCCCGGAGGTCGGCGCCCACGGGATTGGCCCACGTGACCTGCCGAATATTGAGCCGTGGGTTGGTCTGCATTGGTGCCTCAATTCGCCGGGTTTGGTCGGAGGGGTCTATGCGTCTCAAGCCTACGGAGCGGTGGTTACCGTGGTGTTTCCTGCGCGTAAGCGTCGGGAGAAATGCTGGAGCGAAGGGGAGCAGCGTGCCTTACAGTGCCTCGCCCGTAGGGTCCTCGGCGGTTTGGTCTGCCAGAGCCATGCCACCCACGGGGATCTGGTCCCAGTGCAGCACCTTCCACCCATGTGCGGGGTCGCCGTCCAGGGCCACGATTCCGGTGTTGGGGAGCTGGTGCGTTTCGGCGAACAGTGTGTCAATGTCAGTGGCCCTCCTGCCTGCCCAACAGCGGATTGCGGCACCATGGCTGACGATCGCGGCTGTTGAGTGCCCTGCGGCTGCAACTTTCTCCACCGAAGCGTCGAAACGGGCGAAGAAAGCGTGCCCGTTAAAGGCCCCCGGCATCCGCACGTCCAGGTCACCGTCCGTCCAAGCGAAGACGGTGCTCATGTAGCGCATGTGAGATTCGTGGTCTGTCTTCTTTTCCAGGGCGCCGGCTTCGATTTCGTGGACGCCGTCCAGGATGGTTGGCTCCAATCCTGTGGCTTGTGCCAGCGGGGCCGCAGTGTGTTGGGTACGCAGCAACGTGGAGGTATACAGGGCCTCGATGGCTTCGTCAGCCAAGGCTTCCGGCAAGGCCGCTGCCTGGCGCTTACCGAGCCCAGTCAGCCCCGGGCCAGGAAACGCCGTGTCCAGCTGGCCTGCGACGTTACCAGGGGTTTGTCCGTGCCTGATCAACAGGAGCTTCATGGTTGCTCCGCTCCTCACGTGTAGCTGCAGGGGGTGGCGGTGTTGCGCTCCAGCCCGTTTACCTCCACCCAACCAGCCCCTGGAGCCACGGAACAGCCAGACACGCCGTTTCGAGGTCAAGCGCGTGCTGTGGTCAGCAGCTGGGAAGGAGCGGACTTCCGCTGGAAAGCTGGGGCGCCGACGCGGGGGTGATACCGAGGGCGGTTAACGCCGACGGCGGACCGAGGCACCCAGCCCCGGCCCGCCGTCGTCGAGCGTTGAGCGTTACTGCAGGTGATCCACCAGTTTGTCGGCGATGCCCGTGTACTTGCCCGGAGTGAGGGCGAGCAGCCGAGCCTCGGCGTCAGCGGAAAGGCCGAGGCCCTGGACGAATTCCTGCATGCGGGCAGCGTCCACGCGCTGGCCACGGGTGAGATCCTTGAGTCGCTCGTACGGGTTCTCCATGCCCTCGACGCCGGAAATCGCCTCGGCGCGCATGACCATCTGGATCGCCTCGCCCAGGACTTCCCAGTTGGTGTCGAGGTCGCCGGCCAGTACTTCCTCGGCCACGTCCAGAGCCTTGAGGCCCTTGGCGACATTGGAGATGGCCAGCAGGGAGTGGCCGAACGCGACGCCGATGTTGCGCTGCGAAGATGAGTCGGTGAGGTCTCGCTGCCAGCGGGAAGTGACCAGCGTTGCACCCAGGGTGTCCAGGAGGCCGTTGGAGATTTCCAAGTTGGCTTCAGCGTTCTCAAAGCGGATCGGGTTGACCTTGTGCGGCATGGTGGAGGAACCCGTGGCTCCCGCGACCGGAATCTGACGGAAGTAACCGATGGAGATGTAGCTCCAGATATCCGTGCAGACGTTGTGCAGGATGCGGTTGAAGCGGGCGATGTCGGCGTAGAGTTCGGCCTGCCAGTCGTGGCTTTCGATCTGCGTGGTGAGCGGGTTCCACGTGAGGCCGAGGCCTTCCACGAACGTCTTGGCGACGGTTTCCCAGTCGGCGCTCGGGACAGAAGCGACGTGTGCGGCGTAAGTACCGGTAGCACCGTTGATCTTGCCCAGGTACTCGGTCTTGGCGATGCGATCCAGCTGGCGGTTCAGGCGGTGCGCGATGACTGCCAGTTCCTTGCCGAGCGTGGTGGGCGTGGCGGGCTGGCCGTGCGTGCGGGACAGCATGGGTACCGAGCGGTTCGCTTCCGCCATGTCCTCGATCTGCTTGACGAGTGCGGCAGCGTTGGGCAGCCACACGTTCTCCACGGCACCCTTGATGCCAACAGCATAGGAGAGGTTGTTGATGTCCTCGGACGTGCAGCCGAAGTGCACCATGGCCGTGAGGTTCTCGATGCCGATAGCGGGCAGGCGGCGGCCGATGTAGTACTCCACAGCCTTGACGTCGTGGACAGTGACGGCTTCGATTTCGGCGAGTTCATTGACCGATGCGGCGTCGAATTCGGTGACGATCGCGCGCAGCTTGGCGTTCTGCTCATCGGACAGGGGACCAGCGCCCGGCAGGACGGACTGGCTGGTCAGGTGAATCAGCCACTCGACTTCAACGTGAACGCGATCGCGGTTCAGGGCCGCCTCGGACAAGTAGTCGACGAGGGGCGCAACGGCGGCACGGTAGCGGCCGTCGAGGGCGCCGAGGGCAAGGGGTTCGGAAGCGAGGGACACGCGAGGGGATTCAGCCATGATGCCTATTCTTTCATGTTCCGTGGGACAGCCCGAGTTGGTGACGGGGTTATGTGGATGGCCATCCCTTTATCCACATAGCCGACGACGCCGCTTCCGTCGGGTTCCGCCGGTCCGTAGCGTTTTGGCTACCGATCAGCAGAACAATCCCTGGAGCAAACGGACATGAGTGTCGGCTTGATGCCTGCAGCCAACCCGCCCACCTTCGACCCCCTGGAATGTGCCTTGCGCAGCCATGAAGTCCAGAGACTGGCATGGCGTCTCACCACCTGTGTGGATCAAGTGGACGCCGTCCTGGTGTCTCTGCGGAGGACCCAGCTCGCGGACTGGCAGTCGCCGGCAGGACGCGCCTATCGGACCACCATTGCCCTGCACGCGTCTGCACTGATGCGGGCCAGGGAGTCGCTGGACGCAGCAGTTGCGCTCGTTCTCCGTCACTCCCAGAACGTCTCCGTATCGGGCGAGAGGGGTCCGTGATGGCTGATTCCGCCCCCGCGGGTGCCGGCGCGGCCCCGCTGCCTTCACCCCCGGCCCCGGATGGGACCCTTCTGATTAGGGGAGGAGCGGGCGGGATGTCCTTCCAGCTTGAGGAACTCCTTCGTGGCGCCAGCCAGCTCGACGAGCTGGTCCAGCAGCTTCTTGGGCTGGAAGAAGAAGCACTCCGTATTCAGGATGCCCTGGAGCCATTCCTATACGACTCTTATGATTCCGGCTGCCGTGCCGTAAACGCCGTGGCGGAGAGCCGGAAGGAGGTAGGGCGGGTCCGCCAGGAATTGGCGGGGGTCGGTGCAAGCGTCCGGGCAAGCCACCGGGACTATGTGGAGACGGAGGCCTATAACGCCCGGCCCCACGCACTGCGTCTTGATCAAATAAGGAGCTCCGGCATTCCTGGATTCCTGGCACTGGGGCGAGACCTCACTGAGGAGGGCTACAACCGGCTCATCCCCGATGGCTACAAGGCGGCCGACTTCATACGCCTGCTTCTCGATTCGCCACTGCTGACCCAGCACCAACCCCGTCCGGTAAGCATCGAGAAGATGGAAGAAGCCACCGAAGACGTAGAGCCGACCATGGCAGAAAGCCTCCGGCGACTCGAGAGGCTGCATGCCCTGAACGATGGTGCAATCGAGGTCATTCAATTCGATAACAACGGGTCACCCTCATGGATGGTCCTGATTCCGGGAACCCAACCCCAGTCACCCTCCACAAACCCCTTTGATATCCAGGGAATCGGCGAAGCGCTGGGCTATGACTCTGAAGAGGTTGTTCCAGCCGTCGGCCAAGCGCTCCGTGAGGCGGGTGCTGCGGCCGGGGATCCAGTGGTGGCAGTGGGCCACAGCCAGGGCGGCGTTCATGCCATGAACCTCAGCCAGAACAAGGCGTTCTTGAACGAATTCGACCTCAAGTATGTTCTGACGGCAGGAGCCCCGGTTGGAGACATTACCCCCGAGCCCGGCATCGCCTCGCTCCATCTGGAACACGTTCAGGACTGGGTCCCTGGGACAGACGGCCGGATGAACGCCGATACAAAGGAGCGGGTGACTGTCACCCTGACCGACGAACTCCAAGCACCCGACGGAGAAGACCCGGGTCTGGGACCAGGACATGACCAAGAGAACTACGCGGCAGGAGCAGAGTTGGTCGCCGCCAGCCATGACGAGTCACTGCTGGCTTCAAGTGCTGCGTTTGCGGGCGTGGTCGGTGCCGGTGGCACGGCCAAAGTGACCCGTTTCAAACTGCAAAGGGCGCCCATGCCAGACCAGTCATCGGCGTTACAGCCTGCTTCGCCCCCAACGGTCCGTGAAACGAAGGCGGACGCGGGAAGCCGGTAGGGCTTCACCTGCGGGGGATGCAATCCTTCTGCTAACGCTTGCGTGCGCCTGGGATCAGGCCAGCCACCATGGAAATGATGCTGATGATGATGGACGCCAGGATGGCCGTCCAGAAGAACGAGTCGAGAGTGAGGTGCACCGGAGTGAAAGTGCTCAGCCATGCCGTGAGGTACAGCATCGCGGCGTTGATCACGATAGTGAAGAGTCCAAGCGTCAGGATGGTCACCGGGAGGGACAGCAACCGGACCAAGGGGCGAACGAAGGCGTTCACCACTCCGAAGATGAGTCCAATGAAGAGGTACGCCAAGATAATGCCGGCTGTGTCCGCGCCTTGCGCCAGTCCCGCGTTGGAGGCGGCCGTTTCGGTGGCGGACGTGGAGATATCCATGCCTTCGAGCAGCCAAGTGGCCACCCAAAGGGCAAGTCCGTTAATCAGGACGCGAATAATGAATGAACCCATGACCCCATGGTTCCACACGCACCTGTTAAACAGCTCAGCGATGGCCGTGTGCAGGCAAGTAGGCTTGAAGCCATGACTACTACTGACAACGTACCGGAGGGCGTACTCCCTCGCCCGGTCGTGGACAGGCTCCCCAAATATGCGGCGGGTAAACCACCCGTCCCGATTGAGGGCCTTACCAGCTACAAATTGTCGTCCAACGAGAACCCGCTGCCTCCAATTCCTGCAGTGCTGCAGGCAATCGCAGACCAGTCCGATATCAACCGCTACCCGGATCCCCTCGCCACCAAGCTGCGCAACAGCCTGGCGGGCTTCCTGGATGTCCCCGCTGACGACGTCGTCACCGGTGCCGGCAGCCTGGGGGCACTGAACCAGATCCTCGCTACGTTTGCCGGCCAGAATGACGACGGCAAGCCCGACGAGGTCATCTACGCTTGGCGTTCTTTTGAGGCTTACCCCATCTGCGTTGGACTCGCGGGAGCAGCCAGCGTGCAGATCCCGTTGTTGGCCGATGGGCGCCACGACCTCGACACTATGGCCGCCTCCGTTACGGTGCGGACCAAGGTGATCCTCCTCTGCACGCCCAACAATCCCACCGGACCGATCCTCACCGCCGAGGAAACGGAACGCTTCATTCAGGCCGTGCCGCCCAATGTTGTGGTGGTCATTGATGAGGCTTACCAAGAGTTCGTTCGTGATGCGGACGCCGTGGACGGAATCAAGCTCTACCGCAAATACCCCAACGTTATTGTGCTGAGGACGTTCTCCAAGGCCCATGGACTCGCCGGCCTGCGTGTTGGCTACAGCGTTTCCGGTCCTTTGCTGACGCAACACCTCCGGGTGACCGCCACACCCTTTGCCGTTTCCCAAATCGCGGAACGCGCAGCCGTGACATCCATCGAGAATTTCGACCAGGTTGTGGAAAGGGTACAAAGCCTGGTGGATGAGAGAGACCGGGTAACGGCTGGTCTGCGGGCTTTGGGTTGGTTCGTGCCGGAAGCCCAAGGCAACTTCGTTTGGTTGAATCTTGGCGAGAACAGCGGCGAATTTGCGGCCCTTGCGGCGCAGCAAGCGTTGTCAGTGAGGGCGTTTGGAAACGAAGGCGTTCGAGTCAGCATTGGTGAAGAAGAAGCGAACACTCGATTCTTGAATCTCTGTGCAGGTTATACAAAGGCTCCGCAAGGTTCCTAGCGGTTAACAAATGCGCCAACCTTACTTACTGCCGATAAAGTAAGGGACGAAAGCCAAAAGTATGCCCGTTCCGGAATGCATTCCGGAACGGGCATATATCCCAGCGACAGACATTGCCCGGCGCTCCGCCGTGGCAAGCAAGGAGACGGAATGGGCTCGACACAACTGCCCCCCGGGACGGAAGAAACTCTCGCGGCGACCACCGCGGCAGCCGCCGCGCCAGGCGAACCTGTGGAAATGGTTCAGTTGCTCGGCCCCGACGGAAAACTGGGTACCGATCCTGTCTTCTCGGACTACGCCAAGCGCATTGATCCCGAAAAGCTCCGCGTCTTCTATGCGGACATGGCCAGGATCCGTCGTTTCGACCAGGAAGCCACCGCGCTCCAACGCCAAGGTGAACTTGCCTTGTGGGTCCCGCTGACCGGTCAGGAGGCCGCACAGATCGGCTCCGGGCACGCAAGCCAGCGCCAGGACTACATCTTCCCCACCTATCGCGAGCACGGCGTCGCCCTGGTCCGCAACGTGGACCTTGCCGAGCTTCTCAAGCAGTTCCGCGGCGTCTCCAACGGTGGCTGGGATCCGCGGGAGAACAACTTCCACCTCTACACCCTGGTTCTCGCGGCCCAGACCCTTCACGCCGTTGGCTACGCGATGGGCATCCAACGGGACCAGAAACTTGCTGCTGCCGCAGACTCCACGGATCCCAAGGCCGCCGTGATCGCCTATTTCGGTGATGGCGCCAGCTCTGAGGGCGACGTCCACGAATCCATGGTCTTCGCCGCGTCCTATGAAGCCCCCGTGGTGTTCTTCTGCCAGAACAACCACTGGGCCATCTCCGTGCCCACCGAGGTCCAGACCAAGGTCCCGTTGGCCAACCGTGCCAAAGGGTACGGGTTCCCGGGTATCCGTGTGGATGGCAACGACGTGATTGCGGTCCATGCCGTCACTGAATGGGCCCTTGAGCATGCCCGTGAGGGCCGTGGTCCCGTACTGATCGAGGCTTACACCTACCGGGTGGGTGCACACACCACGGCCGACGATCCCACCAAATACCGGGAGTCCGCAGAGGAAGCCGCGTGGCGCGAGAAGGATCCCCTGGACCGTTTGGAGAAGTACCTGCGCGCCGAGGGCCTGGCGGACGAAGCGTTCTTTGACCAGGTAAAGGCCGACGGCGATGAGCTGGCCAAGTACGTCCGCAGCACGACGCATGGCCTGGAGGTCCCCGACATCCGCGATGCGTTTGCCAATGTGTACGCCGAACAACACCCGCTGATTGCGGAGGAACTGGCCTGGTTCGAGGAATACTCGGCAGGCTTCGAAAGCGATGAGGAGGCAGCTAACTGATGGCAACCATGACCATTGCTAAGGCCATCAATGAGGGTCTCCGGGCATCGCTGACAAGCAATCCAAAGTCGCTGCTCATGGGCGAGGACATCGGGCACCTGGGCGGCGTTTACCGTGTCACCGATGGCCTCATCAAGGAGTTCGGCGACGAACGCGTCGTGGATACTCCGTTGGCTGAGTCCGGCATCGTGGGCACGGCCATTGGCCTGGCCCTCCGCGGATACTCACCGGTGTGCGAGATCCAGTTCGACGGCTTCGTCTTCCCCGCCTTCAACCAGATCACCACGCAGTTGGCGAAGATCCACTCCCGCAGCCTCGGCAAGTTGACCGTACCCGTGGTCATTCGAATTCCCTACGGCGGCGGTATTGGCTCGATTGAGCACCACTCCGAGTCGCCGGAAGCACTGTTCGCCCACACCGCCGGGCTGCGCATCATTTCGCCTTCCAACGCCCACGACGCCTACTGGATGATCCAAAAGGCCATCGAGTGCCAGGATCCCGTGATCTTCTTCGAACCCAAGCGCCGCTACTGGCTCAAGGGTGAGGTGGACGTCCAGAACCCCGGTCTGTCCGAGGACCCGTTCAAGGCGCACGTTGTCCGCGAAGGTACTGACGCCACCATCGTGGCGTACGGTCCCTTGGTTCCAGTGGCCCTCGCCGCCGCCAACGCAGCCATGGAGGACGGAAGGAGCATCGAAGTCGTCGATCTCCGTTCCATCTCGCCGGTGGATTTCGACACTGTGGAAGCGTCAGTCAAGAAGACCGGCCGCTTGATAGTTGCCCACGAGGCCCCGACCTTTGGCGGCATCGGTGGTGAGATTGCGGCGCGTATCAGCGAGAGGGCGTTCCTGCATTTGGAGGCTCCCGTGATCCGTGTGGGCGGATTCCACATGCCTTACCCCGTTGCCAAGGTGGAAGAGGACTACTTGCCTGACATCGACAAGATCCTCGAAGCGCTCGACCGCTCCCTGGCCTACTAAACTGCCCTGATCCTGCCCGCTTTGCTGCCGGGTAACCGGAAATCGAGGACCACTGTGACTGTAAAGAAATTCAACCTGCCGGACGTTGGCGAAGGCCTGACCGAGGCCGAGGTAGTGGCTTGGAAGGTCAAGCCGGGAGACGTCGTTGCCATCAATGATGTCCTGTGCGAGATCGAAACCGCCAAGTCCCTCGTCGAGCTCCCGTCGCCGTTCGCCGGCACTGTCACGGAGTTGCTCGTAGATGAAGGCATCACCGTGGAGGTCGGCACGGCGATCATCGCTGTCGCGGAAGGCCAGGACGGCGAAGCTCCGGCGACGGCCCCTGCGCCGGACGTGCCTGCCGTCGAAATGCCCCTCTACGGCAAGCTGCCCGCCGACGACGACAGCGACGACAACCGCCCGGCCGGTGGTCCGTTGGTGGGTTCAGGTCCCAAGGCCGACGCCGTCAAACGCCGGGCCCGCAAACGTCCGGCCGGCGCTGTGGTCGAGGCTGCCGCAGTAGCTGAAAACGCGGAGGGCACAGTTCAGGATCACCAGGCTGTCCTGGAAGCCAAAGCAGCCGAAGCGCCGGTACCCCACCGTACGACGCCGGCACGCGCCGTCGTCGAGCCTGTGACCCAGGTGCCGGACGGCCAAGCGCCGCAGCCCGCAGCTTCCCGGGGTGCGGCCATCAGCGACACCATCAGTGGCCTGGTCAACAAAGTCCTGGCCAAGCCGCCGGTGCGTAAGTTCGCCCGCGATCTTGGCATTGACCTCGCAGATGTGGTGGCCACTGGTCAGCGCGGTGAGGTGACCCGCGAGGACCTGGTGAGCTACCAGGCGCAGCGGGACGCCGAACATGACCAAGCGGATAGTTTCTGGGGTGCGTCCAAGAAGCCCCAGGACCAGCGCGTGGAGCGTTTGCCGGTCAAGGGCGTACGCAAGGCGACAGCCAAGGCCATGGTGGAATCGGCGTTCTCCGCTCCCCACGTCAGCATCTTCGTGGACGTGGATGCCAGCCGCACCATGGAGTTCGTCAAGCGACTCAAGGTTTCCCGGGATTTCGAGGGCATCAAGGTCTCGCCGCTCCTCATTCTCGCCAAGGCAGTGATCTGGGCGGCTGCCCGCAACCCCAGCGTGAACGCAACGTGGGTGGATAACGCCGACGGTAATGGAAACGCTGAGATCCAGGTCAAGCACTTCATGAACCTGGGTATCGCGGCTGCAACCCCACGCGGTCTCATGGTCCCTAACATCAAGGATGCCCAGGACCTGTCGCTCAAGGAATTGGCCTTGGCACTCAACGAGCTGGCCACCAAGGCCCGTGCAGGCAAGACGCAGCCAGCTGAAATGCAGGGCGGAAGCCTCACCATCACCAATATCGGTGCCCTGGGCATTGATACAGGTACGCCAATCATCAATCCGGGCGAAGTCGCCATCATCGCGTTCGGAACCATCAAGCAGAAGCCGTGGGTTTTGGACGGTGAAGTCATTCCGCGCTGGATCACGACACTTGGCGGTTCCTTCGACCACCGAGTAGTGGACGGCGACCTGTCGGCTCGCTTCATGGCTGACGTAGCAGCCATTCTTGAAGAACCGGCGCTGTTGCTTGACTGACCAGAAGGCGGGCCCAACCTCGGGCCCCAACCCGGGTTCCGGCTTGGAGCCCGGGATCGGCATGTCCGGGCATATGCCTCCCCAGATGCTGACGGGTCCGTGGCGCACGGTTGCCCGGGTGTTGACTGAGGTCTTCCAGCCGCCGGCGGTGGTACTGGTCCTGCTGTTGATTAGTCCTGCCATTGAACCTGGATTCCCTGGGACGATGTGGTTCGGGCTGCTCGGAGCCTTGTTCGTTTGCGTCTTGCCGCTGTCCTACGTGTTGGTGATGGTCAAGCTCGGAAGGATTGCGGACCACCACGTCAGCGACCGCAGGCAGCGGCCCGCGCTGCTGCTGATGGCGCTGGTATCTGTGGTGGCCGGACTGGTGGTACTCCAGGTGCTGGATGGGCCCGTCAGCGTTTCGGTGATGATCATCGCGCTGATCGGCGGCATCGCGGTCCTGGCCGTGGTTAGTGCTTTCTGGAAGATGAGCGGACACGCATCGGCCCTCGCTGCGGCCGTCGTCATAGTTGTCTTGATGTTTGGCCCCGCGTGGCTTCCGCTGCTGCTGCTCGTGCCGGCCGTGGGCTGGTCGCGATTGGTCCTGCGCGCCCACACCCTGGGCCAGGTCATTGTGGGCTCGTTGTTTGGTGGCGTGGTGATCGCCGGCTTGTGGTGGCTCTTGCGGGAGTGGATGCTCTAGCCGCTGGCCCGCTGGCCCGCTGGCCCGCTGGCCCGCTGGCCCGCTGGCCCGCTGGCCGCTCAAGCCGGCAGGGACACCGTTCGTCCACTCCGAACAATCCGCAGCGGGGCGGGCCTGTCCACCACCAACTCAGGAATTGAGTTGGCAGCGAACTCAAGCCGGTCATCGGACCCGTGGCCGGAGAAACCGTTCACCGCGGCCGAGCCCACGAGTTCCGCCCCGGCGGCCGTGGCCATCCGGAAGCAACGTTCCAGTTCTTCATCGGTCAAAGCACCGGTACGGTAACCCAAGAGGTGTGCACGGTCCAGCATGCTGCCGGTGCCGAAGGGCGACCAGGAATCGCGGACTCCGTCTGATCCGAGGGCAACCCTGACCCCGTGGCTCTCCATGAGGTCCAATGCGGGGACTGGATCCGCACCCAGGGCACACGTCGCCATCCACATCCCTGCCTCCGCCATTGCGTCCAAGGTGGCCCCCAGCTCCGGTTGGGCGGGATCGCAGACAGCAAATGCATGCCCGATGGTGACCCGTCCCTGCAGGCCTTCCGCCAAGGTGCGCTGCGCGATCGCACGCACTTGCGCCAGTCCTTCCGGCCCCGCATCGTGCAGGTGGATGTCCAGGTCCCTGCCGTGCTTGTTCGCGAGTCCGAAGACGGCGTCGAGATGGCCGTGAAGATCGCCGTCCACTGATACGGGGTCGATGCCGCCCACGAGGTCGGCTCCCTCCGCCAAGGCGGCTTCCAGAAGCTCGAGGGTTCCGGGATTGCTCAGCAGGCCAAACTGCGGGAAGGCGACGATCTGCACGTCCAACAAAGGGGCAAGCCGTTCAGCGGCCGCCCTGACGCCGTGGATATTTTGGAGGCCGATTTGCGTGCCAACGTCCACATGCGCCCGCATGGCCATGGTCCCGTTGAGGACGGCTTGCCGCATGAGGGAGTAGGCGCGGTCCTCAACGCCGTCCTGGAACGAAAGCTGGGCCTTGAGGTCGTTCCCGATCAGGTCGGAGAGCGTATGGGCGGGTGGGCGGGACAGCCAGTCGGCGCCCCACGTGGTTTTGTCCGGGTGTATGTGCGCGTCCACGAAGCCCGATGTCAGCAGAAGAGACTCCCCTTGGGGTAGTTGGGCATGATCCATCGGCATCGCAGATGTAGTCACGTGGGTCCTCTCTCCAGTTCGGTATACCAAATATCCTATGCGTCGAATGTCGGTGCAAGCAACAGCCTAAATGGCAACAAAACACTGAAGCGGGCATGATCCGATACAAATTTTGGGATACCAAAGGCTAGGCAAGAGCCGCAACACCCTCTAACCTAATGAACACCATTCATTTATGTGATGCGGATCGCATCGAGGAGAACGCCATGTACACCACCCCAACCAGCGCCACGGAGAGTCCTGTATCAGGGCCAACGCTCAAGCGCGTCCTCGGTTTGCCCTCACTCGTCGCCTTCGGCCTGACCTCCATGGGGATTCTCTCGGTGGTGGCGGTGTACGGGGCCGGGACGGAGATCAGTGACGGGCATCTGCCCGCGGCTTATATGGCGGCGTTGGTTGCCATGCTGTTTACGGCCCACAGTTACGGACAGATGGCGCGACACGTCCCCGTGACCGGCGGCGCCTACGCCTATGCTTCCCGCGCCTTCGGCAAGCCTGTGGGTTTCATGGTGGGTTGGGCCATGATGCTGGATTACCTGTTCCTGCCCATGGTGAACTTCCTGCTCTTCGGCCTCTACCTCAACAGCTTGCTGCCCGGTATACCGCCTCAGCTGGCAGTCTTGGCCTGTCTTCTGGTGGTGGGACTCTTCAGCGTGATCGGCGTTGCCTGGATTAAGAAGATGAACTTTGCGGTGGTGACCGCTTCGGTCCTTGTCATCCTGGTCTTCGTTGTTTTGGCAGTCCTCAACGCTCCGGATCTCACATTTGGGAATGTCATCCGCCCCCTTACGTTGGGGGACGGGGGAATAGCGCCGGTCATGGCCGCTGCGGCCATTGTCGCCTTCGCTTTCCTGGGGTTCGACGGCGTCTCCACCTTGTCCGAGGAAGCCCGCAACCCGAAGCGGGACGTTCCTCGCGGCATCATCCTGTCCACGCTCTTCGCAGGATTGGGTTACACGCTGTTTTCGGTGGCGGGAAGCCTGATTGCACCGGAGTGGAGGTCCCTCGAAAACCTCGACGCCGCCGGCACGGAACTCATGCAACGTGCCGGAGGTGACGTACTGATGGTGGTGTTTGTGCTGGTGAACCTCGGTGGGCTGGTCCTCTGCGGTACCGCAGCCCAGATGAGTGTCAGTCGAGTCATCTATGCCATGGGGCGGGACCGGATCCTGCCTGGGGCGGTGGCCAAGCTGAACGAGCGGTTCCGCACGCCATATGTTGCCGCCCTGCTTGTCTCGGCGGTCTCCCTGGTTGCCCTGTTTATTACGCTGGAGCAGGCCGTGTACATGATCAACTTCGGAGCTTTGATCGCCTTCGCAGTGGTGAACCTGGCAACCATCAAGGTGCTGTTCTTCGATCTAAGGAAACGGGGACCCAAGGGGATACTGCGAAATCTGGTCCTGCCGCTGCTGGGCTTTGCTTCCATTGCATGGCTGTGGACATCACTGGCTTGGTTCACGTACCTGCTGGGAGCGGTTTGGCTGGCCGTGGGGTTGGCGATCCTCGTCGCGCGGCGCCGGAAGGCCGGCGGTCGCCTGGACCTGACCTTCGACGACGGCACTCCCGACGGTGAGGCAGCTCAGCCTTCCGAGGTGGCTGGCAGCCGCTAGAACGCGGGGTAGTTGACCAGCAGGGCCTGAAGTTCCGTGGTTGACATGTGATTGGCCAGCTCCACGCTGATGCCCATCGCGACGGCGGCCACCGTCATCATCGCGACGCAGGCGACGGACAGGAAGCGCCAGTCCTTGCGGAATACGCTGCCAATGGTCTCCGGCATGTCGAGGCTCGGGGAGATCATGTTGGGGGCGCTGTCCCAAGAGCCGTCGTCCAGCATCGCGATGATGCGGTCGTTGGCGCGGTCGAAGCGCATGGTGCTGATGTTGTTGCCGTGGCGGGCAAGCAGGATGTCGTGTCCCACGCGCTGGCGCGGCTGCAAGGTAAGCAAGGAAGTTCCCCTGAAATCGAGAAGTGGATGGTGGCGCACGCCATTGGGAGCATCTCGATTTTATAACGGTTAGGTCTGCGCGCAGGCCCAAAATACGCCAAGCGCCGGGTGAGTCTCCCCACCCGGCGCAGTGATTCAGCTCGCTTTATGGCTGGTCGGTCTTGGCAATATAGACATCGCAAGGGGCGGTGTGGGCAACCGTGTTGGCCACACTGCCCAGCACCCGGCCCAAGCCCTGCATGCGCCGGTTGCCCACCACGATCAGGCGGGCGTCCTGCACTTCGGCTTCCTTCACCAGGGCTTCGCCCGGCTTGCCGCGGGCGGCCGAATAGGTCACCTCAAGGCGGTCATCGGCCAGCCGCTCCGCCACAGCGCGGGCAACAGCTTCAGCCTCGGCGGCGTCGGACACGATCCACTTGTCCGTGCCGATCTCAACCACCTCGGTGCGGTTGCTGTCGAAAGCACTCACCACGCGAAGGCTGGCCCCCAGTCCAATGGCCAGCTGCTGGGCTGCCCGGGCAGCCCTCATTGCTGTCTCGCTGCCGTCTACTCCGACAATCACAACTCCGGTCATTGTGCTGCTCCTTCATTGGTGGCTTTGATGGCTTCCGCCAGGACTGGTGCCAGGCGGCGGACGCCTTCGGCTATCGTATCCGGGGGTACTGCGCTGAAGGCGAGGCGGAGCTTGTTGGAGGGTCCGTCCGCCGGGGAGAATGCCGCGCCGGGGATGAAGACGACGCCGGCGTCGATCGCCTTCGCCAGCAGAGGATAGGTGTCCACGCCCTCGGGAAGCGTGACCCACACGAAGAAGCCGCCGTCCGGCCGGGTCCACGTGAGTCCTGCGGGCATGTATTCGTCCAGCGCGGACAGCAGTGACTCGCAGCGCTCCGCGTACAGCTTCCGATAGGTATCGATCTGGCCTTCCCAGTCGTATTCGCGGAGATATGCCGAGACGAGCATCTGGTTGAGCGGCGGGGGGCAGAGCGTTACGGCCTCCGACGCCAAGTAGAAGCGCCGCTGCAAATGCGCGGGAACCAAGGCCCAGCCGATGCGGAGCCCCGGAGCAAAAATCTTGGAGAACGAGCCGAGGTAGATCACGTCGTCCGGGTTCGCTGCGCGCATGGGAGCAATGGGATGGCCGTCGAACCGCAGCAGCCCGTAGGGGTTGTCCTCCAAGACGATAATATTCGCTTCGCGGCATATATCGACGATCCGCTGCCGGCGCTCCTCGCCCAGGGTGATGCCCGAAGGGTTGTTGAAGTTGGGGATCGTGTAGAGGAACTTGATGTTCTTTCCCTCTGACTGAAGCGCCGCGATCCTGGCCTCAAGAAGCTCAGGTACCAGGCCGTCGTCGTCCATTTCGATCGGTTCCACCTGCACTTGGTACGCCTCGAACGTGTTCAGGGCCCCCACGTAGGTGGGGTTTTCGACGAGGACAACATCGCCGGGGTTACAGAAGACCTTGGTGGCAACGTCCTGTGCGGACTGGGATCCGGCGGTGATGACCACGTTCTCGGGGATCGCGTCCGTGATTCCCTCGGCGGCCATGATCTGGCAGATCTGTTGGCGCAGCTCTTCCGTGCCTTGGCCGCCGCCATACTGCAGGGCGGTCATGCCTTCTTCGGCGATGATCCGCGCGGCGGTCTGGCCAAGCTTCTCCAGGGGCAGCGACTGCAGGTACGGGTTGCCACCGGCGAGGGAGACAAGGCCCGGCCGCATCGAGATGTCGAAGACATCACGAACGGCGGACTGCTTGATGTTGGCGGCCCGCGCGGAGAACAGTTCCTCGTGCGGGTGGGCGGCCGTGGCGGCCCGCTCAATGGCGTCGATGGCTTCAGCGGGCAGCGTTGCGCCGGCATCCAATGTTTCGTGGGTCACAGTGACAGGATACTCCTCGATGTTGCTAATGAGGCAACAGTTGTTTTCGAATCAATTCCATTTTCGCAGGCTGAGCTTTACGCCGGCATCGGGAGCGGCTGGAATGTAGCTATGACAGCGCACCGGGGATCCGTGACCAAGGCCGAACAGTTCCACAAACTCCACGACGCCGGGCCCACGCCGCTGGTGCTCGTGAATGTCTGGGACGCGGCCTCCGCCCGCGTCGTCCAGGAAGCAGGCGCGACGGCGATCGCCACCTCAAGCTCGGCCGTCTCCTGGAGCCTCGGGTTCCGGGATGGCGACCACGTGCCGTGGGGTTTGGCCATGGCGGCATTGGGGCGGGTGGTCGGTGCCACCACGTTGCCGGTTACCGCCGACATCGAGACAGGTTACGGGCGTACGGACGACGAACTTCGCGCCACGGTCCACGCAGTCCTGGATGCCGGAGCCGTAGGGATCAACATCGAAGACTCCGCCACGGAACCGCTCACTGACATCGACGAACAGTCGCGCAGAATCGCCCTCATCCGCGCCGCTGCGGACGATCGCGGCATTCCGCTGTTCATCAACGCCCGCACGGACACCTACCTGTCGGGCCAGTTTCCTGACACCGCCTACGTCGAAACGCTTCGCCGTGCCGAGTCCTACCTCAGGGCGGGTGCCGACGGAGTCTTTGTGCCCGGCGTCGTGGATTTGCACGTCCTGCATGAGCTGTCCAGCCGCATTCCGGCGCCGCTCAACGCTTTGGCAGGCGTCGGGGATCCGTCGCCCCTGGAACTGCACGACGCCGGTGTCCGTCGCGTCAGCATCGGCGGCAACGCAGCCAAAGCCGCTTACGCCAAGGTGGCCCGGGTAGCGAAGGAAATCCTTGGCGACGGCAACTGGGCCGGGCTGGCCGGAACGCGGAGTCACGATGAGATGGACGCACTGTTCGCCCAGGGGCCCAAATACAGCCTGTGAGGCGGTGGAACGCGCGACGGCGGCACCCGGCTTTAATGTCGGACCCCACCGATAGCGTGGGTGGCGTGGAAGACGAGGGGAGGGTCCATGGCACGGCGTAGTGTGCAGTTCTGGCGGATCGAGCAGCTCAACGGTGACGAGCTCAGCCGTCCCTTTCCGGCACGCCGTGTGGCCGAGGTCCTGAAGAAGGCGAAGGACACTGGAACGGACAGGCACTTCACCAGCGTGGACGGGACTGTGTTGCTCGCCCAGGCCGCGGCATCTTCGCCGCATCCCGTGCTGCTCTTGGACCGGGTCCGGGACACCAACCTGCCCAGTGTCGGGGACGCCCTTGGCCGGCGAAAGCCGCTGCCACTCGCTCCGGGCGACCACCTCCTGGAGACCACCTACTTCGCGTTCCTGAAGCGGAACGTCATCGCGGTCCTGACCAGTGGGAACGGTCCCAGGGCTTCGCGGCTGGGGGAGTACCTCGGAGAGATGTTGGGACTGGAAACCACTCTGGTTCCTGTGGTGAGGGAGGATATCGAGGAGATCCTCACGCGGCTCGAGGTCAGTCGCTTCGAGTTCGCTATTCCTGCCGAACGTTTGTCCGGGAAGCTTATGGAGGGCGAGTGGGCTGATGTGCTGGACAGCGCCTCCCGGCTCATGAACGAGGGAACGTTCCGGATCTCCCTGAGCGTGGGCCGGTCCGGTAAGGCGGAGGACAAGCAGCGGATTCGGGAGCGCATTCAACGGTTGATCGACCTTTTCCGCAGCGCCGGCTCCGTGGAGCATTTTGACTACGTGGTGGCAGAAGGCAAAGACTCCCTGACTGGTGACCGCGAAGTGGTGGACCTGCTGAAGGAACGGTTCATTTCACACATTGAGGTGGACCCGGACGTCTTCAACGATCCGCAAAAGTCGGTGGCCGAGGCCATTGCCATCCTCAACAAACAAGCCAGGGACAACGAGGCCTTTTTTGCGAGAACCCTGCCGGACGTCAAGGGCTCTGCTGACTCGAGTCTTGTGCCGGACATCGTCGCGGGTGGGATGGCGGCCGCAAGGGAGGCCCTCCCGGTGTCTACCGCCAGTGCAGAGGCCGAGGGGGGTACGGGCCATGAGCTTGTACGAGGTTGATATCGAGCGCACTGGGCGGCGTCGAAGCGTCTGGCGGTGGTTCTTGCTGCATCCCACTGCCGACTACCTGTGGGCTGTGCTCGGGGTCCTGCTCTGGCTGGGGATTGCGATGCTCGCGAGGCAGCCGCTGATGGTGGAGGGTGCGGATACTGACGCCCGGAGAACACTGCTTCAGACCCTTGCTACGTTGGCCGGTGCCACGGCCGGACTGACACTCACCAGTGTTTCCATGCTCATCAACGTCCTGGGCAAAAAGGCTGCGCCGGGCCAACGGGAACTTCCCTTGGAAAGGCTCTCTGCCACCCACCGGCGCCAGATCGGTGAAGTCTTCTTGTTCGCCATTCCCGGGCTCGGCCTGCTGGTGGTTGCTGCCTTGGTAACGATTGTGCTGGAAGGAGATGCGCCCACGGGTCTTTGGATTCCCGAGGCCGTGGTGTTCGTGCTGGCGTTCGCGTCGGTGCTCGCTCTCCTGAGAGTGGCCTGGGCGCTCCGGCGGGTGCTGGCGATCGCAACGGCTTGATCATGTGGCCAGCCTGCGCCGGTTGGTCTACTGCAGCACGTCGCAGCCCCGCTATTCCGTCGCGGGCCCACCACGGAACAGCGGGTCGGCAACGTAGTAGTCAGCCAGGCTTCATCGCACGCTCAGTGCCTCCGTCAAGGTCCGGCCGTTGACGTAGATCTCGGCCCGTGTCGCACCACTGGCCGAAACGATGGTGTGCGTCAGTTGGGCCTGGATCCGTGGGATGTCGCAAATGCCCCCGGGCCGCAGTGATCCGCTGAGGTTCACCACCACCGTGGAACCGTTCATGTAGCCGGAGAGATATCTCAGCGACGAACCCGCGAGGGCGTCGTAGAGCGCGGCGTCACTGTCCAGTGGCATGCCCGCGCCCAGCAGCCGACCCAACGCCACGGACAACGGATCACCGGGAACGGCGACGCCGCGGACCGGCACCAGGCTGTCATTGCACCCGAACCGAACACCCCGGGCGCCGCCGTCGTCGATAGCCACGTAGTAGACCGCTGGCCCGTAAGCGTCCACGTCCACTGGGATCACGGTGTCGGTTGCCGAAGGTTCGGGCGCGCTGGTGCCTGGCTCCGGTGAAGGCTCGACGGCGGAACCCGGCTCAGTGGCGACTGGCGAGGGAGTGTTGGCGGGAGCAGGCGATGGTGCCGGGGTCGCGGGCGGGGGTGGCGCGGCAGGAACTGTAACCGACGGTGTGCCCGGACTGGAGGCAGCAGACGGTGGAGCAGCCGTCGCCGAAGCCACGGGCAAAGGGCTGGTGGTCGAAGGCGGTGAGCTCACCGTAACCGTCGGGAGGGGGCCCTTTTCGGCTGGAGGGGCGGCCTCCGGGACTGACGTGCAGCCAGCCACCCAGAGACTGAACGCGAGGCAGGCAGCCGCGATCGCCGTCGTACTTTTGGATCCCCGTCCGGCATGCATGACAGCCCGCGCTCCTGTCCGTCCACCTGTAACTCCAACGTTAGGCCCGGGCAGCGGGGAGCAACATGCCGCTAGGGTGACGGTTCGGACAAGAGTTGGTCACGCCCGGCCGGCAAGAACGCAAAAGCCCCCGCCCGCGAAGCTGCGGAGCGGGGGCGCTGCAAGCGAAAGGACTAGGCTGCTGCTTCTTCTTCGTCCTGGACTGCGGTCAGGGGCTCGAAGATGCCCTTGATCTGCTCCACGACCTCGGCGTCGTCCTTCGGGTGCAGTTCAGCGAAGCGAATCATGGAACCCGGGACGGCCAGCTTGACGTCCTCCAGGACCTTGGCGCCGGCGATGCCAACAGCCTTGCGGGCCTCGTCCTGCGCCCACACGCCGCCGTACTGGCCAAAAGCGGTTCCGACGACGGCGGTCGGCTTGCCGGAGAGGGCGCCGGCGCCGAAGGGGCGGGACAGCCAGTCGATGGCGTTCTTCAGCGAAGCCGGAACGGTGCCGTTGTGCTCGGGGGTGACCAGCAGGATGGTGTCGGCGTCGGCTGCGGCGGCGCGGAGGGCAGCGGCTTCGGCGGGGACTTGGCCTTCTACGTCGATGTCCTCGTTATAGAACGGGATGTTGCCCAGGGAGTCGTGGATCTGGACGTCAATGTTCTCCGGCGCGTTCAGCTGGATGGCTTCGGCGAGCTTCTTGTTGTGGGAATCGGCACGGAGGCTGCCGACGAGGGTCAGAACGGTGCTCTTTGACATGGTGTCTCCTAAAAGTCTGGCCAGGTGCCGTGTGGTACCGGGCTTGCGTTGTCTCTGGGCTTTGGAGCCTTCACAGATACTAAACGGACTACGGTCCGTTTTCTATTCCCGGGTCTAGAATGTTTTTTGTGAGCTCCATCCCCCTCCAGCCGGACGTGCCCCTCGGCCCGCCCCACGAGCGCAGCGACGCGGCGCGGAATCGTGAGCGCCTGCTGTGTGCTGCCCGCGAACTGGTGGACGAGTTCGGGGCCGAAGCGTTGACCATGGATGCGCTCGCCTGCAAGGCCCAGGTTGGCAAGGGGACGGTCTTTCGCCGATTCGGCAGTCGGGCCGGGCTCATGATGACCCTGCTGAGTGACGCGGAGTCGGAGTTTCAGCGAGGGTTCATGTTCGGGCCGCCGCCGCTGGGGCCGGGGGCGCAACCTCTTGAGCGGCTCATTGCATTCGGGGAGGGCCGCATCTATTTTGTTCTTGAAAATGGCGAGCTCCTGAAGGCGGCCGGCGCTGCCACCCGCAATAGGTTCGAAGTCCCCGCAACGAAGCTTTCGCATCGACATATGGAGGTCCTGCTGCGGGAGGGGGGAATCGCGGATCCCTGGGTGATGGCGATGTCCCTGACCTACGCGCTGGACCCTGAGCGAATAGTCGACGACGTCCGCGCCCGCGGCATTTCACCCACGCGCCTCACCGACTCCTGGCGCGAGCTGGTAACCCGGCTGCTGAGCGGCGCCTAGCCACGCGAGCCGTGCAGGAACCCTGTTAGCGCCCCCATCGGTGCCGCTGCCCGCGCACAGTGCCTCCGGCGTCGTAATCGTGACGCAGTCTGCACATAACAATCTGGCTGCAGGCGTGAAATTGGCTGCCGTGAAGCAAAACGTGAAGCAGTTATTGTGGTAGTTTCCTCTTGAATGTGACGCATGCCATACAGGGCTGGTGATCACTGAAGGGGTGTGGGGGACCCAAGAACCCGCTGCACCAATTCGTAGCTGACGCCGGCCACAGCCGGGAACCGCGGAAGGACGAGCTTTGAGTTTTGCCACGATTCGGGGCAGCCACCCGACATGCTGAAATATCTGATGAAGCGGTCGGGAATCTACCTGATCATGATCTTCCTGACCACCAGCGCCGGGTATTTCCTGGCAGTCTCATCGCTCAAGCCAGCGGTCCTGGAGCAAGAGAAAATTCCGCGGCCAACCCCTGAACAGGTCAACGCCTCCTTCCGGGGACTCGGGCTGGACCCGGAGAAGAACGC
Source organism: Paenarthrobacter sp. FR1 (assembly GCF_051106045.1). NCBI lineage: Bacteria > Bacillati > Actinomycetota > Actinomycetes > Micrococcales > Micrococcaceae > Paenarthrobacter > Paenarthrobacter sp. FR1. Next base: position 134,057 of record NZ_JBPFSF010000009.1, on the reverse strand, counting down.
CTGGGAACGCTATGTCGAATGGCTTGGCGGAATCATCACCCGCTGGGACTGGGGACGCAGCCCGAACGGCGCGTTCGTCAACGCCGAATTCGCGGACCGCGTGATGGTCTCCACCCGGCTGTTCATCGCCTCCATCATCCTGACCCTTGTCATCGGCGTCGCGCTCGGTGTCTATTCCGCCGCACGCCAGTACAAGTTCCAGGACCGTGTCATCACGTCCTACAGCTACCTGGTCCACATCCTCCCAGCGCCCATCGCCTACTTCCTGGTGCAGCTCGGCGCCATCAGCATCAATGAGGCCGTTGGGGAGCGCATCTTCTTCGTGACGGGAATTTCGACGCCGGGAATTGAGCCGGGCTGGCCCGCTTTCGTCGACCTTGTGGCCCACTACGCCGTGCCTACGTTCGCGATGACCATCTTCGGTTGGGCCGGTTACCAGATCGCCCAGCGGCAGTACCTCCTGGACAACGTGAACGCGGACTTCGTCCGCACTGCCCGCGCCAAGGGACTGACCCGCAACCAAGCCATCAGGAAGCACGCCCTGCGGGTCTCGTTCATCCCCGTGGCCCAGAGCATCGCCTTCACTATCCCGGCCATCTTCACCGGCGGCTTCTTCGCCGAGGCCATCTTTGCCTGGCCCGGCATCGGGCTGTGGAGCATCCAGGCCATCAGCCTGCAGGACGTCAACGTCGCCACCGCCACGCTGGCCTACGGCTCCGTCATTTTCGCGATCGGTGCCATCCTTGCCGACTTCGCCACCACGCTGGTCGATCCACGAGTGAGGGTCCAGTAATGACCAACATCATTGATCCCATTGCGGAAATCGACGAAGCCCGGGTTGCCGACCAAGACGTCGTTATTGGGAAGTCCCGGATCATCTTCCGTCGTTTCATGCGGAACCGGACCGCCGTCGCCGGCCTGTTCATTTTCCTTGCCTTGTTCCTGTTCTCGATCTTTGGGGGGTTCCTGACCTCGTGGGACAAGGACACCATTGATCCGTTGAACATTGGTATGCCACCGTCACCGGACCACCTGCTGGGGACCACCCAGGCCGGCATCGACCTCATGGCACTCATTGTGGACGGAACCCGGACGTCGATTCTCATCGGCCTGATCGTGGGCGGCGTTTCCGTTCTGATCTCGGCGGTCTACGGCTGCACCATGGCCTTCTTTGGCGGCAAGGTGGACGCCACCATGCTGTTCATCCTGGAAGCGCTCATCATGATGCCCGCCATCCTGGTGGTGGCCGTGGCCACCAGCGGCAGCGGTGGTCTCAAGGACCTTCCCAGCTGGCTACTGCTGATTGTCGTCTTGCTGTTCTTCAGCTGGATGGGCACTGCCCGATTGGTGCGTTCGTTGTCCATGTCCCTGATGCAGCGCGATTACGTCAAGGCCGCCAAATACATGGGCGTCCCGTCCCGCCGCATCGTCTGGCGTCACCTGGTTCCGAACATCGGCTCCTTGCTGGTGCTCGACTTCACCCGCGGCATCACCGGCGCGGTGCTGGCTGAGGTTGCCTTCTCCTTCATCGGCATCGGCATCAAGCTCCCGGACGTGAGCCTCGGTGTCCTGATCGGCCAGGCGACGGGCCAGGTGTCCTCCTTCCCATGGATGTTCTGGGTTCCGCTGACCGTCATGTTCCTGCTGACCGGTTCGCTGGCCATGATGAACGACGGCCTCCGTGACGCCTTCGACCCCAGCTCCAGCTCCATCGGCCGGGCGAAGCGGACCAAGCCCCAGACTGCGAAGGTGACCAACTAATGAGCACCAACACCACTCCCGCTGAGCGCCTCCGCGATGCCGGACTCTACGCCCCCGGCGATGCCGTCCTCAGCGTCCGTGACCTGAACGTCCGCTTCAACTCCGAAAACGGCGTGGTCCATGCGGTCCGTGGCGTGGACTTCGACCTCATGCCAGGCAAGACCCTGGGCATCGTGGGTGAGTCCGGCTCCGGCAAGTCCGTGACGTCCATGGCCATCATGGGGCTCCTCCCCGAAACCGCTGACATCACCGGCTCCGTACGCTTCAAGGGCGAGGAGCTCCTGGGCCTGAGCGACAAAGCCATGTGCAAGCACCGCGGCAATGACATCGCCATGGTGTTCCAGGATCCGCTGTCTTCATTGACGCCCGTCTACACCGTGGGCAACCAAATCATCGAAGCGCTGACTGTCCACAATCCGACCATGAGCAAGCAGGCGAAAGAAGCCCGCGCCGTCGACCTTCTGCGCATGGTGGGCATCCCGAGCCCCAAGGACCGGCTGAAGGCCTTCCCGCACGAATTTTCCGGCGGCATGCGCCAGCGCGTCATGATCGCCATCGCGATCGCCAACGATCCTCGGGTACTCATCGCTGATGAACCCACGACGGCGCTCGACGTCACCATCCAGGCGCAGGTGCTGGAAGTCCTGCACACCGCGCAGGAGGAGACCGGCGCCGCCGTCGTCATGATCACGCACGACCTCGGCGTCGTTGCCGGCATGGCCGACGACATCATGGTGATGTACGCCGGCAAACCTGTGGAAACCGGCAGTGTGGAGGACATCTACTACAACCCCCGGATGCCCTACACCTTGGGCCTGCTGGGTGCCGTCCCTCGCGTGGACACGGCCACCAAGCAGTCGCTGGTACCCATTGAGGGGACGCCGCCCAATTTGGCCCTGCCGGTAACGGGTTGCTCTTTTGCGGCGCGTTGCCCCCTGGTCAGCGACGCCTGCCTGCATGTAGAGCCGGAGCTCATCGCCGTCCCCGGTGTTGAGGGCCAGACGCTGGGACACCGGGCAGCCTGCATCAAATCAAACGAGCTGTCCAACGACGCGGACGCGCACAAGATCTTCCACGCGCCGCCCAAGCCGGTATCAAAGTTCGACGGCGTCGCTCGCGTCGAGCGCGAAAAGGTCCTGGAACTCAAGGACGTGAAAAAGCACTTCCCGCTGCTCAAGGGTGCACTCATCAAGCGGCGGATCGGCACGGTCAAGGCCGTGGACGGCCTGAGCTTCGACATCCGCGAGGGCGAGTGCGTGTCCATTGTGGGCGAATCCGGTTGCGGTAAGACCACCACGCTGCTGGAAATCATGGAATTCCACCCGGACCAGGTGGGCGAGGTGGTCATCGGCGGCGTCAGCAACAAGGTGGCCACGGACCACAAGACCAAGATGACCATGCGCAAGGAAATGCAGATGGTCTTCCAGGACCCCACCGGCGCCCTTGATCCACGCTTCACTGTGTATGAAGTCCTGGCTGAGCCCTTGGAAAACCTGGGAATGCCCAAGGCTGCCATCAAGAAACGCATCATGGAACTCATGAAGCTGGTGGGCCTGCAGCCGGACCACGTGAACCGGTTCCCCAACCAATTCTCCGGAGGTCAGCGCCAGCGCATTGGCATTGCCCGGGCCTTGGCGGTCAATCCCAAGCTCGTGGTCCTGGACGAACCGGTTTCTGCCTTGGACGTCTCCGTCCAAGCCGGAGTCATCAACCTGTTGGATAAGCTCCGGGCCGAGTTGGGCCTGAGCTACCTGATGGTGGCCCACGACCTCTCGGTGGTCCGCCACATTTCAGACCGCGTGGCCGTGATGTACCTGGGCAAGATCGTGGAGACCGGAGATGTGGACGATGTCTTCGACAACCCGCGCCACCCCTACACCCGGGCCCTTCTGTCCGCCATCCCGGTGCCCGACCCGAACCTGGAACGTACCCGCGAACGCATCATCCTGCAGGGTGACCTTCCAAGCCCGCTTGATGCTCCCAAGGGATGTAACTTCGCTACACGTTGTCCCGTGTTCGCCGCGCTACCTGCCGCAAAGCAGGAGAAGTGCCTTACTCTGGAGCCGCCACTTGCTTCGGAGAAGGACGGAGCGCAGGACTTCGCCTGCTTCTTCCCGGACGGAGAAATAGATGCCGACATGCTGGTGGTGCATGCCTGACGACATATGACGCATTGAATGAATCCCTGGTCTCAACTCGCAAAGATATTTCAGTCGTAAACATGAAGGGCAAACCATGAAGAAGTACACGACGATCGGCGGCGTAGCGCTCGCAGCAACGCTCATGCTGACCGCTTGCGGCGGGGGAACGCCGTCGGGTCCGGCCTCGCAGAAGGCCGAAGAGAGTGGCGGCGACATCAGCAAGCTGATCAGCGTCAACGCCAAGGAAGCAAAGGACCTGGAGCCGGGTGGAACAGTCACCCTGGCTGTTGGCAGCATCGGCCCGGACTTTAATGGCTTCTCCAACGTGGGTAACAGCGCTGATACTTCGGCGCTGTTGACACCCGTCAACACGGCTGCCATCAGCAGCGGTGGCATCGGTGGCTGCTGGAAGCTGGACTTCAGCGGCAAGGCTCAGCCCAACAAGGACTTCTGCGAGGAGGTCAAGAGCGAAGTCAAGGACGGCAAGCAGACCATCACCATCAAGGTGAACGAGAAGGCGACGTGGAACGATGGAACGCCCATCGATGTCAAGACCTTCGAGAACACCTGGAACATGCTCAAGGGTGAGGACGAGTCCATCGACATCGTCACGGCCGGTAACTACGCTTTCGTTGATTCCGTCAAGGCCGGCGCCAACGACAAAGAAGTCATTGTCACCACCACCCAGCCTGTTTTCCCGCTGGATTCCCTCTTCTTCGGCCTGATCCACCCGGCCAACAACAACGCCGAAACCTTCAACAAGGGCTTTGCCGGCAACATGCATCCCGAATGGATGGCCGGCCCGTTCAAGGTGGAGAACTACGACACCACCGCCAAGACGGTCACCATGGTTCCCAACGAGAAGTGGTGGGGACAGAAGCCGGTCCTGGAAAAGGTCATTTGGCGCCAGATGGAGCCCAGCGCCACCATCGCAGCCTTCAAGAACGGTGAAATCGACGCCGCCAACGGTCGTACGCTCGGCCGTTACAAGCAGCTCGAAGGCACCAACAACTCGGAGATCCGTCGCGGCCAGCGCCTGTTCGCCGGTGGCCTGAACCTGAACGCCAAGCGTCCGGCCCTCACCGACGTCGCCGTGCGCAAGGCGATCTTCACCGCGGTCGACCGCAAGGCCATCCGCGACGTCCGCTTCAACGGCCTGAACTGGTCCGAAGAGAGCTCAGGCTCCATGATGCTCATGCCGTTCTCCGAGTACTACCAGGACAACTACCCTGTGAAGGACACCGGCGCCGAAGCTGCCAAGAAGGTCCTGACCGACGCCGGCTACACGGCCAACGACAAGGGCATCATGGCCAAGGACGGCGTTCCCGTCTCCTTCAAGATCACCAACTTCGGTGACGACCCCACCACGGCTGCAACCTCGCAGACACTGCAGAAGCAGCTCCAGGCTGCCGGTATGGATGTTTCGATTGACCAGCGCGGCGACGCCGACTTCGGCAAGGTTGTTGGCACCCGCGAATTCGATGTGACCATCTCCGGTTACACCGTGGGCCCGGATGCTACCGATGCCGTGAAGCAGTACTACGACTCCGCCACCAACGAGAATGGCCTCGGCGACGCCGAGCTCGACGCTGAAATCAAGCGCCTTTCAACCATCGCGGATGACGCGGAGCGCAACAAGGCCGCCATGGAGGTCGAGAAGAAGCACATGGAGAAGTACTTCTCCATGGGTGTCGTGATGAACGGCCCGGAGATCCAGTTCGTGCGCACGGGTCTGGCCAACTACGGCCCTTCCCTGTTCCAGAGCCTCTCCAACGTTCCGGACTGGACCACCCTGGGTTGGGAAAAGGGCGCAAAGAAGTAGCCTCCCCGCTGTAGTTGTCCAAGATGTAGTTTCCTGAAGGCCGGGAATCTCCCTGAACCTGTTCGTCGGTTCGCGGAGGTTCCCGGCCTTCGCTGTCCCCACCCTCTCTCACGTCCCGCGTGCTTCTGCCCGACGCTCTCTCACTCGGTGATAGAGGGTTAGCGTGAAAGGGCTGTTACGTGAGAGGGGATCGGTAGCCTAGGGGCATGACTTCCTCGCCGATCCGTACCGCCGTTGCAGGTTTCGGGCTTTCGGGCAGCGTGTTCCACGCGCCCTACATCGCCAGCAACCCCGCCTATTCGCTTGCCGTCATCTCCACCTCGGATGAGGCGCGCCAGGCGAAAGCCAAGGACCGCTACCCCCAAGCACAGATCGTCAACACCCCCGAGGACATCCTGGCGCTCGCCGACCAACTGGACCTCATCGTCATCGGCACACCGCCCGCAACCCATTACCCGCTGGCCAAAGCGGCGCTGGAAGCCGGGATCGACGTCGTCGTTGATAAACCGTTCGTGGTCCACAGCGCCCAAGGCGAGGAACTGATCCAGCTGGCAGCGAAGCTGGGCCGTGTCCTCACCGTCTACCAAAACAGGCGCTGGGACGGCGACTCGCTGACGGTCCGGAAACTGCTCGACGCCGGGACGCTGGGTACTGTGACCCGGTTTGAGATCGGCATGGAGCGCTGGGCGCCGGAGATCGCCAAGGCCTGGAAAGCCAGTGCCACGGCGGAGGACGGCGGCGGTGTCCTGTTCGACCTCGGCACCCACGTCCTTGATCTGACTCTTCGGTTCTTCGGACCAGCCACCGTCACGTTCGCAGAGATCGCGGCACGCCGCCCCCAGGAAAGCGCCGATGACGATGTTTTCCTTGTCCTGCGGCACCAGTCCGGTGTGGTCAGTCACGTCACCATCAACCTCAACAGCCATCTCCACGGCCCCCGCTTCCGCATCCTCGGCTCAAAGGGCGGCTTCGTGAAGTTCGGCACCGACCCGCAGGAGCCGTACGTGGTGTCCGGCGGGCTGCCTACGGACGCCGAGTACGGCGTCGAACCGGCTGAAAACCACGGCACGCTCGAGGCGGACGGCCAGCGCACCACTATTCCCACCGAGCGCGGCGCCTACCCGGAGTTCTACCGCATCCTCGCGGAAAAGCTCGACGACGGCGGCACCGCCTCAGCGCTCCCGGCACCGGTGGATCCGGCCGACTCGGTGGCGGTGCTGAAACTGATCGAACAGGCCCGGGCGTTGTCGGCGAAGAAAATTTCCGACGGGGCGTAACCTTACCGGCACAGCAATCGATGTAAGGGGAGTGCGGGCCACGTCCGCACGTTGATCATCCGGCAGCGACCCAACCGCTGCCGGGGCAATCCCCAAAATCGTTTGTCGGAGGGTTTCATGTCCTTGTTCACTGTCCTTGCCACCAGCAAAGTCGCCGCTGGCGTCCTGGCCGCCGGAGCCGTAGCGGCCGGCGGAACCGGTGTCGCTGCCTTCAATGGCGCGCTTCCCACCGAGATCCAGCAGAGCGCCCATGACCTCGTAGGGGCTCCCGCGCCCGTCGTTTCGAAGGCAGCGGCAGCAGCCGACGCGGCGAAGTCCGAGGTGGCCGGCGCCAGCGCCAAGGCGACCGACGCCGTCGAGTCCGCGCAGTCCACAGCAGCCGACGCAGCCGATGCCGGCCAGGCGAAGGCCGCTGACGCCGTCGATCGCGCCACGACCGCCGCGGAGGACATCACGTCCCCGGAGTCGCTGGGCCTTTGCACCGCATTCCTTAACGGTGGCCTGAAGTCCGACTCCACGGTTCCGGGCTTTGAGTCCCTGACCATCGCCGCCGGTGGCGAAGCCAAGGTAGAAGCCCACTGTGCGGCTGTGGTCGAAGCAGACAAGGCCGCCGGCGTGAAGGTGGACGGTTCGGCTCAGGCAGACGCCTCCGTGACCAGCGAGCTCCCGGCAACCCCCGCCGTCCCGGCGACGCCGGGAGTTCCGGCAGCCCCGAAGGTTCCGGCCACCCCGGCTGTCCCTGCGACCCCCGCTACCCCGGCGGCACCGGCGCTGCCGACGCAGGTTCCCACCGACGTTCCGGCTGCTCCCGGAGCACCCCTCGATTCTGTCCGCTAAGCAAGCAGCGGCTACGGTTTAAGGGCGGGGCTCCTTGGCTTAGGACAAGGAGCCCCGCTACGTGACGCGGGACGGAGGCATCCCCGGGTGCTTAACCCTTTGGCTGAAGAAGACGTGCAGGCGGAGCATGATGACCCCGCCCTGCTCTTTACAGCTGCCTACAACAGCTACGCCGGACCGGTTTTTGGCTACCTCCGCGCCCGCGGCGTGGACGATCCCGAAGCCGTCACCCAGGACGTTTTCCTGGCCCTGTATCCCAAGCTGGAATCTCTCAGTGGTGGCCTTCGTGGAGCCAAGACGTTGTTGTTTACCATCGCACACGCCCGCATGGTGGACTTCTACCGTAAGAGGGAAAGAACCCCCGTTGCCGCAGCTTTCGAGCCGGAGTTGGACCCGCGGCGGGCACCGTCCGCGGAAGACCAGGCTTTCGGGCGGGCTTCCGGGTTGGGTGTCACCGGGCTTTTGGAAGACCTCGCCCTCGAATATCGGGAGGTCTTGGCGCTGCGGGTCGTCGCCGATCTGTCAGTGGAAGAAACAGCGGCCATCATGGGCAAGTCCCAGGGAGCCGTGAAACAGCTGCAACGCAGGGCATTGGGTGCACTGAAGAAGCGTGCACTACTAAGGAACGGCACACCATGAGCGAAAACACCGCACCCTGTCGCGGCAACGATCAGCAGGCCATCGATTCCCTGCTGGCCGATGCCGGGCTTGAGGGCAGCACAAACCTCCGCAGCGAACTTCTTGAGCTGCGTTCCCTGGCCGACACCGCTCCGATGCCATCCGATGCCGTCCGCACCCTGATGGCAGGCGGGACGCTGGCTACCGGACCCTCCGCCGTCACGCCGCAGGCCCCGGCAACAGAGCAGGCCCCAGTAACAGAGCAGGCCCCGGCAACCGATGAGTTGGCTGCGCGGCGACGGAAGAAGCGGCGCACGGCCATCGCGGGCCTTGCCGTGGCGGTGTCGCTGGCCGGTGGCGCGACGGCGGCCGCCGCTGCCGCCGAAGGCGGGATTCCGGGGGCTTTCCAGCATCTTGGCGCGGCCATCGGCTCGGTGGTTTCCCAGCTCACTCCAGGCGTGGGCAATGCGCCACAACCTGCCGTGCCCGCGGGATCTACGCCTGAACCCGGACCTTCACATCAGGACAGTCAACCGGCAACGGTTCCGGGCCAGGCCGGCCCCGCGGATCCCGGGAACTCCGCCGGAACACCTCACGCTGAACCGCACCCGGCGGCTCCCGGTAACCAATCCGGGGATTCCAAGAGTCCCGCGCACGCGGCCCCTGGCAAGGGCGTGCTCCCCGCGGTTCCTTCGTTGCCGGTCACGCCTCCGGAGATCGACCCCTCGAAGCTTGATCCCGCACAGCGTGACCCCTCAAAACCTGGGCCATCGGACATCCCCGTTCCGGTCCCGTCCCAGCTGATCCCCCCGGTCCCGGAAGGCCCGAAAGTCCCCGCGAAGTGACACTTAATGCCAATGTTCTTCGGGAACATTGGCATTAAGTGCCAACTCGGCGGGCTTTAAACCACGACGGCGGGGTGCGGCTTCGCGTGGAAGCCGCACCCCGCCGTCGTGCTTGGTTGGCTAGGCGGAAACCAAGCTGTGCCAGTCGTTGACGAGGGGCAGGTTGTGCGCCTCGGAAACGGAGTGGTGTGCCACGTGGCCGGCGGCGATGTTGAGGCCGGCGGCGAGGGCGGGGTCGCGGTCGAACGCGGCCTTGACGCCCAGGTTGGCCAGTGCCACGGCGTAGCGCAGGGTGACGTTGGTCAGTGCGTACGTGGAGGTGTTCGGAACAGCGCCAGGCATGTTGGCAACGCAGTAGAAGATCGAGTTGTGGACCTTGTACGTCGGTTCCTGGTGGGTGGTGGGGTGCGTGTCCTCGAAGCAGCCGCCCTGGTCAACAGCGATATCCACCAGGACCGAGCCCGGCTTCATGCGGGAGACGAGTTCGTTGGTGACCAGCTTGGGAGCCTTGGCGCCCGGGATCAGGACGGAGCCGATCACGAGATCTGCGTCGATGACTGACTTCTCGATCTCGTAAGCGTTGGAGGCAACGGTCTTCAGGCGGCCCTGGTAGAGGGCATCCAGTTCGCGCAGCCGGTTGATGTTGATGTCCATGATGGTGACATCAGCACCGAGGCCCAGCGCCATGGCAGCGGCATTGGTTCCCGCAACGCCGGCACCGAGGACAACAACCTTGGCCGGACGGACGCCCGGTACGCCGCCCAGGAGGACGCCCTTGCCGCCGGCTGGAGCCATGAGCGAGGAAGCGCCGACTACGACGGACAGGCGGCCTGCGACCTCTGACATCGGGGCGAGCAGCGGAAGGGTGCGGCCTTCCTGCACGGTCTCGTAGGCGATGGCCGTGACGCCGGAGTTGATGAGCTCGGCGGTGAGCTCGGGCTCTGCGGCGAGGTGCAGGTAGGTGAAGAGGATGAGGCCCTTGCGGAAGCGGTGGTACTCGGCCGCGATGGGTTCCTTGACCTTCATGACCATGTCCGCACGACCCCAGACGTCGTCAGCATCGTTGACGATTTCTGCGCCGGCGATCGAGTATTCCTCGTCGGTGATGCCCGAGCCGAGGCCTGCGCCGCGCTCAACCAGAACGGTGTGTCCGTGGGTGCGGAACTCGTGGACGCCTGCGGCCGTGATGGCTACGCGGAACTCGTTGTTCTTGATTTCTTTGGGGACGCCGATGATCATTTGCTGGCTCCATCGTTAGCGGCCTGTTCGGCCGAATATTTGCTGCGGGCTGTGATTCCAGAATAAATCCGACTGTGAGGCAGGCGACATGGGATTTCGAATCTCCCATCGGTCGGAACCCCGGAAAATCAAGGGACTTCACTGCTACGGCTCGACATTTGTCGACCGATGGAGCGTCAGGTGTCGCCTGCTGTTGGTACGCTTTCTGGATGCAGCAGGACGTGGAACAGATCGTTGAACGCGTTGCATTGAAGCTTGGCCGCGGCCTGTCCCTTGAAGACCTGGACGGAGTCCTCCTTGCCTACAGCTCCAACCAGTCCCACGCCGACCGCGTCCGGGTGAACTTCCTCCTCAGCAAGCGCGTCCCTACCGATGTCAGTGCGTGGCAGCTCTCCCACGGAATCGCCACCGCGGTGCGTCCCGTCGTCGTTCCCGCCAACGATGAACTCGGCATGTTGGGCCGAGTCTGCGTGCCGCTCCTGGTGCGGGGTTTCCGGGTGGGCTACTTGTGGGTGCAGCTGGACCTTGAAGAGCAAAGTGCGACGGCGATCCTCGCCGAGTTGCCCGGCGTGCGTGACGAGCTGGACCTGTTGGCAGGCTTGTTGCTGGATTCAAATACCGCGGAATCGGAGTTCAGGAGGCGCCGCGAGCAGGAGTTCCTGTCGGCCTGCGGCGGCGAATCGAACGCCGTGGCGGCTGTGGCGGGGTGGAAGGAAATCCAAGGGCGTGGTCCGTGGCAATTGGTCACCATCCTGGATCCGGAAGGCGCCAGGTCCGACGTCGATCCCATCGCCGCAACACTGACCCACCGGTCAGCAGCGCTGCAGTCCACCATCGGGGTCAATGCTGCATTATTCAGTGCGGGGACGGAGACGCATTCGGTGGTCCTGTTCCGCGAGTCGGGCGGCCGGGCGGACCATGCCCAAGTGCTGGTGCACTATCAACTGGAACTTGCCAAACGCGCGGGTCGCAAGGTGGACAGGGTGATCCTGGGCATCAGCGAACCATTTCACGTCATCCGGCAATTGTCCGGCGCTTACCGCCAATCGAGGGTCGCTGCTCAAGCGGCCGCCGTGGACCAGCCGCTCGGCGAACTTGTGGACACCCGCGCGGTAGGGGTCTACCAGCTCTTTGATCGCCTGCTGGCGCCCGGCGGCTGGGACGACACAGGCTCTGTGCATTTCCGGACCTTGGAGGACCAGGACAAGAATGGCGAGCTCCTGCCCGTCCTGGAGTTGCTGTACGACAATGACGGTTCCGTGCAGGACGTCGCCGCCAAACTCCACCTCCACCGGAGCAGCATCTACAACCGGCTTGGCCGGATCCGTCAACTCATCGGTGCTGATCCGTTGAGTGGCGCCATCCGCCTCGAGCTGCATGCGGCCCTGAAGGCCCGGCGCTGGGCAGGTCGTCCCCGAATCTGACTGCGGGTTCTCAAATGGACACTCCGGGGTGCGCGGCATACGCTGAGAAAACGGTTTCTCGACAATCCCGGAAGGAGCACCATGGGCGGCGTTGTCTCCGGCATACTCATTGTTGCCGTGGTCATCGCGGTCGGGTATTCAGCTGCGCGCTTCAAGGTTCTGACGCCGGATGTCCAAGGCGCCCTCACCCGCACGGCCTTCTACATCACCAATCCGGCCCTGCTCTTCACTGTGGTGGCGGGCAGTGACATCGGTGCTGCCCTGGGAGTCGATGCCCCTCTGGCTCTTCTGTCGGCAGCGGCAATTGGCCTTCTGTATTGCTTGCTGAGTTTCCTGTTCTTCCGGCGACCTGTCGCGGAAACGGCAGTCGGTGCGATGGCCAGCAGCTATGCCAACGCCAACAACATCGGCATACCTGTTTCGCTGTATGCGGTGGGCACTGCCCAGCACGTGGCTCCGGTCCTTCTGGTTCAACTCCTTGTGATGGCGCCCTTCTACCTCAGTGTCCTGGGTGTGGCCGGCGGCGCCAAGGTCTCCTGGAAGCGAATACTGTTGCAGCCGTTCTCCAACCCCATGATCATCGCGTCGGGGCTGGGGCTGCTCGTGGCGATGACCGGGTGGGCAGTTCCGGATCTTGTCCAGAAACCCGTTGACATGTTGGCTGGAGCCGCCGTGCCCATGGTCCTGCTGGCCTTTGGCATGTCCCTCGCAGGCAAAGCCCCGCTGCAAAAGGGTGATGGGCGCGTGGAGGCAGTGGTGGCAACCTTGTTGAAGTTGGCAGGCATGCCGGTGGTTGTGTGGCTACTGGGACGATTTGTCTTCGGGCTGGAGGGCCAGCACCTCTTGGCCAGCGTCATTATGGCCGCACTCCCCACGGCGCAGAACGTCTTCCTGTTCGCTTCTCCCTATGGGCGTGGGATGACCATGGCAAGGGATGTCATTCTCTGCACCACAGTGCTGTGTGTTGGAGCCCTGCTGGTGGTGGCCTGGTTGCTCGGCTAGGAGCGCCTCAGCCGCTGGCAGCTCCAACGGCCTGGCCTGCGCCGGAACATAGCCGTTCGGCTGCTGCTGCAGTAGCGGCCGTGCCACCCGATGTGGGTGGTGGTGCGGGGGAGCCGCGTGCTCACTTCAGGGCCTTCTTGGCAGCATCAAGGAGGGCTTCCAGCGAGCTCTCCGAGGGCTGCGGCGTGGTGCTGGCATTGGGGTTGCCAGTTGGCCGCGGCTTGGAGGTCTGGGTCTCCGTCGGTGTTGGGGTGGGTGTCGGCGTTGGCGTGACTGTGGGCGTTGTTGTTGGCGTGGGCGCCGGCGGCGTCGTGATGGTGTCCGACGGCGCCTCGCTGGGTGCCGGAGCCGGTTGGGTTGGGACCGGGGTGGTCACGCCGGGAGCGGGGTTCACTGCCGGCGCCGCTGACGGTACCCACACTGGGTCGGCGAGCGATACAACGGGCGTCGGAACCGACGACGGCGACACTGCGCCAGGTGCCCCAGGAACGGTCGCTGGCTGGCCGGCTTCGGATGACGACGAACCCGTTGCCGAGGGCGACGTCGCAGAGCCCGTGGAGGCGGACGCCGTGGCGTAGGAAGCCTTGGGCGCAGGCGCCGCTGAGGCGGACTGGCGATCTTCGCCGCTTCCGCTGGCTTCCTGGGTGGGGGTCTCCTGGCCAAAGAACGGAAGCTCAAGGGCTTGTCCAAGACCTCCGGCCGTCAGGACAAGGCCCAGGGCGCCCGCAACCACGGCCATGCGTTGGCTCATCTGCTTGACTGACGCGGCTTTGCGCAGAACCGTGTGGGGCTCGCGGCCGAACGATGACCCGCCAAAGCCGGATTTGGAGCTTGTCGGCGAGGCGGCCGGGGTCCGACCGTCCTTGCGGCTGGCCAGGGACGCTGAGGCCGTGGCGGCTGCGGCAACCTGGGCCGGGGATTTGGCGCGTGCCGGAGACGCGGCCGATGCGGCGCCCGGGGTTGCGGTGTCCTCGAGGCCGGCCACTACGGGAATGGCTGCGGTGGCGGGTTCCGTTGTGCCCGAGTGCGCGGCTGTACCCGAGTGCGCGGCGCCAGGTTCGGCGCTTGCCGGCTGAACGATCGGGATGGCCGCGGTGGGAGGTCCGGGGGTCGTCGATGCCGGGGCTGCAGCCAGCGCGGCCTCCACGGCCGGAATCGCAGCAGTTGCGGGCTCGGTGGGCTCGATCACGGCTCGGGCTGCCCGCTCTCGCTCCGCCGCACGCGCGGCCGCGCGGGTGGTGGGTGCCGCGATGGTGGGGATGGCCGACGTGGCGGGTTCCGGCGTCGTGCTTGAAGGGTCCGGAGTCGTCACGGAGCCTTCAGCAGGCGCGCTGGTCAGGGATCCGCTGGTCAGGGATCCGCTGGGTTGGGCCCGACGGCGTCCGGTTGGTTTGGGGCGCTCGCGTTCGGTTTGGTCGCGGCGCGGCTGATCCATGGTTGGGGACATGGTGGTTGCCTCTCAACGCCTTCGAGGTTAGCTGTCGGGTTCGGACGAGGCCGTCCGGCCGCCTGGGCGGCTTCACCCCGAGGGCTTGAAAACAAGCCCGGGAACTCTGGGTCCCCCGTCTCTGCCGCGGGTCTGGCGGATCCCGGATTGCGGCAGAGCTCGGCGTCAATCCGGAAGCGGCCCAGCGGATATTCGGGTCGCCCTACGACGGTACATGAGCCGGAAAGTAAAGTCACATTAATGTAACGGGCGGTAGTTCTTCCCAAACGAGAGGCTTCTAGCGCTTAGGCTTCGGGGCCGGTGCGGGAGCCGGGAGCTCGTACTGGATCTTCAGGATCTGATGCGCATGGTGGGTTTCCGGCCGGAAAATCTCGTCGGCAATTCCGAGCATCCCACCCGCTGCGGTGCGTCGAACCCCACGGCCGTTCTGCCGCGTGATCCAGTACCAGAGGCCGGCGAGAAGAGCCGGCGCACCAAGTACTGCGGCCAACACGGCCAAGATATCCATGGCCTAAGACTAGCTTCGGCGTGCACCGGCAGGTAGACATTGTCTATGGACCTGCCTGTGATGCCGCCCGTCTCGCCCATGCTCGCCAAGTCCGTTCCGGCCATCCCCGATGTTGGGCACTACGAGCCCAAGTGGGACGGCTTCCGGACCATCGTCTTCAAGGACGGCGACGAGATTGTCCTGGGCAGCCGCAACGAAAAGCCGATGACCCGGTATTTCCCGGAAGTGGTGGATGCCCTGCGGGAGAACCTCCCGGACAAGTGTGTGATCGATGGCGAAATTGTCCTGATTCAGGGCAACAGGTTGGAGTTCGAGGTGCTGCAGCAGCGGATCCATCCCGCCGACAGCCGGGTCAGGATGCTTGCCGAGAAGACCCCTGCGTCCATGATCGCCTTCGACCTCCTTGCATTGGGCGACGAGAACCTCATGGATAAGCCGTTTTCAGAGCGGCGCGCTCTTCTGGAGAAAGCTCTCGCCAAGGCAGAACCTCCTGTCTACGTGACTCCCGCTGTGACGGACCTTGAGCGGGCGCAGGAATGGTTTGTCCAGCTCGAGGGCGCCGGCCTGGATGGGGTGCTGTCCAAGCCATTGGACGGGTTGTACCAACCCAACAAGAGGGTGATGTTCAAGACCAAGCACGAGCGGACCGCCGACTGCGTGGTGGCAGGATTCCGCTGGCACAAGACGGCGAAGGTTGTGGGGTCCATGCTGCTTGGGCTCCATGACGAGACGGGCCGGCTTCATCACGTAGGTGTGGTGGCATCGTTCCCCATGGCGCGGAGGGAAAGCCTGGTGGCCGAGCTGGAGCCATACCAGGTGGAGCTCAGTGACCACCCCTGGGGCGAGTGGGCCAACCAGGACGAGGCTGCCGGGGGTTCCAGGATGCCCGGCGCCCAGAGTCGGTGGAGCGGTGGCAAGGATTTTTCGTTCGTGCCTCTCCGCCCCGAGCTGGTAATCGAGGTGGCCTACGACTATATGGAGGGCGATCGGTTCCGGCACACCACGCAGTTCCGTCGGTGGCGGCCGGACCGGACTCCCGGGAGTTGCACCTACTCGCAGTTGGAGGAGCCTGCCGAGTATGACCTCGGCGAGATCCTCAGGTTGCCGTAACTACTCTTCATGTCCTTGGTCGCTGCTCATGCTGCCTTCGGCCGGCGGGGTTTCTCCCGGAGGAACTCCGCCTCCGGGCTCCAGTCCTGTGACGTTTCCGTCGAGGGGGTCGGGGTTGGCCGAGGCTGCGGGATCCTGGTCCTCGTCCTGGCGCAGTTCCGGATCGGCGTTCACATCGCCGTTGTCGGCTGCGGGGCCCGTCGCGGCGCCATACGGCCCCGTGGCGCCTGTCGCACCGAATCCTTGCTCTGTTTCGTTCGGGTCTTTACCGGTCATGTTTCAGCCCTTTCGTAAGCAAACTTACTAATGCGTCTGCTCCGCCAGCCTAGCCGCGACGCGCTGACGCAACAAGGGCACCCACGCCACCCAACCGGCGTCGTGCTTCTTTGCTTAGCGCTGCTGCGCTGTCGCGGCGACAAAACTGCGGATGGCATCAGCCACCGCCTGCGGCCGCATGTGCTGGACCACGTGGCCGACGCCCGGGACCTCCACCAAACGACCCCGCGACACCGCCCTCGAAAGCTTGAGCGACCACTCGGGACCCGCCACTTGGTCACGGCTGCCACGCAGGATCAGTACCGGTACTTCAATGCCCGCCAGCCGCTTCTCCGTGGGGTACTTCATCATCACGGGCAGCTCGGCAAGGTACCAGCGCGGTCCGCACCGAAGGTAGTCCGTGGTCACTATCAGGTTGGACGACGGACTCTCCCGCAGCAGCCCGTCAAGGGTGAGGGCCAGCGATTGTCGCCACACATTCTTATGCCGGGAATCAACAACGGGTCCCATCAGCACCAAGTGCCGGACCCGGTCCGGCCCATGCAAAGCTGCTTCGATCGCGAACTGCACGCCCATGGAATGCCCCACCAGAACATACGACTCGATGCCACGGCTCTTGAGGGCCTCGGCGATGAACGCGCCGTAGTCTTCCACCTGGAGTCGCCGGCTCGGCTTGGGAGTCCCGCCGAAACCCGGAAGGTCCAAGGAATACGTCGGTGCGCTCGCCGACAATTTCGCATGCAGCCGGGCCAAATACCGGTGGGAAACACCGATGCCGTGGATGAGGATGTACGCCGGCTGGCTGGCGGGCTCTGTGCCTTGGAACAGCGCAGCTGTTCCAGGTGCCGGGGTTCCAGGTGCAGGGGTTCCATCCGTCCAGAAGATCCGGCCGGTGAGGCCCAAAACTTCGACGTCGGTGGAGAGCAAGGTTGTCATGCCTGCCTCTGCTGCAGAAAGACGGAGGCGCCGGGGCCACTCAGTTCATGGTCTGCTACCGGCCGGCCGGATACCGCCAGCAGCAGCGCGATGGCTGGTCCTTCCACAGCGGGGCCGTCGCCGTGTTCAAAAGCGGTGTCGGTGGCTACCAAGCGCCAGCCTTGTGCGATCTCCTTGCCGCCACCCATGGCTGCGGTGGTCCTGACCTGGTAGCCGAGCGCGGTGGCAACATGCGCCGGAGGGTAGGTGCGGCTGATCCCGAGGGGGCGCCGGATATCCTCCCCGTGCACGAACGCCTCAACCAGCCGGGTGGCAAGCCCTGCCGGCGGTCCGGAAGTTCTGGAGAGCACGGCACGCAGCCTCGCCAGTGTCTGCTGCGGGTTCCCGGCCTTCTCGCGCTCCACTCCCATGGCGTTGTCGCGGTCGAAGTCCATTCGGGCGGCAACCAGGCGGCGAATGAAACCCAGGCGCGTGGTCTTCGCGGTGTCGATCACATGCGCCAGGACATCGTGGACATCCCAGCCGGCACACAGCGACGCCGTCTGCCATTGAGCCGGCGGCAGCTGCTCCAAGTCCTGGATCAGGGCCCGACGCTCTGCGTGCACCAGCGGCCACACGATGGAAGGTGAAGGTGAACCCATGGGGCTATTCTCCCGCCGCCGCTTCAGCAGCTTGCTGGCGCTTCTGCTTTTCCAGCCAAGCCATGATGGCGGCCTGCCGGATGCGGCGATGTGTTCCCCCGTATTCCACGGGGATTTCGCCGCGGTCGGTCATGTTCCGAAGGTACGTATGCGAGATGCCCGCGAGTTCCGCGGCCTGCGACGTCGTGAGCATTTCCTCCACGCTGCTCACCGTCACCGTTTCGCCACGGCCCAGTCTCGCAAGGAGGTCGACGACGGCGTCCCTCGCCTGATCGGGCAGGCGGTGGACGGTGCCGTCCACGAACACGGTGATGTCGTTGCTGTCCTGCAGGGAATGCGCCAGATTCCGGGCGTCGTCGGCGGGAAGGCCTGCCGTGACGCGGGGAGCTATCAATGCCATGGCAGAAGCCTAGCCTGCGAAGTGCTGCTGGCAGGGGTGTGGTTACAGAGAAGCCCGGAGTTCTGCGGCGTTGGCTAAGTCTGCGGCCAGGTGCCCGCGCTCCCCGGGTGTCATCCCGCGGGCATCGCCTTGGCGGGCGGCGTTGAGGAGCACGCGGTCAAGGCGACCCCCTGAGTCCGAGCCGTCCTCCTCCGTCTCGCCCACCGCACTGATTCGCAGCCAGTTCCCGCCCGGGGCCCGAAGACGCGGGGAGTCACCCGATTCGATGCTTCGCTGCGGATCCTGCCGCGCGCACGGCATTGCCGGCAGCAAGGCATCGAAATGGTGCACGAACGCTATTCCGCGTCGAGGTCCGTCTCCAGCAGCTTCACCAGTGCGTCCAGCGCAGCATCGGCGCCGTCGCCCTCGGCCCGCAGCACAACGACGTCGCCCTTCGCCGCGCCGAGGGTCATGAGCGAGAGGATGCTGGCGGCGTCGAGGGCGTCATCGGCAGGGTCGCCCTGCATGGCGATGGTGACTTCCACTGGCTGCTCGCCCGCCGCTTCGGCGAACAGGGCGGCGGGGCGGGCGTGCAGTCCGGAGCGGCTGGCGATGGTGGCTGTGCGTTCGGGCATGGGTTTCTCCTAAAGGTGTAGCGGTTAAGAAGCTAGAGGCCGAGCTCTTCGAGCACGGGGAGCTTGGCGCGGACCCAATCGCGGGCTTCGGTGGCACTGGGTGCGGACAAAGCCAGCCGGGCAAGTTCCTGGGCCTGCTCCAACGTGACGGTCTTCAGGACGGTCCCGACGGCGGCCAACGAGCGCGCGGTCATGGACAGTGTGGTGACACCCAGCCCGGTAAGGACGACGGCGAGGGCCGGGTCAGCGGCCGCCTCGCCACAGACGCCCACGGGCTTGTTGTTGCCCTCCATGGCCGAGCCTTCCACGGTGAGCTGCACCAGTCGAAGGACGGCGGGCTGCCACGGCGTGTTGAGCTCGGCGAGGGGGCCGAGTTGGCGGTCGGCGGCCATGGCGTACTGGGTGAGGTCGTTGGTGCCGAGCGAGGCGAACCCGACTTCCCGCAGCACGGTGGCAGCAGTCAAGGCGGCAGAGGGGACTTCCACCATCACGCCAGGTGTCTGGATCCCGGCAGCGGCGCACAATGAGGCAAAGCGTCCGGCTTCAGCGGCCGTGGAGATCATGGGTGCCATGACCCACACGTCGGCCTCGGACTCGGACGCTGCCCGGGCGATGGCCTCAAGCTGGCGCTCCAGGACGCCGGGAGTGGTGAAGTCGGTGCGGTAACCGCGAACACCCAGGGCGGGGTTGGGCTCGGTGGCGTCCGTGAGGAAGGGGAGGGGCTTGTCGGCACCGGCATCCAGGGTACGGAGGACAACCTTCTTGCCCGGGAACGCGTCGAACACGGCCTTGTAGGCTGCGGCCTGCTCATCAACGGAGGGCTCGGTGTCACGCTCGAGGAAGCAGAACTCGGTGCGGAACAGGCCCACGCCCTGGGCGCCGAGGCCCGCTGCTGCCACGGCATCCTTGGCTCCGCCCACATTGGCGAGGAGCGGGACCAGGTGGCCGTCCGCCGTCGTGCCGTTTCCGTCGAATTCGGCGAGCGTCGCAGAGGTTTCAGCCCACGCTGTGGCAGAAGCGCGGTGCTCTTCGGAGGGCGAAACGGCCACGAAACCGGCCGCGCCGTCGACGTACACTTCGGTTCCATCGGCAATGTCATCCACGCCATGTGCGGCGACAACAGCGGGCAGGCCGAGTGAACGCGCGATGATCGCGGTGTGCGACTGAGGACCGCCGCCGGAAGTCACCAGGGCAAGCACTACAGCGGGATTCAGTGTTGCAGTGTCAGCCGGGGCAAGGTCCTCGGCCACCAGGATGAAGGGCGTGTCGGAGGAGGGGATGCCCGGTGCGGGGACGCCGCGGAGTTCGGCAACGATGCGGGCGCGCACGTCCAGCACATCGGTGGCGCGCTCGGCCATGTAGCCACCCAGATTGTGCAGCATTTCGGAGACGGAGGCTCCCGCTTCCCAGATGGCACGCTCTGCCGACGAGCCGGCGTTGATGAGCTTGGCCGCCGACTTCAGGAGCATGGTGTCCTTGGCCATGAGCGCAGTTGCCTCGAGGACGGCTTTGCCGTCACCGGAGGCGGTATCCGCGCGGCCCTTGAGTTCGTCGTGGACGGACTGAGCGGCGGCTTTCAAGCCGACGACGGCGTCTTCCGGACTGATTCCCTCGGCCAACCGCTCACCCGACGGCGGTTCGCTCACCGGCTTGGGCATTTGGCGGACGGAACCAATGATGCGGCCAGGGCTTACCCCTACTCCTTGGAAATTCTGCACTGAATCCTCTGTTCCTGCTTGTTGGTTCAGACCCGCCGGCGACGGCACCGGGAGCCTCGAAAAATAGCCTACAAAATTCTGTTGTGAGCCACTTCATATAGCAACGCTATAGGTGCTAGGGTAGCGGTTATGAGTTTCGATGACCAGCTTCCGCCCAAAATTCGGTTGCTTCGCGCAGCTGCCGAGTTGCTGGCGAATTCGGAGGGGTCAGCGGTCTCTACGCGCCAGATCACCAAGCTTGCCGGGGTCACGGCGCCCACGCTCTACCACCACTTTGGTGACAAAGAAGGACTGTTCGATGCCGTCGTATCTGCCGGCTTTGAAGAGTATGTGGCAGGGGAGCGCGATTTTGCGCCGTCCGGGGAGCCCTTGGAAGACGTCCGGCGGATGTGGGACAACCACGTCCAGTTCGGGCTGACCCAACCCCATCTGTATCTGGTGATGTTCGGCAACATCAGGCCGGAAAGCCGCCCAGCAATCGTGGCCGATGCTGAAGCGCTTTTGGAAGAGATGCTGAACAAGGCCGCTATCTCCGGTCAGATCAACGTGCCGCCCCGCGAAGCGGCACGCAGCATCCTGGCTGCCAACGTGGGTGTCACGCTCATGTTGATCGCTGAACCGGTGGAAGAACGGAACCTCGAGCTCTCAACGATGACCCGGGATTCCATGATTTTTGCCGTCTCCACGGAAACCGCCCGTGGCGCTGCAGCGGACGACTCCGGTAAGTCGTCAGTAGTTGTTGCGGCAATCGCCCTGAATGCGGCACTGCAGGCCTCGCATTCGGACCAACTGTCCAGCTCTGAACTGAAGCTCTTCCTTGAATGGCTTCACCGCATTTCCAGCAGCTCCTAAGGCTGTTCTCTCTCGATCTATATCGACTGACCCCGCGCCGCCGCGGGACACACGTTAGGAATTCACATGGCAACAGAGACCGTTGCGAAGCCCCGCACCAGCGCGCGCGTTGGTGTTCAAAAGTTCGGAACATTCCTGTCCGGCATGATCATGCCCAACATCGGCGCCTTCATCGCCTGGGGCCTCATCACGGCCCTGTTCATCGAGAAGGGCTGGATTCCCGTGCCTGCCCTCGGTGGCTTCGGTACAAACGCCGATGGTGATCCCAACGGAGGCATCGTTGGCCCCATGGTCACGTACCTGCTTCCGATCCTGATCGCGTACACCGGTGGACGGATGGTTTATGACGTGCGCGGCGGCGTGGTGGGCGCCATCGCAACCATGGGCGTCATTGCCGGCACGGATTCTCCTATGTTCATTGGCGCCATGATCATGGGCCCGCTGGGCGGCTGGACCATGAAGAAGATCGACGCCATCTGGGATGGCAAGATCCGCCCCGGCTTCGAGATGTTGGTTAACAACTTCTCCGCCGGAATTTGGGGTGCAGCCTTGGCCCTGGGTGGTTTCTATGGCCTGTCCTGGGTTGTCCAGCGCTTCACCGAAGGCGCGGGGGCTGTTGTCGAATTCCTGGTCAACAATGGCCTGCTGCCGCTGACCAGCATCTTCATTGAGCCCGCCAAGGTCCTCTTCCTTAACAACGCCATCAACCACGGCGTGCTGACTCCGCTTGGCATCCAGCAGTCTCTGGAACAAGGCAAGTCCATTTTGTTCCTTCTCGAGGCCAACCCCGGCCCCGGTATGGGCATTCTGTTGGCCTACATGTTCTTCGGCCGCGGTGCTGCCAGGGCTTCGGCTCCCGGTGCCGCAATCATCCACTTCCTTGGTGGCATCCACGAGATCTACTTCCCCTACGTCCTGATGAAGCCGATCCTGATCCTCGCCGCCATCGGTGGCGGCATGACGGGCATCGCCACCCTCGCCATCACCAACTCCGGCTTGGTTGCTCCGGCCGCGCCAGGTTCCATCATTGCCGTGCTGGCTCAGACGGCCCGCGACAGCTACGTCGGCGTGATCCTCTCCGTCATCCTGGCCACTGCCGTGTCCTTCCTCATTGCTTCGGTCATCCTCCGCGCTTCCAAGAACAAGGGGGAGGACGACCTCTCGGCAGCAACGTCCCGGATGGAAGCCATGAAGGGCAAGAAGAGCTCCGTCTCCTCGGCACTGACCGGTGACCGCGCCGGTGAGCGCGCCGGAGCGCAGGGCGGAGCCGTCCTGACCCGTCCGGTCCAGACCATCGTGTTCGCTTGCGACGCCGGCATGGGCTCCAGTGCCATGGGTGCCTCGGTGCTGCGCAACAAGATCAAGGCCGCCGGCTTCCCGGACGTCAAGGTCACCAACTCGGCCATCGCCAACTTGAACGACACTTACGATGTTGTGGTCACCCACGAGGACCTGACCGAACGCGCACAGCCACGCACGTCCAGTGCGGTGCACTACTCGGTGGACAACTTCATGAACAGCCCCAAGTACGACGAAATCGTCGAACTGGTGAAGTCAAGCAACAGTGAAGAAGGCACGACGGCGGCCCCCGCCGAAGAAGCCCGGCCCGCCGCCGCTGCCACAACTCCTGCCCACGGTGCGCATGCCGCTGAGCCGGCTGCCGCCGTCGAGGGCAAGGGTGTCCTGCTCCGCGAAAGCGTGATCCTGAATGGAACGGCAGCCGACCGCGACAGCGCGATCGACGAGGCCGGAAAACTCCTGTTGGACCGCGGCGCCGTGGATGTCAGCTACGTCCACGCCATGCACGAGCGCGAGGAATCCGTGTCCACCTACATGGGCAGCTTCCTGGCAATCCCGCACGGCACCAACGATGCCAAGGAACACATCAACCACTCGGCCGTGTCCATCATTCGGTACCCGGAGGGCATCGACTGGGGCGGCAAGCAAGTGAAATTCGTGGTGGGCGTGGCCGGCATCAACAATGAGCACCTCCACATCCTGTCTTCCATCGCGAAGATCTTCACCAACAAGGCACAGGTGGCCCAGTTGGAGGAAGCAACCACGGTGGATGAAGTCCTGGAGCTGTTCGGAAAGGTTAACGCATAGTGAAGGCAGTCCATTTTGGGGCAGGCAACATCGGGCGCGGCTTCGTGGGGCTGTTGCTGCACGAAGCCGGCTATGAGGTGGTGTTCGCGGATGTCGCGGATGCGCTGATCAGCCAGCTTGCGTCGGCAACCAGCTACGACGTCCACGAGGTGGGCGAGAACCCTGCGGTGAAGACCGTGACAGGTTTCCGCGCACTGAACTCGAGCACGCAGGAAGCCGCTGTCGTGGAGGAAATCTCGACGGCGGAGGTGGTTACCACCGCGGTGGGGCCCCACATCCTGAAGTTCGTGGCACCGGTGATCGCCCGCGGTCTTGCCGCACGGGAACCGTCGTTGCCGCCCCTGCAGGTGATGGCGTGCGAGAACGCCATCAATGCCACGGATCTCCTGCACACGGAGATCCGGGCGGCCTGGGACGACTCCGCAGGCGACCTGGACGCCGTCGCAGTTTTTGCAAATACCGCAGTTGACCGCATCGTTCCCAACCAGGCGCCGGGCCAGGGCCTGGATGTCACGGTGGAAACCTTCTACGAGTGGGTCATTGACCGCACACCCTTCGGTGACAATGTGCCCACCATCCCCGGAGCTACTTTCGTGGACGAGCTGGGCCCGTACATCGAGCGCAAGCTGTTCACTGTGAACACCGGGCACGCATCGGCTGCGTACTTCGGGTACGCGGCGGGGCTCGAGAAGATCTCCGACGCCATGGCCGATCCTGGCGTGGCCGCAAAGGTCAGGGCTGTGCTGGAGGAAACCAAGGAACTGCTGGTGGCCAAGCACGGGTTCGTGGAGGCGGAGCAGGAAGCGTACGTGCAGAAGATCCTGCAACGCTTCACAAACCCGCACCTGCCGGACACCGTGAACCGTGTAGGCCGTGCCCCGTTGCGGAAGCTTGGCCTGCACGAGCGCTTCGTTGGCCCCGCAGCTGAACTTGCCGAGCGGGGCATCACTCCGGTGGCGTTGCTTGAGGCGATGTCAGCAGCCCTTCGTTTCGACGACGGTGCCGACGACGAAGCCGTGGAGCTCGCCAACATGCTGTCCGAGCTGGACGCGGCTTCCGCCGTCGAACGCATCACGGAACTGACGCCAACACACCCGCTGTTCCCAGCGCTGCAGAAGCTCGTAGAGGATCGTAAAGCCGAAGCCTAGGCACTGGACCGAATTGTCACAAAGGCTCTCCAGTGGGAGAAAAACACGTGAGTTCGCTCACTTTCTCCCGCTGGAGGGCCTTTCGGTTTTGAAGTTAGCCTCACCTTACTAATAGAGTCAAAAGGCAATTAGGCAACACATCTATGACTTATTAGTGAGTGGAGTAACGGCGTGAAAATGAGGCTGTCGAGCTACATTGGGGCACTGGCTGCAGGGGCAGCCTTGCTGACCGTCACGGCCTGCGGAGGCGGCGCCACCGCGTCGTCGCAGCCGGAAGAGTCCAGCACCATCACCATCGAGCACGCCCAAGGCTCCACAGCCAACGTCCCCGTGAACCCGGCCAAGGTTGTCACGTTCGACCTCGGCGTCCTGGACACCATGAACGCGCTCGGCGTCGAGCCCACCGGTGTTCCCGAGGCCAGCTACCCGGATGCGCTCAAGAAGTTCTCCGAAGCCAAGTACCCCAAGGTGGGCTCGCTCAAGGAACCCGACTTCGAAGCCGTCAGCTCCGCAGCTCCGGACCTCATCATCATCTCGGGCCGCACCTCCGGCGCCTACGAAGAGCTGAGCAAGATCGCTCCCACCATCGACCTCTCCGTGGACGCTGCCAAGCCCATGGAAAGCTTCAAGGCCCAAACGGAGAAGCTCGGCAAGATCTTCAAGAAGGAAGACGAAGTCGCCTCCAAGCTCGCCGAGGTGGACAAGACCGTTGCCGACACCAAGTCCAAGGCAGCTTCCGCCGGCAAGGGCTTGATCGTCCTCACCTCCGGTGGCGAAGTCACCGCTTACGGCGCCGGCTCCCGCTTCGGCATCATCCATGACGTCCTGGGCGTCCCGACGGCTGCCACGGTCAAGTCCGAAGGCGCCCACGGCGAGGCCGTTTCCTTCGAATACATCAAGGAAACCAACCCGGACATCCTCTACGTCATCAACCGCGACACCGCCATCGGTACCGCCGGCTCCACGGCCAACCCCATCCTGGACAACGAGCTCGTGAAATCCACCAACGCCGCCAAGAACAACAAGATCGTCAACCTGGATCCCGCCGGTTGGTACATCGTGGGCTACGGCTTGAACAACGTCCAGGCCATGGTCACCGCAGTGGCCGACTCAGTCGCCTGATACTTCCCTCCACCTGAAATTCCGTTGTGACAACTACAGCCGTGCGCCCCACGGCACCAGCGAGCCGCAATCGGACTGGCGAATCCGCCAGGCTGATTGCGGCTGCTGCCGTTGTGCTGGTGATTGCGGTTGGCAGTATCTTCGTGGGCGTCAGCGACGTCTCGCTGCCGGCTCTGTTGGCGAACGACGCCGGGGCCTGGGAAATCTTCTGGGTCTCCCGGGTGCCGCGCACCTTGGCCGTGGTCCTGGCCGGGATGGCCGTTGCCGTTGCCGGGTTGATCATGCAACTCATGGCCCGCAACCGGTTCGTGGAGCCGTCCACCGTGGGAACCGTGGAATCCGCGACGCTCGGAATCCTGGTGGTGACCGTGCTTGCTCCAGAGTCTCCGATCCTCACCAAAATGATCGTGGCCAGCGTCTTCGCGATCCTCGGCACGGCGTTGTTCCTGGCGATCCTCCGCCGACTCCCGGCCCGCAACACGCTGCTGATCCCGCTGGTGGGCATCATGCTGGGCGGCGTCATTGCTGCCGTCACCACGTTCTTTGCCTACCGCTTTGACCTCCTCCAAACGCTGAGCAACTGGATGATCGGTGACTTCTCGGGCGTGCTGCGTGGCCGCTACGAGCTGCTGTGGATCGTGGCCGTCCTTGTCTTGGTGGGCCTCTTTGCTGCTGACCGGTTCACCGTTGCGGGCATGGGCCAGGACTTCACCACCAACCTCGGCCTCAACTACGCGCGCACCATGCGGCTCGGCCTGATGATCGTGTCCCTGATTTCGGCCGTTGTTGTGACCACTGTGGGTGCCGTGCCGTTCCTGGGACTCGTGGTGCCCAATATCGTGTCCCTGCTGTTCGGTGACAACCTCCGCCGGGCCGTACCCTGGACCGCTTTGTTCGGTGCCGCGTTCGTGCTGGTCTGCGACATCATCGGCCGGACCATCCGGTTCCCCTACGAGGTGCCTGTCGGCATGGTCATGTCCGTCCTGGGCGCCATCTTGTTCCTCTTCCTGCTCCTGAGGAAACGCAATGCCTGAAACCCCTGTGTCCACGGCACCGGCTGCCGTTTCGTCCGTTCCCTCCCGCACACGTTGGTCTGCCCCAAAGTACTGGCGTGACGCCGTCCGAAGCACCCCGCCGGGACTGGTGATCGGCATCCTGGCGGTTGCCGCCGTCGTGCTTGTTGCTGTTTTCCTGACGATCGACCTCAAGGGCAACATCGCCTACATCCTGCCGCGTCGGGCCATCAAGGTGTCCGCGATGCTCCTGGTGGCCGTAGCCGTTGGCGTCTCCACGTTGCTGTTCCAGACCGTGACGGCCAACCGTATCCTGACGCCGTCCATCATGGGCTTCGATTCGCTGTACATCCTGGTGCAGACCGCGCTGGCCTTCGTGGCGGGTGCTGCGACGCTGGCCACGGCTCCGTCCACGCTCAAGTTCGGGCTGGAAATCCTGCTGATGGTGGGGTTCAGCGCGTTCCTGTACCGGTGGATGTTCACTGGGGCCACGCGCTCGCTGCACCTGCTGCTGTTGGTGGGCATCGTGCTCGGGACGCTGTTCCGGGGGATGTCATCGCTCCTGCAGCGGCTCATGGAGCCGAGCGAATTCATCATCCTCCAGGACCTGTTCTTCGCCAGTTTCAACAACGTGGACCCGGGACTCCTGGGTGTTTCCGCACTTTTGGTCGCTGCCGTATGCGTTGGCGTGTGGCGGATGCGGCACACCCTGGATGTGCTGGCACTCGGCCGCGAGGTGGCCATCAACGTGGGCGTGGACCACAAGCGCGTTGTGATGCGCGTACTGCTGGCGTGCTCGCTGCTGGTGGCGATTTCCACGGCACTGGTGGGCCCCGTGACGTTCTTCGGACTCCTGGTGGTCAGCCTCGGCTACCAGCTCTGCCGCGGATTCCGGCATGCGTGGCTTGTGCCGATCGTTGTGCTCATCGGGGCGATTGCGCTGGTGGGTGGCCAGTTGCTGTTGGAGCGCGTGTTCGGCTTTGCCACTGCTTTGAGCGTGATCATCGAGTTCACCGGCGGCATCCTCTTCCTTTACCTGTTGCTGAAAGGCTCACTGAAATGACCGGGGTCCGCCCATGATTACCGTCCGGAACGTCACCAAGCGCTACGGCGGCACCACCGTGCTGGACGACGTCAGCTGCGAGATTCCCCGCGGCGGCATCACGTCCATCATCGGCCCCAACGGCGCCGGCAAGTCCACGCTGCTCTCGTTGATCAGCCGCCTCCAGCCCATGGATGCCGGGGGAGTCTCCGTTGCCGGCTTGGACGTAACAGCTACGCCCAGCAAGGAGCTGGCCAAGACCATGGCCATCCTGCGGCAGGAAAACCACCTGACCATGCGGCTCACGGTCCGCGACCTCGTGGCCTTCGGGCGCTTCCCGCACAGCGGCGGCCGGCCGACGGTCGAGGACCTGGAGCACGTGGACGAAGCCATCCGACAGCTGGACCTCACGTCCATGGCGGACAAGTTCGTGGACGAGCTCTCCGGTGGGCAGCGGCAGCGCGCCTACATCGCGATGGTGCTGGCGCAGGACACCGAATACCTGCTGCTGGACGAGCCACTGAACAACCTGGACATGAAGCACTCCGTGGAGATGATGCGGCTGCTGCGGCGCTTGGCGGACGAGCTCGGGAAGACCATCGTCCTGGTGGTCCACGACATCAACTTCGCATCCTGCTACTCGGATACCATTCTGGCCATGAAGGACGGCCGGCTCATCCACCAAGGCGCACCCACGGACATCATGCGCGCCGGCATGCTGCACGACGTCTACGACATCGACATCCGCATCGAGGAAATCGATGGGAACCGCATAGGCGTCTACTTCGCCTGACGCTCGCTCACCAGCAGACAACAGAGCCCGACGTCGGCACCCACGGTGGGTGCCGACGTCGGGCTCTGTTGGTTGGAGAGTCAGCGCGTTATTGGACCGTTAGCGCGCTGCCGCGGTTTCGGCCTCTGACATGGCCTTCCATTCGGCCACGCGGGCCTGGTGGAGCGGCGTCTTGCGGACTACTGCATAGGCGACGCCGAGAATCGCGAACCAGATTGGGGTCACCAGCAGGGCGGTCAGCGTGTCCGGCTGCGTGGTCAGTGCCCAGACCAGGAACGCGAAGAACGCGAACACTACCCAGACCATCGGGATACCGCCGGGCATCTTGAACGGCGAGGCCGCGTGCAGCTCAGGGCGGCGCTTCCGGTACACGAGGTAGCTGGCCAGGATGATGGACCAGACGAACATGAAGCACACTGCGGACACGGTGGTCACCATGTCGAACGCCACGCCAACGTCCTTGCCCGCGTAAAGAAGCGCGACGCCGGCCAGCAACAGGACGCAGGAGAGGAACAGTGCGTTTTGGGGTACTTTGCGGCTGGAGAGCCGGCCGAAGAGCTTGGGTGCGTCGCCGTCGTTGGCC
The DNA here is from genome assembly GCF_051106045.1 of Paenarthrobacter sp. FR1. Lineage (NCBI taxonomy): Bacteria > Bacillati > Actinomycetota > Actinomycetes > Micrococcales > Micrococcaceae > Paenarthrobacter > Paenarthrobacter sp. FR1. The sequence continues at coordinate 104,782 of NZ_JBPFSF010000009.1, read as the reverse complement.
AGGCCGTACACCATGCGGGACGTCGAGTAGATGCCCGAGTTGGCTGACGACATTGCCGATGTGAGGACTACCAGGTTCACCACAGTCGCTGCCATGCCAAGACCGGCCAGCGAGAACATGGCGATGAATGGGCTCTGGCCTGCCTTGAACTCGGTCCACGGGGTGACCGACATGAGGATGATGAGGGCGCCTACGTAGAAGAGCATGACGCGCAGGGGAATGGCGTTGATGGCGCGGGGCAGGTTGTGCTCCGGGTTCTTGGTTTCTGCAGCCGCGGTACCCACGAGTTCAATGCCCACGAACGCGAACACGGCGATCTGGAAGCCGGCCACGAAGCCCATGAATTCCTTGGGGAAGAAGCCGCCGTGGTTCCAGAGGTTGGTGAAGCTGGCGGTGCCCGCGTTGGACTGGAAGCCGGTGAAGATCATCACCAGGCCCACCACGATCAGCGCCACGATTGCGATGATCTTGATCAGCGCAAACCAGAACTCGGTTTCGCCGAACGCCTTGACGGTGGGGAGGTTCAGGAGCAGCAGGATGATGATGGTGGCCAGGCCCGGGATCCATAGTTGGATTCCCGGCCAGAGTTCGTTGGCGTAGCCCGCGATGGCGATGACGTCCGCAACGCCGGTAACCACCCAGCAGAACCAGTAAGTCCAACCGGTGAAGAAGCCGGCCCACGGGCCCAAGAGGTCTCCCGCGAAGTCGCTGAAGGACTTGTAGTTCAGGTTGGAGAGCAGGAGCTGGCCCATGGCCCGCATCACGAAGAAGAGCATGAAGCCGATGATCATGTACACGAAGATCACGGAGGGGCCGGCAACCGAGATGGTCTTGCCGGAACCCATGAAGAGGCCCGTTCCGATGGCACCGCCGATGGCCAGGAGTTGGATGTGGCGGTTGCTGAGCGAGCGTGACAGGTGGGGCTCGCTGTCCCTGCTGGAGGCGCGGAGCTGCCCCTGTGTTGTCTGGTCGGACATTAGTTCAAGAACCCTTCGGAAGAACCGACACAATAGTGACGGCCGTTACAAATCTGTTCGATAAAGCTATAGCTAATGTCTGACCAATGGCGAATCGGTCTGCAGGGCGAAAGCTCCGCCCGGTTCCGGGGGAGCTTCGGCCTGTGTTTCGGGCTGGTTTGTGCTAGGCGATCTGACGCTTGTACGCGGCGGTGGCGAAGGCGTAGGAGATGACGAGGATCCCCAAGCACCACGCCAGGGCTACCCAGATGTCACCACCAACCGGACGCTGGGCGAACAGATCCTGGATGGTGTTCACGATGGACGTCACCGGCTGGTTCTCGGCGAACCACCTGACGGGGCCGGGCATAGTCTCCGTCGGGACGAATGCCGAGCTGATGAACGGCAGGAAGATCAGCGGGTAGGAGAACCCGCCGGCGCCGTCCACGGACTTCGCGGAGAGGCCCGCGATGATGGCGATCCACGTCAGGGCCAGGGTGAACAGCGCCAGGATTCCTGCAACGGAGAGCCAATCCAGCACGCTGGCCGAGGTGCGGAATCCCATGAGTAGCGCAACTCCCACAATGATCACCAGCGAGAGTCCGTTGGCCACCAACGACGTCAGGACGTGTGCCCACAGGACCGAGGAACGCGCGATCGGCATGGACTGGAACCGCTCGAAGATACCGCTTTGCATATCGGTGAACAAGCGGACTGCCGTATACGCGATGCCGGACGCAATCGCGATCAGCATGATGCCCGGGAGCAGGTAGTTGACGTAGTTCTCGGTGTCGGTCCTGATAGCGCCGCCGAACACGTAGACGAACAGCAGCATCAGGGCAATCGGCGTGATCGCCGTGGTGATGATGGTGTCCACGCTGCGGAAGATGTGCCGCATGGAACGGCCCAGCAGAACAGAGGTGTCTGCGAAGAAATGGGTGCTCATGACCTGTCCTTAACTGACTCGTTGTTGCCCGTGCCAACCAGGGCCAGGAAGATGTCCTCCAGGCTCGGCTGCTTTTCGACGTATTCGACCTTGGCTGGCGGAAGCAGTTGCTTGAGCTCCGCGAGGGTGCCGTTCGCAATGATTCGCCCCTCGTGAAGAATGGCGATTCTGTCTGCCAGTTGCTCGGCTTCGTCGAGGTACTGGGTAGTGAGCAGGACCGTGGTCCCTTGGTTGGCGAGCTTCTTGACGATCTGCCACACCTCCAGGCGGGCCTCCGGGTCCAGGCCGGTGGTGGGCTCATCCAGGAAGATCACTTTGGGGTTGCCGATCAGGCTCATGGCGATGTCCAAGCGGCGACGCATGCCGCCGGAGTACGTCGCCACCTTGCGGGATCCTGCCTCCGTCAGGCTGAACTGTGCCAGCAACTCATCCGCGATCTGGCCCGGATTCTTCAAGTGCCGCAGTTTCGCCACCAACACCAGGTTTTCCTTGCCGGAGAGGACCTCGTCCACCGCGGCGAACTGTCCGGTGAGGCTGATGGACTGCCTCACCTGGAGCGATTCCGCTGCGACATCAAAACCCTCGACGGCGGCTTGCCCACCATCCGCCTTGAGCAGCGTGGACAGGATCTTCACCATGGTGGTCTTGCCCGCGCCGTTGGAGCCCAGAAGGGCGAAGATGCTGCCCGTCGCTACCTCAAAATCCACCCCGCGGAGAACATGGAGATCCTTAAACGACTTCTCGATGCCCTGGACCCGAATTGCTGTTGCGGTCATGATTCCGCCTCCTTTGCCTTGTTGATGGCCTTTTCCAGGCGCTCGCGTTCCTTGTCGATCCAGCGTTTCCCGCCGTAGGCCTGTGCGAAGCTCTCTGCGAATTCGATGGGGTCGTCGCCTACAAGCTCGCTCACCGGCGTACCGTCGATGGCGGCGCGCTCCCAGAGGTCCGCCAGATCCGTGAACATCTGGACCATGGTGTCGCCCTCGGTGACGCCGCCGTAGTACATCAAGTACCGGTTGAAGGCCGTGGCCACAGTGAGGTACGGCTCGGGCAGGGCGTCCAACCGTGCTTTGGCTTGCTTGTACTGCTTCTTCTGCTCAAGCGATCCGGTGACCAGCTCGATCCATTTTGCCGCCATGTTATTTTCCTTCCTTGCGGAGCTGTTCAAGCCGTTCAGACAAGAAGCTCCATGTGTTCCAAAATTCGTCCAGTTCGGTTTTGCCCTGGGCGTTGAGCGTGTACACCTTGCGGGGCGGGCCCTTTTCGGACGGGCGCTTCTCCACGTCCACCAGCCCCTTTTGTTCGATCCTGACCAGCAGTGCGTACACGGTGCCCTCAGCGATCTCGGTAAAGCCCTGTGCGCGGAGCAGCGTGGTGATCTCGTATCCGTACGCCGCCTTTCCGGTCAGGAGGGCCAGAACAATGCCCTCCAATGTGCCTTTGAGCATCTCCGTCATTTGCTTGCCCATCGGACACCTCCTTCACTACTCGGTATTACTAGCTACCACTACATAGTAGAACTAAGTACCGGTACTTAGCAACACTGAGTTCCGAAAGAAATGGCAAGCTGGGGTGGTGACCGCTGACTCCGCCTCCGCGCCCGCTTTGCTGACTGCCGCCGTCGACTCCGGTACCTTCACCCTGCGGCGTGCCCGCAAGGACGACCTGCCGCGGATCCTCGCGTTACTCGCGGACGATCAGCTCGGTGCCACCCGCGAAAGTGCCGACGACCTGGCGCCGTACGAGCACGCCTTTGACGCGATCGACGGCGACCCGGCGCACCTTCTGGTGGTGGGCGAACTCGACGGCGATGTGGTGGCAACCTTCCAGCTCAGCTACCTACCGGGCTTGTCCCGCAGGGGGTCCTGGCGGGCGCAGATCGAGGCCGTTCGGGTGTCCGGGGTTCTGCGTGGGCAGGGTGTTGGTGCGCTGATGATCGAGTGGGCTATTGAGCAGGCTCGGGAACGCGGCTGCTCCTTGGTCCAGCTGACCACCGACAAATCCCGCGTTGCGGCGCACCGTTTTTATGCGCGGCTGGGGTTCGTGGCGAGCCATGAGGGCATGAAGCTGAAGCTGTAGGGGCTGGCGGCCTCACAGGCTCATTGGGGCAGGTTGTCCACATAGGGCGGTTGGGGTCTGATGGTGTTTCGTGCTGGCTGGAAGAGTTGGGGCATGGAGCTGATTCGGGACGGGCAAGCGGGCGCAGACGCAACGGGCGCGGCGCTTGCTCATGTTGCGGGTTGTTGGTCCAGTGCTTCGCCGCCGCGGGTGTCTGATCTCATCACTCTCCTGCGCTCCGTTCGTCTGGGTGTGGGCAGTGGTGAGTTGGTTGATCAGGTCCGGGGGTTGGAGGATTTGAAGTCTGCCATCACTGGGTTGCAGGCCCGGGCTGCGGTGGCTTTTGACCTTGCCCGGCGCGGGGAGCAAGAAGCCACCGGTGTCCCGGCGGCCGAGCGGGGTCAGGGGGTGGGTGCGCAGCTGGCGTTGGCGCGGCGGGAGTCCCCGAACAAGGGTTCCCGGCTGTTGGGGTTGGCGAAGGCGTTGGTGTCGGAGATGCCCCGCACCATGGCGGCCCTGGAATCAGGCCAGCTCAACGAGTGGCGGGCCACCCTGCTGGTGAAAGAAACGGCCTGTTTGTCCGTCGAGGACCGGTCCGCGGTGGATGAGGAACTCGCCGCCGATACCGGGACGTTTGAGGGCAAGGGCGACAGGGCGATCATCGCCGCGGCGAAGGCTGCGGCGTATCGGCGGGATCCGCGCTCGGTGGCCCAGCGCGCCGCCCACGCCGCGACCGAGCGGGCCGTGAGCCTGCGCCCGGCCCCGGACACCATGACCTACCTGACCGCGTTGCTCCCCGCCGCCCAGGGAGTGGCAGCCTACGCCGCCCTGACCCGGGCCGCTGATATTGCCCGGACCGGTGGTGATTCGAGGTCTGGTGGTGGTTCGCGGGCTGGTGGTGATTCGCGGTCCCGGGGCCAGGTCATGGCCGACACCCTCGTTGAACGGATCACCGGTAAGAGTGGCGGGATCAGCGGCGTTGAGCTTCAACTGGTTATGACCGACCGGGCCCTGTTCCAAGGCGATTCCGAGCCCGCCCGGCTCCAGGGGTACGGGATCGTCCCCTCGGAATGGGCCAGAACACTCGTCGGCGCAGGGCAGGAACCACCCGAGCCGGATCAGGCCGGTGGGATGGCAGGTCTCATGCAGGACAGTGACTTCGCCGTCTGGGTCCGGCGGCTCTACACCGCCCCCGCCACCGGTGAACTCCTGACCACGGATTCGAAGGCCAGGTTCTTCCCGCCACGGCTGCGGCGCTTCATCGAAACCCGGGACGACACCTGCCGCACCCCCTACTGCGACGCGCCCATCCGCCACATCGACCACATCAACCCCTGGCACGCAGGCGGGGCCACCACCCTGAGCAACGGCGCCGGGCTCTGCGAAGCCTGCAACCACACCAAAGAAACCCCCGGCTGGAGAAGCAAAACCATCCCAGCAGACACACCGGGCACCCACACCCTCGAAATCACCACACCCACAGGCCACAGCTACCGATCCACAGCCCCACCCCTGCCGGGACATGCACGCTCGGCGACTTCACCGCGCGCGAGGACCAAGGCGGCCCTGGCTACATCGGTGCCGGTGGAAGCATCGGAGTCGGGAAGTGCTGATTCGCGAAGCCCTGATTCGCGAAGCGGCCTGCGACCGCGCCAGGAGTTGGAACGGAACCGCGCCCACACTTAGGCAGAGGGGTGCGGTCCAAAGCTTGACTGTTAGGGCACCTAACTATTAGGCTACCTAAACATGAGCGATACTTTCGATCCCCGTCTCACCGACCTCGCGCAGGAATTTCGTGAGGCACTGCGTTTGGGTGTCTACATGTTTCGTCGACTGGACCCGGAGGGTGACCTTACTGCCGCGCAGCTGAGCTTGCTCTCCATGATCTCGGACGGTGGTCTCCGTGTGGGAGACATCGCCAAGAATTTGGGGATCAAAGTCCCGAGTGCCACCGAGCAGATCATCAAGCTTGAGCGCGTCGGCCTGGTGACCCGCCAGCCTGACCCCGACGATTCCCGCGCTGTCCAAGTGGCCATCACCCAAGCCGGGACCGCCGCCGTCGAGTATGCCAACCAGCGGCGCAATGCCATGGTGGCCGAGCTGCTGCAGGGCCTCAGTAAACAGGAGATCGAGCAGCTAGCCGCGGCACTTCCCGTCATCAGCAAGATCAACAGCTCATTCCAGAAATAGGAATTAACGCACCGACAAGGAGCAATTGAATGTCACGCCAGTTGGCTGACGCTTCAGCAAGCGCCGAAACAACCATCGAAACCACCCTTGAGGCCGAAAAGGCTTCACTGCTCAAACAGCCCAAGGCGGTGTGGGCCACGGCCCTCGCGGCCGTTTTCGCCTTCATGGGCATCGGGCTCGTGGACCCGATCCTCCCGGCGATCGCCAAGAACCTGGAGGCGTCCACCAGTGAAGTGTCGTTGCTGTTCACCAGTTACTTCCTGGTGACTGCGGTTGCGATGCTGATCAGCGGGTTCGTGTCCTCGAGGATCGGTGGAAAGAAGACGCTGTTGATCGGTCTGGCGATCATCGTGGTCTTCGCGTCGTTGTCCGGGCTCTCCGGCAGTGTCGAACAGTTGGTGGGCTTCCGTGCAGGGTGGGGTCTCGGCAATGCATTGTTCGTCGCAACTGCCCTGGCTGTGATCGTTGGTGTGGCCAGTGGCGGAACTGGCACCGCCATCATCCTCTACGAAGCCGCCCTCGGCCTCGGCATCTCGCTCGGCCCACTGCTCGGTGCCTTGCTGGGAGGTTGGCAGTGGCGTGCACCGTTCTTCGGCACGGCAGTCCTCATGGCGGCCGCGTTCATTGCCCTGCTGGCTTTGCTACCCAAAACAGCTGCTCCCGCAAAGAAGTCCCGTCTCAGGGATCCGCTCCTTGCGCTTGGTCACAAGGGTCTCCGCACCACCGCAGCCAGCGCACTCTTCTACAACTACGGCTTCTTCACCATCCTGGCCTTCACCCCCTTCATCCTGGGAATGGATGCGTACGGGATTGGGGGAGTGTTCTTCGGCTGGGGCGTTGCCGTAGCCGTGTTCTCGGTGTTCGTCGCTCCCGTACTCCAGAAGCGCTTTGGCGCCGTTAAAGTCCTCACCGGCACTCTGGGCGTCCTCATGCTCGACTTGATTGGCCTCGGACTGGCCGCTGGGCACTCGGTGACTGCCGTCGTCGTGCTCGTCATCGTGGCAGGTGCCCTGCTGGGCATCAACAACACGGTTTACACCGAACTGGCCATGGGTGTCTCCGATTCGCCGCGTCCGGTCGCGTCGGCCGGCTACAACTTTGTGCGGTGGATGGGCGGTGCGCTGGCCCCGTTCGCGGCAGCCCAGCTTGGTGAGCACTTCGGCCCGCAGGTGCCGTTCTTCGCCGGTGCGGCGGCCATGGTGATCGCCATCCTTATCGCCTTCGGCGGCCGCAGCTACCTATCGTCGCACGAGCCGCACCTGGTCTAATACACCAAAAAACGAGCCCCGCGGTATTCCGCGGGGCTCGTTGTGTCACTACTTGGATTCGTCCGAGGGGACCGGCAGTGGCGCCACCGGCGCTCCCTTGGGGACGAACAGCGTCTCGGCCTGTTCAAGGGACATGCCATTCGTCTCGGGAACCTTGAACATCACAAAGAAGAACGACGCCGCAGCGAACGCCGCGTACATGGCGTACGTCAGCGGCAGCGAACCAGCGGCCATGATGGGGAAGCTGAGTGTGATCGCAAAGTTTGCGATCCACTGTGCAGCAGCGGCCAGGCCGAGCGCGCGGGCTCGGATTCGGGATGGGAAGATCTCGCCCAGCAGCACCCACACGAGCGGACCCCACGAGGCACCGAAGCTGATCACGAACACGTTTGCCGCAACGAGCGCTACGGGACCCCACGCACCTGGCAGGGAAATCTCCGAACCCGTACCCGTAGCCGAGGAGAAAGCCAATGCCATGACACCAAGCGACGCTGCCATACCGACGGAGCCTGTGAGCAGGATGGGCCGGCGGCCAATGCGGTCCACCAAGGCGATAGCCACGAGCGTGACAAGGATGTTGGTGACGGACGTGGCGACGGAGATTGTCAGGGAGTCTTTCTCCTGGAATCCGACGGCCTTCCACAAGGTGGTGGAGTAGTAGAAGATCACGTTGATGCCGACGAACTGCTGCAGCACGGAGAGGATGATGCCGATCCACACCACGGGCAGCAGTCCGAACCGGTTACCGCGTAGCGAGCCCTTCTTGGTGGAGAGCTTTTCCTGCTGGATGGATTCGCGGATCTCGCGGATGTGCCGTTCGATATCGTCGCCGGGAATCAGCTTGTTGAAGATGGTGCGGGCTTGGTCTTCTTTGCCGTTGAGCACCAGGAAGTGCGGCGACTCCGGCAGGCGGAAGGCGATCCAGCCGTAGACAGCGGCGGGCACGGCGCAGGCGATAAACATCCAGCGCCAGGCTTCGATGCCAAACCACAACGTGCCGTCGGCGCCGCCGGCCGAGTTGGCAAGCACAGCGTCCGAAAGCAGTGCTGCGAAGATGCCGGTGGTGATGGCGAGTTGCTGGAGTGAAGCCAAGCGGCCGCGTACGTGCCGCGGGGAGATCTCGGAAATGTAGGCGGGGGCAATCACGGACGCCAGCCCAATGCCTAGGCCGCCCACCAAGCGCCAGAAGATCAGATCCCAGACGCTGAACGCCAAGCCGGTTCCAACTGCGCTCACCAGAAAGAGCAGGGCGCCGATCTTCATGGCGGGGATGCGGCCATAACGGTCGGCTACCTTACCGGCCAAGTAGGCGCCTGCGGCACAACCCAGCAAAGCGACAGCGACGGCGAACCCGGTGAGGGCCTCGCTCATAACGAACTCGTCCGCCATGGCATCAACGGCACCGTTCACCACGGACGAATCAAAGCCGAAAAGGAATCCACCCACCGCGCCGGCGACGGCCAGGCCGATCACCTTCCGGGAAACTTGGGGCGCGCCTTCGGTGCTGGGACTGGACATGGGTCTCCCTTGGGGAATGGTGTGTGGGATTGCGGTGCGGGACGTCGTCGGCAATTCCGACGGGGACGCCGGTGCACTCGCGCTACACAGTGTGGCACGTCATATCCGCCAAGTTCCAGTCAAGTGATGGACGTGACATGCATTCACTTTCTTAACCCAATGGGCTCTGGCCGTGAGCTGAACGTTCTCTGGGAGCCGCGAGGGGGCGGTTTCGAGCGCCAATCCCCTTCTTTGGATCCACTTATTGAACACAAAGTACGACGACGGCCCGTGGCTCTCGGATTCCGCTGCTCCTGACCGATCGGGACCTGCGCGGCGACGTGGAGCAGGCCCACCGGCTCGTTCGGGCCGCTCACTAATACCGCTGCACAGCACAAGAACGGCAGGCCGTCCGGAGACTGCCTGCCGTTCTGTGTCTAACTGCCGGTATCTGCTAAACCGTGAAGTGAGTGCGCAGGCCTGAACTCGCAAGCCTGAACTCGCAAGGTCTGAACCTAGTGAGCCGGAACAGATTCCTTGGCCGCGGCCTTGGGATCCGTCAGCTTCTTGTTCGGCAACGCGAAGCTGATCAGGAACGCGATGATCATCAGCCCGGCCGCGGTCAGCATGACCACGTCAATTGCTTGGGCGAAGCCCTCGGTGATCGGCCTGGTGAGCGTGCTGTTGGCCGTGTGGAGCCAGCTGGTGTCGTTCAGGGACTCGTTGTTGGCGCCGTTCTTAAAGAAGTCGAAGAGCTTGGCGTTCGCGGGGTCCGAAGCTACAGCGGGGTCACGCATTACAGCCTGGTAATCCGGGCTGGCGGCGGCGGTCTTCATGCCATCGGCGATCTTGTCCGCCGCTGTGCTGAACAGCATGGAGATGAATACGGCGGTGCCAACGGCACCACCCATGGAGCGGAAGAACGCAGCCGTGGAGGTGCCAACGCCCATGTCCTTGGGAGGAACTGAAACCTGCATGGCGAGTGTCAGGGGTTGCATGCAGAAGCCCAGGCCGACGCCGAAGAACACCGCAATCAGTCCGGGGACCCATAGCCCGGTGTCGACTCCAAGGACGAGGCCCATGACAGTGGCGGCAGCTGCCAGGATGGCTGTGCCCATGATGGGGAAGATCCGGTAGACGCCGGACGATGAGATGGTGCGGCCTGCCGAGATGGACCCGAAGAGGATGCCCACAGTAAACGTGATCATCATCAGGCCGGCCTCGGTGGGGGTGAGGCCCTTCACCAGCTGCAGGTACATGGGCAGCATGGCGATGGCGCCGAACATGCCGATGCCGATGATGAAGTTCAACAGCGATGACAACCCAAAGGTCATGTTCTTGAAGAGGCGCAACGGAATCAGTGCGTAGTCACCGGCGCGCTTCTCGGCGAGCAGGAACGCGACGATGCCGATCACGCCGAGTCCGTAGCAGAGCCACGATCCGGCGGACGCCCAACCCCAGGTGCGGCCCTGTTCGGCAACCAGCAGCAACGGCACGATGGCCAAAGTAATGGCGGCGGCACCCCAGTAGTCAATCTTCTGCTTCACATGCCGGGCGGGCAGGTGAAGATACAGGAAGACCACCACCAGCGCGGCGAGGCCAATGGGCAGGTTGATGAAGAACACCCAGCGCCAGCCATCGAAGCCCAGGATGTTGGACGAGCCGGCGAACGCGCCGCCAATCACCGGACCGAGCACGGACGAGATGCCGAAGACCGACATGAAGTAGCCCTGGTACTTGGCCCTGTCCTTCAATGCCACGATGTCACCGATGATGGTCAGTGCCAGTGCCAGCAAACCGCCGGCACCAAGGCCCTGGATGCCGCGCGCGATTGCCAGTTCGGTCATGGAGTGGACCGACCCCGCGTACAGCGAGCCAGCCAGGAAAATCACGATGGCAACGAGGTACAGCGGACGCCGCCCAAAGATATCGCTGAGCTTTCCGTAGAGCGGCGTGCTCACCGTTGACGTGATGAGGTACGCGGTGGTGGCCCACGCCTGGAGCGAGAGGCCATCGAGGTCGTTGGCGATGGTGTAGATGGACGTGGACACGATGGTCTGGTCCAGCGAGGACAGGAACATGCCGAGCATGAGTCCCACCATGACGGTGAGGGTCTGACGATGGGTCAGGACCTCTCCGGCGGCCCGGACGGGCGTGGTTTTGGACATATCTTCTCCAGAGATGGCAGAAAAGGGGATTAAGCAGGATAGTTGCTTTCAGTAACTATCATACGGCCCCGTTGATTCCCGAGGGGAGAATATTTCTTGGGCCCTGGCATTGAGTCGGCCGTGCCGGTAGGTTCAGCGCTCCACCAGGATGCCGTCCGGATCGCAGAAGATCATCACACCCGGCTGGATGCGGACGCGGTCAATCACCAGCTGCACATCCACTTCGCCGACACCTGTCTTGGCGCTCTTCTTGGGGTTGCTGCCAAGCGCCTTGACGCCGAGCGGCAGGCGGGAGATTGCCTCACGATCCCGGATGGCGCCGTTGATCACCACGCCGGACCAGCCGTTGGCCACGGCGCTTTCGGCAATCATGTCCCCCATGAGTGCGGTCCGGAGGGAGCCCTGCCCATCGATGACAAGCACGGCGCCTTCACCAGGAGTACTGAGGACAGTTTTCACCAAGGCGTTATCTTCGAAACACCGGATGGTGCGGACCGGGCCACTGAAGTGTGAGTGGCCACCGAGATTCTGAAATTGGACGGCTATGGATTCCAGCTCTTCGCCGCGCTCGTCGTAGAGATCGGCTGTATTCACGTGCTCGCTCACAGTGCTGCTCCTCTGTCGGTTTGAGGCCACACTAGCCCCTGTAACAGCGTGACGGCACGGCAGCAGTTGGGCGTATGTGGAAAAAGGTTGGACGGCGGTTTTGTGTAGTCCCGCCGCGCTAGGCTGAATCCGAACAATGAATCTAGGGGGAACCTGCCATGAGCTTGTCCGACTTGCCGGGTCCGGTGCCGGATCCTGCTGTTGTCCGCGGTGGGACCACCACAGCGCTCGCAGAGCCTGTCGCCCGTGTTCGGCCGATCTGGGTCACCGGCGTGGTGCTGGTTAATCTGGGCATCAACGCAGCATTCTTCGGTCCGTTGCAAGTGCTGTTGGGCCAGCAGGCAGCCCACTTCGACGATGGGCAGAAGGAAGCCATCCTGGCATTGGTGACCGGCTGTGGCGCTGCCGTTTCCATGGTCGCGAACCCCTTGTTTGGTGCCTTTAGTGATCGCACGACATCCCGGTTCGGCCGCCGTGTTCCATGGGTACTCATGGGTGCCATCCTGGGAGCTGTTGCGTTGGTTGCCCTGGCGGGTGCACCCAATGTTGCCGTGATGACTTTGCTGTGGTGCCTTGTGCAGGCCGGAGCCAACGCCATGTACGCCGCCATCACTGCCGCTGTGCCGGATCGCGTTCCGGTGCCGCAGCGCGGAACTGTGGGCGGACTGGCTGCCATGGGGCAGACGGTGGGTATTCTCGTCGGCGCGGTGATCGCCGCCGTCGTTGCCGGTAACTTCGCCGCTGGGTACTGGGTGTGTGCCGCAGCGCTGCTGGCCGGCGTCGTGCTTTATCTTTTCAAGAGCGACGATCAGCCCCTGCCGCCAAGCGAGCGTCCCGCGTTCCAACTGGCGACATTCCTCAAGGGCTTCTGGGTCTCGCCCAAACGCTATCCGGACTTTGCGTGGGCCTGGATGACCAGGCTCTTGGTCAGTACGGGCAACCACATGGTCACGCTGTATTTGCTCTTCTTCCTCAGTGATGCCGTGCACCTGGAGGAAACCGAAGGTATCAAACCAGAGTTCGGCGTTCTCATCCTCACCGGCCTTTACGCCATCACGGTGATCATCACCAGCGTCCTGGGCGGTAGGTTGAGCGACAGGATGGGAAAGCGCAAGCCGCTGGTCATAGCGTCATCCGTCATCATCGCGGTGGCGTCGCTGATCCTCGCATTTGCGCCCACGTGGATCGGCGGACTGGCCGGCGCAATAGTGCTGGGCATCGGGTTCGGAGCCTACCTTGCCGTGGACTTCGCGCTGATTACACAGGTCCTGCCCACCGCCATGGACCGCGGTCGGGACCTGGGGATCATCAACATCGCGAACTCGCTGCCGCAGGTGGTTGCACCGTTGATCGCCTACCCATTTGTGGCCTACTGGGGCGGCTACGTCTCGTTGTACGTAGCCGCCGCAGTCATCGGCCTCTTGGGGGCCGTGTTCGTGGTCAAGATTAAGAGCGTGGACTAGGCCTAGAAGACGGCGGTGAAACTACCCCAGCCCCAGCCGACGGTCGGGGAACCCTTCCATCGGAAACCGGCGATGCCGTAGTGCGAGTAACCCGATGTGTCGCCCAGGTACATCGTGAGCCGGCCGCTGCTGTCTATTCCGTAGACGTCGGAATTTCCATCGCCGTTGAAGTCACCGGCTACGCCGATTCGTGCCACTGACTCCCAGCCCCATCCGATGGAGCCGGCAAAACCACCAGACAGGCCATATTCTTCAAACCACCCGTTTCGGTGCGTGGTTCGCACCTCCAGGTTTCCCCAGAAGGGGCGGGTGAGAACAACGAGGTCTGGCGTACCCAGGAAATGTCCGGCACCGACGGCATAGTGGCGTTCCCATCCTTGACCGATCTTGCGCGGGGTAAGCCAACCACCGCGACCGTTGCCCGGATAGAGGACCAGATTGCCTGCGTTGTCCTTTGCAAGGATGTCGTTGGAGCCGTCTCCGTTGAAGTCTCCGGGGGTGATGAGATCCGCAAAGCCCTGCCACCCCTGCCCAATTTGGAGTGCCTTCTTCCAACCACCAGAACCGTTTCCTTGGTACAGGAAGAGCCGTCCCTGGGCATCCCGTGCCATGACGTCTACGGTGTCGTCGCCGTCGAAGTCACCGGGCGACACCAGCAAGTTGAAGTTGTTCCAACCCCAACCGATCACTTGGGTTGGCTGCCAGTTGCCGTGCCCGTCCGTGGGGTAGAGCAACAAACGGCCGGAGGAATCACGGGCGAAGATATCCAGCGTGCCGTCTCCGTTGAATCCGCGGGCACGGGCAGCTGCTCCTACCCGAAGCGGGTGAGCGGCTTGGATCGTGCTTACAGAATCGGCATCGTACGTAACCGTGACAGATGCCGCGACGACACGTCCCAAGTCGGCCGAAGTTGCGCGATAGGTTGGGCCGCCTGCCCCGGGAATCACCACGCCGTCGCGGGTCCAGGAATAGGAAACCGACGCGGACCCACCCTCGGGCGATACGTGGGCAAACGTATTCGAGACATCCACTTTCAGTAATCCACCGACGGTTGGGTCGCCGCCCAACCTGGGTGTGCCGCTGATGTAGACGTAACGGGCCGGTACCGCACCGGCTTGAACAGCCGCCTCCGCAGGCAGCGCCGAGGTGACGAGCAGACCCGCCACCACGGACGCGGCAAGAACCGAAAACAAACGCCGTCGCCTGCGCGCAACGGTAGGCAAAGGAGTGCTCGTCTCCAAAGGATTCCTCCAGGAAAGAGGCTGCCTCGGGCAGCCGTAGATGAGTTGGGAACTGCAGGCCCCGCCCGAATCCATCGGGCGGGGCCTATAGGTCGAAGTAACGCAGGTTTCTAGAAGACAGCGTTGAAGCCGCCCCAGCCCCAACCGACCACTGCCGAGGTCTTCCAGCCGCCTGAGCCGTTGCCGTAGTACATCCGCATCTGACCCGACGTGTCGATGCCCCAGACATCATTGGCTCCGTCTCCGTCGAAATCGCCGGCGCCGCCCAGCTTGGTGATCGCGTTCCAGCCTTGGCCGATCACGCCGCTGGTAGTCCATCCCCCGTGGCCGTTGCCACCGTAGAAGCGAAGGTTTCCAGCGGCGTCGCGGGCCAAAACGTCTGGCTTGTGATCGCCGTTGAAGTCCCCGGGAGAGAAGACGGACGTCATGCCGCCCCAGCCCCATCCGACTGTCGAGGCTGCCAGGAAGCCGCCATGTCCATTGCCCGGATACAGGACCAGCTCACCGGAAGATTTGCGTGCAAGGAGGTCGTTGTTGCCGTCGCCGCTGAAGTCGCCAGCGGCAAAGATGGAGTTGAAGATTCCCCAACCCCAGCCGATCTGCTGCCGCGCATGCCAGCCACCGCCGCCATTGGATGGATAGAGGAAGAGCGATCCGGCGCTGTCACGGGCGATCACATCATTTTCGCCGTCGTTGTTGAAGTCGCCGGCCGAGAATATGGTGTTAAAGATGTTCCATCCCGAGCCGACCTCGTAGGCTTGCTGCCACGTACCGTTGCCACCGGTGGGGAACAAGCCCAAGCGACCCCATGAGTCACGGATGAACAAGCTCATGGTGTACGGATCCCAGTACTCAGCACGGTAGAAGCCCGACGTGTGCGGACGATCAATGTCCACGGGAGTCACGTAGTTGAAATCCAAGGGCTCCAAGGACACCGCCGCGGTCCCCGAAGCCGGGAGGTTGCCTGGGTTGTGGATCAACGAACCATCACGCCAGTATCCGAGTTCCTGACCGGCCGCAGTTTGGATCTGCATGTACTGGGCAAGATAGGTCCCCGGAGGGGTGCCCTGGGCAAAGAAGACATCGAACGTGTACGTCGAGTCAGCAGCGCTGTACGAGCCCTGCGTCATCTGCGTGTGGAGTTTGCCGGTGGCTGTGTTCCGGAACAGGACATAAACGTCAGTGATGGGACCGGAGGCCTGGACGGTAACCCTGGATGTTGCTTGTCCTCCCGCAGCAATCGAATCCGGCGTCGTTGAGACGGCCACTGGAACAGGTGCGAAGGTGTCATCGGCGTGCGCTGCCGGGGCGAAACCCAGCCCTCCGACCAAAACGATGCTGCCCGCAAATGCGGCCAGCCAGTTGCGCACACGGCGCAGAGGAGTGCTCCCCATGGTTCCCCCAATTTAGGGCCGGTCCCAGATGGCCGGCGGGTGTAAGTGAATTGAGAGTACATTGGCCGAACCACAGTCTGGGAATTTGCTGGCAAAAATTGGGGATAAAGACAAGTCAAATCCCAAACTCAACCGAAATCGGCTTAGAACACCGCGGTGAACCCGCCCCAGCCCCAACCAACGACGCCTGCGCCTTTCCAGCCGCCCGCGCCATTTCCGTAGTACATGTTCAGCTGGCTGGAGCCGTCGATCGCCCAGACATCGTTGAATCCGTCGCCGTTGAAATCGCCGGCGCCGCCGATGCGGGACATGACGTTCCAGCCGGTGCCGATGGCCTTCGCCGTGGTCCAGCCCCCGTTGCCGTTGCCGCCGTACAGTCGGAGGTTTCCGGCGCTGTCCCGGCCCATGACGTCGGGGTTGCCGTCGCCATCGAAGTCACCGGGAGAGAAGACTTGGTTGAGGGCGTCCCAGCCCTGGCCAACCGCTCCTGGGGAACGGAAACCACCGACGCCGTTGCCGGGATAGAGCACCAGCGCACCTGAGGGTGTCCGGCCCAGGAGGTCGTTGTTGCCATCTCCTGAGAAGTCGCCCGCGGCGATGACGGAGTCGAAAACGTCCCAGCCCCAGCCGATCTCTTTGCGGGGCAGCCAGCCACCGGTCCCGTTGCCGGGGTAAAGGAACAAGGTACCGGCGTCGTCACGGGCTATGACGTCATTGAAACCGTCCGAGTTGAAGTCGCCGGCATTGAACACCAGGTCAAAAACGTCCCAGCCATAGCCGATGGTTTTCGCTGTTTGCCAGCGGCCGGCGCCGTCTGTCGGGTAGAGAAGAAGGTTCGCCGCGGCGTTCCGCGCGAAGAGGTCCAAGGAGGTCCCGGCGTCGAAACCTGCTGTGTGGGATTTGTTCCGCACCACGGTGCGGCTGAAGGCCGTGAACGGCCGCGTTGCTGTCGCCGGGTTGCCGGCTTGGACTACTGCACGGAAGCCCACGACGGCGCCGCGGTCGGCCGCGGTCAACGTGTAGGTTTTGGCGTTGGCCCCGTTGATTGGGGTTCCGTTCCGCACCCATTCATACTTGACGCTGACGGGCCCTCCGGCGGTGCCCGTGGAGACACTGGCTTCGTCGAAGACGCCGGTGAGTTTCTCTCCAACCGTCATCTTGCCTTGGAGTGTGGGAGCAGTCGCTGTGATGGGCGAGATGGGTGTCAGCGGGAGCGAGGATGCAGACACGGCCCGGTAGCCTGCCCGTGTGGCAGTGACCCGAACTGAGAGGGTTTGGTCCAAGTCGGCTTCCACCACCCTGTAGCTGTTGAGCGTGCCGCCAGTGATCGGTTGGCCGTTGCGGAGCCATTGGTAGGCGAAACCAGTGGGTGGGTACGTCCATGAGCCGTTGTCCGTGGTCAGCACTTGGTCGTATCGCGCCACTCCGCTGATGACCGGGGCCTTTTTGTTGGGATTGTCCACCAACGGAAAATTGGGGTTGTTGACCGCAAAATCGACGCCGTCCAAGGCGCCGGGACGCTGCGTGGGTGCTTCAAGGCCCGGGCTGAGGAACGTGACGTTACCGTCGCGGCCGTAGCGCACGGAGCCTTGTCCGGAAACAAGCACAACGCTGACGCTGAGGAGCTTGTATCGGCCTGTTCGCTTGAATGCGCTTCCGTTCACCGGAACTTTGGCTTGCGCACTGTACGGCCCGGGCGCTTGGCTGGTGGGCCCGTACAGGGTGGCCTGCTCAAGGGTGTCCTCGTTGACGTAGGTGAAGCCCACTTCCTGGGCGGGGCCGCTCAGGGTGAAGGACAACGAGATGGTATTTCCCGGGACCACGGTTGCCGGCGATGTCCGGGTCACGACCGTGGGGATGGGAACGCTGGCGCCCGCCGCTGAAGCGCGCGGCGCGGGGACCATGATGGCGAGGGCAACGCACAGCAGGGCTGCCATGAGGATGCGCAAACCGGTCATCGGTGCCGGGCGCAGTGCAAAAATTGCCGCCATTGTTTCCCCCCAAACCCTAGAAGACTGCGTTGAACCCGCCCCAGCCCCAGCCGATGGCTCCGGCGCCATTCCAGCCGCCGTCGCCGTCGCCATAATAGGCAAGCAACTGGCCGGATCCGTCCACTGCGTAAACGTCCGCATTTCCGTTGCCGTCGATGTCGCCGGCCGCGCCGATAGTGGTCATTCCACCCCAGCCCTGTCCGACGACGGCCATTCCGGCCCAGCCTCCAGCCCCATTGCCCTTGTAGAGGCGCAGGGCGCCGGCGGTGTCGCGGGCGAGGACGTCCACGTTGTTGTCGCCATCGAAGTCGCCGGGGGTGATGATCCTGTTGACCACATTCCAGCCGCTGCCCACAACGGACCGGGTCAGCCAGCCGCCGTCACCGTTGCCGGGGTAGAGGTAGAGGAGGCCGCCGGAGTCGCGGGCGAGAATGTCGTTGTGGCCGTCGCCGTTGAAGTCGCCCGGGGACACGATGGAGTTGAAGGCATTCCATCCGCTGCCCACTTGGCGTCCGGCCAAGAAGCCGCCGTCACCTGTTCCTGCGTAGAGGAAGAGGTTTCCTGCCGAATCCTTGGCGAGGATGTCGTTGGCGCCGTCGCCGTTGAAATCACCGGGGGAGACCACGGTTCCGAAGGCGTTCCAGCCCGGTCCAACGGTGCGGGGAGATTCCCAGGCGTTGCTGACGCGGGGATACATCATGAGGGTGCCGTCGGCGCGGCGGGCCAGCATCTCATAGGCGCCCCGACCGGTGAAGCCGTTGGCCCGGTTGGACGCGGAGATCGGCGCGGTCTCCTCGCTGGAGACTTCCTGCGGATCGCACCCGTTCTGGCTGGCTACGACGTGGGCGGCGATGGTCTTGCCACGATCTGATTCATCGAGCGTGTAGGTCCACCAGGCCCAGTGGTCTTGGGCTCGAACGCCGTCGCGGGTCCAGTAGATGCTGTAGTCCGGGCCGGCGGCCGCGCCGCAGCCACGGTAGGAGGCAGGATCGATTTCAAGGGTGAGCGTAGAGCCTACAAACGGCGCACCGTGAATCACTGGATTCGAGGGATCCATGGTGGCCATGGCGGGCGCGGGTGCGGAAGCTATGGCGGCAACGACGGCCGCGGCTATCCCAGCCACCATTCGGCGCACACCTGACGTAGGGCGTGTTGGTGCGTTCATGATGTCCTCCCCAGACTTTATGCGGCTAATTCTACCGCGATGGGGATTCCTCTAGAAGATCGCCGTGAAACCGCCCCAGCCGTTTCCCGCGACCTCGGAGCCGCGCCATCCGGTGCGGCCGTTGCCGTAGTAGATCACCAGGCGGCCCTGCTGATCGACGCCGTACACGTCATTGAAACCGTCATTGTCGAAGTCGCCGGCCCCGCCGGCCGCCTTCAGCGCGTTCCATCCGACGCCGATCAGCCACGAGCGTGTCCATCCGCCTGCCCCGTTGCCGCCGTAGAAGTACAGGTATCCGCTGCGGTCGCGCGCGAGCACGTCCACCTTGCCGTCGCCGTTGAAGTCGCCCGGCGTCAGTAGAGCGTCCATCACTTGCCAGCCTTGCCCGACGGCGGTCCGCGCCAACCAGCCACCGGAACCATTCCCCGGGTACAGGTAAAGGGCGCCGTTTGGTTCGCGGGCAAGGATGTCGTTGTGGCCGTCGCCGTTGAAGTCCCCGGGGCTGACGATGGAGTCGAAGATGTTCCAGCCCTTGCCGATGGTCTGGGCCGGTTTCCATCCGCCGGTTCCATCACCCGCATAGAGGTACAAGGTTCCTGACGCGTCCCGCGCGATCACATCGCCCTTGCCATCGCCGTTGAAGTCTCCCGGGGAGAGAACGGTGTTGAAGATGTTCCAGCCCCACCCCACGGTCCGGGCGGCCTCCCAGGCGTTGCCCTTGCGGCCGTACAGCTGCAGGGCGCCGTCATTGGCGCGGGCAAGGAGTTCGAAGCTGCGGCCTGTGAAGCCGGCTGCGCGGTTCGCGGCTCCCACGGGCTTGCTTTCGTCGCTGTGCAGCGATTCTCCGCCGCAAGCGGTTTTGCTGGCAGTGACGTGGACGGCCATCCGGGCTCCGGTGTCGTCGGGTTGCAATGCATAGCTCCGCGCTGTCTCGCCTGCCACCAGGAAACCATCCCGGGTCCAGTAGACGGTGAAGTCCGGCCCCTTCCCGCCGCCGCATCCGTAGAAGGTGTATGGGCCGATGTCTGCGGTTAGTGTCTGGCCGACGAACGCTTCACCGTTGAGTATGGGGTCGGGTCCGCTGCTTATTGCGGCCGACGCCGGCAGGGGGCTAAATGCCATGGCCGCCACAGTGGCGGTCAGCAGCGTTGCTGCCATCCGGCATCGTAATGTCCGCATGTGTTCCTCCCGTAGACCGCCCCTTAACCTTCCTGCAGTGTATGTGCGGGTCAGCGCAATAACCGGGAACGGCATGAACCCTTCAGGGCGGGAGAGTTCTCAGGAAACGGTCATTTAGCTCCCGTATCATTGATGCGATCGGCCAGCCGCGGGTCTTGAACTCCAGCCGGCCGCTTCCTTGTCAGCCTGCCAAGAGATCGCCGGAAATGCCCGTATCAAACTCACTGGAACCGTACTCCCTTGACCTGACCACGGGGTTGCCCCGTATGGCTGCCGCGCCCACCACGCCGCGACAGCAGCTGCGCTATGCCCGCATCCTGAAGACGGCGGCCGGGTTCGCGCAGCGGCAGTTCGATACCTTGAGCCTTTCCGACGTTGCGGCCCGCGCTGATGTTCCGCTGGGCACGCTGTACCGTTACTTCCCTTCCACGGCCCACCTGATGCTGGCCGTCTACAGGCAGCAATTGCGGGAGCTCCGGGACGGCGTTCGCCGGCGCGAGGGCAAGGGGCATGCGCTCGCGGGATTGATGATGGAGATCTTCCACCTCCGGGTCATGCAACCGGGTGTGGAGCACTGCCTGATCCGGCCCGCGGGTAAGGATGACGATTCGGCGCAGTTGCTCCGCGAGATCGATGCCCTGTCAGAAGAAGTGGTCGGTTCGCTGAGCAAGGACAATGGCAATGACACCGTCAGGGCCCGAATCTTGCTGCACCTGGTCAGCGGATTGGTCCAAGCAGTTCGGTGCCGCAGGCTGTCCCTCTTTGAAGCCGAGAAGGATCTGAAGAAAGCCTGCACGCTTTTGACTGGAGAGTGACGGTTTTTGACCGGTGGTCTAGACCGGAGTGATCTCAGAACACGGTTTTTCTCATGACCTGGATCACATTAAGCGCGGGTTGAACGTTTTACTCTCGAATCGTCTCTCTTGGTATTGAATCTTGTACCCCCGACGCTTCCCTAGGCTGGAAACACCGAAGCGGCTAGCAGCCCCCTACCTGCAGAAGCAACGCCGGGCCAGCCACCCTTGGCCCGCACCAGCAGTTCTGTTCCTGCCCGAATCATGCCGTGGGTCCACGGCTAGCCTGAGGAGACAAAGACGTGTCCATCGAGACAATTGCCACTGACAATGACGCCCTGGTACTGAGCGAAGAAGAGATCTTCGCCGCACACGAGGGCGGTAAGCTGACCATCTCCAGCACCGTTCCACTGAACAACAAGCGTGACCTCTCCATCGCGTACACACCGGGCGTTGCCCAGGTCAGCCGCGCCATCCACGCCAACCCCGAGCTCGCCCGCACGCACACCTGGGCCGAGCGCCTGGTTGTTGTGGTCAGCGACGGCACCGCCGTCCTGGGCCTTGGCAACATCGGGCCGAGCGCCTCACTGCCCGTCATGGAGGGCAAATCCGCTCTCTTCAAGTCCTTCGGCGACCTCGACTCCATCCCCTTGGTTCTCAACACCACCGATGTTGACGAGATCATTGAGACCCTGGTCCGCCTCCGCCCCAGCTTCGGCGCCGTGAACCTCGAAGACATCTCGGCCCCGCGCTGCTTCGAACTCGAAGAGCGCCTCATCGAAGCCCTTGATTGCCCCGTTATGCACGACGACCAGCACGGAACCGCCGTCGTGGTCCTCGCCGCGCTGACCAACGCCGCCAAGGTGACCCAGCGCGAACTCGCCGGCCTGAAGGTTGTGGTCTCCGGCGCCGGCGCCGCAGGCATCGCCATCGCCGAGATCCTCCTGGCGGTAGGCATCAAGGACGTCGTCCTGCTCGATTCCAAGGGTGTTGTGGATGCCAACCGTGCCGACCTCGTTGCCGACTCCGGCTCCGTCAAGGCCCGCATCGCCCAGCGCACCAACCCCCGCGGCATCACCGGCGGCCCGGGCGAGGCACTCACGGGCGCCGATGTCTTCGTCGGCGTCTCTTCCTCCAAGCTGGACGAAGAGCACTTGAAGCTCATGAACCACCAGTCGATCGTGTTCGCTTTGTCCAACCCGGACCCGGAAGTCCTTCCCGAGGTCGCCCAGCAGTACGCAGCCGTAGTTGCCACAGGCCGCAGCGATTTCCCCAACCAGATCAACAACGTCCTGGCCTTCCCGGGCATCTTCCGCGGCGCCCTCGATGCCGGCGCCCGCCGCATCACACCCGCCATGAAGATCGCTGCCGCCAACGCCATCGCTGAGTTGGCGGCGGAAGACCTCTCGGCGGACTACATCGTGCCGAGCCCGCTGGATGCCCGTGTGGCACCGGCGGTCACCGCGGCTGTTGCGGCCGCAGTCACCGAGTAGCGGTTACCTACGCAAGACCGACGACGGCGACGCTTCCCGGGCGGGGAGCGTCGCCGTCGTCGTCGTTAAAGGCGCATGGATTAGCGGCCCATAGACTTGGGCCATGAATGCCGAACTTATCGTGACCATCCTGTGCGGCCTGGCCATCGCAGTCGGCGTGGCCGGAACCATCATTCCCGTGCTTCCGGGCAGTATCCTCATCGGCGCGAGCCTGCTGGCGTGGGCTATCTGGGGAGGCGCAGGACCGCTGGGCTGGGTAATCTTCGCCGTCGGAATGGTGTTTGTGGTGGCTGGAATGGCCGCCAGTGCGGTGCTGACCGGACGCAAGCTGAAACAGCACGGCATTCCCAACAGGTCGGTGCTGATCGGCGTCGTCCTGGGCGTCGTGGGAATGTTCGTTATTCCGGTGGTGGGCCTCTTTGTGGGCTTCGCCGTTGGGCTTCTCCTGAGCGAAGTTCAGCGGACGCGTGATTTCCGGACGGCCGTCCGTTCAAGTGGTGCCGCGCTCAAGGCCACGGGTATCGGCATCCTGGTGGAGTTCGGTCTCGCATGCGCAGCCGCGAGCACGTGGATCATCGGAGTGTGGATCAACGCCGTCAACGGTTAAAACCCCCGCCGAGTTGGCATTAGGTGACAGTTCCAAGCTTCAACATTGTCATCTTTTGCCAACTCGGCGATGTTTTTAGCGGAGGGCGGGCGCTCCGGCGGGCGCTCCGGTGGGCGCTCCGGTGGGCGCTCCGGTGGGCACCTTGACTTCCGCTGCGCGGAACGTTGCTCCCGCGCCCGGGAACAGTGGGATATCGACCCGGGCGTGCGAGTGGACTTCCCGGATTGTGTCCTTGGTGTGCCGGGCAATCTCGGCCAAGGTGGTGACCCACATGCCGTCCAGGCCCTTGACCCGTTCGATCAGCTGTTCCAAGGCCACGGCGCGGGATGGCCGGCCGGAGATGAACGGGTGGTTGGTGAGGACGAAGCAGCTGCCCTGGGTGTGGTGGGCCTCGGCCTCCAAGGTCCACATCTCAAGTGCCTTGGCCGGGCTCTCAATGACGCCACTGCCCGTGACTCCGGGGTAGAAACCGTATTGCTCCCAGTCGTCCAGTGCCCAATCCACGGGGATTTCCACGATGTCCCGCGGGTCGTCCTCGGCGACGGCCATCCGGTAGGGGGCGTCGCCGTCGAGCAGGCTTGAATCGTAGAGGAAGCCACGGTCCGCGAGCAGGGCCGGTGATTGCCAGTTCAACTCCCACCAAGGTGCCCGGTAGCCCACCGGACGGATGCCGGCCACGTTGGCGAGTGCCTCGAGGCCGCGATCCAGGTAGCTGGCTTCGGTGGCGGCATCAATGCCCTGCATTGGTTCGTGCAGATAGCCGTGATGGGCGATTTCGTGCCCGGCATCAGCGATCCTGCGAACGACGTCAGGGTAGCTCTCTGCCGTGAACCCCGGGATGAAGAACGTACCTTGGATCTCCTGTCGATCCAGGATCTGCAGCAATCGGGGAACAGCTATCTTTGGCCCATAGGACTGGTGGCTCATGAGGGACATGCGCCGCGTGCTGGAGGGGTCATGGGCGATGGTGCAGGACTCGGCATCGACGTCGAAGGTGAAGGACGCTGCGGCCTGGAAGCCCTCGGGCCACATGATCGGGTGGAGCGCATCAGCGAAGGCGGGCTGGTTCATGCTGTGGTCCTTTCGGAAACTGAAGGTGCGGCTGGCTGTGTCACTGATACGTGGTTCGAGTCCGCGAGGAGGTACTTTTTGTGTGCGCGGGGGCCCAGGATCGCGTAGGCAGCGGCGCTGGTGAGCCCGCCGGCCAGCCACGAAAGGTCCCAACCGCCCAAGGCGACGGCGATGGGGCCCTGCATGGCGGGAACCAGGCCGTACATGAACAGCCACGTGGAGAAGATGCCCACCAGGAGGGATACGATTCCGGCCCAATTGATGACGGGAAGCCGGTGGGTGCCGACGCCGTCGAAGAGCCGATCCACCTTCGCCGGCCAGCGTTTCTCAAGCCAGAAGTAGTGCACCAGCATGACTCCGCCCCAAGCAGCAACCCAGGCGACCAGGCCAATCAGCCAGGCGTCGAGCACTGCTGCGAAGTCCTCCTGGAAGATGAAGAACACGACGGCGATGAGCGAGAAGACGCCCACGAACAAGTTCAGCTTGCGGCGGCTGATGTTGATGTCCAAGGCCTGGGTGGCAACGGAGAAGGTGTAGATGTTCAGGATGTTGGTAGCGATGGGGCCGTGCAGCACCATGAGCAGTACGGGGAGGGCAAGAACTCCGAAGTTTTGGACAATCAG
Source organism: Paenarthrobacter sp. FR1 (assembly GCF_051106045.1). Taxonomy (NCBI): domain Bacteria; kingdom Bacillati; phylum Actinomycetota; class Actinomycetes; order Micrococcales; family Micrococcaceae; genus Paenarthrobacter; species Paenarthrobacter sp. FR1. Next base: position 80,072 of record NZ_JBPFSF010000009.1, on the reverse strand, counting down.
CTTGCCGGGATCGATCTCGCCGCTGTTGGTGGCCAAGCTTGCGCCGAGGATGCCCAGCCAGACGACGGGGATGAACTGGCCGAGGACCGAGGCCAGGTAGAGCTTGCGCTTGGGAACCGAGGTGCTGACGAAGCGGGAGTAGTCGGCGGCGTAGGTGAACCAGGTGATGCCCCAGCCGATACCGATGGCGGTCATGACTGCGCTCATGGCGGCGATCCGCTCTGAGCCTTCGAGGATGTTGCCGGCCGGTCCTGCGTAGCCCCAGTCGATCTTCATGCCGAACCAGGCCACGGCGGACATCACGGCCAGGATGATGATGGTGGGCGGAACCGTCCACTTCTCAAAAGCCGCGATGGCTTTGTAGCCGAACCAGGCGATGGCGACCTGCGCGGCCATGATGGCCGTGGCGACGCCGATCTTCCAAGCGTAGTTCTGTGCGTTGGGATCCACCCAGCCGAGGGTTCCGAAGAGCGCCATGACCAGGTCCAGGATGATCCAGGTGTTGACGGCGCACCACCCGATGACCAGAAGTGCCTGGATCGCGGCCGGCAGGTAGTTGCCACGACGGCCAAAAGCCGCCCGGGCCAGAACCATTCCTGTGGCGCCGGTCTTTTGTCCAAGGAGGACGAAGCATCCGAATAAGAGCATGCCGATCAGGTTTCCCAGGACCAGGACTATCACGGTGTCTGCGAAGCCGAGGCCCAGATGGATGCCCAGTGCACCCAGCACCCAGTTGATAGGAGCGAGGTTGGCGCCGGCCCAGATCCAGAACTGTCCGGAAACCTTGCGGGTGCGGTCTGATTCGGGGATGGGTTGGAGCCAGGCTTCGCTGTCATGGGCCGGCGCCGTTGCTGGCCCTGACTGCGCTGAAGGTGAAGGCGAAGGGGAGAGGTTGTCTTGCATGGGGAGAGCCTCCGTGTGTGAAAGGGACCCTTTCAGCGTATGTGCGCCACATCACAGCAACAAGATACGATGTGTCGAAACAAATCACCCCAAACCGTACGGAGTGTCATGCCGATTCTGCTGGGCGCGGCTCTGGAGTACCAAAGCCTCAGATCTGCCGAACCGAAGCTGCTCAATGACGTGCCGGAGGCGCTGTCCCGGCCTGTCCGATGGGTGCACTCCAGCGAGGTCCTGGACATCGCTCCGCTCCTCAGCGGCGGCGAACTGCTCCTCAGCGGTGGGCAGGCGCTCGCCGGCGTGACGGCAGAACGGCAGGCTGACTATGTCCGCGACCTCGCGGCCCGGGGAGTCGCTGCACTGGCCCTCGAGACGGGTCCGGCCCTGCCCCAAGTGCCTGCGGCCATGTTGGAGGTCGCCGAGGCTGCCGGATTGCCGGTCATCGAGCTCCGCCAGGTAGTCCCGTTCGTCGGCGTGATGCAGGAAATCAATTCGCTGCTGGTGAGTGAATCCGTAGAGCACCTCCAGCGCGGTGACCAGGCAAGCCATGCCATGGCCGCCGAACTTGCCCACGGCGGCGGACTCGATCAACTCCTCGCTGTGTTGGCCGAAAGGACAGGCGCCAGCGCCAGGCTGGTCTCGCCGTCGGGCCTCACGCTCGGGGCGGCCGGCGGCACCTTTTCGTCCGACGACGACGGCAGCGTCACCGTGGTGGACGTGCCGGTGCGGGGCGTCCTTGCCGCTCGGCTCGAGGTGAAAATGCCCGACGGCGGCGATGCCGGCCTCGCGCGCGTGGCCGGCGAACGGTCCGTGGACATCCTTGGCCTGGCGCTGCTGCAGCGCATGCCTCCGGGATTGAAGGAACTGGCAGGCATCGAGCTCATGCGGGCCATCAATTCCGGAAGCCAGGAGTGGCAGCTGCAACAGCTTGGACCGGCGTCAGGCTTCCCCGTGGATGGTGCGGTGGCCGCCGTCGTGATTCGATCCACCAGCGCGGGACATCTGCGTCCGGCCGTTGACGCGCTGCTCCGCGGCTGCGTCCCGCACAGTGCGAGCTATGCCAATAACGCGGAGCTGATCGCGCTCGCGTCGCTGGGTGAGGGGGCTGTTGCGAGGGTCGCGCTGATGGAGGCGCTGCGCGGGTTCGATGTTCCGTCGGGGTCGGTGGTTGCCGTGGGGCCATCGGGCAGGGGAGTCGGTGAAGCGCCGTGGTCATTGGCTGAAGCACGGAGAGCCTTCGACCTCGATACGACTGGACGCGGAGTGGTGGATGCAGACACCCTCGCCGTTGAACTCCTGGCTGGCGAATCCCTGGACCCGGCCACCCGCGAGGGGTTTGTGCAGCGGCAGTTGGGTGCCGTCGTCGAGCATGACCGCCTGAAGAAGTCCGAACTGATGCGGACCTTGGCTGTCTGGTTGGATACGGGCTGCAACACGGCCCAGGCCGCCCGGGAATTGCACCTGGAGCGGCAGTCCTTGCACCACCGTCTTCAGCGGATCTTTGAGCTGTGCGGAGGAGATCCCCGGGGATCGGGGCGGCTTGCAGCGTTGCATCTGGCTACCCGGTTGGAGCGGCTGTAGCTCCTTAAACGCCAATTCGCGGGTCCACTGACCACTTCGCCGTTGCGGAACGGCGAACGTGCAGCGGACCCGCGATCTCGGCGCAACAAGGCCCTACTTCAACACAATCGTCCTATTCCCATTCAGGATGATCCGCCCCTCGCAGTGCCAACGAACGGCGTTGCTGAGGGCCTTGCATTCGGTGTCCCGACCGGCGGCTACGAGATCGTCCGGTCCGAACGTGTGGTCCACCTCCACTACCTGCTGGGCGATGATGGGTCCTTCATCCAGCTCGCCATTGACGTAGTGGGCGGTGGCGCCAACAGTTTTAACGCCGCGCGCGTATGCCTGGTGGTACGGCTTGGCGCCCTTGAAGCTCGGCAGGAACGAGTGGTGGATGTTGATTGCCCGGCCGTCGAGCTTCCGGGCAAGGTCATCGCTGAGCACCTGCATGTAGCGCGCCAGCACAATGAGTTCCACGTCGAGTTCGTCGATGAGTTCCAGCAAACGCGCCTCGGCCGCCGGCTTGGTGGCGGCCGTGACTGGCACATGGAAGAACGGAATCCCGTGCCACTCCACAATGCCCTGGTGATCGGTGTGGTTGGAGACGACGCCCACCACATCGATCGGGAGCTCACCAATCCGGGCACGGAACAGGAGGTCGTTCAGGCAGTGCCCGAACTTCGAGACCATGATCAGCACCTTGCGCTTGGACCCCTGACGCTCCAGCTGCCAGTTCATGGCGTACTTCTCGCCGACCGGGGCGAAAGCCTCCCGCAGCGCATCAAGCGTGGAGGCATCGCCGTCGGACGCGAAATGCACGCGCATGAAGAAGTGCGCCTCGGCGCGATCGCCGAACTGCTTGTTGTCGATGATGTCGCAGCCGTGTTCCAGCAGGAAGCCGGACACGGCGTGGACGATTCCGGGCCCCTCCGGACAGTCGAGGGTCAACACGTGTTCCACGGTGGTCTCGGAAGAAACAGCGGACGTTTCAGTTTGGATGGCAGTCATGGCTAGCACTCCACTACGTTGACGGCGAGGCCTCCGCGGGAGGTCTCTTTGTACTTGGATTTCATGTCGGCGCCGGTCTCGCGCATGGTTTTGATGGCTTTGTCGAGGGACACTTTGTGGCTGCCGTCGCCGTGCAGGGCAAGGCGGGCGGCATTGATGGCCTTGACGCTGGCAATCGCGTTGCGCTCGATGCAGGGGATCTGCACAAGACCACCCACGGGGTCGCAGGTGAGGCCCAGATTGTGTTCGATGCCAACTTCGGCGGCGTTTTCCACTTGCTCCGGCGTTCCGCCGAGGACTTCGCAGAGCCCGGCAGCAGCCATGGAGCAGGCAGAACCTACCTCGCCTTGGCAGCCCACTTCGGCGCCGGAGATGGACGCGTTGATCTTGAACAGGATTCCGACGGCGGCCGCCGCGAGCAGGAAGCGTACGACACCGTCGTCGTTGGCCCCGGGAACAAACTTTGTGTAATAGTGCAGGACCGCCGGGACAATTCCGGCGGCACCGTTGGTGGGCGCGGTGACAATCCTGCCGCCCGCGGCGTTCTCCTCATTCACGGCCAGAGCGAACAGGTTCACCCATTCCATGGCGAGGAGGGGGTCCGAAGGATTGGATGCAGCCCCGTCGGCCTTGTTTGCGGCGTCGGTGGCCGCGAGCGTCTTGAACAACGACGGCGCCCGTCGCCTGACCTTCAAGCCGCCAGGCAGGATGCCCTCTGCAGAGCAGCCGTTGTCCACGCATTCCTGCATGACAGCCCAGATTCCCAGCAGCTTTTCGCGAAGTTCTTCCTCGGAGCGCCACACGAGCTCGTTGGCCAGCATGATGTCGGAGATGGACTTGCCTTCGCGCATGCAAATGGCCAGCAGTTCATCAGCGGTGGTGAAGGGGTACGGGAGAACGGTGTCGTCCACCACCACTTTGTCGGTACCGGTTGCGTCCCCATCCACCACGAAGCCGCCGCCTATGGAGTAATAGCTGCGTTCCCGCAACACTGCCCCGGTGTGGTCCAACGCCCGGAAAGTCATCCCGTTCGGGTGGGCAGGCAGCGACTTGCGGCGGTGCAGGACCACGTCCTCGTCCCAGTTGAAGTCCACCCGGTGGTTGCCGCCCAGGCGCAGTTCGGCGTCGAGCGCCGCAGCTGCAACCTGGTCGTCAGCCGTGGCAGTGTCCACAGTCTCAGGGGAGTGGCCTTGCAGCCCCAACACCACGGCCTTGTCTGAGCCGTGGCCCCGGCCAGTGGCGCCCAGGGAGCCGAAGAGCTCGGCCTGGACGCGCACTGTGGCCGGGAGTTGGCCGGACGATTCAAGACCGTCCGTGAACTGCTTTGCCGCGCGCATCGGGCCGACCGTGTGTGAGGACGACGGCCCGATGCCAACAGAAAACAGGTCAAGCACACTCAGTGCCATTAGGGGACCTCGGGGGAGGCGTACTCCCGCATGGCGTCGAGGAGCCAGCGTCCCAGGAAGTCGGCAAACGAGGCCCGGGGAAAGATCCGGTAGCTCTCGTCAGAGGTCTTCCACAGCATCACCGGGATGTGGGCGAGCTCGGTGGAGACAGCCGTGCCGGCCTTGAAGACACGGGGGTGCAGGTCCAGCGCGCAGGTCTTCTCGAGCACCGCCCGGGCATGGCTGCCCGAGAGCTCGAACGTGGTGCGGTTGGCGGACAGGTCCACCACCTGACCCGCATCGTTGCCCAAGGCCGCGAGCAGATCGCTGACCAAGGTGCCCCCGAGTGAATCGTGGGCCTCCTCCGGTGCGACCACCAGGAACTCGGTGGGGCCAAGCCACAAGGTGTTGACGGAGTCCTTGTCCGAAACGGCGCCCGTCACCTCACCGCAAGCAGCAGGCAAGCCGCCGGTCACGGACGCAACGCGGGCAGCGGCGTCGGACGTTCGGTCAACCCGGATCCCCACCATGGCCTGGTACGGAATCTCGGTGAGCGTCACCGTGCCCGGCACGGAGCCGGAGGTGAAGGCGTCAGCCAAGTGCTCGGCCGGGCTGCGGCGGGCGCCCCGTACACGGTTGACTGTTTCTGATGGTGTTGCTGTTTCAGCCATCTTTGCGGGTCCCTTCAGCATCGAAAAGTACGGTTTCGCCAACAACCACGTCCACCAACTGGTCTCCCAGCGAAGCCACGAGGGTCTCGCCGATGCGGTTGCGGCCGTTTTGAATGAGTGCCAGGGCGAAGGAACGGCCCAGCGCGGCGCTGTGATAGCTGGAGGTCACGAAGCCCTCCATGGGAACGGGTCCGTCAGCCGGGTTGACCGGGATGCCCTTTTCCACCAGCTGTGTGCCTTCCGGCAACCGCAGCGAGTGGTCCACGGGAAGAACACTGACCAGGTGCTTGCGGTCCTCGCGGCTGGCGTCCTCACGGAGGTAGGAGCGCTTGCCGATGAAGTCCTTGGCCTTGGAAACGATCCAGTCCATGCCTGCGTCCTGAGGGGTGACTGTACCGTCGGTGTCCTGCCCGACGATCGGGTAGCCCTTTTCGGCGCGGAGCACGTGCATGGTTTCGGTGCCGTAGGGGGTGATGTTGAACTCGGCGCCCGCGGCCGCAACGGCTTCCCAGGTGTTGAGCCCGTACCAGGACGGGATATTGATTTCGTAGGCCAGTTCGCCGGAGAAGGAGATGCGGCAAACGCGGGCCTGCACTCCTGAAGCCAGCGTGGTCTCGCGGAAGGTCATGAACGGGAAGGCCTCGGCATCCAGGCCGCCATCCACGGCGAGCTCGGGTGCAAGCTTCGCGATCACGGCGCGGGACTTCGGTCCGACGACGGCGATGGTGCTCCACTGCTCGGTCACGGACGTGCAGACCACATCCAGTTCCGGCCACTCCGTCTGGTGCCACTCTTCCAGCCAGTCCAGGACCTTCGCTGCGCCGCCGGTGGTGGTGGTCATGAAGTAGCGGTCTTCATCCAGGCGCAGGGTCACGCCGTCATCGAAGATCATGCCGTCCAAGGTGCACATCACGCCGTAACGGGCGGATCCCGGGGCGAGCTTCTTGAACGCGTTGGTGTACACACGGTTCAGGAATTCGCCGGCGTCCTTGCCGCGGATCTCGATCTTGCCCAGCGTTGTGGCGTCCATGAAGCCCACGGATTCGCGGACGGCTGCGCATTCGCGCAGGACGGCCGTGTCCATGTCTTCACTGCCCTGCGGGTAGTACCAAGGACGCTTCCACTGTCCAACATCTTCGAATAGCGCGCCCTGAGCAACGTGCCAGGGGTGGATGGAGGTGACCCGGGCCGGGTCGAAGAGCTCGCCGCGCTGGCGTCCGGCCAAGGCTGCGAAAGCCACGGGGGTGAACGGTGCACGGTAGGCGGTGGTGCCGATCTCGCCGACGCCGGGAACGCTTTCGGCGCCACCGAACTTCAACGCGGCGGCAATGACGCCGATCGCGTTGACTCCGGAGGTCTTGCCCTGATCGTTGGCCGTGCTGATGGAGGTGTACCGCTTCACGTGCTCCACGGACCGCATGCCGGCACCGGTGGAGCGGAGGACATCCGCCACGGACTGGTCACGCTGGAAGTCGACGAAGTGGTGGTGCCACTCACCGGGCTCACGGGACTGGCCGGGAACCAGCCACAGCTGGCGGCTCGGCGCGCTCGCCACAGGGGCCTGCAGTTCCACCGGGGTGGTTGCGGATTCGAAGCCGGCAGCGATGGACGCCGCTGCTCCCGCCGAGATGCCTTCAGCCAGGCAGTCCTGGAGTTCGTAGCTGCCACGGCCTGCGCCCACAACCTGCTGGTCTCGGACCGGCGTGGTGGGGATGAAGGCGGCGAGCTCGTCATCCCAGCGCAGCTTGCCCTGGCGCTGGCTGTGGAGGTGGACCACCGGGCTCCAGCCACCTGAAACGGCGAGCAGGTCGGCAGCCAGCTGTTCGACGCCCGAGGTGAGTTCGCCGTCGTCGTTGATACTGCGGACGGTGACGCCGTTGAGGCGGCCGGTGGCATCCGCGGACGTGTCGGCCACGGCGCTGCCGATGAGGACACGGACACCGGACTCGACGGCGGCAGCGGCCTTCGCGCTGATCTGCGGACGGGCATCGACGACGGCGGCAACCGCCACGCCTGCTGCCAACAGGTCCGCGGCAAGCGCGTAAGCGGAATCGTTGGTGGTGCCGATGACGACACGTGAACCGGCTGCCACCGCGTAACGGTTCAGGTAGGTACGGGCGGCCGAGGCGAGCATGATGCCGGGGCGGTCGTTGTTCTCGAAGACCAGGGGACGCTCATGGGCGCCGGGAGCCAGGACAACCTGCTTGGCACGGATGTGCCAAATACGCTGGCGGGAGACGCCCGAAGCGGCCGGAACGCTCAGGTGGTCCGTGCGGTTCTGGGCTGCGATGAAGTAGTTGGAGTCGTAGGAACCGAAGGCCGTAGTACGGTTCAGCACCGTGCATTCGGCGGCGGAAACCAACTCTGCCTCAACGTCTGCCACCCATTCGAGTGCCGGCTTGTCTTCGATCTGCTCGGCGAGTCCTTCGGCGGTTGAACCGGAGAGCAGCGAGCCGCCGAGTTCGGGCTGGTCGTCGATCAGGATGACGCGGGCGCCGGTGCGGACAGCCTCGCGGGCTGCTGCCAGGCCGGCGATGCCGCCGCCGACCACCAGGACGTCCGTGTGGACGTACTTCTTGTCGTACTCGGCTTTGTCCTCGTTCGGGTCAAGCTTGCCCAAGCCGGACAGGAGCTCGATGTTCATGCCGTCCACCAGCGAAACCGCAGTGGCCGGGAGCATGGATTCGGCAACATGGCCGCGGAAACGGGGAGCGATCTTGACCAAGGCGTTGGACTCTTCCACGCCGGCGGCCATGATGCCGCGGGGGCGGTCCTCGTAAAGGGAGTTGCCGGCGTTGATGTGGCCGTTGGCCAGCAGCGCCGAAGCTATGGTGTCACCCGGGTGGCCGGTGAATTCCTGACCGTCCACGGTGAAGCGCCAAGAGATGCTGCGATCGATGCGTCCGCCGGTGGCGAGGCGTGCGTTCTTGCTGGTCACTTCTAGACTCCTTCCGAGGAGATGGGGGTGGTGGCCGTGGGTGAGGTGGCGCCGGGAGCCAGGCCTGGTTCGCCGGCCTGGCCGAAGTCGCCGGACTGGGTGAACTCGCCAGGCTGTTCCGGTTCGCTCTTGGGGCTGGTTGTCTTCAGATCCGGGCGGGGCTGGCCCATCGCGTAAATGGCGTGGATGTCGTAACTCACGGTGTCGCGGAGCATGTTGAACCACTGCCGGCAGCCTGTGCTGTGGACCCAACGCTCGGCGAAGGTGCCCTTGGTGTTCTCGCGGTAGAACAGGTATTCAGCCCATTCCCGGTCCGTGAGGTCATTCGGGCTCTCGGGGTAGGCGATGTGCGCCTGGCCACCGTAGTGGAATTCGGTTTCGTCGCGTGGCCCGCAGTTGGGGCATGAAATGAGGAGCATGTCTTTTCCTGTCCTGGCTAGTGGGCCACGGCTGCGGCGCCGTGTTCGTCGATCAAGGCACCGGTCTCGAAGCGTTCCAGCGCGAAAGGCTTGTTCAGCTTGTGCGGGGCACCGGTGGCAATGGTGTGCGCGAACGTCAGGCCTGCTGCGGGGGTGCCCTTGAAGCCGCCGGTTCCCCAACCACAGTTGACGAACATGTTCTCCACAGGGGAGAGGCCCACAATCGGAGAAGCATCCAGGGTGGTGTCCACAATTCCACCCCAGGTCCGGAGCACGTGGGCCCGGGCGAAGATGGGGAAGAGTTCAACGGCCGCGGCCATCTGCTCCTCGATCACGTGGAACGAACCACGCTGACCGTAACCGTTGTAGGAATCGACGCCGGCGCCCATCACCAGCTCGCCCTTGTGGGCCTGGGAGACGTAGACGTGAACGTGGTTGGACATGACCACCGTGGGGTGGACGGGCTCGTGCAGTTCGGACACCAGCGCTTGGAGCGGATGGGACTGGATCGGCAGGCGGAAGCCTGCCATCTCTGCCAGCACGGAGCTGTGTCCGGCGGCGCAGAGGCCCACCTTTTCAGTGTTGATGGTGCCGCGGGTGGTCTGCACGCCGGTTACCCGGTTGCCGTCCTTGATGAAGCCGGTGACTTCGCAGTTCTGGATGATGTCCACACCGAGTTCATCGCACTTGCGGGCGAAGGCCCACGCCACGTGGTCGTGCTTGGCGATGCCTGCGCGCGGCTGGTACGTGGCGCCCATGACGGGGTAGCGGATGTTGTCGCTGATGTTGAGGATGGGGCAGAGTTCTTTGACCTGCTGCGGGTCAAGCCACTCAGCGTCCACGCCGTTAAGCCTGTTGGCGCCCACGCGGCGAACGCTTTCGCGGACGTCGCCCAGGGTGTGCGCGAGGTTCATGACGCCGCGCTGGCTGAACAGGAAGTCGTACTCCAGCTCTTCCGGAAGGATCTCCCAGAGCTTGAGGGCATGCTCGTAGATTGCTGCGCTCTCGTCCCAGAGGTAGTTGGAACGGATGATGGTGGTGTTGCGGGCCATGTTGCCACCGGCCAGCCAACCCTTTTCCAGGATGGCGATGTTGGTCATTCCGTGGTTCTTGGCCAGGAAGTACGCGGTGGCCAGGCCGTGCCCGCCGCCGCCTACGATCACGGCGTCGTAGCTCTTCTTCGGATCCGGGTTGCGCCAGAGGAAGTCCGGGTGCTCGGGGAGGTGGTCTGCACTCACTGGGCTGCTCCAATCAGTTCTGCTTCGGTTGCGGTTGCGGCGGCATTGCCGAGATGCGGGTAGAGGGGGAACTTGTCCGCCAGTGCGGTCACGCGGTCGCGGAGTTCGACGGCGGTCGCGTCGTCCAGCGCGACGTCACCTTCGCTGCCTGCTTCTGTGCCTGCTTGGGCGCCGCTGTCTTTGGTGCCGCTGTCTTTGGTGCCACTGTTCGCTGCGGCGATCAACGCCGTCGCAATAATGTCCGAAACTTCGGTGAACTCTTCAGCACCGAAACCGCGGGCGGCGAGGGCCGGGGTACCGATGCGGAGTCCGGACGAGACCATCGGAGGGCGGGGGTCGAAGGGGACAGCGTTGCGGTTGACCGTGATGCCGATGCGGTGCAGGGTGTCCTCGGCCTGCTGACCGTTAAGCACTGAGTGACGGAGGTCGGCGAGGACCAAGTGGACGTCGGTTCCACCGCTGACCACGGAGATGCCGGCGGCGGCAACATCGTCCTGGAGGAGGCGCTGGGCAAGGATCTTGGAGCCTTCCAGCACGCGGACCTGGCGTTCCTGGAACTCGGGCTCGGCTGCCATCTTGAAGGCAACAGCCTTGGCTGCGATCACGTGCTCCAGTGGGCCGCCCTGCTGCCCGGGGAAGACTGCGGAGTTGACCTTCTTGGCGATGTCGGCGTCGTTGGTCAGGATCACGCCGCCGCGGGGGCCGCCGAGGGTCTTGTGCGTGGTGCTGGTAACGATGTGGGCGTGCGGGACCGGCGACGGGTGCAGGCCAGCGGCTACCAGGCCGGCGAAGTGCGCCATGTCCACCATCAGGTAGGCACCCACCAGGTCCGCGATGCGACGGAACTCTGCGAAGTCCAGCTGCCGCGCATACGCGGACCAGCCGGCCACGATCAGCTGCGGCTTGCTCTCAAGGGCGAGGCGCTCCACCTCTGCCATGTCCACGGTGTGGGTGTCTTCGCGGACTCCGTAGGGGACAACCTTATAGAGCTTGCCGGAGAAGTTGATCCGCATGCCGTGCGTCAGGTGGCCGCCGTGGGCGAGGTTCAGGCCCATGATGGTGTCGCCCGGGGTGATCAGTGCGTGCATCGCCGAAGCGTTGGCCTGTGCACCGGAGTGCGGCTGGACGTTGGCGAATTCGGCTCCGAATAGTGACTTCAGGCGGTCGATGGCCAGCTGTTCGATCACATCAACGTGTTCGCAGCCGCCGTAGTAGCGCTTGCCGGGGTAGCCCTCGGCGTACTTGTTGGTCAGCACCGAGCCCTGGGCTTCCATGACAGCCGTCGGGGCGAAGTTCTCAGAGGCGATCATTTCCAACGTGGACTGCTGTCGGATGAGTTCCTGGGCGATCGCCTGATCGACCTCCGGGTCCGCCTGTGCGAGCGGGCGGATCAGCGGTTCAACCATGGTGTTCTCCTTCTGAAGTACTTGAAGCGGCCATCTGTTAGGCAACTGATATATTAGAACTATTGCCATAGTATGTTGGAGATCACATAGTCGTCAACAGGTCTTCGGTAACTCATCCAACAGACTGGGATTACGACAACGGGAGAGAGCAATGAGCGCAGCATTGGAAGCACTGGAGACAGCTCCGCAGGGCACGTCCCTCGCAGAGAATGCATACCTGCTGCTGCGCGACCGGCTCATCATGCTGGACATCAAGCCCGGCGATCCCATCAATGACGGTCAGATCGCTGCGGAACTCGGCATTGGGCGAACCCCCGTCCGCGAAGCCATCAAACGCCTCGAAAGCGACCACCTGGTGGTTTCCTACCCTCGGCGGGGCACCTTCGCTACCGGCGTGGACATCACGCAGCTCGCCGAGGTCTCCGAAATCCGCGAGCTCCTGGAACCCCTGGCCTCCCGGAAAGCGGCGCGCATGGCAAGTCCGGGCATGCGTTCAGAGCTCCGTGCTGTCGCTGCGGCGATTCGCGAGCTTGAGGGCCAGGATGCTTCCTCGCAGGAACTCATGCGCTACGACATCCAAGTGCACCGGCTCATCTACAAGGCCTCCGCCAATGCGCACCTGGAAGACGTCCTTATCCGCTACGACAACCTCGCCACCCGCATCTGGTGCCACATGCTCGAGAAAATGCCCTCCGTCTCCGGCCACATCTCCGAGCACGCCGACCTCTTGACCGCCATCGCCGACGGCGACGAAGACCGCGCTGGCGAGCTCGCCCTGCACCACGTGGTCAGCTTCGAAGAGACCATCCGCAAGGTCCTCTGACCCCCTACTCACGTCCCGACCGGTTTTTCGGGTCGCTCTCTCACGTCCCGACCGGTTTTTCGGGTCGCTCTCTCACGTCCCGACCGGTTTTTCGGGTCGCTCTCTCACGTCCCGACCGGTTTTAGGGGGTCGCTCTCTCACGTCCCGACCCGTTTCTCGGGTCGCTCTCTCACGCCCGGCCCGACGGACCGGCGCGTCCGTCAGTCGCGACTTTCCTCGCCTTGGCTGCGGCATCGTCCTTACTTGTCGGGCCTTCTTCACCCAGGTGAGAGAGGGTCGGTGGGAAGGGGGTGGGATGTGAGAGAGGGCCGGTGGGAAGGGGTTGGGATGTGAGAGAGGGTCGGCGGAAAAGGGGTTGGGATGTGAGAGAGGGTCGGCGGAAAAGGGGTTGGGATGTGAGAGAGGGTCGGCGGAAAAGGGGTTGGGATGTGAGAGAGGGTCGGCGGAAAGGGGTTGGGATGTGAGAGAGGGCCGTGAGGATGGGGCATCTTGATCCACTTGTTGCAACAGTGTTTGTTTGAATGCAACAGATCGCAAAAGGGCCCCGGCACTCTCGGTGACTTCAGTGGAGTTCAGCCACCTGCACCAGCAAAAAAAATAGCCCTTGACCGTGGCGGCGCTCACACATACTCTGGTGCAACAGCGTTGCGTTGAATGCAACCCCAATGATTTTGGTGGACACATGAGCAATGAATCCTCTGTGGCAGCCGAGCAAGGCATCTCACCCGCCTCCGGCCACAACCACACACCCAGCCCCAAGAACACAGTCAGCAAGGACACTCGACGGCGAGTTGTCACTGCCAGCTTCATCGGCAACTTTGTCGAATGGTTCGATTACGCCGTCTACGGTTATCTGGCCGGCATCATCTCCTCAGTCTTCTTCCCTGAGTCCGACCGGCAAACGGCCCTGCTCGCGACCTTCGGCGTCTTCGCCATCAGCTTCTTCGTGAGGCCCCTCGGCGGTTTCATCTGGGGGCATATCGGCGACAGGCTCGGCCGCAAACAAGCACTCAGCCTCTCAATCGTCCTGATGTCGGTGGCCACTTTCTGCATCGCACTGATCCCGGGTTACGCCACCATCGGCGTCATGGCGCCGATCCTGCTCCTCCTGGTCAGAGTGGTCCAAGGCTTCTCCGCCGCAGGCGAATACGCAGGCGCGTCCGCCTTCCTGGTGGAGTACGCGCCGGCCAATCGACGCGGACTCTATGCCGCCGTCGTGCCTGCAAGTACCGCAGCCGGACTGCTGCTGGGATCCCTGCTGGCCGCCCTGCTGAGTTCTGTCCTCACCACAGAACAGCTCAACGAATGGGGATGGCGCCTGCCCTTCCTGCTCGCGGCACCCATGGGCCTGATCGGTCGGTACATCCGGACCAAGCTGGAGGATACGCCGGCATTCCGTGAACTGGCCGAGAAGGACAATGCGGTGAAGGCCCCGGCGTTCGCCATGTTCAGGACTTACCGGAAGCAGCTCATCATCGCCACCGGTGCGGTGCTGCTCAACGCCGTCGGCTTCTACGTGATCCTCAGCTACATGCCCACATACCTGTCGGAGGAGCTGGGCTTCGGAGCCACGGAGTCGTTCCTGGCCACCACCATTGCTTTGGCCAGCTACATCGGCTTTATCTTCCTGACCGGCATTGCATCGGACAAATTCGGCCGCAAGCGCATGCTCATCACGGCATCAGTCCTCTTCATACTGCTGACCGTCCCGGCCTTCATGCTCCTGGACACCCGCAACTTCCTGGTGATCGTGTTGGTGCAGATCCTGTTGGGCGGGATGCTCACCCTTAACGACGGCACCTTGCCCAGTTTCCTCGCCGAACTCTTCCCCACGAAGGTCCGCTACACCGGCTTTGCTGTCAGCTTCAACCTTTCCAACGCCCTGTTCGGCGGCACCGCACCGTTCATGGCAACACTCCTGATCGGCATGACCCACAGCAAGCTGGCCCCCGGCTGGTACCTCGTGGCCGCCGCCCTCGTTTCCCTCATCGCAGTCCTGTTCGCCGCGGAGACTTCCAAGAAGCCTCTGCTGCAGGACTAGAACAACCAACCCTTGAAAGGAACCACCATGACCATCACCCAGAACGAGTCCGTCAACGATGTCGCCAAACTCGAGCGCACCAAGGTCCTCAACAATGGCGGGAAAGTCTCGCTGACCTTCTCCGACGCTGAATTCGAGCGCCGCCTCGCAGGCCTTCGCCGGATCATGGCCGAGAAGGACCTCGACGCCGTCATCCTCACCAGCTACCACTCCATCAAGTACTACTCCGATTTCCTCTTCACCTACTTCGGCCGGTCCTACGGCATGGTGGTCACCAAGGATGACACGGTCACCATTACGGCAAATATCGACGCCGGTATGCCTTGGCGCCGCAGCTACGGCGACAACCTGGTGTACACGGACTGGCGCAGGGACAACTACATCTACGCCATCCAGGAAGTCCTGCGGGCCCGCGGCATCAACCCGCGCCGCATCGGCGTCGAGGATGACTCGCTGCCCTTGGACAATCGGAACAAGATCCAGGCCGCGTTCTCCGGCGCGACGCTGGTGGACGTTGCGCAGTCGGCCATGCGCCAGCGCATGATCAAGTCCGACGAAGAGATCGCTGTCATCAAACACGGCGCGCGCATCGGTGACTTGGGCGGCGAAGCCATCCGTAACGCGATCACTGCAGGTATCACGGAGTACGAGGTTGCCCTGATCGGCACCGAGGCCATGGTCCACGAGATTGCCCGGACCTTTCCGGACTCGGAAATCCGCGATACCTGGGTGTGGTTCCAGTCGGGCATCAACACCGACGGCGCCCACAACTGGGCCACCACCCGCAAGATCCAGGAACACGACATCCTGTCCCTGAACTGCTTCCCGATGACCAGCGGCTACTACACCGCCCTGGAGCGCACCCTGTTCTACGGCGAACCGGACGCCCGCTCACTGGAACTGTGGAACGTCAACGTTGAGGTCCACAAGCGCGGCCTTGAACTCATCAAGCCCGGCGCTGTCTGCAAGGACATCGCTGCGGAGCTCAACGAGATCTACATCAGCCACGGCCTCCTGGCGAACCGGACCTTCGGCTACGGCCACTCGTTCGGTGTGCTTAGCCACTACTACGGACGTGAAGCCGGGCTGGAGCTGCGCGAGGACATCGACACGGTCCTCGAGCCCGGCATGGTGGTTTCGATGGAGCCCATGATCACTGTGCTGGACGGCCAGCCGGGTGCCGGCGGATACCGCGAGCACGACATCCTGGTGGTAGGCGAAGACGGCGCGGAGAACATCACCAAGTTCCCGTTCGGCCCCGAGTACAACATCATCGGAGCCTAGGTGGAACGGCCGGCGGGCGCAGTGCACGGCGTCCGCCGGCCCCGGTTCGGAACTTCCGGACGGCCCCGGCGAAATATAGTGATCCCATGACTCCCACGGAAACCAGCGAGACTCCTGACGGCAACAACGCTAACGGCGACAGCAAGAGTACGTCCGTCATCGTCAACGCCATCGCGGTGCTGAGGAGCTTTACGGCAGACGAGCCGCTCCTGGGAGTCACCGAAATCGCGGGCCGGATCGGCCTGCACAAGAGTACGGTTTCGCGCATCCTGGCCACGCTGGAGCAGGAAAACCTGGTAGAGCGCGACGTCGATTCGCGCAGGTTCCGCTTGGGGTTGGGGATGATCGCGATGGCGGGCCCCCTCCTGGCGGAACTCGAAGAGCGACGCGTGGCCTACCCTGTCCTGCGGGAGTTGACCGAACGCACGGGCGAGACGAGCGCCCTCATGGTGTGGAACGGCGTCGAGTCAATGTGTGTGGAGCAGATTCCCAGCCGCCACCAGGTGAAACACCTGGCCCCGCTCGGAGCCCGCTACAACGAGGCGTTGAGTTCTTCGGTGCAGGTGTTCCTCGCCAACGAAGACAAGGACAGGGTGCGGAACCTGCTGCGCAGTGGTTCCATCACCCTGCCGGGACTGGACGAGGCTTCTGTGGAAAGTTACCTGGCTCGGCTTGGGGAAGCCGCAAAGCGGGGCTGGGCCGCCAACTTTGGCGAAACCTCCATCGAAGAGGTGGGGGTTGCTTCGCCGGTCTACGACCACAGGGGTGACATCGTGGCCTCCGTCTTGATTCCTGCCCCTAAATTCCGGGTCTCACAGGACACCTTGGCCAGCCTCGGCGAAGCCTGCGCCGCAGCGGCGGCAAAGGTCACCACGCGCCTGGGTGGCCGCTCCCCGCGGTAGGCGCCCATCCGCCGTCGAGATGGCAGTTGATGACAATCCGCCGCTCCCGGACTGTCATTAAGTGCCACGTCGGCGCGGATCAAAGTGCTTGACCCCGCCCTCAAACCTTCCTAGGGTGTTCTGAGAAAGCGTTTTCTTACCGTTTCTCAACCATTCCCGGAGAGCCTGAGCCTCCAAGTACTGGGGCACGCCGTTGTGCCCCGGGAAGGATCATCCATGCGATCGACCCGAAGAAAACCGGAAATACGCCGAAGCGTGGGAGGCCTCGCGCTTGCAGCAGTGATGGGGTTAGGTTGCGTCGTGGCCGCGGGCCCGCCAGCCACTGGGGCTCCCGCAGGCAAGACAGACAGCCCGGCGTGTTGCAGCTCCAGCATCCAGCTTGATTCAGGCACCGGCAGGGCGCCACAAAACCTTTGTGTCCCTTCGCAAGCCACCGGCAGTGACAAGACTCTGCTGGTGTGGAACAAGCCGGACCTTTACGACGACGTCGTGGACTACCGCGTCTACATGAACGGCAGGGCGTTGGGAACCGCGGAGGAGAACGCGCGGATCTTCTCGCCGGCCCAGGAGTACGTGGACGCGTTCCGGGCCGCCGACAAGGATGGATTCCACATCCGGACCGTGGCCCATAACTTCACGGTGACCGGCCTGTCTCCGCGCACCAGCTACCAGTTCACTGTCACCGCTGTGAGGAAAGACGGGACTGAATCTGCGGCGAGTGCGCCGATCACCGTGACCACCACCCCGTCACGGCACAAAGTCACCATCACCAATCCCGCGTACAAGGCGGTGGGCGATGGAAAGACCCTCAACACCAAAGCAATCCAGAAGGCCATTGACACCTGTCGAACACCGGGCTGCACCGTGGTGGTTCCTGCAGGCACCTTCACAACGGGGGCACTTTTCCTCCACTCGGACATGACCCTGGAACTCCAGGAGGGCGCACGTCTGCTCGGCTCCGACCAGGCGGAGGACTACCCCTTGGACAAGGGCTATTACCTCTACCCGGTACCTGAGCCCCTCCCCGCCGAGGCCGAATACCGGAACTACCGCCGGCCGCCGTCGCTCCTTAATGTCCTTCCGGAGGACAACGGCCGCTCGACGGCGGGGCGCGAGCCAGGCGCTGCGGCCAGCAATGTCCGCATCGTCGGCAAAGGCGTGGTGGACGGAAATGGCTGGAAGCGGACGGCCGGGGGGTCGATAACTGACGAAGCGGGCAACGAACTTCCCCAATACGCAGCAAGTTCCGCCGGAAAAGTATTGGACGATGGCTTGTTGGCGGCCGAGCAGTTCCGTAATGCGAAGGAGAATCCGGACTTCCTCACCGGCGTGGTCAACAAGCCTGAAACGCTGGAGGATTCTGTTCTCTACGGCCAGTACCGGTCAAGCCTTATGACGTTCATGGGCGTGGAGAACCTGTACATCGAGGGAGTCACCGCGGACAACCCGGCCTTCCATGGCGTGATGATCCTGGACAGCCGGAACACCACTGTGAACGCCATGCGCCACACCACCTACAACGCCAACAATGGTGACGGCCTGGAGTTTGGCGGGACCAGCAACGGGATTGTGCTCAACAACTTCTTTGACACTGGCGATGACCAGGTCAATTTCGCGGCCGGCCAAGGCAAGTACGGAGCCCAGGGGAGGCCCAGCGAGGACGTCTGGATCTTCAACAACTACATGCGCATGGGCCACGGGGGAGTCGCTGTCGGTTCGAACACGGCAGCCTGGGTGCAGCGGGTCCTCGCTGAGGACAACGTCATGTACAAAGTTGAAACCGGCGGCCTCCGGATGAAAAGTACCTCGGACATGGCGGGAGGCGGCCGGGACTTCCTGTTCCGCGATACTGCGATGGCGTGCATGGGCAGCAGCGCGTTCATCATGTCCCTCAGCTATAACCAGTCACCGTCCGGGTATGTCGCCGCCGAATCGGCCACCTTCAAGGACGTGGTGGTCCGGAACGTTTCCGTGGACGGCAACAACTCGCCCACCTGCGGCATGGCTGTATCCGACAGCAAACCGGTGATCGATATCCAGGCAGGGCCGTCCCTCGGCGAAGGAACGGCCAGCCTCAGTGCCTTCACTTTCCAGGATGTGGTGTTCCGGAACGTGAACCCCGCCAGCATCAAGGGCCTGCAGGATTCCACGTTTGACGGCGTGACGTTCCAGAGTGTGCGGAACAACGCCAATCCCTGGCGCCTGGACCAGTACTCGACGGGAAACACGTTCACGGATGTTCGTCCCATGCCGGCTGCCCAGTAGCGCCCAGTAGCGCCTGGCGCTGCCGAGGTGGCAATTAATGACAGTCACGGGCGCAAACATTGTCATCAACTGGCATCTCGGGACACGAAAAGGCGGCCGTCCCCGGGAAGGGGTCGGCCGCCGTCGTTGGTTAATCCACGGGTGCTACATGTTCCTCCGCGCCGTGGGTGATTCGTCCATGGCATCCCTGCCCAGCCAAGCGCCCAAACCGATCATGGCAACGCCAAGGATCAGGTGCAGCCAGTTATCAGCGGTGTTAAACGGGACGAAGTTGGCGCCCGTTTCCTGGTTGATGACCAGGCCATAGATCCAAAGAACGATGTACACAGCGCCGCCGCCCAAGAGGAACAGGCGGGCCATGCGTGCGTTCCTTGCCATGGCCAAGCCGGCCACGCCAAACAGCAGGTGAACGATGTTGTGGAGTATGGACACTTGGAAGACTCCAAGCAGCATGGCGCCGGATTCATGTCCCGCGAAGGTCATGGCGCCGTAATTGGTGGTGATTCCCGGAATGAAGCCCAGGATGCCTACCAGCAGAAATACAATGCCAACGCCCATGGCGGTGTTGCGAAGTGTCAACCCCATCATGTGGTGGTGTTCGGCGGGGTGCGAAGCGGTGGTCATCAGTCCTCCCTTTCACGCGGTTATCCGGCTCTTCTCATGGAGAGCCGACCTGCGGCAAGGGGTGTGGCAAAACCTTGCCGACGCCGCCATAATACTCCTGAAATGCCTCCGATAGCAGGGGATGAGCCCAGTTCAGGGCCGGTTAGCATGGTTTTATGAGCCAACCCCCGAATGGCCGATTGCACACGATCTTCCATGACACGCGGGATTTCACGCCTTTCCGCGAGGGTTATGTCCGGACGCCCGTGCGCGGATTGGCGGACGGCATGAATGAGGTGCTTTCCGGTGTCCTTGGCGGCCGTGACCATGCCAGGCTGTCCGTGGTGGGGAATGTTCCGCGGTTGAAGATGTTGTCGTCCAAGCCCGCCAAGGCCATGCACGAAGCGGTTTTTACCTCTACGGAACCTGATTCCCTGCTGGCGTTCGGCCGGATGAACCCCGGGTGGGCCGGCTTGTGCCACGTGATGGCAGGCCTGCTGGCGTACAAACACGGCGGGTTCTTGAGGGCTTCCGAGCTGCTGCAGCGCGGTTTAACAACAAGGATCGACGACGACGCCAGCCAGTTCTCGGCGATCTACCTTGGGCAGGTGGTCACTCGGGTTGAGGTCACCGAACGCATAGAGGTTCCGGTTCTGTTCAGCGAGGAGTCGGTGTTCCTTGCCCTGGCCCACTGCCTTCGGGAGATGGGTATGACGGAGTCGGCGCTGGAAGCGGTGGTGGGGTTGCCGCCGTCGTTGCCCTCAGCTTTAGCGCGTTGCACGGCGGCGTATTCGCTGGACCGTCACCGGGACGTGGTGCTGTGGACCGAAGGGCTGTTAAACACCGACGACCTCTCGGCTGCCTTGTTGCTGATCCGGGCGCGGTCCCAGCGCGCACGTGGTGATTTCGAGTCGGCCCAAGTTGCGTTGAAGGAAGTACTCCGACGCCGGAAGACCAACCTGGCGTTGAAGAATGATGCCCTCACCGACCGGGCGCTCCTTGCGTTGGATCAAGGCCGGCGCACGCTGACGCCGCGGTCCAAGCGCCCGGCCCCTCCCGCGGAGCTCGAGACGATGGAAGTCATCCGCAAGGACGCTGAGATGCGCCGGTTGTGGGAGAACGATTTCAGGCAACTGGGCGGCGAGTAAGGGGACCATTGTGCTCTTCTGCAGGAAGGCGTAACGTTGTAATCAACCAAATCATTGATAAACGATTCGGTTGATTACGAAAGGATTTACGCGGCGATGGAACAAGATGCTCTCGACAAGGCCTTCATGGCCTTGGCCGATCCGGTGCGGCGGGCCATGGTTGCCCGGCTTTCCCGCGGAGACGCCACTGTCAACGAGCTCGCAGAACCATTCACCATCACCAAACAGGCAGTTTCCAAGCACATTCAGGTGCTGGAGCACGCGGGGCTCGTGACGCGTTCCCGTGATGCGCAGCGCAGGCCGGTTCACCTGGACGCGGCAGCCCTGGAGCACCTGACGGCCTGGATTGACCAATACCGATTGATCGCCGAATCGCGTTACCGGCAGCTCGACCAACTGCTGGGCGCAGGCACTGAAGAACCGCATGAGAAACCAGCAAAGAAGAAAGAGGAACTGAAATGAGCAATCCAACAACAATCACCGCTGACGATGGCGTCCCGTTCGTTGACACAGTCCGCGAATTCGATGCCCCAGTCAGTGCAGTTTTCAAGGCCCATGTGGATCCCGACCTGCTGGCCAAGTGGCTGGGCCCACGCAGTACGGTCACCAAAGTCACCGAATACAACGCGACCACCGGCGGCAGTTGGCATTACGAGAGCGGAGATGACAGCGGAATGTATGGCTTCCGCGGCATTTTCCACACCGTGGATGCTGATGCGCTGATCATCATGACGTTCGAATTCGATGGCGCCCCGAACCAGATTGGCCTCAGCACCACCACGTTTGAGGAAGTGGACGGCCGCACCCGCATCGTTGCCCACGAGGTCTACCCCTCGGTTGAAGCGCGGGATATGGCGCTGGCCACCGGGATGAACTACGGCGTGGTGGAAGGCTACGAGCGCCTGGACGAGCTGCTGGCGGCCTAGGTGCTTGCCGCAGAAATCTGCGGAAGAAGCGGAAGGAGTTGCTCCGACAGCAGCACTGCCCCCAGCCCGATCATGATGATTCCGCTGACCAGTGTCACTACCTTGGCGGCACCCGGCCTGGAAGCCAACAATTTCCGGGAGGTCAGGGCGACCGCCGTGTAGACGGTACCGGCGAGTATCACGAAGGTCAGGCCCAGCAGGCCTGACTGCAGCGGAACGGGGAGTGCTGCTTCCGGACTCACGAACTGCGGAACCAGCGCTACAAAGAACAGCAAGCCTTTGGGGTTGATGCCGCTGGTTCCCATACCTTGAAAGAACGTGCGGACTTGATTGCCGGAATGCACGACGGCGTCTTCCGCGCTGAAGCTGGCACCTCGCCAGGAGCGGATGGTGCCGATGCCGAGCCACAGCAGGTAGGCAGCGCCGGCAATTGTCAGCCAGCCCAGAAGTCCCGGGACTCCTGCCAGGAGGGCGGCCAGCCCCGCAACCATCAGCAGCGTATGGACCACGTAGCCGCTGCACAGGCCCGCAACCGCCGGTACGAAACTGCGCTGACGAAGACCAGCTGAAATGGAGTAGGCCCAGTCGACGCCGGGGGTGCACGCCAAGGTGACGGCTACAAGAATGAAGGCGAGGAACAGTTGCGGATTCACGGGTCTCTCCGGGGTTAGGGGGTAAGAAAACTCTAGGGAAAATTTGCCCATAAGTGTTCCCTCATTTAGCCCTCGCGCACTGATTCTCGGTAAGATATTTGCGTGATTGATGGAATCGATAGAAGTATTTTGCGCCACCTCGCAGAAGATGGTCGAATGACTGCCACGGCTCTCGCTGCAAAGGTGGGTTTGACTGTGGCTCCTTGCCACCGTCGGCTCCGCGATCTGGAGTCCTCGGGTGTGATCCGTGGCTACCGGGCCGACATCGATCCTGCCGCGGTGGGGCTGGGTTTCGAGGCGATCGTTTTCGTCACCCTCCGGCAGGTGGAGCGCACCATCATGGCGGACTTCGAGGAGCGTGTGACAGCGAGTCCCAACATCGTGGAGGCCCAGCGGCTCTTCGGCTCCCCGGACTACCTGCTGAAGGTCATCGCCGCGGACCTGCCTGCCTACCAGCGTTTCTATGATGACGAACTCGCGGCCCTGCCAGCTGTCGAGCGCCTGACCTCAACGCTGGTGATGAAGAATCTGAAAACCAACATCGGACCGCCGGTCTAGGGCTGGCTGTCTTCCAGCAGGCCCGTTGTCCTGTAGGGGATCACTTCGCGGAGAAACATGCTGGTTGATGTGCGCACAATTCCAGGGCACAGCCGGATTTCCTCGGAGACGCGGTAGAGATCATCCGGGCTCCTGGCCACAACCCTGATGATGAGGTCGGTGTCACCGGCAGGCGCATGGCATTCGAGGACTTCGGGGATGTCCCGAAGTGCTGCGATGGCCTCATTCAAATGGCTTTGGTCGAGCTCCGCGCTGACTGCCGCAGCCACCCCGCGACCCAGCGTCGTGGGCAGGACCCGGCTGCTGTTGGCGCGCAAGGCTCCGGATGCCGTCATCCGTTCAAGGCGCGATTGCACGGTGCCGCGCGCGAGGTGCAGCTTCTGGGCCAACACCATGATGGGGACCCTGGGATCCTCGTCCAGCGCGGCGAGGATGCGTCGGTCTGTGGCGTCGAGTTCCTGCAAAGTGACCACTTCCTGTCTGGTTTTTCGGTTGGTACTGGTCAGATCGACCAAGTTTTTCCTCGTCCATTGCACCTACTGTATGTCTCCTGTTGAAATGGTGACAACGAAGCAGGGCGAGGCTACCGCCGGATCCCGCAGGCACCAGGCACCCGGCACACCACCCGGAACCCTGCAGAGGTTTCCCGCAAGGAAACAGCCGCTGATTGACTCTTGTTCACAGCATTGTCATTCTGCACCCGCCCGTCGTCAGGGCGGCACAAAGTAAGAGCCCCTGAGCCACCGGATCGTTGCGGTAGCTGAGGGGCTCTTGCGTTGCCCTGCCCCGGGCGGGGACACATAGGCTTGGGGCATGACTTCCGCTGGCCGCTTCGCCCCGAGCCCTTCCGGTGAACTCCACGTTGGGAACCTGCGGACTGCCATCCTGGCCTGGTTGTTCGCGAAGTCGAGCAGCCGCAACTTCCTGCTTCGCGTCGAGGACCTGGACCGCGCCCGGTCAGGCGCGGAAGCGGAGCAGCTCCGCGATTTGCAAGCCGTCGGTGTTAACTGGGACGCCGCCGTCGTTCGCCAGACTGAGCGCGCGGCGCTCTATGACGACGCGATTGCCCGCCTGACCGCTGAGGGCCGTACCTACGAATGCTTCTGCACGCGGCGGGAAATCCAGGAGGCGCCGTCCGCACCGCATGCGCCGCAGGGCGCGTACCCGGGGACGTGCCTGCGGTTGTCCCACGCCGAACGCGAGATCCGCAGGGCGTCGCGTCCCGCGTCGATCCGCCTTCGCTCGGACACCGCTGAGTGGGCTGTTGAGGACCAGTTGCACGGCACCTTTGTGGGGATGGTGGACGACTTCGTGCTGCGTCGCAATGACGGCGTCACCGCTTACAACCTCGCCGTCGTCGTGGATGATGCCGCCCAAGGGATCGACCAGGTAGTGCGAGGTGACGACCTTCTTCCTTCCACGCCGCGGCAAGCGTATCTGGCAACGCTCTTGGGCCTGCCGGCCCCGGAATACGCCCACGTTCCGCTGGTGGTGAATCACGACGGCGCGAGGCTGGCCAAGCGCGACGGCGCGGTCACGCTGGGCGACCTCGCCGCCGTCGGAATTCCAGCGCAACGCGTGCGGGACCTGATCCTTGAGTCGCTGGGGCTGCCCACAGGAACCTTGCGGGATGCGCTGTCGGAATTCGATCCGAAGAAGCTGCCCAAGACACCCTGGGTGTGGAAAAATCCCCGGGCATAAGCAGCCCACCAAGTCGGCTGTCTGGATGCTGTCGGCTTAGCTGAGCTGCGCGGCGGGAACGCCGGCGGCCATGCCTGCCCAGAGTGTGTCGGTGGTGGCAGCCACGACGTCCTCCACGGTGGTTCCGTCCAAGTGTTTGCCCGCGGCCAGAACGGCAGCGCCGTGGAGGCTCACGAAGCACACCATGGCAAGTGTTTCCGGGTCGCCGGCAGCCAGGTCACCTGCCTCCTGGGCCTCGGTGATCATGGCCTGGGCTACCTGTATCCCTTGTTCGCCTGTGCTTCGCAGCTCGGCGCTGGAGTCAGGGTGATGCTTGGTGGAGTACATCACGGACAGGAGCGCCGGGTGGGCTACAGCGAAGTCAACGTACGCCTGCGCTACGCCGACGAATCGGCCGCGGAGGTGGTCTCCCGATTGGGCGGCGCCGTGGATGCGACGGTTCATCGACTCAAAGCCAGCCAACGCCAAGGCGTCAATCAGGGCTTGTTTGTCGCGGAAGTGCTTGGCAGGAGCGCCATGGCTGACGTTCACATCCCGGGCAAGCTGACGCAGGGAGAGGCCGTCCACGCCAGCTTCTTCGATGGTTTCCATGGCGCGCTCCAGCAGGGCCTCGCGGAGCTTGCCGTGGTGGTAAGGCTGGTCGGTCATGGGCCAAGTCTAGGCCAATGTAGCCATTGACAACAAAGTAGACACTGCCTACCATGTTGACAGCGACTACATCAGATTCCCAATGATTGGACATGCCATGACAATGACTTACTCCGGGACCACTGCTCTCATCACCGGCGCCAGCTCCGGGCTCGGTGCCGAGTTCGCCAGTCAACTCGCAGCCCGCGGCTCCCACCTGGTCCTGGTGGCCCGCCGCGCAGACCGCTTGGAAGAAGTCGCCCAGGGCCTGCGTTCCAAGCACGGCATCAATGTGACCGTCCTGCCGATGGACCTGGGGCGTCCAGGCGTTGGCCGCGAGCTTCTCAGCGAACTGAGCAGCCGCGACATCACCGTGGACACTCTGATCAATAATGCGGGCTTCGGCACCCACTCTGCCTTCGTGGACGAGGATCCGGAGGGCATTGCCTCTGAGATCTCCCTCAACGTTGCTGCTTTGGTGGACATCACCCGCGCTTTTCTTCCCGGCATGTTGTCCTCCGCGAAGGGCGCCCTGGTGAACGTTGCCAGCACGGCCGCCTTCCAGCCCATTCCGGGGATGGCCGTGTACGGTGCCACCAAGGCTTTTGTCCTGAGTTTCACGGAGGCCGTTGCCCACGAGACCAAGGACTCCGGACTCAACGTCCTCGCTCTTTGCCCCGGAGCGACGCGCACCGAGTTCTTCGACGTTTTGGGCAGCCAGTCCGCTGCGGTCGGCCGGATGCAGACCTCGGCGCAGGTTGTAGGAACGGCCATCAAGGCGCTCGATCGCAAGGGAACGCCAGGCAGCGTGGTCTCCGGCTGGGTCAACCGGGTGGCGGCAGGCTTCGCGCAGCGCCTGCCCAGGGCCGTCACCGTCGCCATTGCCGCAAGGGCCGTGCAGGACTGGTAACCCAGGTGTTCCCTGTCCGGGGAAGCCGATAGCCTGAAGGCAGGACCGATCACTGTCGGCACCTCACCAATCCGGAGGCCAACATGACCGAACCACGATTCACCGTAGAGACAGCCCAAGTCCTGGCAGAGGTGGCCCACAACCGGCAGAAGGACAAACTCAAGCGACCCTACAGGGAGCACGTTCTGGCCGTGGGTGATGCCCTCGCCGACTTCGACGACGACATCCAGATCGCGGGCTACCTGCACGACATCGCAGAGGACACGCCCATCACCCGGCAGGCCCTGCTGGACATGGGGGTCTCGGAGCGGGCCCTTGCCATTATCGAGCGCGTCACCCGCCGCTTTCACGACGATCCCGAGGATTACGACGCCGGCATCCGTTACGTCGCCGAGGACCACGACGCCACGTTGGTGAAGATCGCGGACAACGCGCACAACTCACTTCCCGAGAGGGTCCAGGCGCTCGCCGAAAAATGGCCGGACAAGCCGCCGACAACCCGCTACGCCGACGCCCGTCCGGTCCTGTACACGGCCGTGCCCAGGGAAGAGGTCCGGATGATCCTGCAACGGATCAATCCGCATCTGCTTGCCGAGCTGGACGAGATCGTTCCGGAGTAGTCGCGTGGAGCTAGCCGGCGGCGGTTTCCAGTCGTCGGAGCGCTGCTGCCCGGCCTTTGTGTCCGCGTCGCTCATCGTAAGCAATGGACAACCCCAGGACCACCATCATTTCCAGCATGCACAGAGGGACGGACGCGCCTGCTGCGGCCATGGCGATACTTGCACCCAATCCCAGGACCACCAACGCCGAGCTCCAGAGCAGTTCCCGGTCCGGGCCGAGCATGATGCTGTAAAGGGTGGTGAGCGAGACCTTGAACAGGATGATCGGTATGGCGATGGAAGCCACTGCACCTGCAGCGGAAATGTGCGCTTCGTGGTCGATGAAGTAGGCAGCGATATGAAGGCCGGCGCCGGTGGCCGCGATGGCCGCGAAGACTAAAATGTGTCCGTAGCCGAAGATCCAGGAGCGGTGCCGTTGGAAATGGAGTGCAGGCCCTGAAGGCAGGATGAAGTAGATCCACCACATGGCGAAGGCCAGCCCGGTTCCGCTGAACCCCACCAAAGCAGCGTCCAGGGTCCAGCCGTGCAGGGCCACGATCGCCCGCAGGGTCTCAATGGCTCCGATCAAGCACTCGCCCAGCGCAATGATGGCCAGGAGCCCGTACCTTTCGGCGATGTGATGTGCATGCCACGGGGTGCGGATCTTGCGCTCGGCGAAGTAGGGAGTGGCCATCTCCAGGACGAACAACGGGGCCGCCATGAGGAACGTGGTGAGGACATCCGTCTCGATGACCAGGGCGATGACCCAGCCCACCTGCACGATCGCCAGGTACTTCGCGTACCGGAGGCAGGTCTCGCGGCGTTCGGGATCCTGCCGGGCGGCGCGCAGCCACTGGAAGATCAGTGCGACGCGCATGATGATGTAGCCAATAAGGATGGCCACATTGTTGACGTGGTCCCCTTCCACGATCGAGTGGAACATCGGCTCAATGCCCATGGCCAGGATCAGCACACCCACCATCTGGACCATGGTGACTACACGGAACACCCAGTCATCGGTGTCGTAGGCGCTGGCGAACCAGGTGAAGTTGATCCATGCCCAGATGACGGCGAACATGGCGAAGCCGAAGCCCAGAAGGCCGGCTCCCACATGGGCTTCAGCCACGGCGTGGGCGAACTGGCTGCCGGCAACACCGAACGCAATGACGAACGTCAGGTCGAAGAACAGCTCCAATGGGGTGGCTGTGCGGTGCTTCTCATGGGGATCGCGGCCGCCCATGCGTGAAAGGGCATGGCGAAGGGGATTCGTGGACATGGCTCAAAGATTACCGGCTCGCATTGGATCCACGCCGAGATCGCGGGAATGCGTCCATCTCGCCGGATAGGCACGGCGATCCTGCAGCATTCCGGCGATCTCGCGGCCAGAAGCCCTACACGCGGCCCAGCACGTCGATGTCCTCAAGGAAGTCCTGGTGCACCTCGGCGCTCACCGTTGTCCGGGTATCAGCGATCGCGTCAAGGTAATCCTGGGTGATCGGCCCCTTGCGTCCGTTGGTCGCAAGACCGGAGCCCTCGTCGTCGTATACAGCTTTTTCCAGGGCCCGCTGGGAGGCACTGCGCGCCGCGAACTCGATGTCGGCGGGGGAGAAGCCCTCCGTCCGCTCCACCAGCTGGGCGATGTCCACGGTGTCCACCACGGTGGAGGGAATGAAGCGCTGCCACATGGCTTCGCGGGCGTGGACATCCGGGAGGCCGATGGGGATGACGTAATCGAAGCGGCCGTGACGCAGGAACGCGGTGTCCAGCGCGCGGATGAAGTTGGTGGCGCAGACCAGCAACCGGCCGGGCTGTTCGCGGAAGGCCGGAATGATCTTGAGGAGCTCGTTGGTGACGCCCTGCAACGGCGATGGCGGATCCCCGGCACGCTGTGACGCGATCTCCTCCACCTCGTCGATGAACACCACGGCGTGCTCCAGCTCGGCGATTTCCAGGAAGGTCTCGCGCAAGGCCCCCGCCAAGCCCTTGGGATCCGAGGCCAGGCGGGAGGGGAAGACCTCAACAAACGGCCATTCCAAACGGGACGCAATGGCTTTGGCGAAGGTGGTCTTGCCCGTGCCCGGAGGGCCAAACAGCACCACTGCCCGCGGAGGGACCACACCGTATTCGTCGGCGAGGTCGGCCTCGGCCAGGGGAAGGACCAAGCGGCGCTCCAGCAGCTCCTTCTCGCGGCGCATGCCTGCCACGTTCTCCCAAAGATCCCGTGCCAGGATCCGCCCGCCCAGCAGCCCCAACGCGCCGAGCTCCTGGCGCTGCACGGGAATGGTCCGCTCGAAATACCGCAGGTTCTTCTTGACCACGAAGCCGCGGCCCAGGAATGCCTCCACCCGGGTCTCGGTTTCCGGCATGAGGGCGGACAACTTGTTGAGGCCGTGCGGAGCCATGCGGTTCTCGACGGCGGACAGCAGCGAGGTGCCGATGCCGCGGCCCCGGAACTCGGTCAGCGTGGCCAAGAAGACGATCCAGCCCTGGTCATGTGCCGCGCGACCGACGGCAGCACCCACCACCTGCTCACCCTGCACCGCCACCACCGCGTGGTCCTTCTCGCAGGACGCAAGGACCTCGGACAACGCGTAGACGGGCTCGACGCCGTCGGCCTTGAGTGACTCCCAAAGGTGCAGGATGCCGTCCAGGTCGGACGAGTGGAAGTCCCTGATGCGCCAGTTGCTCATGGCCGTGTCTCCTTGGTGGATCGCCGTTGATTCCTTGGAGTTGAGCATAGGCGAACACTGACGGCAGGACGTTGCGGGACAGTTGCGTTACGCAGCCCCCTACTGAACCGGCCTCAACCGCAAGCCCTGCATGCCGCCGTCGACCGCCAGGGAGGTTCCCGACGTCGAGCCTGACAGTGGGCTCGCAAGGTAGGCAACGGCGCCGGCTACCTCGACGGGGTCCACCATCCGACCGTGTGGCTGGCGGGCGTTGAGGGCCGCGCGCTCGCCGGCGGGGTCGGCGGCGGAGTCCAGCAGCCGGCCCACCCATGGAGTGTCTACGGTGCCGGGGTTCACGCAATTCACCCGGATGCCCTCACGGACGTGGTCCGCCGCCATGGCCAGCGTCAGCGACAGGACCGCACCCTTCGACGCCGAATAGAGTGCCCGCTGAGGGAGCCCTGCCGTTGCCGCGATGGAGCAGGTGTTCACGATCGCGGCCGCTGGAGACTGTCGCAGATAGGGCAGGGACGCACGGCTGACGCGGGCGATGCCCACCACGTTGATGTTGAGGACACGGAGCCATTCGTCGTCGTCGTTCGCGGTGATGTCGCCTTGGGCGCCGATTCCGGCATTGTTGATCACGATGTCCAGGCGGCCGAATTGGTTTACAACGGTCTCGACGCCGGCACGCACCGAGGCGTCGTCGGCTACGTTGCACTGCACGCCGAAGTGCGGACTGCTTTCGGGTGCGAGGTCCAGGACCGCTACCTGTGCCCCGCCGGCTGCGAGGCGGTCGGCGATGGCCGCCCCGATGCCGGACGCGCCGCCGGTCACGAGGGCTGCGAGGCCGTCGAAATCGTTGCCCACCGAGGGTGCCATGCCTTAGGCGTGGGTGCCGGCGAGGGAGACGGCCTGTGCAGCGCCAGCCTGTGCTGCGTTGGTTTGGAAGTACTCTTGGCGCTGGCGTCCCAGTCCCTCGATTTCCAGTTCCACCACGTCGCCAGGCTGGATGAACGGGAAGCGGCCGGACAAAGCCACGCCCTC
The DNA here is from genome assembly GCF_051106045.1 of Paenarthrobacter sp. FR1. Classification (NCBI taxonomy): domain Bacteria; kingdom Bacillati; phylum Actinomycetota; class Actinomycetes; order Micrococcales; family Micrococcaceae; genus Paenarthrobacter; species Paenarthrobacter sp. FR1. Next base: position 49,788 of record NZ_JBPFSF010000009.1, on the reverse strand, counting down.
GGGGGTGCCGGTGATGATCACGTCACCGGGCTCGAGAACCATGTACTGGCTGAGGTGGTGCACGATCGTGGCGGGCTCGAAGATCATGTCCGAGGTGTTGGAGTCCTGCCGTGGTTCGCCGTTGACCAAGGTTTGGAGGCGGAGGTTGCCGGCATCAATGTCGTTGGCTGGAACCAGCCACGGACCCAAGGGAGTGGAACCGGGCAGCGATTTGCCCTTGGTCCACTGTCCTGCAGCGCCGGGAATCTGGTACTCGCGCTCGGAGAGATCGTTGGCCACCGCGTAGCCGGCAATGCAGGCCGCCGCCTCTGTAACGGTGGAAAGGTATGACGCTTCCTGGCCAATGACGATGGCCAGTTCCACTTCCCAGTCGTACTTTGTGGACGACGGCGGGATGGGAGCGGCATCGAAGGGGCCACTGATGGTGTTGGTCGGCTTCAGGAAGACAACAGGAACCTCGGGCGGCGTGGCGCCGGATTCGGCGGCGTGCGCGGTGTAGTTGAGGCCGATGGCCACCACGGCGCCCGGGCGGGCGACTGGTGCGCCAATGCGGAGGCCTTCCGGAGAGATTTCCGGAAGTTCCCCCTTGTTCAGGGCTTCACGGGTGCGTTCGATGCCGTCCGAGGCGAGGAAACCGCCGTCGATGTCGTTGGTCAGGGCCGTAAGGCTGAAGTACTTCTCGGTACCGTCGGCGTCCTGGGCAATGACGGCCGGTTGTTCGTTTCCGGCCGTACCCAGCCTGGCGAATTTCAAGGTCATGGCTTCCTCCGTGCGTTCGGGACTAACATCCGAGCTCTAGTGTGCTGTTTTCCCCCATAATACGGAAATGTGACCCATTGACAAGGCAGACATCGGATGTTTAGGCTCGGTGAAGAATCATGACGCACTTTCAGGAGCCGTATGAGCATCATTACCGCGGTGGATACATTCGATATCCGCTTCCCAACATCCTTGGAACTGGACGGCTCGGATGCCATGAATCCGGACCCCGACTACTCAGCCGCCTACCTCATCATTCGCACGGACGCCGGTGACGGCCTTGAAGGCCACGGCTTCGTGTTCACCATCGGACGCGGCAACGAGGTGGAAACGGCTGCGCTCAATGCTTTGCGCGGCCACATTCTTGGGCAGGACGTTGACTCGTTGCTCGGCGACATGGGCGCGACGTGGAAACTTTTAACCCACGATTCCCAACTCCGTTGGCTGGGGCCCGAGAAGGGCGTCATGCATATGGCCATCGGTGCGGTAATCAACGCGCTGTGGGACCTGAAGGCGAAGCGTGCCGGGTTGCCCCTGTGGGAGTTGCTCGCTGGGATGACCCCGGAAGAGCTCGTGGCTCTGGTTGACTTCCGCTACCTCACCGACGCCCTCACTCCCCAAGACGCACTGGCCATTCTTCGCGCCGCCGAACCCGGCAAGGAAGCGCGAAAAGCCGCACTTCGTGCCGAAGGCTACCCCGCGTACACCACGACGCCGGGCTGGCTGGGTTACAGCGACGAGAAACTGACACGGCTGGCCAAGGAGGCCGTGGCTGACGGGTTCGGGCAGATCAAGTTGAAGGTGGGGGCATCCTTGGAGGACGATATCCGCCGTGTCAGGGCTGCCCGGGCTGCTGTCGGACCCGATATCAGGATTGCCGTCGACGCCAATCAGCGCTGGGACGTCCAGGATGCCATCGAGTGGATGGCCCACCTCGCCCCCTTCGACATCGCCTGGATCGAGGAGCCCACCAGCCCGGACGACATTTTGGGCCACGCTGCGATCGCCCGTGGAGTGGCGCCAATTCCCGTGGCCACCGGGGAACACGTCCAGAACCGGGTGGTGTTCAAGCAGATGCTGCAGGCCGACGCGCTCCAGATCCTGCAGATCGACGCCGCCCGCGTGGCAGGGGTGAACGAGAATATCGCCATCCTGCTCCTCGCTGCCAAGTTCGGCGTGCCCGTATGCCCGCATGCCGGTGGCGTGGGCCTGTGCGAGGCGGTGCAGCACCTGTCCATGTTCGACTTCATCGCCGTATCCGGGACCAAAGAAAACAGGACCATTGAGTTCGTGGACCACCTCCACGAACACTTCGTCACTCCCGTGGACGTCCACGACGGCGTGTACTGGCCGCCGTCCGCTCCTGGAGCCGGCAACGAAATGTACCGTGAAACACTGGCCGCCTACAGCTTTCCGGACGGCCCGGTATGGAAGGAAACCCGTTGATCCAGCATGCACCTTGGTTCGAAGAAGCACGCTTTGGAATGTTCGTGCACTGGGGCCTCTACGCGCTCCCGGCACGCCATGAGTGGGTGATGAACCGGGAAGAGACCACTGTTGAGGAGTACTCCCAGTACTTCCGGCGCTTTGACCCTGATCTCTACGACCCCCGCGAGTGGGCACGTGCCGCGCGCCAAGCCGGCATGAAGTATGTGGTCCTCACTACCAAGCACCACGACGGCTTCTGCCTGTGGGACTCGGCATTGACGGACTACAAAGCCACCAACACGCTCGCCGGCCGTGACCTGATCGCACCGTACGTGCAGGCACTCCGGGCCGAGGGGCTGAAGGTCGGTTTCTACCACTCGCTCATCGACTGGCACCACCCGGACTTCACCATCGACGGCGTACATCCGCAACGCAACGCGGCCGACGTCGAAAGTTTAAACAGCGGACGGGACATGGCCCGCTACCGGGACTACCTGCATGGCCAGGTGCGTGAGCTCCTGAGCAACTACGGCACCATCGACTACCTGTTTTTCGACTTCTCCTACGCCGGGCTCGGCCACGAAGAGGAATTCTGGGGTGGCAAGGGCCGAAAGGACTGGGACTCGGAAGCGCTGCTCGCCATGGTGCGGGAGCTGCAGCCGGGCATCGTCGTCAACGACCGCTTGGACATCCCGGGAGATTTCGTTACGCCCGAGCAGTACCAGCCCGCCGGCCCCATGATGCTCGACGGCGTGCCTGTCACCTGGGAGGCCTGCCAGACCCTGAACGGCAGCTGGGGGTACGACCGGGACAACCTGAACTACAAGTCCGTGGACCTGCTCCTCCGGATGCTGGTGGACGGCGTGTCCAAGGGCGGCAACCTGCTGCTCAACGTTGGCCCCACCGGCAGGGGCAGCATTGATCCCCGGGCCTTGCATTCGCTGGAGGGCATCGGCGAATGGATGAAGCTGCACTCACGGGCCATCTACGGTGCGGGGGCTTCAGCCTTCACTGCCCCGGCTGACGCGCGCTACACCCAGCGTGGCGACCGGCTGTATGTACACCTGTTCGCGTGGCCGTTCGAGTACGTCCATCTCCCGGAGCTGGCGGGCAAAGTGGAGTACGCCCAGCTGCTGAACGATGCGTCAGAGGTGTTCCTCAAGGAGGTGGATCCCGCGCAGCAGGCCATGAACATGACCCCGGGCGGCCAACCTCCTGGAACGCTCACCATCAAGCTGCCGGTGCAGCGGCCGGACGTCGCCGTGCCTGTGCTGGAACTGTTCCTTAAGCCGGAGGACACCGATGACTGAAAGCATCGCCCTCCACACCCGCCTCAAGCCGGGAGCCGAAGAGGAATACGCCGACGCCCACGCGCACATTCCCCCTGAACTGGTTACGGCCCTCAAAGAAGCCGGGGTCAAGAACTGGCGGATCTGGCGCAGCGGGCTGGACCTCTTCCACGTGGTGGACGTCGAGGACTACCAGTCCATGCGGCACGCGCTCGCCGATCACCCGGCCAACGTCCCGTGGCAAGCCCGAATGGCTGAACTTTTGGCGGTCCAGGACGATTACTCGGGGGAGGACGCGGGTATTCAGAAAGTATGGGAACTGCCATGAACTCACTCGATCTCGGCAAGCTCGGCTTCGGCGGAGCGGGCATTGGAAACTTGTATCGGGCCATCCCGGACGGTGAAGCCCTCGCTACAGTACTGGCCGCCTGGGATGCGGGCATCCGCTACTTTGACACCGCGCCGCACTACGGCCTGGGTCTGTCCGAGCAAAGGCTTGGAGCCGTTCTCCGGGACAAACCACGGAACGAATTCATCATTTCCACCAAGGTGGGCCGACTATTGGAACCTAACTCCTCCGGCGGCCAGGATCCCGAGGGTTTCGATGTTCCGGCCACCACCCGCCGGGTGTGGGACTTCTCCGAGGCAGGGATTCGACGCAGCATCGAGGACTCCCTTGAAAGGCTCGGACTGGACCACGTGGACATCGCCTACCTGCACGACGCTGATGTCCACGATCTCCAGGCCGGAATCTCCCAGGGTCTCCCAGCATTGGAGAAGTTGCGCGACGAAGGGGTAGTGCGGGCCATTGGAGTTGGGCTCAACTCAGCGGAAGCCGCCCTCGAATGTGTCGAAGCCGCGGACCTGGACCTTGTGATGCTCGCCGGCCGTTACACGCTGCTGGAGCAGCCCAGCGTCCCGCTGCTTGAGCGCTGTGTGGAGCGCCGCACCGGCGTCGTCAACGTGGGCGCCTACAACTCGGGTTTGCTGGCCCGGCCGGAAGTCCCCGACGACGCGCATTACAACTACAACCAAGCGCCGCCGACCGTCCTGGCGCGAGCGCGCCGGCTTGCGGCAGTGTGCCGCGACTTTGGCGTTGACCTTCCGACGGCGGCCCTGCAGTTCCCGCTACGGCATCCGGCCGTGGTGAACGTGACCGTAGGGGCGACTTCTCCTGAACAGGTGGTCACTAATGCGGCCCGGATGGGAGCGCCTGTGCCGGAAGAGTTGTGGGCGGCTTTGGAGGCCACGCGGCGTGATTGATACGCACCTGCACCTGTGGACGCTGGACACGTTCGTAACCGGCGGTCCGCGCCACTACTCGTGGCTCGGACCGCAGCACGGCGAACTTTTCCGCAGCTTCGGCGAAGACGAGGCCCATGAGACGTTGGATGCCGCCGGCGTCACGGGAGCTGTGCTGGTCCAGGCTGATGACACTGTTGCCGACACCGAGAGCATGTTGGCTGTGGCGGAACGCAATCCATGGGTGCTCGGCGTAGTGGGCTGGGTCCGGATGGACACCCCGGACCAAGCTGCAGAACAGTTGGACCGATTTTCCACCCATTCCTCTTTCAAGGGCGTGCGGCACCTGGTTCACGACGATCCTCGGGACGACTTCCTGGACCTCCCCGCCGTCCGTGAGTCGTTGGCGCTGGTGGCGCAACGCGGGCTCGCTTTCGATGTTCCGGACGCGTTTCCGCGGCATCTGGGCGCGGTCGCCCGGCTTGCCCGGGACGTTCCGCAACTGACCGTGGTACTGGACCACCTTGGGAAACCACCGCTCGCCGACGTTGTCGCGATGGATGCGTGGCGCAGTGACTTCAAGGCCCTCGGCCGGGAGCCGAATGCGGTGGCCAAGCTCTCCGGACTGCACCTTCCGGGTGTTGAGTACACTGCGGATTCCTTACGTCCGCTGTTCGAAGAAGCGCTGGCGGCCTTCGGTCCGGGGCGGTTGATGATCGGCGGGGACTGGCCGGTCAGCACCCTCGGGGCGCCCTACGGCCGGACGCTCGATGTGATGCTGGAACTGGTCTCCTCGCTAAGCCCAGCCGAGCAGGATGCGGTGCTGGAGGAGACGGCGATCCGCACGTACAAGCTCGACGGTGCCCCTCTTAGCCAGACCGCCGTCTAGCTAGAGCGCCTGCCGCAGCCAGTTCTCCACGCCGCTGATGTGCACGGTCACGAGGGCCCGCACCAGTTCCGCGTCGCCACGCTCCAAAGCGTCAGCGATGGCCCGGTGCTCCGCCAAGGTGTGCGCCACGGCCTTTTCCTGCGTCAACCCACGCCAGATGCGGGCCCTCACGGTGCTGCTCGAAAGGGCTTCCAAGAGGCTTCCCAGGTAGTCGTTGCCTGCGGCTTCGGTGATGATGCTGTGGAACTCAAGGTCATGGGCAACCAGTTCCTCCACGTCCGTGTTCTCGTCAATGCCGTCCATGGTGCTCCGAAGCGCCAAGAGCTCATCCGGAGTAATTTTGCTGGCCGCCAAGTGGGCCGTAGCGGGCTCCAGGATTCGTCGGACCTCAAAGAGCTCAAGAATGGAGCGGTCTTGGTGCAGGTCAACCACGAACGCCACTGCCTCGTTGAGGAGTTTGGCATCGAGGCTGGTCACGTAGGTCCCATCGCCGCGGCGGACGTCCAGCACGCGAATCAGTTCCAGCGCCTTCACGGCTTCGCGCAGCGAACTCCGTGAGAGACCAAGCCGCTCGCTCAGTTCCTTTTCCGGCGGAAGTCGGTCGCCGGCCTTGAGTTCCCCGCGGATCAGCATGTCTTTGATCTTGCTGATCGCCTCGTCTGTGACAGCCATGGACCAATAGTAGCCACGATTGATCGGATGTCTGCTGATGTCGCGTCCTCCCCCTGTTTGGGGGCGTTAACCAACGACGGCGGCACCCAAGTTCCGCTGCTACGGAACCCGAGTGCCGCCGTCGGGCGCTTATGGGTACTGCTGCTATTTATCGCTGCCAGGCAGCGGGCGGTTGGCGATCACCGGGGCGCTGCCCGTGTAGCCGTCGCGGGTGGCAGCAAGCTCATGGATCTGCTTGCGGCACAGGAACCAGCCCCAGACCATGAGTCCACAAGCTACGGCAGTGACCAACATGGTGAGGGGAGACTCGATGAACACCATGACCAGGACACTTGCCAGGAAGATCAAGGACAGCCAGCCCGTGTACGGGGCACCGAACAGGCGGAAGGAGGGACGCTTCAACCAGCCTTTGTCGGACCAGCGTTTGAGCTGCATCTGGCACAGGACGATGGTTGCCCACGTGACGATGATGCCCACGGAAGCGACGTTCAGAACGATCTCGAACGCCTCGGAGGGAACCAGGTAGTTCAGGGGGACACCCAGCAGCGAGACACCGGCAGTGATGGCGATGCCACCGTACGGCACACCTGCCTTGTTCATGCGCTGGGCGAACTTCGGAGCCGAACCGGCCACGGACATGGATCGCAGGATACGGCCGGTGGAGTAGAGGCCGGCGTTCAATGACGACAGGGCTGCGGTGAGGACCACGAGGTTCATGATGACGTCCACGCCTTCCACGCCGATGGAACCGAAGAACGTCACGAAGGGGCTGACACCCTTCTCGTAGGACGTGTACGGGAGCAGCAGTGCAAGCAGGATGACGGAGCCGACGTAGAAGACCGCGATGCGGAAGACCACGGAGTTGATGGCCTTGGGCATGATCTTCTCCGGGTTGGGAGTCTCACCCGCCGCGGTGCCCACGAGTTCGATCGAGGCGTAAGCGAACAGCACACCCTGCATGAGGATGATCATCGGAAGGATGCCGTTCGGGAACACGCCGCCGTTGTCCGAGATGAGGCTGAAGCCAACTTCCTGGCCATCAACCGGGGTGCCGAAGATGACGAAGTAGGTGCCCACCAGAAGGAAGGCCACCAGCGCGGCCACCTTGATCAGCGCGAACCAGAACTCCATCTCGCCGAAGACCTTCACGGATACCAAGTTGAGGCAGAGCACTACCACCAAGGCAATGAGCGCCCAGGCCCACTGCGGCACGGCTCCCATCCAGGGAATGTATTTGCCGAAGAAGTTCATGTAGAGCGCGGCCGCGGTGATGTCCACGATGGTGGTGGTGGCCCAGTTGATCCAGTAGAACCACCCCGAAACGAAGGCAGCCTTCTCGCCGTAGAACTCACGGGCGTAGGAAACGAAGGAACCCGAGGAGGGGCGGTGGAGCACAAGTTCACCGAGGGCGCGGAGGATCAAGAACGCGAAGAAGCCGCACACTGCGTAGGCGATGACGAGGGACGGGCCAGCCGCGTTGAGCCGACCGCCGGCGCCCAGGAACAGGCCGGTGCCGATGGCGCCGCCGATCGCGATCATTTGGATCTGGCGGGGCTTGAGGTCCTTGTGGTAGCCGGAGTCCTCCTTGTGGAGGGCTTTCTCGCTGGCGTGCGCTTGGGCCGGGACCGTGTGGTCCGTGATGGGATTGGTCATTGGAATCCTTAGGAGTGTCCTGTTGGGGGTGTCCTGGGCGCGTCCGGTCGGGGATCCGGGCACGCAAGACAACGCCTCGTGGCGGTATGCCTCATCGGGCGGGACGGCTGGCTGAAGCCGCTGGGCTTAGTGGTCAGTTTCGACCTATTTGCTGAGATTTGCCAGACGTTCGGGGCTGAGGAGTTCTTCAAGCTGGGCTGCGGTCAGCAGGCCATGTTCCAGAACGAGCTCTGCCACACCCTTGCCCGTTGCCAGCGCCTCCTGGGCGATAGCGGTGGCGGAGGCGTAACCGATATGGGGGTTCAATGCCGTGACGAGACCGATCGACTGCTCCACGGTAAGCCGTAGCCGTTCGGTGTTTGCGGTGATGCCCCGGACGCAGCGTGCCGTAAGGGTGCGGCACGCTGCTTCCAGGTGGGAGATGCTCTTGTGCAGGCTGTGCACAATGATCGGTTCGAAGGCGTTCAGCTGGAGCTGGCCCGCCTCCGCGGCCATGGTGACGGTGACATCGTTGCCGATGACTTCGTACGCCACCTGGCTGACCACTTCCGGGATCACCGGATTGATCTTGCCGGGCATGATCGACGAACCGGACTGCACCGCCGGAAGGTTGATCTCACCCAAACCCGCACGCGGTCCGGAGGACAGCAGGCGGAGGTCGTTACAAATCTTGGAGAGCTTCACCGCGACGCGCTTCAGCACACCGGACAAGTGAACGAACGCGCCCACATCCTGGGTGGCCTCAATGAGGTCCGCGGCGGTGAGCAGGGGGAGGCCGGTAATTTCAGCCAGATGGCGGCACGCGGCTTCCGCGTAGCCGGCCGGGGCGTTCAAACCAGTGCCGATGGCGGTGGCACCCAGGTTGATCTCGTGGATCAGCATGTGGGACTCGTCCAGGCGTGCCCGGTCCTCGCCGATGGTCACGGCGTAGCCACCGAACTCCTGGCCCAGCGTCATGGGAACCGCGTCCTGCAGCTGGGTACGGCCCATCTTCACGACGGTCCGGAACTCCCGGCCCTTCTCGGCGAACGCCAGCTCCAGTTCTTCCAGGGCTTCCAGGAGCTCCTTCACGGAGAAGATCGTGGCGAGGTTCACCGCCGTCGGGTAGACGTCGTTGGTGGACTGGCTCAGGTTGACGTGGTCATTCGGGTGCAGCTTGGAGTAGTCGCCCTTGGGGTGGCCCAGGATCTCCAACGCGCGGTTGGCGATGACCTCGTTGGCGTTCATGTTGGAGCTGGTGCCGGCGCCGCCCTGGATTACGTCCACCATGAACTGGTCCTGCAGCATGCCGTCCATGATGTCCTGGCAGGCCTGCTCGATGGCACTGGCCCGTTCGGCATCCAAGAGGCCGAGTTCATGGTTGGTACGGGCGGCAGCCTGCTTTACCGCGGCCAAGCCCCGGACCAAGTGCTTATTGGTGGAGAGCGGCTGCCCGGTGATGGGGAAGTTCTCGATTGCGCGGAGCGTGTGGACGCCCCAGTAGGCATCCGCGGGGACATTACGGTCGCCCAAGAGGTCGTGTTCGGAACGGAGGGGGATCGCCTGATCGACGGTGGTCATAGCTGTCCTTGGTTTAGTTGCTGAAAATTTGGGCTGCGCGGAGCTCGCCGACCGGAAGGCCGCCGCCCAGCACAGGTGGGCTCTGAAGCGTGTCCAAGCTGCCGCCGTCGACACCCAACCGGCGAAGAACCTCAACGGTGACGGGCATGCGGGCGCGATCGCCGCCGTCGGAAATCTTGACCGCCAGCCCGGTGCCATTCGGGAGGCCGACCAGCTGGAGGCCTTCGAAGCCGTCCTTGGCAAGCAACCCGGGGACCGCACGCATGAGGGCGGTGACATCGCGGCCTTCGCCGGCCACCATTTCCGGGAAGCGGCGCATGGCGTGGGCAACCTTGCCCTCGTTGGTGTCCTCGTCGGCCGCGGCGAGGCGGCCGTAGGCGCGGGCCATGCCGTGCAGGGAATGCGCAAAAAGCGGCGTCCCGCAGCCGTCAGTGCTGACTGCCGCGGCTTCCTCGCCGGTCAACTCCGTGATGGTGTCGCGGACCAGGACCTGCAGTGGGTGCTCCGGGTGCAAGTACCCCTCCACAGGCCAGCCGTTGACGACGCAGACAGCAGTCATTGATGCGTGCTTGCCGGAGCAGTTCTGCGCGATCTGGGTGGGTCCGTTGCCTGCGCGGAGCCATTCTTCACGTTCCGCGACGCCGTACGGCAAGTCCGTGCTGTTGCCCAACGCCGCTTCGGTGAGGCCGTGCAGCCTCAGGATTTCGGTGGCGCCGTCGCGGTGCGTCTTTGCGCCGGAGTGGCTGGCGGCCGTCAGGGCGAGGAGTTCCTGGGGGATGTCCAGGCCGGCTTTGAGGAGCGCCACGGCCTGCAGGGGCTTCAGGCTTGAGCGCGGGTACATCGGGGCGTCCGGCTCGCCGGCATCCATCGCTGTGTTGCCGTCGGCTTTGAGCGCGATCAGTGAGCCGTAGTGGATGCTCTCCACCAAGCCGTCGCGGGTGACCTCGACAAGCGGGACGTGGTTTGGCGCTTTGATGTTCTGCGTCGCGGCCTGATGGGCCGGTGCTGCGGGGACGGGCATGGTGTCCTTTGGGTGTGTCATTTGTTGAGGATCGTGTCCAGTGCAACGCTGACGGCCTGAAGATGGTCGGCCATCGCCTTGCTTGCTGCTTCAGAGTCGCCGGCTTCAATAGCGTTGAGCACGGCCACATGTTCCTCGTCCGAGCGGTGCTGCCTGTCAGCAACGAGGTTGAGGGTTTCCGACTGGTGGGCCAGCGCTTCGCGAATATCCGAGACGACGCTGGCGAACACGCGGTTTCCGCTGGCGCGGGCGACGGCGGAGTGGAAGGTGGCGTCCAGGTTCACCCACGCTTCGGGGTCGTTCTCGTTGAGCATTTCCTGGACGATGTCCTTGAGGTGCTCAAGCTCTTCATCCGTCCGCCTTTGTGCGGCAAGTCCGGCCGCCGGGATTTCGATGTGCGGACGTGCCTCGTTAAGATCACGCGCACTGTACTGGCCCAAGGTAAGGTCGTTAGCAACCTTGTTGGCCACAATGAACGTGCCCTTGCCAGTCTTGGTCATGGTGAGGCCCAAGGTGTTGCAGGACCGCAGCGCTTCTCTGATGACGGAGCGGCTGACGCCGTATTGTGCCGCGAGCGTCGCTTCAGAGCTCAGCTTGGTGCCGATGTCGAACTGACCGCCCTCGATGGCTCGCCGGAGGGCCGCAAAGACCGCTTCAGCTGCGGAAATGCGTGAGATAGGCGTATGCGCAGCGGAGTTGCCCGGGAATTCGGGTTGTCCGGCTGTCCGGCTGTCTGACAGGTTCACGCTTTGAATATGGCACGGGTCACAAGGGGCTGTCAACGCTGAAAGAACCGCTTCACGGTTGGGGGGTCGACGGCGGCAGCTGCCGTGGGTTTTCAGCTCACCTTCGCGTGGTTCTCAATGGAGCGGAGGATGCTGATCAGCTGCCCGATTTTTTCATCGCCGAACAGCACATCCGGCCCGGACGGGGCCAGCTCGTTGTACGGGGAATTGAACAACGCCTTCGGGCTGACCTTTCCGTTTTCCATCAGGTGATTGGTCAGAACGTTGAGGAAGTTGAGCTGCTGGGCTGTGAGCGTAGTACCAGCCACAAACTCTGACAACGCTTCCTCGACGGCCTCGCGGTCCAAACCAACCAGGGAACGGACAAAGAGGCCGAGGCCATCGTTGGCGGCACGATTCAAGTCTTCAAGCGAACCCAAACCGCTTTCCAGAAGAATGCGTTCAAGCTCGGCGAGGTCCAACGCCGTCAGTTGCTTGTTACGCCGGAGCCGTTGAATGGTTGCATGCTCCTCGTATTGCGCCAAGTACGAACGCATTTTTTCTTTGTACCGAGGGAGGTCGACGAAGCCATTGGTTGTCCCCACCAGTTCGACTTCCTCAAGCACGCCGAGCTCGTCCTGGAAGTTTGTGTAGACCACTTTGCGCTTCCGCTTCTCGATCAGATGGACCAATCCGCGGAGCCGCTTGCGGATGTCCTCCAGCCATTCCAACGAAACGGATTCCCATTCGTCGTCGTGGAGAATGGTTTCCAGCAGGGGCAACTGAGCGGCGATGGCCGGGATGCTCTGCTGGTCCTGCAAGGCCGAGGCGATGGCTTGGATCTTTATCCGGAACGGCCCAACCGCCGATCCCTGCAGCGACGCCAACTCTGCCTGAAGCATCAGGTAGTCGAACCGCCTGGCCTCTTCCGTGTCCGCAGGCGCGCCGATGGTAGCGAGCCTGGCGATCTGGGTTTGCAAAGCTTGGAAGTCCTCGGCTGCCAACGATTTCCAGGCTGCTTCTTCGGCGAACTTGTCCACCCATTTGCGTGCCGGTTTAACGAGGAAGTTGTCCAGCGGGAGCCGGTCAACTGCGTGTTTCAGGGTTTGCCGGAGGTCGGCAACAACGGGCGCTTGGGGGTCCCATTGAAGGTCAGTGAAAGTTTGCAGGAGCTGGACGCGCGCAGCGAACGTAGTCTCCGCGAGTGACTTACCCACAGAGCCTTCATTGCTGGGCATTCCCGCATTGAAGAACTCGGCGTTGCGGCAGAGGTCGAAGATAAAGAAGTCCTTCTTGTCCTCGCCCGGCCCATACAGTTCCGGCCGGAGTCGCGTTCCGCGGCCCACCATCTGCCAGAACTTGGTCTTGGACCGAACCATCTTGAAGAAGACGAGGTTGACGACGTCCGGCACGTCAACGCCGGTGTCCAGCATGTCTACCGAAATAGCGATGTGGGGATCACTCTCGGTGGTCGAGAATTGGTCGATGAGAATCTGGGCGTAGTTCACCTGATAGGTGATGACGCGAGCAAACTGACCCTTGTAAGCCGGGTAGTTCTTGTCAAAGCGTTCAGCAATGTACTCCGCGTGTCTGTTGTTCTTCGCGAAGATGATGGTCTTGCCCAGGCGATCCCCGCCGGCGACTTTGTGGCCGCGGGTCATAAGGACTTCCAGCGCCTTATCCACTGTATCGGCGTTAAACAGCCAAGTATTGATAACGCTTGAATCGACAGAGTCCGGGATCTCGCCGTCTTCGTCCCATTCAAGCTCGTCCCACTGCTCTTTTTCAGCTTCTGGGAGGTCCTCGTACGAGATGCCTTGGTCAGGAAACTTCAGCGGAACCGGAACGACCCGCGGTGGCACAAGATATCCGGCCTCGATGGCCTCGCTGAGCTCATAAGCAAACGTTGGAACGTTGTCCTCGATGCCGAAAAGGCTGTAAGTGTTGCGGTCCACCTCTGACTGTGGCGTGGCTGTCAGCCCGATGAGGAGTGAATCGAAGTACTGGAAGATGGCCCTGTATTTTTGGTAGACCGACCTGTGGGCTTCATCAACGATGATGAGGTCATAGTGGCCAATGCCAAAGGTCCGCTGGCCAAGCTTTCCCTCGGTCCGGTTGATGAGGTTCATCATCGTCGGATATGTAGCCACATGGATGCGGCTGTCTGCTTCGTCGCCCGAGCCCAGAATGACAGGGCTGGAACCGGGAAGGTGGGCCTTGAACGCGTTGGCCGCTTGCTTGACCAACGCAACCCGATCCGCGAGGAACAGAACGCGTTTGGCCCAGTTGGCTTCCTGCAGGAGCTTGGCGAGTGCGACGACGGTGCGCGTCTTGCCCGTGCCTGTCGCCATGACTACAAGCGCCTTGCGCTCGAAGTCCTTTTCGTAGGCTTCCGTGACGGCCCGGATGGCGTTGTGCTGGTAGGGGCGTTCGACGATGGAGTTGTCGATTGCCTGTTCAGCGAGAGGCTTTCGGCTCTGACGGCGGTTGATCAGCAGTTGAAGTTGATCCCTGGTGTGGAAGCCCTGCAACGAGCGCTCCGGGTACATGGTGTCGTCCCAGATCCATGTCTCGTAACCGGAGGTGTAGTAGATGATCGGTCGTCGACCATAGCGACGTTCCAGGCAGTCGGCGTACAGCTTGGCTTGTTGCTTCCCTACATGGGGATCCTTGGTTGTCCTTTTCGCCTCGACCACTGCGAGGGGCAGCCCGTCAGCGCCCCACAGCACGTAATCCACGTAACCCACTCCGCTGAGCGTCCCGCTCGCCGTGGGCATGGTGTCTACCTTGAACTCGCGGTCTTCTGTATTGGTGAGCGGCCAGCCTGCCTCGTTCAGCTCAAGATCGATGAGGTGCCTGCGGGTCAGGGCTTCGTCATAGTCGTGGTGGTCAGGGACGGTCTGGTTCTGTTTTTTGGCCTCCGCGACTTCAGCCTGCAGAATCTCCAGCTGGGCCTTAAGGTCTGCCGAATCCGCTGCTGCTTGTGCAAGGGCCTCGTTTTGGGCTTTGAGTTGGCTCTCGAGTGCCTGGAGTTCTTCGGGCGACTGCTGCTGTGCCGGCGTCTTCGGCTTTGGGGCCAGGATACTGGCGTCGAAGACCAACGACGGCGGCAGCTGGCTACCGGCTTTGGCGTAGTTCCTCGCGAGCCAATAGCAAACGTGGTGCAGCTCGCGGAGCACGAGCTCAGCGCCTTGGATGGTGGGGCCAACGGAATTGTGGACCGCATTATTGCCGGCTTTGCGAATGATCGTGAGCTTGTTGGCAATAGGACCGCCCACAAGATTCTTAAAGGTGGGCTCGTTCAGTAACGCGTTGAGGTCATCTTTGTAGGGGGTCACCAACCCGGGCTCCACTTGGTAAAGCCACTCAACAATACGTTCGATGGTGTAACGGGCGTAGAACACGGAAGCGCGTGGATCGACCCGGGCGAATTGTTCGGCCCGGCGTGCTTGCTGGGCCAACTCGGGCCACTCGCCCAGCATGAACCCAAAGTTGCTGGTAACTGCCCCCATGCAGCCGTCTCCGATCCGTTGCTCCGATGTCCTGAAGGTAGTCAATCACGGGACTGCGACCGTTAATGCCCTATTTCAGACCCGTGGCCTCGACGAGTGGCAGCAGTCGTACCTTCGCAATAGTGTCATCGGTGATTTTCGGCAGGGATCCCAGCTGGGATTTCAGCTCTTCCCTGGCAGCTTCGAATGCTTCCACTATGCCGCGAGAATAGTGTTCGACCATTTCCCGGGCTGCTTCAGCATCAACGCCAAACTGAGTGCTTGTCGAGACCAGCATCTGCTTGCTGATCTTCTGAAGCCTGTATTCGGCTTTCACACTCATGGCCAAGTCGATACCTGAGTCCGCGTCCCAATACGGGGCATAGGTGGCGAGGTCGTAGAGGGGCGATAGCTGCGCTCTACTGCCATGGAGGAGGAGGGAGTAGTTTTTGGCGTGCGCGTCGGTGCAACCGGCCACGGTGTTGAAAACAAAGGCCCGGTACAGCCCTGCTCCTGCTGCTCGGCGGTCCGCTTCAAAAGGAAGCGATCGGATAAGGGCGGCCATATCGCTCGCGCCCGGCCCGCCGTCACGGTGCTGGTATTTCTTGGCTGGAGAAACGCTCAATGCCTGGCAAAAGTCTTCTTGATGGATGCGGCGCCAGGTTCCACCCACTTCCTGGCGGTCATAGCGACGTGTCACAAAGACGTCCCAGTTGCCGATGCGGCGGAGTTCGGACTTGGCCACCTCGAGCCCCAGAAAAGCTGCTGCCCTCATGGTCAGCTGTTCCACAATATCCAAGCGACTGAATGTGCCAGCTGCCGGTTTGAGGATGTGCGTCGTGGGGGTAGCGTCTTCGGGTACCGCCCAGTCGCCGTTGGAAAGTTGGTGCAGGGCGATCTTTGGCTGAGCCCCGGCGAGGCTGAAGCGTCCTGCGGAGTCGTCGTAGGGCGTGCCGTCTTTGTACTCAGTCACGACGTGGTCCAGCATCTTGGCCACATCCCTGTCCGAAACTGGCTTCACCGCCGTTCTTGCGAGGATGCCATCCGAAGATCCGGTGCCCGGCCGCATGAATTGGAGCGCACCCGCGACATCGGCACCGATATGTTCGAGGATGGTGAAGGGGTTGGACGGGGACACCCGGAACCGTCGGGCAATCGTCTGGAGGGCCCCTTCACTGTCGGGCAAGAGGCCCTGCAGAAAGGGCAGGACGTTGCGCTTCTTGTGGATTGTGGCGGCCAAGGGCATGGACAGTGACAGCGGGGTCGCGTTGGGGGCTGCCTGGTATTCGGGGTAGTAGCGGAACGTCAGATTCCCCGACGACGACTGTTCAACCCGGCCGCAAAGTGTCCCGTCCATGAACACTTCAAGAGCGCGCGCACTCACCACCGAACTGCGCCCGTCTTGCTGTCGCGTATGGCGATCTCGAAACCAAGGGCTTGAAAGACATCCATGAACTTGGACGTTTCCACCGATGCTTTACCGGATTCGAGATCGATGACAAAAGTGCGTGAGACGCTGGCCCGTCGGGCCAACTCTGCCTGTGACCAGGCTCGCTCTTCCCTGAGTTCCCGGACCAAGGGCCCTGCCTCTCGGACTGTACGCAATAGCTGCTCCTGTCGCCGTACGGCAACTTTGATGAATGTCGCCGTACGCCGACTTTAGCATTTGTTGCCGTACGGCGACAGACCTGTCTGATCGCCGGATTCCTGCCTAGAGTTCGCCCTTGAACGCGCGGCTCTGGAGCGAAGCGAAGAGCGCGTCCAATTCCGCCAGGTGCTTGCGGTGGGTTTCGTTCAAGCGCTCGACGGCGGCAACTCGGTTTGCGAAGGTCTGCTGCAGTGCGAGTGGGGGGACGCTCACTGGCATGTTCTTGATGATGCCCATATTCAAACCGCCCATAATCGCTCCCTTGGTTGTCTGCCTTAGATATGACCGAGCTGTTTCCGACTGAAGAAAGTATGCATGGAGCCATTCAGGCACTACGAGGTCCCGATTGAGCGTGATGCAGCAGAGATGCTTTGTGTTAATCGCCTTGGGAACGTCTCGTGGAACGACGGCGCATCGGCCAAGAGTCCCCATAATCGTGATGAGTAGGTCACCGGGCCAAACTCTATATCGCCGCAGTTGGTCGTATTTCTCTTCAGAGATGTATCGACGCTGCGCCCAAGCAAACGTGTTGGTGACGGCGTTGTCTATGCCTAGAACCGCCACTCCATCATCCGTAAATTCGCTTGTCAGCAGCTGACTGCCGAAAGGACCGGTTCTGATTGCTCCTTTTGGGGAGGCGGCGAGATCCTCAATAGCTAGTTCAGCAGACGTCGGAGAGGGGGAGCCGAACATGGAGTGGAAGATCGAGTGGGTGAGCGCGTCCAGGTGGGCGATGGCTTGGCGGCGCTTGGCGCGGAGTTCGTCGGCCTTGTCCAGAATCGCCGCAATCCGCTGCTGCTCGGCGATTGGTGGCAGCGGGATACGGATCGATTTGATCGACTTAGCCGACAAATGTTTGACGGTTGCGAACGGCGTTTGGTGCCAAATATCCATGAGTGGGTAGGGAAGAAAATGGTATAGATATCGTTGATCAAGGGTTTGAGCCTGTGCTGTGACCCTGCATACTCGTTGGTTGAGCAAAGCCGGCTCGCTCGTCCAGAGAGCACGATTGAAATCCCCGTCCATACCGACGAGGAGATCGCCCGGCTGAACTAAGTACTTTTCTTCGTAGGCGCCTCGGTAGCGCGTTTCCGTATATCCGCGAACCACATCGCGAATACGGATAAGGGGTATGCCGTCGGTATCAGAGAAGAGACTGGCATCGAATGCGAACCCGGACAGAATTTCAACGTGTTCACCAAGCAAGGCCGTCTGGCTGAGGTCACTTCTCAGTAGAGTCTGTGCACTTGAGCTCACTTCAGCAACTCCCGCAGCTCAGCCATCCCCTGCGTTATTTCAGACTCGAGCCCTTCCAGTGCGGCAAGAATCTCCTCAGGGGCAGCATGCTCGACCTCTTCGTACTCGATCTCCTTGTACCGGTTCAGCGACAGGTCGTAGTCGTTCGCCACGATCTCTGAAAGCGGAACACAGAAGGACTGTTCCGTGCGCGCCCGCTCAAGTTCCGCCGTCGTGCGCTGATTCCAACGTGAGAGGACGTCCTCAAGGTCGGAAGAGCCGAGCGGCGTCCGTTTGTCGTCGAGGCTGAACCCGTCCGACTTTACGTCGTAGAACCAGACGTTATCCGTGCCGCCGGAGTTGGTTTTCGTGAAGAAGAGGATGGCGGTGGAGACACCGGCGTAGGGCTTGAAGACGCCGGACGGGAGTTTGACGACGGCGTCGAGCTTGTGGCCTTCGACCAGTGTCTTGCGGAGGGACTTGTGTGCGCCGGTGGAGCCGAAGAGGACGCCGTCGGGAACGATAACCGCAGCGCGCCCACCTGGCTTAAGCAGCTTGATGAAAAGTGCCAGGAAGAGGAGTTCGGTCTTCTTCGTCTTGACGACGTTCAGCAACTCTTTCGACACATTCTCGTAGTCCAAGCTGCCGGCGAACGGCGGGTTGGCGAGGATGACGTTGTACTTCTCTTCCTCGACGGAGTGCAGGTCGGCAAGTGAATCGCGGTAGGAAACATCCGGGTTCTCGACCCCGTGGAGCAGCATGTTCATTGAACCGATGCGGAGCATGGTGGAGTCGAAGTCGAAGCCATGGAACTGCTCGTGATGGAAGAACTTGCTGGTCTCGTCATTGGTGAGGAGATTGCTGTTGTTCTTACGGAGGTATTCGCCGGCCTGAACCAGGAAGCCGCAGGTGCCAGCGGCCGGATCGCAGATGGCTTCGAGTGGCTGGGGTGCTGTCATCGCGACCATGAGGTCGATGATGTGCCGTGGGGTTCGGAATTGTCCGTTGGTACCCGCCGATGCCAGCTTCGACAACATGTACTCGTAGAGATCGCCCTTGGTGTCGCGGCCCTCCATGTTGATGGAGTCAATGACATCCACCACCTGCTTCAAGACACCCGCGTTCGGGATCTTGAACTGCGCATCCTTCATGTGGTGGCTATAAGTGGAGTCTTCGCCGTTGGACTGCTTGGTCAGCTCAGTTCGGAGGAACGGGAAGATGTTCTGCTGGAAGACCGTGAACATCTCAATCTGACCAAAGTCCTTGAAGTTCGACCAGCGGAGGTCCGAATAGGGGCGGCCCTGGGGGTCAACACCCTCGGGAAACACCGCGTTCTCGATCGGCTCGCCCAAGATGTTGGCCTGCTTCTCCGCCCGAGTCTGGTTCTCGTCCAGGCGCTTGAGGAACAGAAGGTACGTGATCTGCTCGATGACTTCCAGCGGGTTCGAGATACCGCCGCTCCAGAACGTATTCCAGACTTTGTCTACTTGGGACTTGATTTCACCTGTGATCACTCATGCGAGTTTAGTGCGTCCTCATGTGAGCCACGCCCATCGGTGAGAAGGCCTGGCATCCCCTAAGGGACACCAGGCCTTCAGCCAAGCCGGTTGTCAGCAGGGACGCCAGGACTTGCCGCCGGGAGCGTAGCAGCGGGGGCCCGTGTACCCCGGGTAGGGATTCGATTGGGCCGGTGGCGCCGGCGGTACGTAATTCTGAGCTGGCGGAACATACGGCTGGACTGGCGGAACATAGGGAGCTGGTACGGGTAAGTTGCGTATCCGTTCAGCCTCGGCAGCCGCTGCTGCTGCCCGAGCCTGTTCCGCCGCGGCGGCCTCATCGGCAGCCTTCTTTGCTGCCGCCTCTGCTTCCGCAGCAGCCTTTCGTTCTGCCTCCGCTCGCGCCACAGCGGCTACTCGTTCTTCCTCTGCCTTCTTCTCGGCTGCGGCAAGTGTCTTCTCTTGTTCCTTGAGCTGGTTGTGTGCAGACTCAGCCCGGGTTATTCCTGCGGTCAGGGCGGTCAACTTGGCGGTTGATTCGCTGGCAGAGTACGCCGCCCAAAGGATGGAGTTCTCTGTTTCTCTGGCTGCGGACAGAAGGTCCTTTGCTGCCTTGGCAGTAACGATGGCCGTCGCCAGTCCAGTAGCCGATGCTCCCGCTCCGGCCGACGTGGTTGCCGGCGCCGCACTCTGTGCCGCTGTCAGTGCTTCGTTGGCAGCTGCCAGTTGCGCAGGGAGGGTGCATTCGATGCCCTCTGCGAAGAGCCCGGACTTGGCAGTACGCGCTTCCTCAAAGGCGGCTTCGACAGGAGGCAGGAACTTTCGGTTTTCCCCGACGACCATTGGAACCCCCAGTCCCCGGCGTGCGATCTCTGCGTTGACCAGCTGGTTGCTGGCATTGAAGACCCCCGCCAAGGTTCTGCCGTATTTGTCATGGCGTTCGACGTCGAACTCCAACCTGACCTTGCTGCCCACCGGCAGTACTCCCTCGAGATGATCTGTCGCCTCCGGCCCAAGGCATTCGGTGGGCTTGTTCGGATCCTTAGTTTCCGGAGTATTGATGTTCAGCAGGCGAACTGTCTGATCGATGTTGTTGATGGATACGACTATGGTGTCGCCGTCGACCACCCTGACGACGGTTCCGCTGTCGGCATTGGCGGCAGCCGCCGCTACCAGGGAGCCAGTCACGATCGCGACTGCTGCCGTAGCTCCAATGATTAGCTTCCGCATGATGTCTGGCCTCCCACAACTGGGGCTTGAAGTGGAGGGTGGCTGTGGGACAGCCGGTTCTGGGTGCGCAAATAGTCCCCCTATTTATGCGAATGGAGTGATGAGTCGGCTGCTCAGCAGCCGTGAACACTTTAAGCTACAAGTGGTCTTGGCGAGGCTTCGGGCCGGTGGTAGCGGGATGTGTGACGGGTGCTTGACACAATGGATCATGCTCTTCACCAAAAAGACCCTCATTGAGGACGGATTCACCGGATTTCGCGTGTTCGATGAACTCGATCTCATGCGCGTCCCCCAAGGTCCCGGCGTCTTCTTCATCCTTCGCCCCGCTGATTTCGAACCCATCTTCCTGAGTAAGAGCACCGCCGGCACGTTCAAGAAGAAGGACCCATCTCTGAAACGCGAAGCACTTGAGGCCGAGTGGCTTACAGACGCGTCAGTGCTTTATATCGGCAAAGCCAGCGCCGGAAGCCAGGGCAACCGAGGGCTACGCAAGCAAATCCAGGAGTTCATGGATTACGGCCGCGGACGACCCACCGTCGTCTGGGATGCCCGGCTTATTTGGCAGCTCCGCGATGCCATGGACTTGGTCATCGCCTGGAAGGAACTCCCCGCCTCCGAGGTCAACGCTGCCGAAGCTGCGTATCACGCTGAATTTGTTGCGACTTTCGGGCGGCTTCCGTTCGCGAACCTGGTTCAGGCCCGCACCAAGAAGTAGTGAGCATACGACGGCGTCAGGTGAGTTGCGTCGTCGGCCTGCCGCCCGCAGCGCATCCGGCGCATAATGTGATCCATGACGGCCCGCGACGCCCATGGAAGCACACCGGACGGACTTCGAATCACAGTGGAGGCGCCCGTCCTTCGCGTAGGAGCAGGGGCTTCGGACTACGAGGGACTCACCAAGTACGTTGACTTTCTCCGCAAGCCGCAGGGTTTGCACATGACGCTGCTGCACGTGGGAATCCTCGACGATCTTGCCAGTGACATTGCCACATGGACCAAGGGGCGTTCAGCGGCGGATGCGGTGGTCCCGGAAATCGCCAGCTGGTTGACCGAGTTGCCAGTGATGGAAGGGTTCCTGGGGAAGTCGGACAAACTGGTTCCCTTGGGTGGCGGGCGCCTCATGGGACTCGAGGTGGAGGTGCCCCCAAGACGTACACGACTACCAGGCACTCTTGGTTCAGGGTCTCCACGTGCTCTTAGATGAGCTTGGTATCGACAACATTGACGACTTCATCCTGAGTTCACCCGCCCTTGGCTACAGGTCGCCCCGGTGGCTGCCCCACATCGCGGTTGGCAAGGCGCGAACCCGGCACGAGCCAACCATGGAGATCGCACCCGTGGCGATTGAGTTTGGCGATTCCCGGATCCGGAACCGGGCCGCCCTTCCAACGCAGGGGTGATTCTGGAGGAGTGCGTCCACCACGGTAAATTGGGTGTGTCTCCCGTTTCCCACCAGAGGACTTCCATGCAGCCCCGCACTTTGTTCCGTACCGTCGCTTTTGCCGAGGCCGTGACATGGACGCTGTTGCTGATCGGGCTGTTCCTTAAGTACGTCACGCGAACCACCGATGTTGGCGTGAGCATCGCCGGCGGCATTCATGGATTCGTGTTCCTTTGCTACGCCGCGACCGCGGCCTTCACATGGATCAATCAGAAATGGTCCATGCGCACCGGTTTGCTGGCCATCGGCTCAGCCGTGATTCCCTACGCCACTATCCCCATGGAGAAGTCACTCGACCGTCGTGGCCTCCTCGATGGCGGATGGCGTTTGGCCGCTGGGGGAGAGCATCCCCGCGGTGGCTTTGAGAAAGCTCAGGCGTGGGTTCTTCGCAATCCGATCCTCGCGGTTGTGGTGACCTTGGTTGCTGTGGGTGCAGTGTTCAGCTTCCTGTTGTTCATGGGCCCTCCAGGCACCTGGTTCTCCTAGGATTCAGCTGGCGGAAAGCATCGGTTCTTTGGAACTGGTGCTTTTCTTCTTTAGGGCTCACTCCCGGCGTTGGCCTTCACACCCACTTTGAATCCTGGACGGCCTGGACACGCCGTGTTGTGGGTGTGTTGCCGGGGCGTCGGTGGTCAAGTGGTGGTGGGGCTGCGTGTTAGGCATGGGGATCGTAGAAGCATGTCGGCCCGCCGACGGGAATCCAGTCCTGCCACCCGGGGTTGGCTATCGTGCGGAGTGCCCGCTTCCAAATGACTGGACGGCCCTCTGTAGCGCCGTCTGCGGTGGCTGGACATTCCAGGGTCAAGCATCCGGCGTCCTTGGAGTCAGGACCCTCGTCACGGCAGTGGAAATCCGGCATGAGTTGATAGAGGCCATCGGCCGACACGATGGAACCCGACGCCAACTCTGGATATTTGGACGTCGGATCGGCCGACATCCGATCGGTAGTTGCCGAATCAGCCGGGTTCCCGCCGCTCTGGCACCCGCTCAAGAGAAGCACCCCCGTGATGGCCTGCGCCGCCGTGCGCCAGTGAACAGATGTTGTGACGCGGGCAATGAGGCTCAGATCCATGTGTTGGTCTCCCAGTGGTTTTGGCGATGTGTTGAGATGTGTCGAACAGCCTAAATCGGTTGAATGGAACCAGGCGATGTGATGGTCCGGGCCCTGTGGATATCGTTCGGAGTGGCGCCAAATCCGGTCTGGTCTACAGCGGTGGAACCGGTCTGTGACTCCACGGCTTTTGGGCATGTCGGAACGAGGCAGCCTTCATTCGTGAAGAGTGCCGGATCGCCGTCAGTCCTAAGTCCCGGGGCAGCCCCAGGAGTTGGGGTTTTGTTGGCAGGTGTCGGCGACGAGGGCTCTTTGTGTTTTCCAGACGTGGATGGTTTTGGTGGGTGTGGTCAGGTTCAGGGTTCCGTTGATGGGTAGTGGTGGGCCGTTGTTGACGGAGTAGGTGCCGATGAAACCGGTGGTGATGGTGGCGGGGTAGTTTCCGGTTTCGGTGTAGCTGTGGCTGGTGCGGGTGTCGGTGGTGAGCCATTCGGTTTCGGGGATGGGGTAGCCGGCGGCTGGTGTGGGGCCCAGGGTGGTGCCGTCTCCGTAGGTGTAGGTGTAGCTGGCCGGTGTGGCGGTGAGGTGGACGGCTTGGCCGAGGATGGTGATGTCGAAGGCCTGTTCGCCGGCGGTGGTGTAGAAGTTGGTGGGTCCTCCTTTGAGGGTGTGGGGGAAGGGCTGGACTTGGAGGGTTCCGGGGTTGATGGGGAGTTGGCGGAAGTCGTTGAGGATTCTGGCTGCGATGTTGGCCAGGACGTTTTGCGGCTCTGCGTCATAGAGACACGCGGGTTTACCATCGACAGGCTGCCAATCGGTGAATGTCGGGTTAGTGACGGCTTTCGGTGCTTTCAACCAGATGACAGGTGAGCCCTTCTCACCGTCGGGTGTTGTAGGTGGGCATTCAAGGGTCAGGCAGCCCATTTCGCGTGCGCCGGGGCCACCGAGACTGCATCGAAAGTCCGGCTTGTATTGGTAGGGATCTTCCCCGCCGGCATCATTGCCAAGCTCGGCGGTGGGTACTCCGGTTTTGCCATCGAGTATGTAGTGGGCGCTCAAGGTCATCCCCGTTTCGCCTCTATTCGCCCGGATTTCCGGCTCATCTGCCGCTATCGCGGCCGTTGGGCAAATCGGGACTAACAGCGCGATGCCGAGAAGGAGCATGCCCGCAGCGCATCGATGGATTCGCGTCATGAGCCCAAGATCAGGCCGTTGTCGATTACTTGCCAAGCGCCGTTTCTGAAGGTGACTTTTACGGCCTCGGCTGTGTTTGATGCTTCCGAGGTCCGCTGTCTGACAGTTGCATTTGCGTCCAGATAACCTATTTCCTCCTGGATAACCTGCACTTTGGCAACTTGGGAGCCAGCTCCCGGCTGCCAAAGCACCTCAATCCTAGGTACGGAAATCCGCCCTCCCACCAGCCAGCTTCCGCTGGCGTAGTTTGCATCGATGGCCTTCTTATAGGCGGCTCCGGACTCCGTAGCCGTATCAGTTGCCAGACTCCATGGGCCGAGGTCACCGGTCTCAGTCGCATAAGAGTACGTCGCGTACCAATACCCAATAAACGCTTCCAGTCCCGCCTTGGAGTTCTCCTTCGCCAGCTCGGGCATCACAGGCACCGGCACATTCTGGGCTTTCCCCTTCGCATCCGCCGGTTTGTACGCAGCCGACTGAGACGGAGCAGCCGAAGCAGCGGGTGACGAAGCGCTTGAGGTGGGCGACGCCGTCGTCGTGTGTGTTTCCGAAGGGCCCGCACCGGGCGACCCGTTCTGGCAACCGCTCAGAAGCACCGCCGCCAGGATGGACGACAACATGGCAGACGAAAGGCGTGACATGACAAGCTCCCCAACAGCTGTTCGACGGTGTGGCGGCCAGTCTAAGCAGCGTGCGCGGGGGGATTCACGTCAGAAAAATGGTCCTGTGGATAAGTGCCAGGTAATTTCTGCTGGATGATCGGGACGTCGATATCGCAAAATGCTTGGGATTCCGCGGTTTCTGGCCGGCGCCCAGCCTGATGATCCAGCAAAATTTGCGTGGTGCACCGCAAGGTTACCCCCGCAGCTTCTCCATATCCCTGCGGTCCTTCTTGGTGGGCCGGCCGGCACCGCGGTCGCGCTGGGGAAGGCCTAGCTTGGGCGCTACGGGGCGCGGCGGAGTGTGGTCGGTGAAACAGTGGGAGGCGGCTTCGGCTCCGACGCGCTTCGCGATGAGCCGCCGCACTTCGAGGATCCGTTCCCAACCCGATTCCCGCACACGGATGGTGTCGCCGATGATCACGCTTTGCGATGCCTTGACCGGATTGCCATTGATCCGGATGTGCCCCGCACGGCAAGCGGCCGTGGCTGCGGAACGGGTCTTATAGGCTCGGATCGCCCACAACCAGGCATCAACGCGGACGTTTGCTGGGGATGACGACGGAATACTCATGATCTGAACGAGTCTAACCGGGCGTCACGCGCACGACGAGAACGCTGGAAGAAGTCCGGAACGCGGGAAAGGTGCCGAGTTCGCTGGAACGCTCCACCGTACTCGCAACGTTCCAGCGAACTCGCACCGTCGCAGCGCTCTCAAGGGGCGCCAAGGAAACTACCGCACCGTCACCTCAACCCGCTGCGCCATGTTGTTCCCGATGCCCTGATAGTTCCACACCTGCTCGGTAGGCTGCAGCGCGCCCGAGGTATCCATCGCCCGGCACCGCAACACGTGTTCCCCTGGGCTCGCGACCCACACCATGGACCACGACCGCCACGCGAAGTCCCCCAGCGCCGGATCCAAGTGCGCAGGCATCCATTCGCCGTCGATCCCCACTTCCACCCGCTCCACTTCACCGTGCCCGGACCATGCACGGCCGTGCAACATCACCGGACCGGCGTCCACGATCCGTCGCCGGGTGAAGAACTCCGGGATCCCCGGCGGCACCATCAGGGAGCGCACGCGGATATGGGTAACAGGAATGCCAGGCCCGTCCGGACCCTGCAGATAGTGATAGGCCACAGACTGCTGCCACCCCATGAACCGCGATGTCACCGCTTCGATCGACGTCAACCACTTCACACTTGCCATCCCGTACCAGCCAGGGACCAGGAGCCTCAAGGGGAATCCATGCTGCAGTGGTAAAGGCTGGCCGTTCATGGCGTAAACCAGCATGACTTCCGGATGCATGGCCTCGGCGACAGAAAGACTGCGCGCATACGGCTCTTCGGCTCCGCCTTGGATGCCGTTATCGGCACCGGTAAAAACAAGTTCGACGGCGTCACTCGCCAACCCTGCCTCCTCCAGCAGCGGTGCCAGGGGAGTTCCGGTCCACTCGGCTGTGCCCACCGCGCCAAGCACCCACGGTTGGCTTAGGGGGCGGGGTTCCAGAAGCGAGCGGCCGTTGCCCGCGCATTCAAGAGTGACGGGCATGGTGACAGCCGGCCGGGCTTTGATGTCCTCGAGGGTGAGTTCAAGGGTATGGTCAACAGCCCCGCCCAGTCGCAACCGCCAAGTCTCAGGTGACAGGTGCGGGATGTCGAAGTGGATCAGCAGGTAATGCAGGCCCGCCGGGGTGATGTCGTCCTGCAGGGCCTCCAGCGGCATGGAATGGTTCCGCCCGGAAAGCTGCAGTTCTTCGTGGGTCAGGGGACCTTCGGTCGGCTGCCCGGGGGCTGCGGTTTTCGCTGCTCTTTGCTTGGTGTGGTGTTTGGACATGGGACGGCGGCGTTCTACTGGAAGCTAAACGCTGCGGAGTGCCGCAGCACTTAGGACAAGGATCACGCCGGGGGCGAACCTGCGTCAATACCTCGTTGCGAGGCCCGCTCTGCGCGCTTAGACGGGCGCAAAGAACGCAGAGTAGGCCCCACAACGGAAGGTGGCTACCGGCGTCGTAATTCCGGGTACTCAAGGTGCGGGGCAACGGTGCCGGCGTCGCGCTCCAGGAAGTTGACCGCGGGAGCCACGATGTCGTCGATGTCGTCGAGGATGGCTTCACTGAGCACCACATCCGCGGCCTTCAAATAGTCGGTGAGGTGGTCCTCCGTGCGCGGCCCGATAACAACGCTGGTCACTGCAGGGTGGTTTAGGGCGAAGGCGACGGCGAGCTGGATGAGCGTGAGACCGTGGCGTGCCGCAAGCTGCGCAAGAGCGTCGGCGGCGTGCAGCTTGCCTTGGTTGAAAGGCGCGTTCACGTCGAAGCGGCCGGGAACTGCCGCGGACCGGGAGCTCTCGGGCTGCCCGGCGCCAACGCGGTATCCGCCGGCCAGCCACCCGCCGTCGAGCGGACCGTAACTTAAGACCCCGACGCCGTACTGCTGGGTGATGGGGAAAACGTCGCGTTCGTTGGCGCGCACCAGGAGCGAGTACGGAACCTGGTCCACCACCGGCGGGGTCAGGTGGTTGGTGTTGGCGATCCACTGGGCCTCGACAAGTTGGGCGGGGCTGAACACGGAGGTGCCGTAGTAGAGGATCTTGCCCTGCCGGATGAGGTCGTTCAGGGCCGTAATGGTCTCAAGGAGGTCGGTGTTGTAGTCGGGGCGATGCGCTTGGTAAAGGTCGATCCTGTCGGTGTTCAGCCGCCTCAAGCTGTCCTCCACAGCCCGGACGATCCACCTGCGCGAGTTGCCTGCGTGCGCAGGGTTGGAACCCATCTGCCCGTGGAACTTGGTGGCGAGGAAGACGTCGTCGCGGCGACTGTGGATGGCCTGGCCCACGACGGTCTCGGCCTCGCCTTGGGAATAGATGTCCGCGGTGTCGACGCTGGTGATACCGGCGTCGAGGGCTGCTTTGATGATGCGGATGCTCTCGGCAGGACCTGTGGGTGCGGCGCCGGTGCCGAAGTTCAGGGTTCCCAGGGTGAGGGGGCTGATCAGGGCGCCAGTGCGTCCAAGCGTTCGTAGCTCGTTGAGGCTCATGTCGGCTTCCTGTGGTGGGACAGTGCTGGTGTCCACGCCTGAGTCAGCGGTGTGGACGGGATGTTCAATCGAGGCTACACACGGCCGTCGGAGGCATAAACGCAAATGGTAGAAGTTCTTCGTTTTTCGTCTTGCGGGGTAATGGAAGCGGCCTTACTTCGCGATATTTCTTGACATGCGGCAACACAAATGTCTTGCGGATCAACAAATATTGCCGTTCCGGGAAGCACGTGAATTATGGGAAGGGAACTCAAGCAACGCACGAAGGGGACAGCGGAATGACACAGACCACAGTGGAAGAAACGGCGGCCATCAAGGCAGCATTTGCGCAGTTCCCGTCCGGAGTTGCTGCTTTCAGCGCGATGGTGGACTTCACTCCGGAAGCGCTGGTGGCCTCGTCCTTCACGGTGGGAGTCTCGCTGGAGCCGCCGCTGGTGATGTTCGCGGTGCAGAACTCCTCAACCACCTGGCCCAAGCTCCGCCAGGCCCAGCGGCTGGGGGTTTCAGTCCTCGCCGAGGGACAGGAAGCAGCCGCACTTCAGCTGGCCTCCAAGACCCGTGATCGCTTTGCCGGGCTCGATACCAGCGTGAGTGATTCAGGCGCGGTTCTCATAGACGGCGCAGTGCTGGGTTTCGAATGCGAAGTTGTGTCGGAGACGCCCGCCGGGGATCACGCGATCGTTGTCCTGGAAGTCAAAGCCACCACCATCAACCTCGAGTCCAAGCCGCTCATTTATCACGGCGCGGGCTTCCGCCAGCTGGCAGCCTAGCGGTCGCTGCGCAGCGGGGTCGTCAACTAGGAATTGCGGCTGGCGCTGCTCAGCGAACCTTTACGGATTGGGCTCGGAGCTTTTCCATTCTTGGAATTGTTCGTGCCCGACTTCTTTGCCCCGTTCCCTTGTGCTGGGCTCTTGGCGTCGCTGGGGGTCGAGGGTGCGTTGTCAGGGCGCTTGGCGGGGGCGTCGGGGCGTTTTGGGCTGGGTGTTTTGCCGTTGGGTGACGGAGCGGGATCGTCAAGGTCGCGCACTGTCACCTTGATGGATGGCGGCTGCCCGGCCTTTGCGCGGGCGGCGGCGCGTTCGTCAGCTTCAGCGACCGCGTCTGCCCAGTCCTTCGAGAGGACCGGTGGCTCCTTCGCGGCGGCCACAACAATGGGATGGTGTGCAGTCTGGTGTTCGACCACGGTCTTGACTTCCGCCGGCTTGGGCAGGTTGCGGGGGTCCACCTTTGCCTTCCACGCGCCGTCCTTAACTGCAGCTGACGCACCCGAGAGTCGACGTCGAACATCACCAAGGAGGTCCCGTTTAGGGGCCGCCGGTGCGGACGGTCCAGGTGCCGCAGGTTTCGGTGCCGCAGGTGACGGTGCCGCAGGTGTCGGGGCCGAAGGCTGCACCTGGGGCGTGGACGCCGTCTCCAGGTAGGCGAGGTCGTCCAGCGGGGACTCAACCGAAGGGGCAGAATCAACGACGCCGGAACTCGCCGGAACCGGGACGCGCGCCGGCCGCGGGGGCAGGTGAACGATGGGAGTGGTTTCCTTCTTGGGGAAGATCCCAATCAGTGCCAGGAGGACAACCGATACAAGTCGCCCCACTCCGGCCACGACCAGAGTGATGATGATGATCAACCCGAGTCCGAGGAACATGAGGACTGCGAGTCCCAGCGTTCCCAAGTACGTCAGGTTGATGGCGAGTGTTGTCGGATCCTCCACGTAGCCTCCCCTGGCTGTCGTTTTGTGATGCGCGCATTGCCCACCCAGCTTGCTTATCTAGCCTAAGGTCCAGCACCGACGGAATCACGCCCCGCCCCTCACTCTTGGCGGGTTGTTTCGAAGCTGTTATCTGACATGGGAAAATATGTTGCCCAGCTCTCATTTACCGCCTCAGATTGGGACGTCGTGACCCCTGACCTTGCCCGACTCCGCAACGGTGCCTGCCCCTGCCTCTCCGGGGAGCAGTACGACGATTGTTGTGCCCGATTCCACCGCGGCGAGGCCGATGCGCCCACGGCGGAGCAACTTATGCGTTCCCGGTACTCGGCCTTCGTCGTCCTGGAGCCGAACTACCTCCTGCGTACCTGGCACGCCTCAACCCGCCCGGACTCCATGGAGCTCCACCCGGACATGCAGTGGCGGAGGTTGGACATCGTTTCCACCGCCGATGGCGGCCCTTTGGACACTTCCGGCACGGTCGAGTTCGCCGCGCACTACAGGCTCGACGGCGAACGCGGCGTCCAGCGCGAACTCTCCCGCTTCGTGCGGGAGGACAAGCACTGGTACTACGTGGATGGGGACGTTCGCTAGTGGGTCACCGATAGTTGCGGTGCAGGTTCTCCTTGGTTGACGCGCCCGGCGCTGCGTCGCCGATCCACGGGCCTGTTCCTTCGGACTGATCCAGAATCCCCGCCTCAAGCCAGGCGTAATCCCCGGCGAGGACCTTGCGCGAGAGGTCGTGGTCGCCGTCGTCAGTGTTCCTCCACAGTTGGTCGAAGTACTCGTCCACCCGCACGCGCGCCTGCTCGCAGAACGCCTCGGCCAGCTCGAAAGCGGCGGCGCCTTGTTCGGGGTGCTTGCGGAGCAGCATTTCTGCCCGCGAGCAGCACGCGGCCATGGCGAACAGCTCGGCCCCGATGTCCACGATCCTGCCCAGGAATGCCTGCTTGTGTTCCAGCTTGGCCTGCCACCGGCCCATGCCATAGAACGTCTGCCGCGCCAGTCGCCGCGACGACCTCTCAACGAATCGCAACTGCTTTGCCAGCCGCCCGAACTCCGCGTAGGACCGTGGGTCCATCCCGGCACCGGCAACCAGTTTGGGTAACCAGCGGGCATAGAAACCGGAGGCGCCGACGGCGGCCCTCGCCTTGTCCTGCAGGCTCGCATCCGCTGAGGCGAGGTCGCCGGCCGCGGCGAGGTGGGCATCCACGGCTTCGCGGGCGATGAGCAGCTTCATGATCTCGCTGGAGCCCTCGAAAATCCGGTTGATGCGAAGGTCCCGGAGGAGTTGCTCTGCAGGCACGGCACGCTCGCCCCGGGCTTCCAAGGAGTCGGCAGTTTCGAAGCCCCGGCCGCCGCGGATCTGCACCAACTCGTCGGCGATCCGGCAGCTCAATTCCGTGGACCACAGCTTGGCCAAGGCGGCCTCGATCCGGATGTCCTTCAGGCCGGCGTCCGCCATCTCCGCGGACAGTTCAAACACGGCCTCCAACGCAAACGTGGTGGCGGCAATGAACGCGATCTTCTTGCCCACGGCCTCGTGCTTGCCCACCGGGCGGCCCCACTGAGTCCTGGCGTTGGACCATTCGCGGGAGATCTTCAGGCTCCATTTTCCTGCGGCCACGCAGAGGCCCGGGATGGAAAGTCTCCCTGTATTAAGCGTGGTGAGCGCGATCTTGAGTCCTTGGCCCTCGCGGCCCAGCCGGTTGGCGGCAGGCACGCGGACCTGGTGGAATCGGGTCACGCCGTTCTCGATCCCGCGCAGTCCCATGAAGGCGTTGCGGTTCTCCACTGTGATGCCGGGGGAGTCCATCTCCACCACAAAAGCGGAAATGCCGCCCTTGTGCTCGGTACCGTCAGCGTCTGTATGTGCAGGAACCCTGGCCATGACCACCACGAGTTCGGCAATCACACCGTTGGTGGTCCAGAGTTTCACGCCGTCCAGAAGGTAAGAACCGCCGTCGTCGGAGAGTGCGGCAGTGGCGCCCATGCGCGCGGGGTCGCTGCCGACGTCGGGCTCCGTCAGGAGGAACGCGGTGATGGCGCCGGCGGCGCAGCGCGGCAGGTATTCCTGCTTCTGCTCGGGCGTGCCGAATTCCTTGACGGGCTCGGGAACGCCGATGGATTGGTGGGCGGAAATCAAGGCGCCGAGGCTGGGATGAACCGATCCCAGCAGGGCAAGGGCGCGGCCGTAATAGACCAGGGACAATCCCAAACCGCCGTATTCGCGGGGGATTTTCATGCCAAAAACTCCAAGCTCGGAGAGCCCCCTGAGATATTCGTCAGGGATCTTGGCGTCGCGCTCGATCACGCGGCCGGACATGGTTTTGGCAAACGCCAACAAGCGGGCCATGAACTCTTCGCCGCGCTCCACATCCTCCGCTTTGGCTTGTGGCCAAGGGTGAATAAGACCGAGGTCGAAGCTGCCCAAGTACAAGCCCTTGGCGAAGCTGGGCCGGTTCCACTCTGTTTCCCGGGCGGCTTCGGCGACGGCGCGGGCTTCTTCTGCTGTGGCGTTGACGCTTGCGGCGGTGAGGCTGCTGTCAGTGGCGGACGTCATGGGATAACTCCTCTAGCCGGTTGTGCCGGATGGAGCCAGGGTCCGCCTTGGGTGGGAACCCTTCAGCTGTCCCTCAATGCTACCCGCGAGTAGCTACCTGTACTAGGGGAAACCTGGGGCTGAAATTCGGCCGGAATTTCCACTTGTCCGGCGTGGTGGACCAGGCGGTCCCACGCAAAGTTAATGCCGTGGACAAGGCCGCCGAGGACACCCTTGGCGGTGTACCAGACCATGCCCATGGCCCCGATAAGAATGATTGTTGCCATTGCTGCTGCTGCGATGAAAGCCACCAAGATTGCAGCGAAGACCAGCGTTCCAATAACTACGTAAGTGCCTGTTTCCAGCGCAGTGAAATCGAAATCCATGGTTCCCCCCGGAGCTACGGTGCGTGGGTCGGCGCGGCGTGGCTGCGTCGATGATCTGACACTAGGGGTGGGGGTCCTTTCCGACCAGTGCAGAATCGCGCCGCGACTGCGTTGATATGGGATCGAAACCGTACCGGACGGTAGGTTACGAAATGGTTGCGGCCGCGTGCCGCAAAAGGGTTCGACGGCGGCAGTTCAGGGCCGTCCGACGCCCCCGCGACGCTCTGCGTTAACCTTGTACGGGGCAGTTTTCGCTGCCAGCCAGGTTTCGCAGCAGCTGAAGGAGAGTAGTTGTCCCGTTCAGCCATGTCCTCCGCCGACGCCATTGGCGCGCGGCTTCGCGATCTTGAACAGCTGACCAAGGGCCCGGCGTGGGCGCTGACGCGTTCGGCGCCGTGGGTGATCGCGGTGCTGCAAGCATCCTTTACCCGCACCCGGCCGCAGCTTCCCCTCGAAGAGTTCCACGCCGACGTCGACGCCTTCCTTGAGCAGCTCCGCCGTCAGGATCCAGCGCTGGGCGGCCAGCAGAACGGGAAGCTTTTTGGCGACGAATGGACGCGTAAGCAGTTCCTGACGCGTCGCAACCAGTCGGGCCAGATCGTCTACGAAGTCACCGAGCCCGCTGCCCGTGTGCTCGCGTTCCTGGACAGCCTCTCAAGCGAGAGGTCCACACTGAACGGCTCCCGGCTCGGCACGCTGTTGGGTGACGTGGAGAAGCTTGCCAACGAGACCAACCCGGACCAGAGCGCACGCTTGGAAGCCCTTGAAGAGGAAATCCAGGAGCGGCAGCAGTTGGTTGAGGACATCAGCTCCGGTGAGTTCGATGGCCTTCTGGATGACGAGGAAGCTGTGGAAGCTGCCGGCAACATCCTGGACCTCGCGGCGAGCCTGCCGGCGGATTACAAGAAGATGCGCGACCGCATTGAGGAACTGGTGGGCGAGCTCCGCAACCAGATCATCGAGGAGTCACTGAGCAAGGGCGCCACCATGGCCCAGGTTTTGGAGGCGGACAAGCGGTTGCGGCAAAGCCCCGAGGGCCGAACTTTCCGATCTTTCACGGCTTTCCTGGAGGACCCGCAGCAACAGTTGCGGTTCCGGTCGGCGATCGGCGAAGTGCTGAGCCGGCAGTTCGCGGACGATCTCTCCCACGAGGACCGCGAAACGCTGAAGAACCTCGTTGCCGAGCTGCGCTATCAGCACAGCCAGATCCAGCGCATTTACGGCAAGCTCTCGGAGAGCCTGAACACGTACATCCAGAGCGACGACGTCCGTCAGTCCGTCAGTCTACGGAAGGTCCTGGCCGAGGCCGAGCAAGCCATCCGATCCCTGCCGTACGAACGCGACCGGCCCGGCTTGGTGCCGGGGCCCGTGTTGTACAACGCCGGGTTCGAGTCCCTGGCCATGGTCAAGCTCTTCGACCCCGACGAGTTCGCCACACCGCCGCGGCTGGCCGACCCCATCGCGTTCAGCGATTCGGACAGGGTGCGGTCCGCCCGCACCGGCAAGGCGCGGCCCGATGTTGTGCGGGCTGCCATGGCCGGTTCTGCCACCTTGGCCGAGGCCTGGGAAAACCTGCCTGCCGAAGAACGCCACATCAACACGGTCCGGACCTTGCTGTCCATGGCATTGCAGACAGGCGCAGCCTTTGACCGGGCAGCCTGGGAACACATCGACTTCGAACAAATCGACGGCAGCATCCGCACCGCGTACCTGCCTGTCGTCACGCTGAAGAGGGATTCTGATGACTGAGGAAATCACGACGACGGACGTCACCGAAGAGGACCACGTCACCGTTGGGGGGACGGACAGCGAGGAACCGTCGGCTGAAACTGGCGACGAGGCTGAGCCCGCGGCCGGCCACGCTGACCCGTTCCGAGTCACGCCGCGCGATTCCTTCGTGGACGGCGCTGCGCTGTTCCCCGGCGATACCGGCGTGCTGCCCATGAAGGTTCGCCACGCACTGGTGAAGCTCCTGAAAGGTCCGTACATTGATGGCGGCCGCGACGAGAAACTGTGGACCACCCTTCTGGACAATCAACTGATTCTCCGCAGCCGACTCTCCGAGCTGTTCCTCACCCTCCAGCTGGACCACGACCGCAAGATCGCCGTCCTCCGGCCCGTTGATCCGGAAATCATCGGGGCGAGCTCCCGCTCCAGCATCCTGCGCCAGCAGCGTGCACTGAGCCGCGTTGAAACCATCGTGCTGCTCCGCCTGCGCCTCCTCCTTGACCGTCACATCACAGCCCAGACGGACCCAACCATCACCCGCGAAGAGATCTCCGACCTCGTAGCCAACTACACCCCCGCCGGCCAACAGGACGCCCTGCGCGACTCCGACGTCGTCACCCGCACCATCACCAAACTCCTGGCCCGCCAACTCCTCCTCCCCACTCCCCTGGACGACACGTACACCATCAGCAACGCCCTCCCCCTGGCCCTCCCCTTCGAAAACATCGGCGACATCCCAGCCCAAATCGACGCCCTGGTGGCAGTAGCCGCGGACGAATCCGGCACGGAGCCTTTGCTGGATATGGAAACTGACTCCAGCCCCACTTCCGAAGACGGGGACGACGACGCCGATGCCGGAGCGGACGCAACCACGACTGACGGGACACAGAAGTGACCATCGCAAGCATGCTCCCGCTCGGCGAGCTCACGAACCCCGGCCAGATGCGGCTCGCCTTGGTGCAGGTGGTCAACTGGGGCACCTTCCATGGCGCCCACACCATGCACGTGGATCGCAAGGGAACCCTCCTGACCGGTAACTCGGGCGTGGGCAAGTCGACGCTTTTTGATGCCATGCTCCGCGTGTTCGATGCCCGCCCACGCTCCAATGAGGCCGCTGCCCAACGAGCCGGCGGCGCTGTGGAGGACAAGAGGACCACGTTCACGTACATGCGCGGCAAGGTGGGTGATAAGGCGGTGGGAGACAGTTCGGCGAGTGCCTTCCAACGCCCTGGTGCCACCTGGTCCGCCGTCGCGCTGACGTTCGATAATGCGGCCGGCACGAAGGTGACGGTGTCTGCCCTTTTCGACCTGCCGAAGAACGGCACGGAGTCGAGCGTCGGGCGCTTCTATGTGATCGACAGCAAGCCCCTGGACCTTGAGGCTATCGAGGGCATCGCGCAAAAGCGGTTCACCAAGGGTGCGCTGGAGTCGATCTTCCCGGACGGCCAGGTGTTCGATGTTCACAAGGCGTTCGCCGAGAGGTTCCGGCGGCTCCTGGGTATCAACTCGGACCAGGCACTTCCGCTGCTGCGCGTTATCCAGGCCGGCAAGGGCTTGGGCGGCAGCGTCAACACGTTCTTCCGGGACCAGGTGCTGGATGCCCCGGCCACGCTGGCTGCCGCGGACGACGTCGTGGAGGAATTCAGCAACCTGATGTCCATCCGGCAGCGGCTGGAAGATGTCCGGCAGCAGCGCGACCAGTTGGCACCGGTCCCTGCGCTGAACAAGGAGTACGCGCAGGCCCTGCTGGACGCCAACCGGCTCCGGGAGTTGGCTGGCGAGGAGTTTGAGGCCTACAAGCAGCAACTGGCTGTCACGGTCCATGCCAAGACGCTCGCCCGGTACAAGGACCTGGCCCAATCCAAGGCCCAGGAGCTCGCCGCCGAGCGCACTGTCCGGGATGCCCTGTCCAAGGAGCTCCGAGACCTCGAGCTGGACTACAACAACCGCGGCGGCAACGCGATATCCGCGATTGAGCAGTCGTTGGAGAACGCCAAAGTGGGCCTGAAGTTGCGCCGGCAAGTTGAGGACTCGGCCAAGAAGGCTTTGGCCGACGCCGGGTTGAACCTTGAGTGGTCCGCCGAGGGTTGGGACCAGGCGCATGAGCAGGCGGCTGCCCGTTCGGCCGAGCTGAAGGACGATTCGGAGACCTTGAAGGAACTCCGATTCGAGGCATTCGACGGCCACGCGACCAAGAAACGCGAGTTGGCTGCGGCTCAGCAAGAGCTGCTGTCTTTGCGGTCGCGCAAGTCCCTGCTGCCGCCGTCGAGCATTGAAAACCGGGCGGCCATCTCGGCGGCAACCGGCGTCCCGGAAGAGCGGATGCCGTTTGGCGGCGAGCTGATCGACCTCGCCGAGGGGCAGGATCAGTGGCGCCCGGCCGCCGAACGAGCGTTGCGCAACCTGGCCACCACGTTGCTGGTGCCCGGTGAGCATTTTGCCGCCGTCACGCGATACCTGAACGACAACACCGTTCGGGGCGCCCTGCGCGCTGTTGATGTTTCCAAGCCGCTCGCCGGCGGCGCGCTGGCTGTTGAGGACGTGTCCGACGGCGACCTCTTGACTAAGTTGAGCATCCTCACCACAGGAGCCAACGCCGACGCCGGGGAATGGATCCGCGAGCGGATCGCCTTGGATTTCGCGTACCCGTGCGTGGAGGACCCCGACGAGCTTGCCTCGATGGACAAGGGCCTGAGCCTGGGTGGCGTAGTCAAGCGCAACCGGCACACGGTGGAGAAGGACGACCGTTTCACCAGTCGGCAGGACTACGTCCTCGGCTTCGACAACGCTTCAAAGCTTGAGCTCGTGGCGGCACGGGTGGGTGAGCTGGAAAATGAGCTGGCCAAGGCTGCGGAACTGGCGCAATCCCGCGAAGATTCGCACCAAGGCATGGCTCGACAGCTGGAGGCATTGCGCCGCGTGGCTGACGATGAGCGGCCGTGGGAGCAGGTCTCGGCAGCGGTTGCGGCAGATGAACTGGCCCGGATCGAGCAGCGCCTGGCGGATGCGCTGGCTGCCCAGGCGGACCTTGAGCCGCTCCGCGCCAACATCGAAGCTGTGCGCGAAAAGCACCAGTCCTCCACAGGTGCGGCTGCCGTGCTCCAGAGCGAATACAAGGCTCTCGACCACAACATGACCACAGCCGACGGCTTGCTCGATGCCGCGAGGCTGAAGCTCGAGCAAGCACCGCCGTCGGCCTCTACCGTCACCGCGCTGGAACCGTACTTCGCAGGCGTGGCAGACGTGTCCGAGCTTTACGAACTCGACAACCTGGCCAACAGCGTCCGCAACACGTTGCTGGACGAGCTTCACGGCGCGGAGTCCCGGGGCCAGGCGACGGCTGAGCGCCTGACCCGCATGTTTGAGGCCTTCGTCCGCGACTGGGGAAGCGCCATCAGCGCGGACCATGGCACGTCCATCGGTGCTGCCGGGGACTTCGAATCGCGCTACCACGCAATCGTGAGCGACGGCTTGCCCGCGCAGGAGGCCGAGTTCCGTCTGTTCTTCAACCAGCGCACGCATGAGTCGTTCAGCACGCTCCTGCATCTGCTGGATGAGGAACGCCGCAGCATCACCAGCCGCATCCTGCCACTCAACGGCATCCTGTCCCAGGTGAACTTCCACGAGGGCAGCTTCCTGGAACTGGACATCAAGCAGACCCTGCCGCCCACTGCCAAGCTGTTCAAGGACGCCATCCAGAACGCGTTGAAGGCCAAGCACACCCGGCCGTCACGCGGCGCTGCCGCTGGTCCAACGGCAGAAACCGACGACGACGCCGAGCTCACGGCCCGCTACAAGTCGCTCGAAACCTTGGTGAAGCGGCTGGGATCCCAGACACCGGAGGATCGTCGGTGGCGAGCCGAGGTGCTGGACGTCCGCGGGCACCTGTTTATCCAGTGCAAGGAACACCGCGAGGTGGCCAAATCAGGGAAGACCGGCGCGGCCAAGTCCGGCAAGAAGAAGACCGAAGTCTTCATGCACGCCGACACCGGCTCCATGTCCGGTGGTGAGCGCCAGCGCTTCACGGCCTTCATCATGGCTGCTGCCTTGAGCTACCAGTTGGGCATCGCCGAGCAAGGCTTCACCACCTACGGCACCGTGATGATGGACGAAGCCTTTGTGCTGGCCTCCGAAGAATTCGCGGGTGCGGGCATCAAGGCGCTGCACGAATTCGGGTTCCAGCTGTTGCTGGCCGCTCCGGAGAACGTGATCGACCTGTCCAGGCACCTCGGCTCCGTTACGGAAATCCTGCGGGACAAGCGAACCAACCGGTCGGGCGTCCTCACGGCTCCCGTCATCGCCGGGCCGGGAGAGCCTGGCGCTTGGCGATCCGAGGCGAACCCCGTGGACATCGTCCTGCGCTAGGTCGCATCCCGACACGGCTGGCCCAACTGACTGGCAGTAGTGGTTGTTCTGAGCCCTCAAAACAACCACTACTGCCAGCTACATTGGATTACTTGTCGCGGACGCGGTCCAGGAACTGCTCAGTCCTGGACTCCAGCCCTGAAATTTGTCGAACCACCACGACGGCTGGATCCGGGGTGATCTCGTTGACGGGCGGTTCCTTGCGCACGTTGGCGCTGCAGCCAAACTCGGCGCAAATCAGTGTTCCTACGGTGTTCCCGTCCTTGCCCGATTGTCCGGCTTTCTTGGCGACCCACAGGTAAACGTCGTCCTTGGAGAAAACGTCGCGGCAGAGTTCGCAGAGGACCACGCGCCTCTTTCCGGATCCACCTTCGGGAGCCCGGAGCAGGATTCCGGTGAGCTTGCCCCGGTGTGGAACCACGAGGTACCCGCGCTGGGGCATTTTCTCGTCGCGCCAGCCGAGGAACTCGAGGTTGTCCCAGTCGAGGGTCTCGAAGTCGCGGGGGAGGTTGACCTTGGCTGCCTCGGACCTGCTGGCGTTGATGAAGGATGAACGGATCTGTTGAGCAGTAATTTTCTGCATGGCAAAGCTTCTTTCGGAAATGGTCGACGTCCGCGCGCTCGGAGGGAGCGGCGGAATGGCAGAAGGCGTCGGTCATCTCATCAAGCGAAAGGGCACAGCAAGGGAACCCTGAAGCGGGCTGCGTGAAGAGGCTAGAGAGCTACCGACGTGCGGGGGAGTGCCAAGCAGGCCAAAGCGGCCACCTCGCCAACCATGGCTGCAGCAACTGAAACAGTGCGCACGCTCATCCCCTCGTCGAATTCCTTGGAAAGCGGTAGTCCGCTGCCGCTATCCTCCCAAAATTCCGGGGATGCTGTCCACCGACGGGCACAGGGCGTGTGATCTGTGTCGCAATTGACGGAAAACTCCACCCGTAAAGGGATTACGTGACGCAAACGTTTCCTATTTATCCGCAGGCTAGGCTAGCCTTACTTAGGTTCGCATCACTTACCTAAGGAGTACCGTGGCATCCCTTCTCCCACGCCGCGCCCTGCTGAAAACCGCAGGTACCGCGACGGCCGTCCTGGCCGCCGTCGCCCTTTCCCTCACTGGCTGCTCCACAGGACCGGCCACGTCGACGCCGGCAACCGAGCAGGCCGAGTCCGCCGCGTTCCCCGTCACCATCAAGAACGTCTTTGGTGAGACCACCATCAAGGAACAGCCCAAGCGCGTAGTCACGGTCTCGTGGGTCAATGACGACATTGCGATCGCCCTGGGCGTTGTCCCGGTTGGTGTTCCGAAGAACGAGTGGGGCAACAACGACAAGGGCTCAACCCCTTGGAAGGACGCAGCACTGGAGAAGCTCGGTGCCGGCTTTGGCACCGACAAGGCTCCGGTCCAGTTCTCCGAGGCAGACGGCATTAACTTCACCGAGATCGCCAAGCTCAGCCCGGACGTTATCCTGGCCGCCTACTCGGGCCTGGAAGAGGCTGACTACAAGAAGCTCAGCGAAATCGCCCCCGTTGTGGCGCAGCCGGAACTCGCTTACGGCACCCCGTGGCAGGAGAGCACCACCCTGATCGGCAAGGCCCTGGGCAAGGAAGCCGAAGCCAAGAAGCTGATCGAGGACACCGAATCCACCGTCAAGGACAAGGTTTCCAAGTTCCCGCAGATCAAGGACAAGACCTTCATCTATGGCAACCTCGAGCCCGCCAAGGGTGACGGAGCCAACGTCTACACCGCCATCGACAACCGCCCGCGCTTCCTCTCCGAAATCGGCATGAAGCTGGCCCCCGTCGTAACGGAAAACACCAAGTCGAACACGGAGTTCTTCATCCCGTGGTCCGCGGAAAAGGCCAACGAGCTTGAGTCTGACATCTTCGTGACCTGGGTTCCCGAGGCTGCAACGGCCGACGCCATCAAGGCCGACCCGCTGCTGGGCCAGATCCCGGCCATCAAGAAGGGCGCCCTGGTTGCCGATTCGGACCAGACCCTGACGCTCTCCATCTCCGCTTCATCTCCGCTGAGCCTGCCGTGGGCGCTGGACACGTTCCTCCCGCAGCTTGGCAAAGCAGCAGACGCAGCAGGCAAGTAACTGCAATGAAACTGAGTACGACGGCGGCAGTCCAGGGGCGGGGCAACGGCACTTTGGTGCCGGCTGGCCCG
The DNA here is from genome assembly GCF_051106045.1 of Paenarthrobacter sp. FR1. Taxonomy (NCBI): domain Bacteria; kingdom Bacillati; phylum Actinomycetota; class Actinomycetes; order Micrococcales; family Micrococcaceae; genus Paenarthrobacter; species Paenarthrobacter sp. FR1. The sequence goes on along the minus strand of NZ_JBPFSF010000009.1, from coordinate 9,175 downwards.
GGAGGCATCACCCCTGACACCGCGGTAACCGGAGGGGGAACCGGTTCCCGCGGCACTGCAGGCAAGCGAACCGCTTGGCTGCTGGTGGCCGTCGTCGTACTCGCCGCAGTAAGCACCGCATCCCTGGCGATCGGCGCACGCGGACTCCCGCTCAACACTGTGTGGGAAGCCCTCACCAACTTCAATCCGGCGGACGGCAACCACGCAGTGGTGATCGCCCGGATACCGCGGACGGTGCTCGGTCTGCTCGCCGGAGGTGCACTTGGCCTGGCCGGTGCGGCCATGCAGGGCGTGGCCCGCAATCCTCTGGCAGACCCCGGCATCCTTGGCCTCAATGCCGGTGCGGCGCTTGCCGTCGTCATCGGAATCTACGTCTTTGGCGTTGGCTCGCTGTCGGGCTACATCTGGTTCGCCTTCATCGGTGCCGCGGCGGCCGCCGTCGTGGTTTATGCCATCGCTTCCAGGGGGCGTGACGGCGCGACGCCGGTAAAGCTCGCCCTCGCCGGTGCAGCCCTGAGTGCCGGCTTGTTCTCCCTGATGAACGTCATCCTGGTCTCGAGCCAGGACACTTTCGACCGTTTCCGGTTTTGGCAGGTTGGCACCATTGGTGGACGTGACTGGTCCGTCCTCCTGCCCGCACTGCCGTTCTTTGCCGTCGGGGCCTTGATTGTCCTGGCCGGCGGCCGCGTTCTGAACAGCCTTGCCCTTGGCGACGACATTGCCCGGGGCCTGGGCCAAAACGTCGCCTTGGCCCGTGGCATCTCCGGGCTGGGCATCGTCCTTCTCTGTGGATCCGCCACAGCCGTGGCCGGACCCATTGCCTTTCTTGGCCTTGTCATTCCGCACGCCGTCCGTTCGTTGACCGGGCCGGACTACCGCTGGATCCTGCCGTTCTCCTTGGTCTCGGCACCCATCCTGCTCATCACCGCCGACATCATCGGCCGCGTCGTCCTGCTTCCGGGCGAGGTTCCGGCAGGCATCATGACCGCGCTGATTGGAGCCCCTGTCTTCATTTGGCTCATTCGCCGCGGAAAGGGGGCCGGACTGTGACCACAGTTCACAAGCTCCCCACCGAGTTGGCACTTAATGCCAATACTTCCCCCAAACACCCTCATCTTCTGTCAGCTCGGCGAGTGCTGAGCCCCACCTTCTTCCTGGGCCTCGCGGTCATCGTCATGTTCGCCGTGTACGTGCTCCTGGGCAGCTACACCGTGACCATCCCGGACTTCTTCACGATCGTGATCAACCACCTCACGGGTGGTGAGAAGATTCCCGGCGCGAGCTTCATCGTGATGGAGCACAAACTGCCCCGCGCGGTGGTGGGAACCATGATCGGCATTGCCTTTGGCCTGGCAGGCGCACTCTTCCAGACCATGCTGCGCAACCCGCTGGCAAGCCCGGACATTATCGGCATCAGCTACGGCGCCAGCGCGGCAGCCGTGACGGCCATCGTGATCTTCGGTGCCTCCGGTGCAGTCGTTTCCGGGGCGGCCCTGGGCGGTGCGCTCGGCGTTGCAGCCATCATCTACGCGATCTCCCGGGGCACCGGTTCCGGCGCCGGGGGAGGCAGCCGCGGCAATGCTGCAGGCAACCGGCTGATTCTTGCCGGCGTGGGTATCGCCGCAGCCCTGCACGCGGTGGTCAACTTCCTCATGACCCGCGCCGATATCCGCACGGCAGCGGATGCCCTTATTTGGCTCAACGGCTCGCTGAACTCTTCCAACTGGGAGCGCGCTGGCGTTCTCGGCGTTTCCTTGCTCGTTCTGGTGCCCGCGGTCATCATCCTGGCCGGGCCGTTGCGCATCCTCGAACTCGGAGACGACGCCGCCGCCGGCCTGGGCATCAGGGTCAACGCGGCCAGGCTGGGACTAGTGTTGACCGCCGTCGGACTTGCCGCCGTCGCAACTGCTGCCGCCGGACCGGTAGCTTTCGTCGCTTTCCTCGCCGGGCCGATCGCCCGCCGCGTAGTCCGCAAACCCAGCCTCCCGGCGTCGGCCCTGACTGGCGCCCTGATCGTGTTGCTTGCAGACTTCTTCGCCTCCAACATCGCCCCCGTCATCCTTGACGGAACCGTCCTCCCGGTCGGCGTCATCACCGGCGCCCTCGGTGCACCCTTCCTGCTGTGGCTGCTGGTCACGTCGAACCGAAAGGAAGCCTGACATGGCCATCCTTAATGCCAAGGACCTGACGCTCCAGTACGAGCAACGCAAGGTGGTGGAGGGACTGTCCACCGAAATCCCCGAGGGCAAAGTGACCATGATCGTGGGCGCCAACGCCTGCGGCAAGTCCACGCTCCTGCGCGGCTTGTCGCGGTTGCTCAAGCCGGCAGGCGGTGCTGTGACCCTTGACGGCAAGGACATTCACACCCGCCCAGCACGAGAACTTGCCCGCACGCTCGGCCTGCTCCCGCAGCACCCCACAGCTCCCGACGGCATCACCGTGCGCGACCTCGTGGGCCGCGGTCGCTACCCGCACCAAGGTTTCTTCCGCAGCTGGAGCGCAGCCGACGACGCCGCGGTGCAGCGCGCGCTCGACGCCACCGCCACGCTGGAACTCGCTGAGCGAAGCATCGACGAACTGTCCGGCGGGCAGCGCCAGCGCGTATGGATCGCCATGGCCTTGGCGCAGGAGACCGAAGTCCTGCTGCTGGACGAGCCCACCACCTACCTGGACCTCGCGCACCAGGTGGAAGTCCTGGACCTGGTCACGGACCTCAACCGCAGCCGGGGCACCACGGTGGCCATCGTGCTCCATGACCTCAATCTGGCTGCACGCTACGCCGACCACGTGATCGCCATGAAGGGCGGGTGCATCGTGGCTGAAGGTCCCGCTCCCGTCGTAGTCACCGAGGAACTCGTCTTCAACGTCTTCGGCCTTGAATCCCGGGTGGTTCCGGATCCCATTTCAGGTACACCGCTGATCGTCCCCATCGGACGCCACCACGCACGCCCCGCTTCAACCAACGAACTGGAGATCGCCTCATGAGTGCACAACCGACACGGGCCAAAGCAAGTGCCGCCGTGGAGCCCATGACCCTCGCCTTCGACGTCACCGTGACGGCCGTGCAGGAGCTGAGCCCCAACTTCCGCCGGATCACGTTCGGCGGCTACTCCCTGCGCGATTTCGGCGTGGCGGGCGACACCTTGGACCTGCGCGTGAAGCTGATGATTCCGTCCTTCGACGCCGATGGCAACGTCATTCCGCTGCCTCCTTTCAAGATGGAAGAAGCCGGCTGGTACCAGGAATGGCTGGCCATGGACCCGTCCGTCCGCGGCGACATGCGCACGTACACCGTCCGCTCTGAGCGCCTGGACGCCGTGTACCCCGAAATCGACATCGACTTCGTCATGCACTTCGATGACGAAGGCCATGGCGGCCCCGCGGCCAACTGGGCCAAGGAAGCCAAGCCCGGCGACGCGTTGACCATCATCGGCCCCAACAACCGTGCAGCACAGTGCACCACCGCCGGGGCCTACGGTGGCATCGAATGGCGTCCGGGCCTTGCCCAGCGCGTGCTGCTGGCCGGCGACGAAACCGCTGTTCCCGCCATCAGCGCCATCTTGGAAAGCCTCCCGGCGGACATGACTGGCCACGCGTTCCTCGAAGTACCCGAAGCCGGCGACTTCCAGGACATCTCCATGGCAGCCGACATCGAGATCACTTGGCTTGCACGCGGGGCAGCCATCGGACGCTCCCGTCCCCACGGCGAACTCCTCAAGGAAGCCGTAGCGAAGGCAGTGCCCGTTCCCGGTTGGGTGGGCCTCAAGGGCTCCGACGCTGCCGGCCCCGAGCCGGAAGATGTCAACGTGGACCAAGAGATCCTCTGGGAAACCCCGCAACGCATGGACGCGGCAGCCATCGAGGCCACCAAGAACCCCACGCTGCCCGCGGGTGCGCTGCCGTTCTACGCCTGGATCGCAGGTGAAGCGTTCGTGATCAAGGAAATGCGGCGGTACCTCGTGCGGGACGTTGGCATTGACCGTAAGCAAGTGGCTTTCATGGGGTACTGGCGACGCGGCAAGGCCGAGGGCTAAGCCTTTTCCAAGGGCGGCCGGATGCCCGACAACCGGCCCTGCAGTGACGGACGCTCTCTCACTTCCCGTCTGGTTTTGGCGAACCTTCTCTCATATCCCGCCACTGGCTTGTTCACTCCCGGTTGGTTCGGGCTTAACCGGGGGCGGGTAGCTTCGGTGGGGTGCGGGAAGATTTCGGAGACGGGAACAGCGCTCGACGGCGGTTTGTCGCCATCGGGGATTCCTTCACCGAGGGCGTGGGGGACCCGAGCAAGGTCCTGCCCAACGGAGTCCGCGGATGGGCCGACCGTGTGGCCGAGAAGTTGGCCAAGGCCCAGCCCGGATGGGAGTACGCCAACCTGGCCGTGCGCAGTAAGAGGCTCCGGCACATTATCGACGAACAGCTCGAGCCCGCGTTGGCCATGAAGCCAACACTGATCACGCTGTACGCAGGTGGCAACGACATCCTGGACTTCGGGACCGACATGGAAGCGCTGCTCACCGACTACGAGCTCCTCGTCGCCAGGCTCGCCGATACCGGTGCAACCTTGGTCCTGTTTACAGGATTCGACGTGAAGGTATCCGCTGTGTTGGAGCCCTTCAAGAAGCGCAACACCCTGTACAACCAAAGGGTCCGGGGCATCGCCGCCAAGTACGGCACGGTGTTGGTGGATTACTGGTGCTTCGACGCCTACAAGGACCAGCGCATGTGGGCTCCCGATCGGCTCCACATGTCCAAAGCGGGCCACAAATACCTGGCCGCCCAAGTTCTTGACCACCTCAACGTCCCGCACAAAATTTCGCCCAAGGAATGGGATCCGCCCAGTCGCATGTCCCTGCGCGAATGGGAACGCCGGCAGCGCCGCTGGGTCAACGACTGGGTGGTGCCGTTATTCGGGCGCAAACTTAGGGGCGTCACCCTGGGGGATTCGCTCCAGCCCCGCTGGCCGCATCCGGTCAAAGTCCCCCGCAAGGGCGGTCTGAAGAAGCTCATGGAAAACCGGGAGGCAGCACAATGACCATGCCGCGGAGATTCGTAGCTCTGGGAGACTCCTTCACTGAAGGCGTTGGAGACATTGACCGCAGACTGCCCAACAACTGCCGCGGATGGGCTGACCGGGTTGCCGAGGAACTGGCACGGAACGATGAAGGAACCCGGTACGCCAACCTGGCCATTCGCGGCAGGCGGCTTCACCGGATCATCGACGAACAAATCGAACCCGCCCTGGCCATGGACCCCACGCTGGTCAGCTTCTACGCAGGCGGCAACGACCTCTTGATGGCGCGGCTCAACATGGCCAAGCTCATGAGGGATTACGAAGACGCCGTCAAGCGCCTCAAAGCCAGCGGAGCCACCATTCTGCTGTTCACGGGCTACAACGTTCCCCTGTCACCGTTGCTTGAGCCCCTCAAGTTGCGCACGGCCATCTACAACCGCAATATCCGGCGGATCGCGGCGAAGTACGGAACGCTCCTTGTTGATTACTGGTGCTTCGAGAAGTTCCAGGACCCGCGGATGTGGGCTCCCGACCGCCTGCACATGTCCACTCCCGGCCACAGCTACATGGCGAAGAAGGTCCTTGAGGTCCTCGGGGCGCCGCACGCCCTGAGGTCGCCAGCCCTCGCGGCTCCCCGTTCGCGGACCCACGCCGAAAACATCGCCGACGACGTCGCCTGGTTGAGGCGCGACGTCGGCCCTTGGCTTTCGCGGCGGCTCCGCGGCGTATCCAGCGGCGACCACCTCGGGGCCCGCTGGCCCGGGCTCATGCCGGTAGTGCTGCCGGAGCGGTTGGGAACTGCCCGTGCAAGGGCTCAGCTGTCCAGCAGGTTTTCGTAACCCTCGGCCACGCTCGTGGCGGTGAATTCGATGATCTCGAACTCGGCCACACCGTTGCTGTAGAACGGGTCCTCGGCCAGTGAGGCATCCAATGTGGCTCTGTCCACTTTGGACAGCAGCACGCCTCCCGTGGCTGGGACGCGACGTCCGGACGCAAGGAAGATCCCGCCGTCGAACGCGTCCTTAAGCCAGGCCATATGGCCCGGGCGGTGAAAATCGACGATTTCGTCGGGAACCTTGTAGGTCAATGAGACGACAAACATGCCGCCAGCCTATCGCTTGCTCCGCTGCAGGGATCTTGGAAAGCATGAATTCTCCTAAGATGGACTGCATGACTCAACCCCGCTGGCTGAACGCCGACGAACGCCGTGCCTGGCTGGCCCTCCTGAGCATCAACACCTTGCTCCCCTCGGCGTTGGATACCCAGCTTCAGTCGGCCGGCAAACTGTCACTGTTTGACTACAACGTGCTGGCAATGCTCTCTGAAACCGAGGGCCGGTACCTGCCCATGAGCGAGCTCGCTGCGCGGACTAGTGCCTCGTTGTCGCGCCTCTCGCACGTGGTGACCAAGCTGCAGAAGCGCGGCTGGGTGGAGCGGCAGGCGCACCCCGGCGACGCCCGGGTCACCGTAGCGCACCTGACCGACGCCGGCATGTCCACCATCGTGTCCCTCGCCCCGGGGCACGTGGAATCCGTTCGCGCGCTGATGCTTGACTCGCTCAGCCCGGACGACGTCGCGGACCTCGCACGGATCGGTGAGAAAATCGTTGCCCGGCTGGACAACAACCACTGGATCCTTCGCGACTCCTGACGCAGGAGCTTTGTGGCCCTGCGCGATGAAGTGGCAGACTGACGGCATGGATTTTTCTGCCCGTTACGTTGCCCTGGGGGACTCCTTCACTGAGGGCGTCGGAGACGACGATCCCACCCGTCCCAATGGCGTTCGCGGCTGGGCGGACATAGTGGCCGGGCAGCTCGCTCACAGCAATGCGGACTTCGGCTACGCCAACCTCGCCATCCGCGGCCGCAAGCTCCGCCAGATCATGGCCGAGCAAGTGGATGCAGCCGTGGCGATGAAGCCCACGCTGGTGACGCTGTACGCAGGGGCGAACGACATCCTGCGGCCCAAGATCGATATCGACTCGCTGCTGGAGGAGTACGACGCCGGGATCGCCAAGTTAAGCGCGACGGGCGCCACCGTGGTTCTCTTCACGGGCTTCGACGCCAAGGGCTCGAAGGTCTTCAGCGCCATGCGTGGCCGCACAGCCATCTACAACGAACTGGTGCGCGAGATCGCAGAAAACCAGGGCGCCCTGCTGGTGGACTACTGGCGGTTCGACGAATACGACGACTGGCGTATGTGGGGCGAGGACCGGATGCACATGTCCACTGCGGGCCATATCAACATGGCCAAGCGCGTGCTGGATGTCCTGGAGCACGAGCATGTGATCGACGTTCCCGAACTCGCGCCGCAACGACTGACCAACCGGGTTGAGGCCTTGAAAGCCAACGCTCGCTGGCTGAAGGAATCGGCCGCTCCCTGGGTGGCGCGGCGCGTACGTGGCGTCTCATCCGGTGACGGCCTCAGCCCGAAGTACGCCGAACTGATCAGGCCCCTCTAGGCCGAAACGAGGAGCGACCCGCCATAGGCAGGTCATTGTAATAACGGCGGGCTGTGGGGGCGTATGATGCCGGATTGGTCTTAATTTGGCCTGGCCCGTAGAATAGTTAGGCGCTAGGTAGTGCGGATCGTGTGCAATTGCTCCGGTTGGTGGTGAAGTCAGTCTGACTGACATCCCGTTGGCCGGTAGTTAGGGGCTCAAGTTGCGTGCATTCCTGTATTCGCCCGGTATCCCAGGACCTGATTCAGTGTTCCACTGACCATCCTGAGGCCAGCCTTCTTCGCCGCACTTGCTGCGGAAACTACCGAAATGGTCTGGATCCGGCTGCGGACACTGCCTGTCGCACGGTAACGCAGGAACATCTGCACGCCGTTACATTCAATCTTTGGAGGAGAGTCATGGCAGCACACTGCCAAGTGACCGGAGCCGAGCCGGGCTTTGGGCACAGCATTTCGCACTCGCACCGTCGCAACAAGCGTCGGTTCGACCCGAACATTCAGAAGAAGCGCTACTGGGTTCCGTCCCTGCGCCGTAATGTCACGCTGACCCTGTCAGCCCGTGGCATCAAGACCATCGACGTACGCGGCATCGACTCAGTCGTCGCCGACATCCTGGCACGAGGAGTAAAGCTCTAATGGCAAAGGACAAGGACGTACGTCCGATCATCAAGCTGAAGTCCACTGCGGGCACGGGTTACACCTACGTAACGCGCAAGAACCGTCGTAACGACCCGGACCGCCTGGTCCTGAAGAAGTACGACCCCAAGATCCGCCAGCACGTCGAATTCCGAGAGGAGCGCTAAACACATGGCAAAGAAGTCCAAGATTGCTCGCAACGAGCAGCGCAAGGTCATTGTTGAGCGTTACGCTGCCAAGCGTCTCGAACTGAAGAAGACCCTGGTTGACCCCAACGCGACTGACGAAGCACGCGAAGCTGCACGCCTCGGCCTGCAGAAGCTGCCCCGCAACGCCTCCCCGATCCGTCTGCGTAACCGCGACCAGATCGACGGCCGTCCCCGCGGCACGCTCCAGAAGTTCGGTATCTCCCGTGTTCGCTTCCGCGACATGGCACACCGTGGTGAGCTCCCGGGCATCACCAAGTCTTCCTGGTAATCACGAAGCTCTGAAAGGGCCGGCAACCGTTATGGTTGCCGGCCCTTTCTGCGTTTAAGCGCTTGTGGCGTGTGTCGGCGGCTTCGACGCTCTCTCACCTAATCGCCGTTTTTGGCGGACGCTCTCTCACTTTGGGGTGGGCGGTGGGTGTTCGACGGCGGGTGGTTGGGTCTCTGTGATGGGGTTCACTGGGTGGGTTTTGTGCGGGTTTTGGTGGTGTGGTGGGGTTGTTTGGCTTGTGTTTGCGGGGTTTTTGGGTGGTGTTGGGGTGGATTTGTGCCGGGGCTGGTGGGCGTGTAATGTCTTCTGAGTCGCCGCGAGTGAGACAGCTTGGAGCTGGGAACTGCGGAGGCCAACCCCTTTTGATAACAGCCTGGAAATGGCCGCTTTTGAGCGTGCTTGCTTTGGGTGGGGGCCGAAGATTGGGTCTGACATGGCGGTAACGCTGATTTGCGAAGATCCGGTTGTTCGGGTAAGTTTGAAAAGTTGCTCCGGAGCGATCCTGGACCCTGTGGGGTGTGGGTGGTGCCGGTTGTGTCTGTTGTTTGAGAACTCAATAGTGTGCCAAGTTTGTTGATACCGATTGTTTTT